>DATFZY010000001.1:0-84892 GCA_035313865.1 Candidatus Acidiferrum sp.
CCCATCTCAGGCGGCCCTTCTAGAACTACAAAATGATGTTTTTTCAGCACCTCCCATGCCTGAATGTACGCGTCCGTCGGAACGAACACAGAGGCCACGTCTCTGGCGGCCGAAATCGCTGCCGAGCTGCGTTCAACGATATCGTGATTGACGGCGCTTGCGAGAAGGGTGTCTAGGTCCCGAAGCGAGAGAAGTTGAGGAAAAGATCTCCTTAGGGAGGGATTGGAATCAAGCAAATCGCAGAAATCGTTTCCGCCTAGGGAGTGGGTAGTGACACCCCGAATTGCGCCGCTCATCTCCACTGAAAGGACTTCACGTTCCTCCGCGGTAAGTACGCAGTTGGTTAGAAGGACATATTGTTTGCACCGCGGATATGCCTTGCCTTGGGAAGCTCGGAGCAGAATCTTTGCCTGCTCGGCCCTCACCGCCGCCAGTAGTCGTGGGAATGGCTTCGCCCCTGCGGCATTGGCGTTTTCGATGAACTTTACCTGGAATGTGAAAGGCCCTTTGGTCTTGCGGCGCTTTGCCGGGAAGTGAAGAGCCTGCATGCACCAAGCGTCCCGACCGTGATCGCCACGTCCGCCCCAAGACTCAACGCCGATGCCAAGATGGTCCTTTAGAAGGGCTTGGGCGAGCCATTCGAACTGGTACCAGCCAAGATCATCCAATCGGTAGCGAATCATCAGAGTGTGGACATGCGAATGGTGAACAGAATATCACTGTGGCACTTCGCCGGAAAGTACCGGACGGAGGAACCGGTTCTTTTGGGGACAGCGATTGGGGCCGGCTACGGATTTTTCGGCGGAGGATCATCAGTGCGGAGGCCTTTGGCGTGGAGTTGGACTCGGGCGTGGCTGGGGGCGGGGCCAACGGGGTCGTAGAAGTAGGCTTGGGTGGTTTCGGTTTCGCGTTCTACTTTCCAGATGCGGGTGTTGGTGAGGTAGTCGGGCTTATCGGTGAAGGGAGTGATGAAGGCGGGGCAGAACCACTGGATGCGGTTGTTGGGCTGAGCGGCGAAGTTGCCGTTATCGAGGGCGAGGATGTGGGTGCACTTGTGGCCGCCGCCGCCGGCGGCTTCCCGAGATTCTGCAGGCCGGTGCTCAGGCGAATTGCAGACGTTTGAGTTTGATGTGCGTGGTGCGGAGATGCGCGAGATCATAGTGAGCTTGCTGTGTGAGCCAGGATTCGGGGCTGCCGCCGAAGACTTTCGAGAGGCGAACGGCCATTTCGGGAGAGATGCCGCGCTTCCCGTTGACCAGTTCGGACAGAGTCGTGCGAGTGACACCGAGAGCGGCGGCCGCTTTCGTGATTGTCAAGCCTAATGGTTCGATACACTGGCGCAGGATAAAACCGCCAGGATGCGGTGGGTTCTTCATTGGCATGGTTTGTTCTCCCTCACGACGGAAGCCTTAGTGGTAGTCGAGATAATCGACATCGCATGCGTCGCCATCGGCGAACCGAAAGGTTACCCGCCAATTCGCCCGGACGGTGACTGCCCAAAGGCCTCTCATTTCGCCTTTGAGAGGATGCAACCGAAATCCGGGCAGATCCATATCAGCCACGGTAGCCGAAGCGTCCAAACGAAAAAGAATGTCGCGGAGCCGATCCGCATGCTGGCTCACGACGCCGCGATGATCGTCCTGTTCGTAAAGGCGTTTCAGGCCCTTGTGGCGGATCGACCGGATCACGTCCGAGCGTAATGCGTTACGTAACGCATGTCAAGCGCAGTATGCTGCGTCACTGCAAGAAAATGGCAGGAGAGGAACGCAAGAGGCGCGACCGTTCGAGGCTCAGGGTAAGCGTGCCGTGATCCTCCTGGCCGATTTGATTTGGGCGCGGTGCGAGAAAGACTATGGTTTGGCGCCAGAGGATCGTCGGAGCGGAGACCCTAGGCGTGGAGTTGGACTTGGGCGTGGCTGGGGGCGGGGCCAACGGGGTCGTAGAAGTAGGCTTGCGTGGTTTCGGTTTCGCGTTCTACTTTCCAGATGCGGGTGTTGGTGAGGTAGCCGGGCTTATCGGTGAAGGGAGTGATGAAGGCGGGGCAGAACCGCTGGATGCGGTTGTTGGGCTGGGCGGCGAAGTTGCCGTTCTCGAGGGCGAGGATGTGGGCGCACTTGTGGCCGCCGTCGCCGGCTTCGCTCGGAATGACAGTTGGTTGGTGTGCTAGGGCTTCGCAACGCTAGGATCGTTCAACGCAAAAATCACGTCGATCGAAGCTCAGGGTTGCGTCAGGCGACTAGGAGGGCTTTGGGATTTTTTCTGGCGATGGCGAGTAGTTTCAGGGCGGCTTGGCGTGGGCGGCGCGTTCCTTGCTCCCAGCTGCGGACGGCATTGGCGCTGACGTTGAGGTAGATGGCGAAGAGCGGTTGGCTGGCGTTGAGGGACTGGCGGATGCGGCGGATTTCGCGCGCGGAAATTGGCTTGGGGCGCGAGGGAGCGCGTGTGACGCGCAGATCGACGGTTTCGCCCCGCTCGTAGGCGGCTGCGCTCTGGAGCGCCTCTCGCATGTCATCGAATACGTTGATTTTGAGTTTTTTTGGCATATTCAGTCTCCCGAATCCTTTTTGACTTGCGCGACCCACTCTCGAATCTGCCTGCGCTGGTCTTCGCTGGCGTCCTCCTGCTCGTTTTTGTCGAGCAGTATCAGCAGGTGGATGTGTTGCTTTTGCTGCAAATACAAGTATAGGTAGCGATAGCCGCCTCGCTTTCCTTTGCCGCGGCTTGGATTGGCGACGCGCGCTTTTCGCACGCCGCCGAGTCCTGGGACCGTCGGGCCCCGCTCCGGTTTGCTGTCCAGGTCTTTCTGGATCGAGCTCAGGAGCTCATCAGCCTGGTCGCCGGCAAGCTAATGGAGCTTGCGGGTGAATGGGCGCGACTCGATGAATACCACGTTGCGATAGTATCACAATGTGGTATGGCTGGGCAAGGAAAAGCAGATCCCTCGTTTCGCGCCCTTCGAGATTCCTCAGGGCAAGCAGGGTGACAGAGGCTTCGCTTTATTTCGTTTTGCTCGGGGCGAGCGGGGTTGCAGGACGGTGGCGGTCTAAAGACCGCCACTACATGGTCCGGACAGAGCTTTGCAGAGTACATGAGGGCGAATGTTTTTCGGCCGCTGCACATGTTGAATAGCCAGTATGGGTTGCCGCCGCGGTTTCGAGATGTGATGGCGACGCCGTATGACGGACTCGGAAGTGCGCTGCCGATTCTTCGGCATAACGAGCTTTCAGCGGCTGGCCTCACAACTAAAGTGGATATTAGCGGGGCCATGGAGATTTTTCGTCTTAACGTGGAAGAATTTCCCCAGGATGCGAATGTGTATGACTCACTTGGAGAGGCTTACTTGAAAAAGGGCGAGAAGGGACTGGCTATTGAGAATTACAGGAAGTCGCTGGAGTTGAATCCGCAGAATGATAATGCGCGGGACGTGCTGAAGAAGTTGGAAGTGCCTCAGAGGTGAGTCAGTAGATGAAATTTGTGAGAACACTGAAACGACTTTCAGCGGGGGCGCATCAAACTGCATGAGTGGCGAAAGAGGCCAAAAACATGATCGTGGACTGCGCGAACTGCAAGCAAGCAATACGTCTTGAAACCGAAGAAATTACGTGCGATTGGCAATACCAAACCACCTGCCCGTATTGCGGACAAGAGCAAGCCGGTGCTTTATATTTCGGCACTGAAAGTTCCCCGGACGAAACCGCCAGTCTTCTACATGTTGTACTGAAATAGCCCCGAGTTCCTGGCCCGCTGCTACAAGAGAAAAGCAGATCCCTCGCTTCGCTCGGGATGACAGAACGCGTGAGGGATTGCAGGTCTAGCCAGGGGGCGAGGGTGCTCCACGAGGTGCTCCCCCGGCGCTCCACCCGCCTGCCGCAGGAGGGGACGCGCTGAAGCGACGACCCTACATGGGCGCGACCAGAGAGGCAACGCCCTGCCTTTTAGCTTTTCTTTAGTTCGATGTGGCCGTTTGTTGTGGCTACTTTTAGTTCGCGACCGCCGGCGCCTACTGTGCCGGAGAGAGATTTCGGGCCAAATTTTCCCTGTATGGTGATTGGAAAGTCGGTTTGGATGCCGCCATTGGTGGTGGCCGCGTCTACCTGGAATTCCGCGGTGGCCGGGAGCGTGACGTTCACACTGCCATTGGTGGTCAGCAGTTCCAGCTCGCCGCTCCACTTGGCGTTGCCGATGGACACGCTGACGCCACCGTTAGTGGTCTTCGCGGAGGCCCACTGGCTGGTGGAAACTTCCACATTGCCGTTGGTGGTCGCCGCCTCTACGACGCTGTCCAGGTTCACGCAATGAACGCTGCCATTGGTGGTCGACGCGTTGAAACGTGTGCCGCGCGGGACGTGCACGTCAAAATTGAGCTTGGCGTGATGGTTATGCCCCCACCAGTTGTTGGACTCCGAGGAGACTCCGCCGCGATGGCAGCGGCCCGGGGTTCTGTCCTTTGCATAGACGGCGCAAATTGTGACCCCGTCCGAGTATTCGACGACCTCGATAAACAAATCCTGGTCGTCGCCGCTCCCTTTCAGGATGCCTTGCGCACTCGCGGCATCCCCGGAAGCGAGGCTGGCTTCAATTTCGCCATTGGTATTGACCACTTCCAGGGTTTGCCCTGGCTTCAAGCTTGCCTGCCAATGAAAATCGGCGGGTGAGAAGACGGTGCGCTTTTCGCTCTGAGCCCACGCGGGGGCACCAACAACCAGTGAAATCAGTGCCGCAGCAATCGTGCCCGGCAGCCAGCTTCGTACTAAGCTCTTCATTTTCATGGCTTCTCTTTCTCCAATGGTTGTCTGACGTTTGAACCGACACGATCGTCTTATTGTATAGAACGAAATTCGACCTGCTTTTGTTCCTAAGAAACGGGGTACACCGGACAAAGGAGCCACGATTAATCTTGCCCCTCCGAAGACAAAGGCGCGGGCCTAAAGGCCCGCCACTACAGGGAGGATTTCGCGGGCGTAGGTGTCCAAGGTGGCTTCCTCTTCGCCGCACATTAGGTAGATGTTGAATTGGGTTACGCCGACCTGGCGGAGGCGGGCTAGTTTTTGGAGGTGGGCTTCTACTGGGCCGATTATGCAGAAGCGGTCTACTACCTCGTCGGAGACGAAATCGGCGTTGTCGCTGCCTACTTCGCAGTGGTGGAGGTAGTCGTAGCCGCCGCGGTTACGTACAAACGAGGTGAGGCTCTCCGGGAGCTCTTCCGGCTTGTACTTCGAGATGAGATCGACGATGTGATTGGAGACCAGGGCTGGGAACCAGCGGACGTGTTCGCGGGAGGCCTTTAGGTCGGCGGAGGCCCAGACTGGGGCGGCGGCCATTACTTCGATTTTGCTGAAGTCGCGGTTGGCTTCTTTTGCGCCTTCGCGGACGAAGTTAAGGCACCAGTCGATTAGGTCGGGGTCGGCGAACTGAAGGATGACGCCGTCGCCGATGCGGCCTGCGGTGCGGAGGGCTTTGGGGCCGTAGCCTGCGACCCAGACTGGGGGGACTTTGCCGTTGGTCCAGGGGAAGGTGGTGGGGACGCCGTCGAGGTCGACGGTTTTTCCGGCATTGAGGTCGCGGAAGGTGCGGACGAAGGATTCCAGATTTTCGAGAGTGGTGGGCTTTTTGCCGAGGACTCGGCGGGAGCTGTCGCCGCGGCCTATGCCTAGTTGCATGCGGCCATTCGAGACTAGATTTAGAGTGGCGAAGAGGCTGGCGGAGACGGTTACGTCGCGGACGGCGGGGTTTGTGACGCACGTGCCAACGCGCATGGTTTTTGTGTTGGCGGCCATCAGGGTCATGATCGGGAAGGGTTCTTTCCAGATTACGTGGGAGTCGAAAATCCAGGTGTGGGAGAAGCCGGAGGATTCGGCTTGGCGGGTTAGGTTGATGATGCGGTTGATGTCGATGTCGGGTTTGATGGTGATGCCGAAGTCCATGAAGGGGCTCCTTGGATCGATGGTGCGCTTGCGGCGCAAATGCGCCGCGTCATAAGGAAGCGGAGAAAAGAGCACAGGCAGGAGTGCCCTTCGAAGCTCAGGGCAAGCCTGTGCTACCTCTGCATAAGAACAAGATAGCCGAAAAAGCTGACGGCGAAGCCAACAAACCACGCGTAGTTGTACAAAACTCGGAATGCCGGGATGAAGACGCCGATGAAGGCGACTCCCACGCCTGCGGCCAGGGCGGCGATTGCTTGCCAGTTTACGCCGTGGTTGAATTCATATTCGCCGCCGCGCTGGTAGAGGTCTTCTGTGGAGAGAAGCTTTTTGCGGATTACGAAATAGTCGCAAATCATGACGCCGGCGATAGGACCCAGGAAGCCGGAATAACCGACAAGCCAGCCAAAAATGTAGCTGCCGTAGCTGGACATCAGCTTCCACGGTTGCATGGCGATGCCCACGACGCAGGTGATTAGGCCGCCGGTGCGGAAGCTGATGCGGCGCGGGGAGAGATTGGAGAAGTCGTTGGCTGGAGAGACTACGTTTGCGGCAACGTTGACGTTTAGCGTGGCCATGAGGAGGCCGAGCATGGCGATGACTACGGCGATGGGATTGCCGAGGCGGGCGAGGACTTTGACGGGATCCCAGAGGGCTTCGCCGAAGATGATGAGCGTGGCGGAGGTTACGGCGATGCCGATGAAGGAGTAGAACGTCATTGTTGCAGGGAGGCCGAGGGCCTGGCCTACGATTTGGTCTTTTTGGCTGCGGGCGTAACGGGTGAAGTCTGGGATGTTAAGAGAGACTGTGGCCCAGAAGCCTACGACTCCGGTTAGAGAGGGGATGAAGAAGCGAAAAAATTCCGGGAAGGTTTGAAATTTCGAGGGGGTGGCGAGCATGGGGCCGAAGCCTCCGGCTTTTGCGCGAGCCCAGAGAAGTAAGGCGAGGCCGATCAGGAGCAAGAATGGTGCGGAGATGCCTTGCAGGAAGCGGATGGTTTCGATGCCGCGCAGGATGACTACAACGTTTAGCAGCCAGAAGAAGCCGAAGCAGAGAGCGGGGCCGTAGGAAACATGCTGCCAACCTGGGGCTAGCGCGATGAGCATGGCGTTGATGGCTTCGCCGCCGATCCAGGTTTGGATGCCGAACCAGCCGCAGGCTACTAACGCTCGCAGGATGGCGGGGACGTTTGCGCCGAGAACGCCGAAGGAGGCGCGGGCGAAAACGGGGAAGGGGATGCCGTAACGCGTGCCAGCGTGGGCGTTGAGGAGCATGGGAATCAGGACGAGGACATTGCCCAGGAAAACGGTGAAGAGAGCTTGCTTCCAGCTCATGCCGCCGGCAATCATTCCGCTGGCGAGCAGGTAGGTGGGAATGTTGACGCTCATGGAGATCCAGAGGGCGGCGTAGGCATAGGTGCCCCAGGTGCGGCGGTTTGGTGGGACGGGGGCCAAATCTTCGTTGTAGAGCGAGCTTGTGGTGATGGTGTCGGCGGAGTTAGCGTCAGTCATTGGTGGGGCTCGGATATTTCTTTTTACTGGAAAGAAGTGGCGAGTGGCGAGTGATTAGTGGCGAGCTAGAAAGAACTGGCGGCGTAGGGCCGAAACGGGTGCTGCCGGAGGTGAAGGAGTTGGTGTCCGTCATCGTGGCTAATCGGCAGCTTCGGAGGATTTGGCGGAGCGGGTGCGGGTGATTTGGCCGTAGGATTCGGGGCGGCGGTCGCGGAAGAATTGCCAGGTGTCGCGGACTTTTTGGATGTCGTCGAGGTTTAGTTCGGCGACTAGCAGTTCGTCTTTGTCGCGGCTGGCCTGGGCTACGATTTTTCCGCGTGGGTCGCAGAAATAACTTTTGCCGTAAAATTCGCCTATGTTCCAGGGAGCTTCGGTGCCGACGCGGTTGATGGCGGCTACGAAATATTGATTTGCGACGGCGTGGGCTGGTTGCTCAAGTTCCCAGAGATATTCGGAGAGGCCAGCGACGGTGGCGGACGGGTTGTAGACAATTTCGGCGCCGTTGAGGCCGAGGCAGCGGGCGCCTTCGGGGAAGTGGCGGTCGTAACAGATGTAGACGCCGACACGGGCGTAACGCGTTTCGAACACGGGATAGCCCGCGTTGCCGGGCGTGAAATAAAATTTTTCCCAGAAGCCGGGATGGCAGTGGGGGATGTGGTGCTTGCGGTATTTGCCGAGGTAGCGGCCATCGGCGTCGATGACTGCGGCGGTGTTGAAATAGACGCCGGTCATTTCGACTTCGTAGATGGGGACTACGAGGACCATTTGATACTTTTTTGCGAGCTTTTGCATGTGGGCTACGGTGGGGCCATTGGGGACTGGCTCGGTGAGTTCGTACCAGCGGGTTTGCTGCTCGGCGCAGAAATAGGGGCCGTAGAAGAGCTCCTGGAGGCCGAGGATTTGGACTTTCTTTTTTGCGGCGGCGACGATCAGGTCTTCGTGCTTGGACATCATTTTTTGTTTGATTTGAGGCAGGGAGAATTTTTCTGGCGACCATTCACAGCTGGCTTGAATTAGGCCGGCGCGGACTGTGCGGGGCATGAGGACCTCCGAAAGAGCTTGTTTGAGAATGCTGGCGCAAAGTTTACCTTGTGCGTCGACTGGTCACAAGGATTAGAGGCAGTCCAATGTTTACGCTCTGGGAAGGGAGAAAGGGCGGGGCAAGCCCCACCCCTACGAAGGAGGCGGTGCGCGGATTGAGTTTTCTTGCGAATCGGTTCATAGTTTTTGCTGGCGCTGTGTTCGCGAGGTTGGTCTCTGCTGCGCCGCTCACAAAATTTCTCTGAGGTGATCCGTGAAACGTTTGAAACTACTCTCGATAGTTGCGCTTGCCGTGTTGTGCTTGGTGCTTATGGCGAAGACGGCTGGGGCGCAGCAGTATCCGGAGAGCACGTATCAGGAATTGCGCTGGCGGATGATTGGGCCGACGCGAGGAGGAAGGACGCGGGCGTCGGCGGGTGTGCCCGGGCAGCCGAACGTTTTTTATGTTGGGCAGGTGAATGGCGGCGTTTGGAAGACGGATGACGCCGGGCGGACTTGGACGCCGATCTTCGATGAGCAGCCGTCGCAGGCCGTGGGAGCGATTGCGGTGGCGCCTTCGGATCCGAACATTATTTATGTTGGCAGCGGGGAGGGATTGGCGCGGCCGGATTTGGCTGTAGGCGACGGGATTTATAAGTCGACCGATGCAGGGAAAACCTGGACGCATCTTGCGGGGCTGCGGGACAGCCAGGGGATACCGGCTTTGGCGGTTGATCCGCGCGATGCGAATCGCGTGTTCGCGGCGGCGCTGGGGCATCCATATGGGCCGAATGAGGAGCGCGGGATTTATTTGTCGACCGACGGCGGGTTGAATTGGACGAAGGTGCTTTCGAAGGGAGAAAACGTTGGCGGGTCGGACGTGGAGATTGATCCGGCAAATCCGGATGTGATGTACGCGGGAATGTGGGAGTTGCGGCTGGGGCCGTGGGAGGATGCGAATCAGTATCAGGGGACGGGCGGAGGGCTTTTTAAGTCGACGGATGGCGGGAAGACCTGGAAGCAGTTGACGAATGGATTGCCGAAGGTGATTCAGGTGAATTTGACGATTGCGCCCAGCCAGACCAGCCGGCTGTTCGCGGCGGTGGCAGGGGCGCGCGGGGAAAATGTTCCAGGGAATGAAGTGGGGATTTACCGGTCGGATGACGCAGGAGAAAACTGGACGCGGATTACGATGGACCCGCGGCCTGCGGGGCGCATTGGCGGCGGGGATTTGCCGATGCCGAAGGTGAATCCGAAAAATCCGGATGTCGTGTATTGCACGAGCACAGTGACGATGAAATCGGTGGACGGCGGGAAAACGTGGGCTAGTTTTCATGGGGCGCCCGGCGGGGACGATTATCAGAACTTGTGGTTCAATCCGAATGATCCGGACATTATTTTGCTGGTGAGCGATCAGGGTGCGCAGGTGTCGGTGAATGGCGGACGGACGTGGAGCACGTGGTACAACCAGGCGACTGCGCAGCTATATCACGTGATTGCAAGCAACGGGTATCCGTATTTGGTTTGCGGGGGGCAGCAGGAGAGCGGGTCGGTGTGCGTTTGGAATCGGGGGAATGATGGGGAGATTACGTTTCGGGACTGGCATCCGGTTGGAGTGATTGAGTACGGGTATGCCGCGCCGGACCCTTTGAATCCGGATTTTATTTATGGTGCGGGGAGGAGGGAGGTTTCGAAATATTCACTGCAGACGGGGCACGTGCAAATTGTTTCGCCGGTTGTTGTGGCTGATCCGAAATATCGCGCGGATCGGACGCAGCCGATTATGTTTTCGCCTGTCGATCCGCACATTTTGTATACGACGATGAATTTTCTGTTCAAGACGACGGACAGTGGGCACAGTTGGCAAACGATTAGCCCGGATTTGGGGCGGGAGAAGAATGCGATGCCTGCCAGCCTCGGCACTACGGCCTCGAAAGATGCAAATGCGGAGAAACAGCGTGGGGTGATTTATTCGCTGGCGCCGTCGTTCAAGACCGTGAACACGATATGGGCCGGAACGGATGACGGGTTAATCTGGATTACGCGCGATGGTGGAGCGAATTGGAAAAACATTTCGCCGGCAGAACTGAAATCGTGGAACAAAGTGTCGCAGCTTGTGGCTTCGCATTTTGACGATGAGACGGCTTACGCTTCCGTGAGCGGGTTTCGAATTGATGATCCGCATCCTTATATTTATCGCACGCACGATGGTGGCAAGACCTGGAAACTGATTACGGGTGGTTTGCCTGATTCGCCCGTCGATACTGTGCGCGAAGATGCTGTACGCAAGGGGCTTCTTTTTGCGGGGACGGAGACCAGCGTTTGGGTTTCGTTTGATGATGGAGATCATTGGCAGAGTCTTGAATTGAATTTGCCGCATTCGTCGATGCGGGATTTGTGGATACATGACAATGACTTGATTGTGGCGACGCACGGGCGGGCGTTCTGGGTGCTTGACGACATCACGCCGCTGCGGCAGATCAGCGATGCGACGCAGAAGGCGGATGCGCTCTTGTTCAAGCCAGGCGCGGCGTACCGCGTCAAGCGCGATACGAATACGGATACGCCGATTCCGCCGGACGAGGCTACCGCGCTGAATCCTCCCGACGGGGCGATTGTGGATTATTTTCTAGGGCA
Organism: Candidatus Acidiferrum sp.; assembly: GCA_035313865.1. Classification (GTDB taxonomy): domain Bacteria; phylum Acidobacteriota; class Terriglobia; order Acidiferrales; family UBA7541; genus Acidiferrum. The sequence goes on from DATFZY010000001.1 coordinate 11,090, forward strand.
GGCGGCTGCGGGACCGGTGAAGATGGAAATCCTGGATGCGGCAGGCAAAGTTGTGCGGCGTTATGCGAGCACAGACAAGCAGGAGCCCACGGACGAGGAGGTTTTGAAGCAATTGATCCCGCCTTATTGGACGCGTATGCCGAAAACGCTTTCGACGGCGGCAGGGATGCACCGATTTGTGTGGGATTTGCATTACACTCGGCCGCTATCCACGCGTTACGACTATCCGATTGCGGCGATTCCTGGGGACACGCCGCGTTTGCCGGTGGGACCTAGCGCACTTCCGGGGAGTTACAGCGTTCGACTCACTGTGAACGGAAAGACATCCACAGAGCCGTTGATCGTGAAAATGGATCCGCGGGTGAAGACGCCTCGAGAAGGATTGGCGCAATTGTTCCAATTGCAGGAGCGGCTCGCGCACATGATGACGGAGAGCACCGAAGGTGTACTAGAGGCGCGGACCGCGCATGAACAGTTGCAGAAGCTGGCGGGGCAGGCGAGCGGGGCGCTGGCGGAGGCGATTTCCGCGCTGGACAAAAAAGTTTCGGCGCTGGTTGGAGGAGCCGGGTTTTTCGCGCCGCCTTCGCCGAAGCCGACGCTTGGCCGGGTCAACGGCGAGGTAAGCGCGGTTTATGGCGAGCTCGAACGAGGGGACGCCACACCTACCGTTGCGCAAGCGAATGCTACGGCGGAAAACGAGAAGAGCTTCGCGGTGGTTATGAAGCAGTGGAAGGATTTGAAGGCTACGGAGATTCCGGCGCTAAATCGCCAACTTCGCGATGCGAGCCTTCCAGAAATCGCACTCGAATCAAAGCCGACGGAAGAAGAAGATTCGGACGATATCGAGTAACGTGGGTGCCGGCTTCAAGAACTCGAAGCGTTGAGCGAGGAGATTTTTTAGTTCGCGCTTAGACGAATAATGCCCTCGTTGTTTTCGATGGTTATTTGTGTGTGGAAGGGCTCGGAGATTTTTTGAAGGCGTTTCAGAATGGCCCCGGCGACGTCTGGTGATGGAATTCGCGGGAGGCCACGCAGGGAATCCTGGGTGGCGAAGCCCAGCTCAGCTGGATGAAGGCGAATTTCGCATGGGAGGCCGTGGTCAATACGAGTGACGGTTATCACGCCTTGATACCAGATTTCGCTATTCAAAAACCGTTTGATGAAAAGTTGGTCGAGTTGCGTGTCGCTGATTTTCTGCGGGTCTTGCTGGAGCGCTTCGTACATTTCAAAAGGAACTGGAGTTTGCTTTTCGACTTCAAAGATGAAATCGCCGAGGCTGTAGAAGATGGGTTTGCCTTTGTAGATTTCGATTCCACGCAGTTGATGTGGGCCATGGCCGACGAATTCGTCGGCGCCGGCGTCAATAGATTGATGCGCGAGATCAATCAAGAAATCGGGCGGTTGCTGGCTCCAGTTGCCGGGTTCGTGAGTGTGGATTGTGGCGATCAGGAAATCAGAATGTGCCTTGCCTTCGCGAATGCTGGCGAGATTTTCGGCAACGTCAGTCGGATTCATCTTGAATGAACTTCCCCCAACATTGCTGCCAACGCGGTAGGAAACGCCGAAGAGAGACAGCTCCGTAGGTTTTTTCGATGCAGTTTTGGCGGTGGGGCTTGCGGATCTTTCCTGTTGTGATGCACTTATTTTGAGCAGAGCGTCCATCATTTCTGTGCTAACAATGTGAAATTCTTCCATGCGGATGGCATTCATTCCCGGCCTGGAGAGGACATTTTGCTGCTTCGGGCTGGCGGTCGAACTGGGAGTGAAGCTTGAGGCCATGGAAACGAGGCTTATTGTTCCTTTCGGAGTGGTGAGGAAGGATGCGGCGCGGGCGAGGGCGCGATTCTCCCCAGTTCCGGCATGGGCAATTCCCGCGTCGTCGAGAGTTTTGTCGGTTTCGCGCATGCCGTCGCGACCCCATTCGGTGGAATGATTGTTGGCGCGAGCGAGCATGCGAAAGCCGGCCGAACGTAAATCGGCAGCCACTTGCGGGACGCCGATGAGCCACATACCGCCGTTTTCCGCTTCGGGATAGCCTTTGAAATGTTTTATGTCCAGCAGAGTTCCTTCGAGATTACCGAAACCTACGTCGGAGTTTGCGACGATATTGATGGCGGATGTAAACTCCGCGTCCTTTATGCTCGCAAACGATTGAGCAGCGATAATGTCGCCTACTGCAGCGATAGTGAGACTTTCTGAAGATTGAGGAATTGACGAGTTTTCCGTAGGCGGTTTATCCGGAAGCGCGGACGCTGAAGCTTGAGCGGCTCGAGAATTACCGGCAGGCAGATGGTAGAAAAGTGCGACACAGGCTAACGACAAAATTAACAAAGATGCTTTGTGTCTTCGCATATAAGAATGAGCGTACGTCAAGAAATCTACCGGAGCGCTTGCGTGCGCCTAAAAATAGCTCTTCACAAAAAGCTTAGTGCGAGGCGCTGGTGGCGTTGAAATAGTCGTAGGCCGTCCTGGCAATGCGGCCGATCACATCCTCGGCTTGGACCGTTGGAACGAGAGTGCTGGCCTTCACCGTGAAGACGGTGACGACGACGTGCTGTTTGCCCAGGTAGAGGATGCCGACATCATTGGTGGTGAGGCCGATGGTGCCGCTCTTTGTGGCGGTGGTCATTTCGCCCATGTAGCGGGAGATGCGTCCACGATGTTCCTGCTTTTGCATGATGCCGAGCATGTCCTGGCAAGATTTTTCGCTGGCGGCTTCGGACTTGAGAATTTTTTCTAGAAGTTCCGCGATGGAACGGGGAGAGGTGTGGTCGCGCGGGTCATCCGTAAGCGTTTGACCGGCTTTGTCCATTTGTGCCTGCGTCAGACTCGGGAAGGCTTCGGGGTGCGCGATCAATTCGGCGGCGGTCTTGCCTTTGTATACGGGGTTCCCGGCGGCCAGCCAATCGGAAATGATTTGTTCCGTGGTGCGATCGACGCGGAGACTTTGGATTCCGAGAGATTTCATGGTGGCGGTTACGTTGGCGGCGCCGACGCGATTGAGCAGGATGTCGGTGGCTTCGTTGTCGCTGACGACGATCATCAGGAGTAGCAAGTCGTGGATTGTTGGCGCGATACCGGGCTTAAAGTACATGAACAGACCACTGCCGAGGCGAAGATCGCTTTGCTTGAGCGTGACGCGCTCATCGAGAGAAATTTTTCCGGCGTCCACCTGGCGAAAAACCTCGGTCATGATGGCCACTTTGTAGGTGCTGGCCATGGGATAGGTTTCGTCGGCATTGATGGCGACAGTCGCTCCTGTTTCGACGTTGCGAACGTAGAGGCCGACTTTTCCGGGAAAGGTTGCGGCCAATTCGTTCAGGCGCTCCTGAAGTGCAGAGGGAGTGGAGGTGGCCGCGGATTGCGCGCGCGAGACACCGGACAGGGTCAGGAGAAGAAGCAGGCACGAAATGGTGATAGTGGCCTTTCGAGCTGGAAGGATCATCGGAGAACTCCTCTCAGTATCTGCGATCATAGAAGTGAGTGCGGCGAGTGAGCGCGGCGGGCAACGCGCAACAAATGATGCTATCGCGAAACGCTCACAATGACCCGTGCAGTCTAGGGGCAGCACCATGCGGTGTCAATTGCAAATTAGCAATGAGGTGAATCGCTTCGTCTCTCGCAACGAATGTTGCAACGGCGATCGAAGCTTTTTTCAGAGCACAAGGGTTACTTAGCCGGGTGTGGTTTTACTCCGGTCCATGTCCAGCCGCTGATCTTCCAGCCGCCAGCTTCTGCGTGCAGAACAAAGGTCATTTGTCCTTCTTCTGTTAAAGGCCGGCCATGTTCCTTGTAGTTGTAAATCGTGGGCACGACTACGTAGGCGACGTCACCTTCGATTTCGGTTCGCGTGGGCGCGCCATATTTCACAATTCCGTCAGTCACACCCGCAGCTTGTGCATGCTTTTCATAGTCAGCAGCCCATTCCTGAGGAGCGTGAGGGCCGACCCAGCGATGAGGTGCGAACTCGTCGACAATGACGATGTCGCCGGTCGCATACGCAGCGTAAGCGGAGTTTACGTCGCCCTTGTTGAATCCGTCGATGAACTGACGGATTGGCGCAGTCACGTCGGCAGGAGTTGCCGCGACGACCGCAAAGGCAAATAGAACGTTGGCGAACAATGCGACGATTGTGTTTTTCATAAGTTTCACTCGGAACAGCAGCTAAATTTGCGGCTTATCGCCTTCGATGGGGGCGATCTTGGGCTGTGCGTCTGTAGGGGTAGGATTAGACGACAGGTTAACGCGCGCACCAGCCTGGATGAGTTGTGTTTCGCCTGGACCCTGGAAGAAGCTGAATCCCGGGCGGCCCTTCCAGGCCTGCGGCCCTCCCAACCTGATCCCGTGCTGAAGCGTTACGTCGTGGATTCGCGTGACCAGGGCTTCATACTCCTTGTCGCCCTGGCGATGTCCGGAAAAATTGCCCAGATCCGTGCTCGCAGCGAAGATGACATCGATGCCCGGAACGGATGCGATTTTTTCGGCATTTTCCACACCGATAGGAGTCTCGATCATGATAACCACCACCATGTTGTCGTTGGCTGTTTGGCGGTAGTCGGCTCCCCACAAAGCCCCATACTGGCCGTTGCCCTGGCTGCGACGACCCTCGGGGGGATATTTTGACCACTTCACGGCGGCCTGAGCTTTTTCCACCGTGTCCACCGTGGGAACGATAATTCCGACAGCGCCGATGTCGGTCGCTTTTTGGATATCGCTCTCCGTCGCGTCCGGCACGCGAATAAAAGGCATCGCCGAAGATCCTCGGCAGGCCCAGATCATTCTGGCTACATCCTCATAAGTAAGAGGGCTGTGCTGCATCTCGATCCAGAGATAATCGTATCCAGCATTTGCTGTGGCGCAGTAAATGTTGGGGTCGGGAGAGAAAATCGTGGCGCCGACAAGCTGCTTGCCCTCGCGCAGTTTCTGCTTGGCAGTGTTGTAAAGCCGCGCTGGCGCCTTTTCCTGCTGCACTTGTGCTTCTGCCAGCACTATGCAGGACAGCACCGTGCAGATCGCTGCGATTGAGATGTAATAGCGCGTTCTCATCGGGCTTCTCCTTGATGCAAGCATCCGTTTGTGCGTGGCGGAAAAACATACTACTCCGCACATTAGTCCGTGTCGCGATTAATCAGCGCCAATGCCAGAGCAGTGCGCCAGGTTCTGTATGAACATGATGGTAAAAGCGAATCCAGAAGTGGTCAGAGAGAAATTGCAGGGGAAAGTGGCGCGCCTGGAGGGGTTCGAACCCCCGACCCCGTGCTTCGGAGGCACGTGCTCTATCCATCTGAGCTACAGGCGCGTGGTCGCGCTCCGCAAAAACCAACTGAAGCACGTTTCGCGAAGAACGCTGTCTACGAGACCATTCTAGCGCTTGCCTGGGTTTCACGCCAGAGCGCGTTCATCGACAGGACCGCAGACAGGGTCAGCCCCTGGCCCGGGTTTTGATGTCGTGAGCCAGCCGTTCAATCTCTTCGGCCTTTTTGATCATGGCGACCGACATCACCTTGGAGGAGTCGGTTTTTTCCACTTCCTCCTTCAGGTCCGTGGCGAGCTGAAACAGCTTGTCGATGCTCTTTTTGATGTCTTTCTCGTTGGATTCGAGTATTACTTTGGTTGGAGACTTCGATGGCGATGCTTCATCAGGGTCCCCGGAGGGGTCTGGAGGAGCTGTTGGCCGGCCCCCACCTGTCGAAGGCTTGGCCTGCCCGCTAAGACTGACGGCGCGCAGGATCACCAGCGATCCGGCTGCCGTCAAGAACGTCAAAAACCTGCGTCTTGTGTCAAACATGTTCCCCTCACTCCCGGCGCCGTGTGGTTCCCTGGATGCGACTTGCCGACGGGCATCCTCGCTCTTCCAATGTTATACTCTCCCTCCCGTTAAAAAACGATGCCCAGTCTGCCCATTCACTGGCCCGAAATCACGCTCAGCACGGTTCTTGACCTCGTCGCCATATTCCTCGTTGCGCTGATCCTGAACCGTTTTCTGCGCGCGATGTCGAACTTGATGATCAAGCACGCGGCGTCGCAGAGCAAATCGGCGCAGTTGCGCGAGCAGCAGACGCGAACGCTGGCGGGGCTGATTTATGGCACGGGCAGCAAGGTCGTCTGGGTCATCGCGCTGCTGACGGTTATGGAAAAAGTTGGGATCAACCCGCTTCCGGCGTTAACGGTTGCAGGACTGGCCAGCGTCGCGATAGGATTCGGCGCGCAAAATCTGGTGCGCGACGTCATCACCGGGTTTTACATTGTGTTTGAAGACCAGTACGTCATTGGCGATACCATTCAGGTAGGGGACACGACTGGGCGCGTGGAGCACTTGACGCTGCGGCGTACCGTGGTACGCGACGCGCGAGGGGCGCTGGTGACGATTGCCAACGGGGAGATACGCACGGTGAGCAACCTGAGCCGTGACTGGTCGCAGGCGTTTGTGGACATCGCCATCGCGCCGGAACTATCGCTCGAAAAAACGATGCAAGCGCTGGAAGCCGCGGCGGCCGAAATGCGCGGCGATCCTTCCTGGTCGCAGGCGCTGGTGGATGGCCCGCGCATCCTGGGTGTGCAATCCTATGATCGCCTGGCTTCGACGGTGCGGGTGCAGGTGCGCACAGCACCCACGCGGCAGGATGAAGTATCGCGCGAACTTCGCCGCCGCATTCAAATGGAATTCCAGAAGCAGGGCCTGCCGCTATCCAGCGCGCAGCGCATCGAGCTGGCCGGTGCCTCTCCCTTCCCCCAAGAGGCACACAAACCGGCAGCCGAAAATTAGAACGAGGAGATACCGCGATGAGCCAAGTTACGTACGAAGAAGTCAATCTGATGCTGAAGCTGTACGAGATGCGGCGAGAGCCGAGGCTCCGGCAGGCGCGCGCCTGGTTCCTGGAGCATTTTCATCCCACGAGTCCCGAAGACATGGTGCAGAAATTTCCGCAGGGAGGCGAGGAGAATACGTTTATAAGAATGGTCATCAGCTATTGGGACATGGTGGCCAGCATCGTGAATCGAGGATTGATTAATGATGAGCTGTTCTTCGAGAGCAACGGGGAGATCTGGGTGGTGTGGGACCGCATGAGGTCGATCGTGCCGACGTGGCGGTCCGCGTTCAAGAATCAGCAGCTGTTTTTCAATATTGAAGAGACCTGTAAGCGGCTGGAGGCGTGGCGGGAAAAGCGGGCGCCGGGCGCCAGCGCAGCCATGCGGCAGATGATGCAGCAATCCAAGCAGTAAAGTGCAGGCGACTTGTTTGCGGATGGGATAGAGATTTTACGCGCGGCGGACTTTTCAATTCTGCTGGCGAGCGGGATGGGGAGTTTCGTCGAACGCTATCTCGTCTTTTGTTTCGGGCATGGCTATCCGGAGGCAGTCGCGGCCTTCGCCTTTTGCCCGGTAGAGCGCAAGATCCACGGCATGCAGCAGATGCTCAAGAGGTTTTGGCCCCCAATCGGCGCTCTGAAGAAGACCGAAGCTCATGGTTACGGCGACCGGGCCTTTCGCCGTGTGTATCGGGCGGCATGAAAACAGTTTGCGAATTTCCTCGCCGCGGTTCGGGCCAAAAGCCGGATCGCAGTTATTCAAGACCACCAGGAATTCTTCGCCTCCGAAACGGGCGACGAAATCATAGGAGCGCACGGCGCCTAGCAGCCGCGCGGCAATTTCGATGAGCACTTCGTCGCCGACGATGTGGCCCCGGGTATCGTTTACGCGCTTGAAGTGATCCACGTCGCCGAGCAAAATGGCTGTGGATTTTTTCTCGCGCTGGGAACGGTGGAGTTCGCGCCCGAGCAAGTCCATGATTGCGCCGCGGTTCAGCAGGGAAGTCAGCGCATCATGCGTGGCTCGGAAGCGCATGTTCTCGCGAGCTTCGACCAGGCGGTCCTCCAGAAGGAGAATGCGCTCTCCGACGCGGAGCCGGGCGCGCAATTCCTCAGCGTTGAAAGGCTTGGTAAGATAGTCGTCAGCTCCGGATTCGAGGCCGTGAACGGTGTCTAATTTGGAGCCCTTGGAGGTCAAGAGAACCAGATAGATGTAGCTTTGTTCGGAACGCTTGCGCAGAGCGCGGCAGACACTCGGGCCGTCCAACTCTGGCATGATCCAGTCCAGCAGAGCCAGACGAGGGCCGTCCGGCTGGCAAAGTTTCTCGAGAGCCTGCTTGCCGTTCTCCACCACGACTACCTCGTAACCGGCGCGATCCAGCGTTTTTTCCAGCAGACGGCGAGAAAGCATTTCATCGTCGGCAATTAGAATCTTCAATGCCTCACCTCCGCTGCATACGCGTCAATTTGGGGCAGAAGGGTGGAAGCCTCGAGCCCCAGGACATTCAAAGCGTCTTTGAGAGCGCTTTGTTTTCCGGCAGAAGCCAGTTCTTCGAGCTTCGCCGCCGCCGCCGCCGCGCGCTCCGCGCCGAGATTGGCAAGCATCCCTTTGAGGGCGTGGCTCACGTCGGCCGCTTTTTTCAGGTCTCCGGCGGCCACGGCTGCTTCCAGGGATGGCTTGATTCGGGAAAACTCTTCCTTGAAAATGCCGAACAGGTCGTGGAGAAGCTCCTGATCGTTGTCCACTCTGGCAAGAAGTTCGGCCAGATTCCAAACCTGCTGCGCCTGATGTTCTGCTTTGTTTTGCATCGTGTCAGATTCCTTTGTGAATTTCCGAACAGTGGGCCGTTCCCTTGAGCACTGCGGAAACCGAATCGCGATTCATGCCCAGTTGGACCTGACCCTTTCTGCTAGCGAGCGCCGTCACCGTGGAGCAACGGAGTTGAAAAGATCGTTCGCAGAGAAGGCTGCGTGACTTTCGGGCTTTTCGCGGGCTGCGGCCTGACGATCACGTGGCGCGCAAGGGCGAGCATGTTCGAACTGATCCGGAGATGGGCGTCTTCAGCCGCGACCATGCTGACCTCAAACTGGAGCCGGTCGCCCTCAATGAGAAAATCGATAGCTCCGCCGCTGGACAGAAAATTGGGAGTTTCGCCCACGGTCAGCACGCTTGCTCCTTCAAGGGCCTTGAAGATTTTTTCGTAGCTCTTGGACTCCGAGCGGCTGACAAAGAGAATGTGGCACGCTCGCAGCTCCTGCTCCTTATGTGCCCAGCGAAGTTCCACACGGCGGCCGTGGATGGAAATGGTTTGCGTCGTTTCGGCAAGCGATGTCCCGAAGGAGAAGTCGCCAATGACGCAAAGGAGGAACGGAGCTTTTGGAGTGGGAAAGGCGACCTCCGGCCAGTCAATAAATTGGGGAAAAGCGGCCAGGAAACTGGCCTTTGAGCGGTACTCATTGCTTGCTGCGGCGTTCTGAGCCTGGACAAGGGGAGGCGCAACGGGGAGAAAGAAAAAGAGAAGCAAAGCCAACGAAACCCGAAAAAAGGGAGCAACCGAAAAGCAAGCCGTGTTGCTGCCGGAGGCGAAAATGCGAATAGCGTATTGGGACGGACAGGGGCGGGTTGCACGCACGTACGACGCCATCGCGATGGTATCGAGGTCATAGGCAATGTTGCGAGACACAGGGAACCCCACGAGTGAGGGGCAAGAATGAGGCCAGAGAGCGAGCCGGGCAGGCTGTCTATGCCTATGAAAATAAGAAAGTTATGGGCGTTCCGTTAGATGCCGCGGTTGCGCCAATTCCCATGTCGGGACAATCGTCGCTGGCTAAATCAGAATGGAACACGGAGAGGGATAGGCCCGCGACTCAGCTTTGCAGAAACGGGGGCTTGGTTCGCAACGAGGGCAGCCTACTCGGGCTCACAGGAAAGGGAGTCTGCTGAGGCAAATGGCCGGCGCTACGCTGAATTTTTCTCGTGCAGCAGCGATTCGCGGACGGTCTCTAATTCGTTCTTCTTTTCTTTGTCCACGTCGGGAAAGGCGAGATTCAGCCCTTCAAGCGCGGTAATGATCGCGGAGGCCACGATCAGTTGCGAGTACCATTTGTTGTCCGCGGGAACCACGTACCAGGGCGCATGCTTCGTGGTCGTATTCTCGATCATCTCTTCGTAGGCTTCCTGATAATCTTTCCAGTAGCCGCGTTCTTTGACGTCGGCCATGGAAAACTTCCAGTTCTTTTTCGAATCCTCAAGGCGGTCCAGAAAACGTTTCTTTTGTTCCTTCTTCGAGACGTGGAGAAAAAACTTGCGGATCACGACGCCATTTTTCGTCAAGTAGCTCTCAAACGCGTTGATGTCTTCGTAGCGTTGCTCCCAGATGTGTTTGGTGATCAACGCGCCTGGCAGCTTTTGAGCTTCCAGGATCGTTGGGTGCACTCGCACGACGAGAACTTCTTCGTAATACGAGCGGTTGAAAATGCCAATCATGCCTCGTTCAGGAACGCGGCTGTGTGCACGCCACAGGTAATCGTGATTCAGCTCTTCGGTGCTGGGCATCTTGAAGGAATGAACGTCGCAGCCTTGCGGATTTATGCCGGACATGACGTGCTTTACGACACCGTCTTTGCCTGCGGCGTCCATGGCTTGCAGAATGAGCAGAAGCGCCCAGCGATCCTGGGCGTAGAGCTTTTCCTGGAGACTACTGAGGAGGCCGACGCGGCCGTCAATGATTTTTTGGCTATGCTGCTTGTCTTTTACATCGCCCGTGTCGTCCGGGTCATAATCCTTCAGGCGGAATTTTTTGCCTTTGGAGATGCAATAGGGCTCGGCAAGGCGTGCGGATTCTTTGATCTGCTTTTGATATTTCATGGTGGTGGGAGTTTAGTATAGAGCGGGCGATTCAGAACAGCGTTTCAAGTGGCCAGCCAGGGGCAAAGGGCCGGAGGATGGTTTTCGCGGCTTATGGGGGCTTTAAGAAAGAAAAAGGGCTCGCTCCACTTTTGTGGAGCGAGCCCAAGTGACCGTGTTTTTCTTTTGCGTTGGGAAGTGCCGTTGATTAATCGATATCCGGTTGCAGCGGAATGCCTGTAGACGGATCGAGAATCAGCTTGTGGTTTGCGGCTGGAGCGTCGAAGTCAAAGAAGCCATTGAGTCTGCCGGCTTTGACGTCAAACGAACCATTGCCTATGCGACCGAGATCCCAGTTGTCTTCGATGAAGCGGACCACGGAAGACTGGTCCGTAATGCGATGGTCCACGTAGTTGTGCTTCGCGTAGGGCGAAATGACGATAAGCGGGAGGCGAGGGCCGTATCCGCAGCGGCCATTTGTGCCAGTCGCGGAACTGACGCCGCAAGCTCCCGGGCCAGTCAAGGCATCGTCTGCGACGTTCGATTGATTGACGACCGGGTCCATTGCGTGGTCATACCAGCCGTCGGAGTCGTCGTAGGCAATGATGATCGCCGTGTCCTTCCAGTACGGGCTATTCATGATGGCGTTGATGGTCGTTACGACAAACGTCTGCTCATCTATCGGATCGGAATAACCGGGATGGCCATCAAATGCGCCCTTGGCCTTGAGATAAGAAACCGCAGGGAGGCGGCCTTCGTTGATCGCGGTATAGAAGAGGCTCAGATCGTATTGATGGTTGGCCTGGTCGGTCTTGCCAATCTTGGAGTAGTCGCTCGGAGGCAAGTGGTTCGGATTGGCGGTGGATTTGTAGTACTGAAATGGTTCATGGTGAGGAATGTAATCGTTGTACCCGCCTGGAGATGCCAAGCCTGTGCTCACGGCGCCGCAAGCAGGAGTTCCGTCGGGGTTCGTGCCTGTTAGGGCAAATCCACCAGCAAACCAGCCCCAGGTAATATTCTTCTGGTTCAGCAGGTCGCCGATATTCAAACCGGACATGGTTACGCGGGTGGATTTGGCCGTACCGACCACTGGAGTCGTCAGGCAATTGTCATATCCGGGACGAGGATCGCCAATCAGCGCGCCATAAGTGGCATCGCCGGCGATGTCTCCGTTCGGATTACCTGGAGTGGTGCCATTGGCGGCAAAGGGCACCAAGGTGGCGCAGCAGGTGTTGCCAGAAATGACGTTAATGGCGCCGACGCTCGAAGGGCCAAAGTTCGTGCCGTAGGAGTTATCGCTCATGGCGAAGTGCTGAGCGTAGTTCCACATGCCAGTGACGGTGTTGCCGTCGTAATAGCCCATCACGATCCCGGTCCCTTTGCCTGCGTCAAAGCAATAGCCAGAAGCACCAGGCTGAAGGGGGTTGCCGTTGGCATCCACACCATTGCCGGAGCCGGTTTGCTGCGGGAACATGTCCATCAAACCTTTGTCAAATGCGCTCTGTTCGGCGTTGTAACCATGGTTTTCATCGCAGGTAGCCGGCTGAGTGAGCAGGAACGGTTGCGTGGTATTGGGGTTCTCGTCGAGCAGGCCGCCGGAGAGAAGGTTGTTAACGCGCGGCGTTTCGCTCTTGGCGTGAAACACTGGAGTGCCACTTGCATTCGCTGCTGCATGGGGATAGGTGCCGAAATAGTGATCGAAAGAGATGTTTTCGTCGAAGATGACAACCACGTGTTTGATGGGGGTGGTGGTTTCTGCTTGCTGGCCGAAGGAAGCAGTCGGCACGGCTGCTGTCAACGTAATTGCCGTCAACGTGGCCGCGAGGCAGCGCAAAGCTTTATGAATCATAGCTCTCCTTTGTGTCTGGGTGAATGCTGAGGGGTACGCTTCTCAATTCCTGGTGGGACTCGCCGAACCGCAGCGTCCAGGGAACACGCGAAGTTACACCCGCCGGATACTCTTACGCTGCGTTTGTTATTCGCATGTGAATGGAGAGTAAAAACTCGGCCCGGCAGCAGTCCTCGGGCTACTGAGGGTCATGTTTCTAAGCTGATTCGCTAATGCTTGGGCGGCGGATCAACTCTCACGGTGCCCATCATCCCGCCGTCTTCGTGTTCCAGGAGATGGCAGTGGTAGACGAAAGTGCCCACGATGTGGGGGTCGCGGAAGTCCATCTTCAACTTGATGGAGGGGTACTGAGAGCTTTGTCCGTCCCAGTACGCAACGTTAATCGTATCTCGCAGAAAAGGTTCATCGAGCGGAACGCCATTCCATTCCATCAACTGGAAATGAATCTGGTGAATGTGAAAAGCGTGCAGTTCGCGGGTGCGGTTCTCGATTGTCCATTCCTCAACGTCGCCCTGCTGGACCACTAGGTTGGGTTCCGAGTCGTGCATGTCGAACTGCTTGGGCGTTTGGCCTTCCACCGTGATGTAAAACTTGGTGGGACTATTAGGGTTAGTGGGGTCTGATGGTTCTTCAGAAAAATAGAGTTTGCGCTGATGCGTCGCTGGAAAGTTGCCGACCCAATGCGGATTCTTGTGGACTGGAGCCGAAGTATTGATACTAGTGCCCCCAAGCGAGGCGACCAGCGTCCCTGAATTCGCCGGAGCAGGGCTGGTTGCCGGCACTAGAGGAATAAGCGATTGCGTCTCCGAAGCGGCCGCAGTTGAGAGGATTGTCGCTAAAGGCCGCGTTGGGTCGTTTTCACCTGCGGGTCCCGTATCCACAGTGCGAGTCACGAGGCTCGCCCTGGCTCCTGCGGCGAATCCTTTCACAATAAACTCGACCCGCCCGCCGGGCGGTATAAACAAATGGCTTCGCCACGCCACCTCGAGTGGCTCATTGCCCGCTTCATGAAGCGGCACTCCGTCGAGGGCCACGACCCCCATTAATTGTTGCTTATCGTTCAGCAGAAGCTGCAGGTCCAGATAAGTAATGGCCGAGGCGTTCAGAAGGCGCCAAAGCTCTTTTGCCCCGGGCTTCATCTTCAGCACGGCTGGCGGGTAATGAGGATACGACACGGGGATAAAATTGATAGAAAGGTCCTTGGCGGGCTTACCAGTGCCTGTCCCGGTGTTTAGGATGTCGCCTTCGGCGTCTTTTAGCACGATCGGTGGCGGCATGGAATCGGTCTTGACCGGCTCGGCGTCGGGATGGACCAAGTCCTCGTCTCTGATGATCAGCACGCGCTCCGGCAGTCCCGCCACTAATTGCGCTTCGCGTTCCACGCCTTCCACGATGAGGGCACCGGAGGCTCCTCCCAGCACTTGAAGTTTGCTAAACCCGTGCAAGTGCGGGTGATACCAATAAAGACCAGGCGGAGTGTCCAATGGAATCTGGAAACGGTATTCAAACGGAGCATCGAAAGGCTTGATGCTGGTTCTTAGGACCTCGTCCTGGTGGCATACCGGCGGGATTTCAAGCCCATGAAAATGCAGGTTGGTCGCGTCCGGCTCCATGGAAATGGACACGGCAACGCAGGGGTCTTGTTTGGAGGGATCCGAAGCAGCGCTGGCGTGCGCTTTTGCCGCCATTGCGCCGGTTTGACCTATCGATTTGGAAAATTGTGAAGAACCACCCGCTTCGTTTTTCAGGAGCAGAATCAAAGTGTCGCCTGGATGCAGACGAAGATTGGGCGATTGGCTGCCGTCCTTCGCGACATAGCAGTAGCGCACCTTGCCGGAAGGTTCCCGGAAGCTGCGAAATGCCAGTTCCACCCTCAGCGAGCCATTCTCGCTGTGCAGATCCTCTGGTTCCGAGATGTTACTGCCCTCGGGAGGTCTGGCGCAGCTTTCCACATACGCGTTCTGCGCGGGACGCACGGCAGACTGACCAAAAGCAACGGGGGCCAGGGCCGCCGAGGCCAACATGGCGCTAAGCAGAGTCAAGAAGCGGTTCATTGCAAGGCCTTGCATGGATTCCCGAGTTTAAAGCACGTGCGTTCGCCATGGCTGATAGTGGACCAGAGCTTTTGGGGACTTCTTAGGAATACGCCGTTCCTATTAATGGCAGATGAATGAAACGTGACAGCATCTTTCGGGCTAACCAGAGCAAGTTGTTCGCTTCTTTCTCCTTTCGTTGCGTTGACTTGGGGCGACTCGGAAACTAAGATGCGTCGCCGTGCCAAAAGCCCCACCTAAATCCCGCCGCATCTTTCGGTTACCACATCCCCAGCCGCTGGATGCCCTTAGTTATGCGCGATTTACGGGGATTCCGACGTTTATGCGGCTGCCACACATCGCGCAGCCAGAAGAGTTGGACGTGGCGCTGATTGGCGTGCCCTTTGATGGCGGAACCACGTACCGTCCCGGGCCGCGCTTTGGACCGCGGAATGTTCGCGTGCAGTCCGCGATTATTCGGCCGTGGAATCCCGTTTTACACGTCAATCCGTTTGCAAAATATCGCATCGCGGATTTTGGCGATTTACCGGTGAACCCGCTATCTATCGAAGACACGTTTCAGCGCATTGAGCACGGTATTGCTCCAGTACTGAAAGCCGGGGCGCGCTGCGTTTGCGTGGGCGGCGATCACTCCATCAGCTTGCCGATACTGCGCGCCGTCGCAAAAAAGCATGGGCCGGTTCATCTGATCCAGTTCGACGCTCACAACGATTTGTGGGACGAGTATTTCGGCAGTAAGTATTCGCACGGCACGCCATTTCGGCGCGCCTTTGAAGAAGGGCTCTTGGTGGATGGCGGAGTGCTTCAAGTTGGACTCCGCGGGCAGGTTTATGGCGAGGATGATTTTGACTTTGCTCGCGCCCACAAAGTCCGTATGGTCACAGCCGAGGAATTTCACAAAAAGGGTTTGGCGGCTGCGCTGCGTCATCTGCGCGCTTTTCGCGGCAGGCCCGTTTACGTCACGCTCGATATTGATGTTGTGGATCCCGCCTACGCGCCAGGGACCGGGACTCCACAAGTCGGCGGCTTGACTAGCTTTCAAATCATCGAGCTTGTCCGAGCCCTTTGTGGCCTCAATATCATTGGCTGCGACCTCGTGGAAGTCTCGCCGCCCTACGACACCGGCGAAATCACATCGTTGCTCGCCGCCAATCTTCTCTACGAATTGCTCTGTGTCCTCTAGATGCCAGCCCTCGCCCGCAAACTTCGCTTGCACGATTATTTTGCGCTGGCTTTCGGCACCATGATTGGCACCGGTTGGCTCGTAGTGATGGACGATTGGCTTGGCCGCGGCGGCCCTGCTGGCGCGGCGCTCGCTTTCGCTATCGGCGGTGTCATTTTGCTGCCGGTAGGCTACGTCTATGGCCAATGGGTGAAGCGCCTCCCCGACGCCGCGGGCGAAGCCGCTTATGCGGCGCAGGTCTTTCCGCCGATGGTCAGCTATTTCACCGGCTGGATGATGCTGCTCGCCTACTTCATCGTCTGCCCGTGGGAAGCGGTCGCGCTCGGAAAAATCGCGGCGTACATTTTTCCGTGGCTCGATTCCTTCGAACTTTATCGTGTCGCCGGACAGCCCGTCTTTTTACCGCGGCTCATCCTGGGGTTCGCGCTGACTCTGTTCCTCGCCACCATCAACTATCGCGGCGTCCGCCTCAGCGCCAATTTCCAGAAGGCCATGTCCTCGATGATTCTGGTCATCTTTTTTGTACTTCTGTGTATCAGCGGCGCCCGCGGCGCTCCCGTTAATTTTCACCCTGCGTTTCGCGGAGCTCCGTTCTTCTCGATTCTTCTCACGCTGCAAATCGTTCCGTTTTTTCTTACGGGTTTCGAGTCCGCCCCCAAGTACGCGGAAGAGTCGAATCCGGACTTCCGCGACAAGAGTTATATGGATGCCATCGCCCTTGCGCTCGGAGTGGGCGCGCTCTTCTACGCCCTATCCATTGTTGCGGTAGCCTACATCGCGCCCTGGCAATCGCTTTTGGGTAAGCACTTTTCCACGGCGGTTGCCTTCGAGCAAGGCATCGGCAAACACTGGCCGGTTCAACTCATCCTGGTCATGGCGCTCTTCGGGCTCTTCCAGTGCTTCAACGGAAATTTCGCCGCCTCTACGCGCCTGCTGTTTGCATATGCCCGTCGAGGGACAGTGGCGCCGCGCTTCGCCACGATTCATGCCAAATTTTGCACGCCGTCGGTCGCCGTGGTTGGCATCACCGTGGGCACTTTGATCGCGCTGTTACTCGGCGACGCCATCCTTGTCCCTGTTACCGAAGTCGGCTCGATGGCTTCGGCGCTCGGCTGGCTTGCCGCGTGCCTTTCATTTTGGTTTGTCGAGCCGGGCGTTCGGTTGCGATTCATTACGGCGATGGGTATCTGCGTCTCGCTACTCCTCCTTCTGATGAAGCTCCTGCCCGCGTTCCCTGGCCACTTCTCGACCGCCGAATGGATCGCTTTGGCTGTTTGGTTAATTCTCGGCGCGATTCTTCATCGTCGGTCTGGCTCCGTGATAGTAGCGCCTGCGAAGTAGGGTTCCGGTTTGTTGCTGGGCTCTTGTCTGAACTTTGGCAACTGCAGGCGGACTCCGCCTGTCATGTATACTTTCGAAGGAGTCTGAGCCGCATAAATTCATGATCCCTTTCCTTCATCTTGGGCCAGTATCCATCCCCACCTTTGGGTTGATGGTCGCTGTTGGCATGCTCGCCGCGGCGTATCTTTTGCAGGCCGATTTCGACCGCCGCAGGTCGCAACTCAAGAGCATTTCCACGCGAAACGAAAAGGATGAAGGCTTCCTGATCATCGGAATTGCCGGGCTGGCCGGTCTGGTCGGCGCGCGGCTCTATCACGTCCTCGAAAGTCCCCATGAATTTTTCGCCAACCCTTGGCCGCAGCTTTTCAGCCGGTATGGATTTGCCTGGTTTGGCGGGTTTCTCGGCGGATTTATCGCGCTCGTGATTTTGGCGTACTGGGTAGAAATTCCGCTGCTCGAATTTCTGGATATTTGCTCGCCGGCGGCGTGCGTCGGTTACGCCATCGGTCGCATCGGCTGCCTGCTCTCCGGCGATGGCGATTACGGCATTCCGACTTCGCTACCCTGGGGCATGAGCTTTCCAAATGGGCTCGTGCCAACCACGCAGCGCGTTCATCCCACTCCGCTCTACGAATTTTTCATCTGGCTGGCAATTGCCGCGTTCCTTTGGCACATGGGCACCAAATCGCTAAAAGGTCCCAAAGCCAAAGGCGAGATTTTTTGCAACTACCTGATTCTCACCGGCATTGCGCGCTTCCTCATCGAATTTATCCGCATCAATCCGCGTTCGTTTTTTGGCATGTCCAACGCGCAGACCGCCAGCCTCGTTTCCGTCCTGCTTGGCGCGGTGTTACTTTGGCGTCTTAAAAGCCAGTTCCACGGTCAGAGAAAAGAGCACCGCATCGTAGAGCACATTGCCGCGCGCGGCGATGTTCTTCAGCCGGAATATCATCGTCCCACGCCGGAATGCCCGCACCCGGAGCGCTGGCACATGTACGATTCGATGAGCGCCGAAGTCGAAGTGCTCGATTTCCTGAAAGCGATTGTCACCACGATCAAACCGGAGCTCATTGTCGAAACCGGGACTTTTTCCGGGCTCAGCACGCTGCGCATCGCAGAAGGACTCAAAGCCAACGGCTTTGGCCGCGTCATTACCTGCGAGTACGACGCAAAAGTGTTCGCGGTCGCGCAGCAGCGCTTTGCTTCGTCGAGTCTGGGCCAGTGGATTGACGCGCGCAACGAATCCAGCCTGGACATGAAGGTGGAAGGCCGGATCGACCTGCTTTTTTGCGACAGTGATGCGCCGTTGCGTGAACAGGAAGTGCGCAAATTCCTGCCGCAGATGAATCCGCATGGACTCATCCTCATGCACGACGCGAGCTCGTTAATGAAAACGGTCCGTGAGGGTGCGCTCAAGCTGGAAGCGGAGGGACTGATCTCCGTATTATTGCTGCCGACGCCGCGTGGTTTGGTGGTCGCGCAAAAGCGCGAAGGGCGCGTCTAAAAGGCAGCGCCCGGAAAGCGTTTTGTGTGTTGAGAATCCGAGCCTAGAGCATCTGCCGCAAAACATATTGCAGGATGCCGCCGTGATGATAGTAGGAGACTTCTTCCGGCGTATCTACGCGCGCTATGGCAGTGAATGCTTTCGAGGAACCGTCGTCCGACTCGGCCCGCACAGTAATGGCCTTTTTCGGCGATAGCGAAGCAACACCTTCCATCTCAAAGACTTCTTGCCCTGTTAATCCAAGGCTTTCGCGATTTTCGCCGGGTTTGTATTCCAGCGGCAACACGCCCATGCCAACGAGATTGCTGCGGTGAATGCGCTCGTAACTCTCTGCAATCACGGCGCGAACACCCAGCAAACGTGTCCCTTTGGCTGCCCAATCACGCGACGAACCTGATCCGTATTCTTTCCCGGCAAGAACGACAAGAGGCACTCCGCCTTCGCGATATTTCACCGCGGCGTCATAAATCGTCATCTTCTCGTTGCCCGGCAGAAAATGCGTCCAGCAACCTTCCGTGCCGGGCGCAAGCTGATTGCGCAGTCTAATATTCGCAAACGTTCCGCGCATCATAACTTCGTGATTCCCGCGCCGTGCTCCATAAGAGTTGAACTCATGCGGCTTGACGCCGTTGGCAATCAAATATTTCCCCGCGGGCGAATCCGCGGGAATCGATCCCGCCGGCGAAATGTGATCCGTCGTTACGCTGTCTCCCAAAACAGCCAGCACCCGCGCCCCATGAATATCCGCGAGCGCCGGAGGCGTCTTCGGCATGTTGTCAAAATACGGTGGCAGCTTGATGTATGTGGATTTCGGATCCCATTGGTACAAATCGCCTTGTGGCACAGGCATGGACTTCCAGTGCGCGTCGCCCTCGAAAACATTGGCGTACTCTTTGCGGTACATTTCGCTCGTCACGGAATCACGCACCGTGGACTCGATCTCCTGCGGCGTCGGCCAAATCTCGCGTAAATAAACGGGCTTGCCGTTGGTGTCCGTGCCGAGCGATTCGGTCGTCAAATCGATATCCATGCGTCCCGCCAAAGCGTATGCGACAACCAGCGGCGGCGAAGCCAGGTAATTCGCGCGCACCAGCGGATGAATGCGGCCTTCAAAGTTTCGATTGCCGCTGAGTACCGCGACCGCAACGAGATTATTTTCCTTGATAGCCGCGCCGATCGCATCCGGCAACGGTCCGCTGTTTCCGATGCACGTCGTGCAGCCGTATCCGACCAGTTGAAACTTCAGCAGATCGAGATATTTCGTCAAACCTGAAGCATCAAGATAATCGGTCACCACTTTCGAGCCGGGCGCGAGGCTGGTTTTTACCCAGGGCTTGATGTGCAGGCCACGCTCGACTGCTTTTTTCGCCAGCAGACCCGCTCCAAGCATGAGCGAAGGATTCGAAGTGTTCGTGCAACTCGTAATCGCGGCAATGACCACCGCGCCGCTCGAAAGATCAAACGAGTCCCCGTTATTTTTAACGACGACGTGTTTAGCCGGCGTTCCCTCGACGACTTTCGTGAACGAACTCTTCGCGTTGCGCAGCGACACGCGGTCCTGTGGCCGTTTCGGCCCCGCAACAGTGGGCTCAACTGTGCTGAGATCCAGCTCCAGTTTGTCGCTGAAGACCGGATCGGGAGTCTCGTCGGTACGGAAAAGCATTTGCTCTTTGCAGTAAGCCTCGACAAGTGCGATTTGCTCTTCCTTGCGAGCCGTGAAATGCAAATACGCAAGCGTTTCGTCGTCCACGGGGAAAAATCCCATGGTCGCGCCATATTCCGGCGCCATATTCGCGATGGTCGCCCGGTCCGGCACGCTCAAAGTGGAAAGCCCAGTGCCGCAGAACTCGACAAATTTTCCGACGACGCCCTTTTTGCGCAACATTTCCGTTACGATCAGCACAAGGTCCGTCGCAGTAGCGCCTTCCGACAACTTCCCATGCAGCCGGAAGCCGACCACATCTGGAATGAGCATCGACGAAGGCTGGCCAAGCATCGCCGCCTCCGCCTCGATACCTCCAACGCCCCAGCCAAAAACGCCAAGCGCGTTCACCATGGTAGTGTGCGAATCCGTGCCGACAACGGAGTCGGGATACGCCTCGACACGGCTGCCGGAAGGCATCGCGCAAACCACGCGCGCAAGGTATTCGAGATTCACTTGATGGCAGATGCCGGTATCGGGCGGCACAACCTTGAAATTCTGAAACGCCGTCTGTCCCCAGCGCAGAAAAGCGTAGCGCTCAATGTTGCGCTGAAATTCCAGTTCGGCGTTTAGGCCGAACGCGTTTGCGGCGCCGTAATGATCCACTTGCACGGAATGATCGATCACCAACTCGGCGGGAAACAGCGGATTGATGAGCCGTGGGCTTCCGCCCATGCGCTTGATGGCCTCGCGCATCGTAGCGAGGTCGACTACCGCGGGCACTCCCGTAAAATCCTGCAAAAGCACGCGCGCCGGCATGAACGCGACTTCTTTATCCGCCGAGCCCGGCGTCCAATTTGACAGCGCAACAATATCCGCGGGACGCACGAACCGCCCGTCTTCGCAGCGCAAAAGATTTTCCAGCAGGATGCGCAGCGAAAAAGGCAGTTTGGCTAGATCGCATGGACTCTTTTTCTCCAGCAGTTCGAGCCGGTGAATGTCGAACGATTGAGCGCCGACGCTCAGTTTGTCGCGCGTTCCGAAGGAATTCCCTGCGGCCATGGCCATTCTCTCGGTCCTTTCCGTCAATTCAGCAATTCCATGATAACCGAAAACGATTCGCCGCGGCGGGCAGCCAGCTATACTTGTAACAGCGTGAACATCGTTCTGATTTCGACGTATGAACTGGGTCACCAGCCATTTGGCCTGGCGTCGCCGGCGGCGTGGCTGCGCAAGCGCGGCCACGAAGTGGTCTGCCTCGATCTTTCCAGGCAAGCGTTGGACGAAGCCGCCCTGCGCGGCGCGAGACTCATCGCGTTCTATGTGCCGATGCACACGGCGACGCGGCTCGCTCTTCAGCTCATCGAACCGCTGCGCCGCTTCAATCAGCGCGCGCAGTTTTGCGCATACGGCCTTTACGCCCCGCTGACTGAAAAAAGCCTTCGAAAACTAGGCGTGGAATTTCTTTTTGGCGGCGAATTCGAAGAAGCCCTCGCGCAACTCGCGGATCGCCTCGCGATCGGCCGCGATAATCCCGAAGAAATCACGCCAGTGACAGCAGAAAAAATCACTTCCCTCGCGCGCCAACGGTTCGAAATCCCTGACCGCACCGGCCTTCCCCCTCTGCGCCAATACGCCCACGTTGTTCTCCCTTCAGGCGAACATCGCACCGCCGGATATACCGAAGCCAGCCGCGGCTGCAAACATCTTTGCAGGCACTGCCCGATCGTTCCGGTTTACAAAGGCGTCTTTCGAATTGTGGACCGCGAGACGGTCCTCGCCGACATCCGCCAGCAGGTGGCCGCAGGCGCCCAGCACATCACATTCGGCGATCCCGATTTCTTCAACGGCATCGGCCACGCCCTGGCCATCACCGAAGCCCTGCACAATGAATTTCCCCAACTCACCTTCGACGCCACCATCAAAGTCGAGCACCTCAGGCAGCACGAAAAGCATTTGCCCACTCTTCGCGACGCTGGCTGTCTTTTTGTGACGACGGCAGTCGAATCCCTCGACGATGAAGTTCTCCTAAAGCTCGAAAAAGGCCACACGCGCGCAGATTTCCTCCACGTAGTCCAAAAATTCCGCGAGCTTGGCCTCACGCTTCAACCCACCTTTGTCCCTTTCACTCCCTGGACAACGCTCGAGAGCATCCAGGATTTGTTGGAAACGCTCAACGAATTGCAATTGGCCTACGCCGTGCCGCCGATCCAACTCGGCATCCGTCTGCTCATTCCCGCTGGCTCGCGTCTCCTCGAATTGCAGGACGTTCAAAATTTCATCGATCCCTTCGACGAAAAGTTACTCCTCCATCCGTGGCGGCATCCGGACCCGCGCGTCGATGCCCTCAGCGAAGAAATTCAAGATATCGTAGCCGCAAGCGAAAAGCTCAAACGCGCAAGATCAGCAACGTTCGAACGCATCTGGCAAGCCACAAAGCAGGCGGCGGGCCAGACCGCCGAACTCGACGCCATGCCGGTTCTCGCAGCCCGCGCCGCCGTTCCGTACCTCAACGAGCCTTGGTATTGTTGAGCAGAGCCCACGCGGGACCAGTTGGTCCCCATCGCCCAAGCGCGGGAAGCAGTCCGGCAAGCCGAAGCATTCCTCTAAGCTAGCCGCGGAGAAAATTTCCTGTGGCCACAACCACCAAGCGTCTTCTACTCTTCACCGCCAAGCTCGGCTACCAAACCCGCACTTTCGATGAAGCCGCGAAAAAACTAGGCGTCGAGCTTGTCTTCGTCACAGATCGCTGCCACCAGCTCGACGACCCCTGGGGCGACCACGCCATTCCAGTTCATTTCGAATCGCCCGAAGCAGCAGCCCACACAGTTCTCGAAGCGGCCCGCGGACAGAATGTGGACGCAATTCTCGCCCTCGGTGATCGACCCGCCGTTGCCGCCACCTACGCTGCTCGCGGCCTCGGCCTCGCCTATAACCACCCCGCATCCGTCGAAGCCTGCCGCAGCAAACTCCGCATGCGCGAAGTCTTTCGTGATGCCGGCCTGCGCGCGCCGTGGTTTCGCGCCGTCTCCATCCATCCCACTCCTGAGCCGGCGTTGCTCGGCATTCCCTATCCTTGCGTACTGAAACCGCTCTCCCTCTCCGCGAGCCAGGGAGTGGTCCGCGCAAATTCCCGCGAAGAATTTATCGCCGCAGCCACGCGAATTCGCCGCTTGCTCGAATCTCCCGAAATTCAAGCCACTCGCGAGCCAAATCTTGATCAAATCCTCGTCGAAGGCTATATCCCTGGCAGGGAAGTAGCGGTGGAAGGACTGCTGACGGATGGCAGCCTGCGCGTCCTGGCAATTTTCGACAAACCCGATCCGCTCGAAGGCCCGTATTTCGAAGAGACCATCTACGTCACCCCCTCGCGGCTCCCCGAATCGCAGCAGCGCGAAATCGAGAGCACCACCGCGGAAGCATCCCGCGCCCTCGGTCTCTCCCACGGTCCCATCCATGCAGAATTCCGTATCAATGAACAAGGCGTCTGGCCGCTCGAAGTTGCCCCGCGCCCCATCGGCGGTCTCTGCGCCCGCGCACTGCGCTTTGCGCCAAACGAAACCCGCGAACCCATTGGTCTCGAAGATCTCCTGCTGCGCCACGCACTCGGTCTGCAAGGTGACGATTGGCCCCGCGAGCAAGCCGCCTCAGGCGTGATGATGATTCCCGTCCCGCAAAGTGGCATCCTCGAAACAATCGAAGGCCAGGACGCCGCGCGAAGTGTCGCCGGCATCATCGCGCTGGAAATCACTGCCCGCCTGCACGATTACATCGCCGCCTGGCCAGAAGGCTCAAGCTATTTGGGTTTCTTATTTGCCAGAGGAAATTCCGCCGCAGAAGTGGAAGCAGCAATCCGAACAGCCCACGCAAAACTAAACTTCAAAATAACTACCCGCTTGCCAGTAGAGCACCCCGCCACAGGCCGCATGCCAGCGGCAGGAAACTAGCCCTTCGCTTTGGGCGCCACGTATCCTTCAGGCAGCTTCGCCCCAGCCCCAAAGAAAAACTCTTCCATCTGCTCTCCCATAATCTTCTGCGAATTGGGATCAATGGGATTCAGCCGGTATTCATTCATGATCATCTTGGAGTGTTCAATCCAAAGCTTCCAAGCGTCCTTCGAAACATTCTCGAATACGCGCTTCCCGAGTTCGCCCGCCCAAGGAATCCGGTCGAGCCCCGGCAATTCCTTGTCGAATTTCACGCAATGCACCATGCGCGTGCCGGGCTTGACCGGTTCGCTCGCCGCCGCCGGTGTGGGGTCGCAAGACTCATTCGCCATTCGCATCACCTCGCTGAAATTGCCGATTCTCAACATACTGCAACTTCATCGAATTGCCTAGCAAAGGAAGCATGCTGGATCAGTTCCGGCGCAAAGAGGCGGCGGCGCCGGCCGGAGTTTTGACAGTCCGTAGGTCACTCCACCGACTAAGACGAGCCTGACCGTGCCGTAGGTGATCCGGCGAATTTTCTTGGCTCTCGCGTTGGATGGTCTCTGTATATCCATGGCGTCTGCCAGCTCGCAAGGCGCAATCTTCTGCCCGAGAGAGACTTTCCTTAAGGTCTTGCTTGCCAATAGCTTGCAGACTATCAGCCATTCTGGAGTCAGTTCCTCGTTCGGATGTGGAAATCCGCGTCCCACGACCGGACAGCTCCCCATGGAATGCCTGTCAAATTTGCATTGCCGGAGACTGACCTGCCGCGTACGGTGCTAATGAACGGTTCTCGTCTCGTTCATTAACCATTCATCCCTAAAGCGGATAAAGGCGGTTTGCCGTGACGCCAGACCAGTGTGACAATGGAACCATGCGAAAACTATCTACGATAACAGTGACAGCAGTTGCGGTCGGCACCCTACTTTTTGGCTATGCCCATGCCCAGCAGTCTTCCCCGCCGGCCTCATCAACGCCTCCTCCGGCCAGCTCTTCCCAAGCTCCAGCAGCCAAAACTCCCGCGTCCCCGGCCGCAAAGACCGGCACTACGACCGCGGCCAAGAAACCTGCCCCGCCCGTTCTGACGCTCAAGACCAACAAAGATAAAGCCAGTTACGCGATTGGCGTGAACATGGGCAAGAGTATGCGCAAGGATTCCGTTGATATCGACCCCAGCATTCTGGCTCGCGGCCTGAAAGATGGCTTGGCGGGCGGAAAAACGCTTCTGACAGACGATGAAGCAAGGGCCGCAATGGTAGCCCTGCAGGCTGACCTGCGCGCAAAGCAGGAAGAAAAGGTGCAGTCCTTTCTGGCCGGCAACAAAGTAAAAGCGGGTGTGGTAACCCTTCCGAGCGGTCTTCAGTACAAAATCCTGAAAGAAGGAACAGGTCCGAAGCCCACTGCGGATGACACCGTCGTTTGCAATTACAAGGGCACGTTAATTGACAACACGGAATTCGACAGCTCCTACAAGCGCGGCCAGCCGGCCACTTTTCCGGTAGGTCGAGTCATCAAGGGTTGGACTGAGGCGCTTCAGTTGATGCCGGTTGGCTCTACGTGGCAACTCGTCATCCCACCGGATCTTGGCTATGGCGCTCGTGGCGGGCCACAAGGCAGTGGCATTGCTCCTAACGTTCCCCTCGTTTTCGAAGTTGAGTTGATATCCATTCAGCCTAAGGCTCAACCGCAGCCCGCCGCCCCAAGCGCGACCCCAAACCCAGCGGCCCCTTCGACTCCGGACTCATCGTCTGACCCCGCGGCTTCAAAACCCACGCCCAAGCCGACGCCGCCTCCAGCACCCAATCCAACTCCAACTCCAAACCCGACGCCGACTCCCACGTCCCATCCTGACTTTTAGCGTATCATCCAAATTTCGCGTATGTCCCCGGCTGTGCTTTTCAGCATCTCGCCATGGCACGGTCGAACCCCGTCGCGCTTCTTGTACTTCCTTCACATTGAACCGTTTGAATTAAGGCATTCGCCGTGTTTTCTTTCCCCGAAACGTTTATTATGGATGTCCGTACGGCATGAGCGGAGGTGCCGCGCCATTGGCAGAGATCACCACGCTCTTTTGGGATATCGGCGGCGTCATTCTTACCAACGGCTGGGGCCGCGACTCCCGTCGCGAAGCCGCCACTACTTTCCATTTCGATTACGAAGAATTTCAAGACCGCCACGATCTTTCTTTTCCTGCTTTCGATTCCGGCGATATCAACCTGAACGAATATCTCGACCGCACTCTTTTTTATCGCGCGCGCTCCTTCACTCGCGAGGAATTCACCGCTTTTATGTTCGCGCAATCGAAGGAACACGCCGAGACCCGCGCCGTCCTCTCAGCCGCCGCCCGCACTGGCAAGTACTTCATCGGCGCCATCAATAACGAACCTCTCGAGCTCAATCAGTACCGCATTGAAGCCTTCAACCTGCGCCGCGAATTCCTCGTTTTCTTCAGCTCGTGTTATGTCCACTCCCGCAAGCCCGAAGAAACCATTTTTCGCATCGCCTTGGAAGTTACCCAACGCGCCCCGGAGCAATGCCTTTTTATTGATGACCGGTCGCTGAATCTGGATAGCCCCCGCCGTTTGGGGATGAACGTTATTCACCATCAAAAACCCGAGCAATTGCGCACAGAGCTGCGGAATCACGGCGTTGAGGTATAGTTTCCTGCGCCCGCGTTTTGGCGCCAAAGAGACCGAACCGAGCTGAGGAGACCCATGGCCCAGGAAACCAGTCGTTCCGGAAATCTTTATGGCGGCACCGCCGAGCCGTGTGCCGTAGTGCTGTTCGGCGCTTCAGGCGATCTGGCCAAGCGCAAAGTCATCCCCGCGATGTACGACCTTGCCTGTCACAATTCCCTCGGCTCCCGCTACGTCATCGTTGGTTTCGCCCGCACCGCGATGAGCGACGAGCAGTTTCGGGCCACTACCGGCGAAGCCGCAAAGACCATGTCCGAGCTCGGCGCAGTTGATCCCAAGCAATGGGACGAATTCGCCTCCTGTCTCTATTACAGCTCCGGCGATTACGCGGATCCCCAAGCCTATGAGCATCTCGCCAAGCGCCTCGCCGAACTCGAAGCCGAAAAAAAGCTCGGCGGCAATCGCCTCTTCTATTTATCCACACCTCCGGAAGTCTATCCCCACATTGTCGAGCAATTGGGCCGCGCCGGGTTGTCTCGCCCTTCCGCTCCCGGCTCTTGGGTGCGCATCATTATTGAAAAGCCCTTCGGCCGCGACCTCGCCACCGCCAAAGAACTGAACAAAACGGTTCTGAATGTATTCGAGGAACAGCAGGTTTACCGCATCGACCACTATCTCGGCAAAGACACCGTCCAGAATCTCCTCGTCCTGCGTTTCGGCAACGGCATTTTCGAGCCTCTCTGGAATCGCAATTACGTCGACTGCGTTCAGATCACCGCCGCGGAAACGCTCGGCGTCGAACGCCGCGGCGGCTTTTACGAAACCGCTGGCGCGCTCCGCGACATGATTCAGAGCCACGTCCTTCAGCTCACTTCGCTCGTCGCCGTCGAACCCCCCGCTTCCTTTGACGCCACCTCCGTCCGCAACGAAAAACTCAAGGTCCTCCAATCCATTCGCCCTTTCGACCTCGAAGCAGTCGCTCAATCCGTCGTTCGCGGCCAGTACGCTCCCGGCGGGCTCGAGAGCAAGCGCCTCGCCGGCTATCGCGAGGAGCCCGGTGTCAGCCAGACTTCCCGCACCGAAACCTTCGTCGCCGCTCGCCTCTTGATCGACAACTGGCGCTGGGCCGGCGTCCCCTTCTACCTCCGCACCGGCAAGCGCCTCGCCAAGCGCAGCACTGAGATCATGATTCAGTTTCGCTGCGCGCCACACATCGTATTTCGCGAGCGCGAAGTCGAGGCCAACCGCCTCGTCCTTAACATCCAGCCCGAAGAAGGCATCTCCGTATCCTTTGGCGCCAAGCGCCCCGGAACCGAAATGCGCATCGGCAATGTCACCATGAACTTCAGTTACAAAGAAAGCTTCGGTGATGCCACGCGCAGCGCTTACGCCACGCTCGTCAACGATTGCCTGCGCGGCGACGCCACGCTCTTCGACCGCGGTGACAACGTCGAAGCCGCCTGGGCTCTCGTGGATCCCATTCTCGACGTATGGAGCGCCGCCAGAACCGGCAAGGTTCCGGAATATCAGGCCGGAAGCTGGGGCCCGCGCGAATCGGATCTCTTGCTCGAGCGCGATGGCAGGCAGTGGTTCAACCCATGATTTTGTGACCGGAAACCAACGGGGGACTG
This sequence comes from Candidatus Acidiferrum sp., assembly GCA_035313865.1. Lineage (GTDB taxonomy): Bacteria > Acidobacteriota > Terriglobia > Acidiferrales > UBA7541 > Acidiferrum. The sequence goes on from DATFZY010000001.1 coordinate 39,515, forward strand.
CAGTTTGACGGGGGGATTAGGTGATTCTTGCGGGCGACGTCGGCGGTACGAAGTGCAACCTTGCGCTTTTTTCAGAAGAAAACGGGAAGCTGACTCCCGTTTTCAAACAAAGATTTCTCAGCAAGGATTTCGCGCAATTTGACTTGATCGTTCGCGAATTCTCTCGCCAAGCCGCGCCGCATCTTGGGACAGAACGCGTCCGCGCCGCGGGATTTGGCGTGGCCGGCCCCGTCATCAACAATAAAGTGCGGGCAACGAATCTTCCCTGGACCGTCGAAGCCTCCATTCTTGCCAGCGAACTAAATCTTTCAGAAGTTGTCCTGATGAACGATCTCGGCGCCACCGGCCACAGTATCGAGCACCTCGCTCCCCAAGAATATTGCGTCCTGAATCCCGGCAAGCCTGAGCACGGCGGAACGCGCGCGCTGCTCGCCGCGGGCACCGGCCTCGGCCAGTCCATCCTGGTCTGGGACAGCTCCATTGCCCGATACCGGGTCGTGCCTTCCGAAGGCGGCCATTCCGATTTCGCTCCTCATTCCGAGCAGCAGATCGAACTTCTTCGCTTCATGCGCCGCCGCTATCCCCAAGTCAGTTGGGAACTCATTCTTTCCGGCCGCGGCTTCCGCACCATTCACGAATTCCTCGCCCCCGATGTAATACATCATTCCTTCGAAGATCCCGGCACCGATCCCGCTCCGGAAATCACCAAGCTCGGACTCTCGAAAGAATGCCCCGTGTGCGCGGAGGTGTTGGATTTGTGGGTCGCCATCTACGGCTCTGAAGCCGGCAACCTTGCTCTAAAAGTCCTCGCGCTCGGCGGCGTCTACGTCGCCGGTGGCATCGCCGTAAAAATCATCGAGAAAATCAAGGACGGCACTTTCTTCGCCGCCTTCCGCGACAAATGGAAATTCGAAAGTCTCCTAAGCAACATCCCCGTCTCCGTAGTCCTCAACGAATCCGCCCCGCTCTTAGGCGCCGCTTACGAAGCCCTGGCCTCTCTCCCGCGCTGAGACAAGCAAACGGGCCAAAGAATCTCCGCCGCTGTAGCTTAGGCCCTGCTAAAATGAACGAGCGGCGCCGAGTCGCAGATCATGACTCTCACCATCAAGATAAGGCCCGAACTGGAAGCCAGACTCCTCGTCCTGGCAGAAGCCCGCGGGCTGACCGTTGGGCAGGGTATTCGATAAGCGCCCTTCTAACGTTCAACTCGGCCGATTTCGCTCGGTCCGCGAACATCACTTCGATTCATCCCTCATCTTTAGTGCTCTGAAAAACTTCAAGCGGCCCGCCACTCTCCGAACACTGCATTCAGGGAACTGTTCTTTGCTAGACTAGCAAGACGCACAACCGGACAAAGGCGCCTGATCGCCCTCACTCCGCCCAAGAGCCAAGGAGCACCTCATGAGCAGCGCCGTAACCGCCCCAGTCACCGAAGTCCAAAATTACATCAATGGCGCCTGGTGCCGCAGTTCCTCCTGCGACTTTGTCGACGTCACCAATCCCGCCACCACCGAACTCCTCGCCCGCACTCCAATGTCCTCCGCGGCCGACGTGGACGCCGCCGTCCAGTCCGCCGCCGCCGCATTCCCAGCGTGGCGCCGCACTCCCCCCGGCGAGCGCGTCCAATGCCTCTTCAAGCTCAAAAATCTCCTCGAAGAGCATCTCGACGAACTTTCCCGCCTGATCACTCTCGAAAACGGCAAAACTTTCGCCGAAGCCAAAGCCGAACTCCGCCGGGGCATCGAAAACGTAGAAGTCGCCTGCGGCATCCCCATGATGATGCAAGGCTACAACCTCGAAGACGTCACTCCTGGCGTCGACGAAATGCAAATCCGCCAGCCGCTCGGCGTAGTCGCGGCGATCGTCCCCTTCAATTTCCCCGCGATGATCGTCTACTGGTTTCTCCCCTACGCCATCGCCTGCGGCAACACCTTCATCCTAAAACCCTCCGAGCGCGTCCCCCTCAGCATGATCCGCGCCTTTGAGCTCCTCGAAAAAACCGGCCTCCCCAAAGGCGTCGTCAATCTCGTCAACGGCGGCAAAGACGTAGTGAACGCCCTCTGCGATCACCCGCAAGTCCGCGCCGTCAGCTTCGTCGGCTCCACTCCCGTCGCCAAGCACGTCTACACGCGCTCAGCCGCCGCAGGCAAACGCGCCCAATGCCAGGGCGGCGCAAAAAATCACGTCATCGTTCTTCCCGACGCCGACATGGAGCTCGCCACGCAAATCATCAGCGACAGCGCCTTCGGCTGCGCCGGCCAGCGCTGCCTGGCCGTCAGCGTAGCCGTCACCATCGGCGAAGCCCAAAAAACTTTCCGCGATTCCATAGCCCACGCGGCCTCTACTATTAAGGTTGGCAACGGCCTCGAGCCCGGCGTGCAAATGGGCCCGGTCATCTCCGGCGACAGCAAGAAGCGAATCGAATCGCTCATAAGCGCCGGCGAAGCCGAAGGCGCCAAAGCCATCCTCGACGGCCGCAACACAAAAATCCCCAATCACGAATCCGGCAGCTTCCTCACGCCGACAGTCCTCGACGGCCTCCCCACCACCAGCCAGCTCGCCAACACAGAAATCTTCGGCCCAGTCCTCTCCCTCGTCCACGCCAACTCGATGGACGAAGCCCTCGACTTCCTCCGCCGCAGCCCCTACGGCAATCAGGCCTCTCTCTTCACCACCAACGGCGCCGCCGCGCGCCGCTTCCGCTATGAAGCCCCCGCCGGCAACATCGGCATCAACATTGGCGTCGCCGCTCCCATGGCCTATTTCCCTTTCAGCGGCTGGAAAGAAAGTTTCTTCGGCATCCTCCACGGCCAGGGCCGGGACGCCGTGGAATTTTTCACCGAATCCAAAATCGTAGTAGAGCGCTGGTCCCGCCAGGAAACCCGCAAGTTCTGACTTGGTTGTCATTCTGAGCGAAGCGAAGAATCTCTCTTCGCCTCGGCCTGTTCCTACTGTTTGCAAGGTGCAACGCGGCGCCCGAGAGGCCAGAGGGGACGGGCTGAAGGCCGCCCCTGCATTGCGCATCCGAAACCAAGAGAGATTCTTCGCTTCGCTCAGAAAGACATGCCCTCCCCCCGTTTTCTATAAGTGTTGCATTTAAAGGGTTTAGATTTTCTGAAAGCCGTTTAGAATCAACACTTGCGAGGATCTCTGGAAGTGTTGATTCTAAAGAAGTTGCATATATTGCTTCGTGGAGAGATCGAAAAACCACCACGAGAGGTACCCCTACTCCCGGTTGTTTTTTGTAAGAGTGGCAAACAAAGGACTTATGCTTGACGGTGCTCGTAAGAGTGGCAAATACAGGACCTAAAGTTGCTGGATTTTCAATAGTTTGCGGATTGTCTGCAAGAGTGCCATACAAACGGGTTAAAGGAGCGATTGACGCTTGGCTGGAGGGGTCGGATTGGGTGTGGGAACGCGTCTCTCTTAACACAGAGTTCACGGAGGGCGCAGAGTCGAAGTGGGGAGAAGAGCGTAGCGGGGAATAAAGAAACTCTTGCGAGCCGAACATGCGGAACGTTAGCATAGATTGAGCGAATTGTCAAGTACTTTGTTGATACGATTCGAATCGGCTGTGGAAAACTCTTGGAGAAGGCAGGGAGCAGGGAGTAGCGGGTAGTGAGTAGGCGAAAAGTTTTAACGTTTGAAAGTTTGAAGATTTAAAGTTAAGAGCCGGGACTACTTGAAGGTGGCTTCAGAAGTGCGGCCAACGTGCGGCGCAGGGAATTTGTGAGCCAGGTGCGTTGGCGACGGAAAGTTGACTTTGGATGGCCGTCCTTCGCTTTGGAGGCGCGTATGCGCCGCGGTCCACGAGGGCCAAGCCGCCGCATCCTGCGTCCAATGAACCAGCGCCGCCTCATCGCACCAATGCAGCAGTTTCCGCATAGCCCGCCCATGAGCCCCAGCAATCATGAACCGCTTCATATCAGCCTCCGAAGTCCAAAGGGTCGCAGTCCAAAAGGTGTTCCGCCGGTCCCGCAACAATTTAATCCGAAGATTCCCCTCCGCCTGCGCAGCTTGCCGCGACGACCGAATCGCGTAAACGAAAAACATGGGCATAAAGCGCCAGGAGCGGACGCGGAGCCGAGTGATGGAGACGAAGGGCATATCTCAGTGCAGTATAAGCAGTATTGATGCGGGCGGACCTGGTGAAGTTGGAAAAGCAAGGAGCGTGCTCTTTCAAAATTGACAAATGGCACGGAACCCTTCTTGGGACTTAAAGGGTCGGCGACCCGCCTGTCAGCGTCTGCGGAATTCTTTCCTTACCTCTGAAATATGTCCTGATCGCACCCACAGTAGATAGTGTGACCCTGGGATCCCCAGCTTGTCTCGCGGTACCTCCGCGCTGGTCGTATTCGCAGGCCAAGCTCCCTTGGGAGCGGGAGTAGCAGGTGGGATCGAAGGTGAATTTTTCATATTCGGATTGGCGTTTCCGTGGCATCGCTTGTACTTGCGACCACTGCGGCATGGACACGGATCGTTTCGCCCGACTTTCACCACTTTTAATGCTAGCAGATCGTAGCGCGGTTTCGGGAGCGAGGTCCACTTTACGCGGGAATTCTCTGGGGTCAACTCTCCCGGACAGGCGGAATGCTCCCTCCTTTTTGCGCGAATGGGGATCACAATCTCGTCGTGCTGGTTCTTGAAGACGGCATCGGCTTTGGCTCGGTTGCGGCCGTCAAGCGCGGTGAGGATTTGGGTGGTTGATTAGGCACACGGAAACTGTAGTTCTATTCCGTGGGCTATAGGCTTCTTCATACTGAGAGAGATTTCGATACGACAGATTTTGCAAGGGTTCGACCCAGTCCTCTTTTCGCTCGCCTAACTCCATGAGTGCCGAACAACAATTCGTCCCGCGTATCCTTATTGCCGAAGACTCACCCGTGTCCCGGAAGCTGCTGGAGACGATCCTGGCCGAGAAACACTACGACCTTTGCTTTGCCAAGAACGGGCGAGAAGCGCTGGACGTCTTCGCACAATTTCGGCCTGACATTATCGTTACGGACTGGGTGATGCCGGACGTTTCGGGTGTGGAGCTATGCCGTCAAGTCCGCAAATCGCAGGGGCTCTCCACGTACATCATTCTGGTCACCCAGAAGTCGGAGAAGGAAGACCTCATCGAAGGTTTAGACGCCGGAGCGGATGACTATCTTACGAAGCCGTTTGATGCGGGCGAGCTATTGGCGCGGATTCGGGTAGGTTGCAGAACCGTTCAAATGAGCCGGGAAATTGAGGCCAAGAACGCTCTGCTTGAGAAAGCAGCCAGGACGGACCACCTGACCGGTTTGCCAAACCGGCTGGCGGTGGAAGAATTCGCCGGGAAGCAGCTCAGCGCGGCCATTCGCCATAAGTTTAACCTGTGGGTCATCGTCGCGGATTTGGACAAGTTCAAGCTGGTGAACGATACCTACGGCCATTTTGGCGGCGATGAAACAATCAAGCGTTTTGCAACGATCCTGACAGCCAACACGCGTTCTGCGGACATGTGTGGCCGGCTTGGCGGCGATGAATTCCTGATCGTGATGTCGCACGGCAACAAGAAGTCTATCGTTCAAACGATTGAGCGGCTGAGAGCGGACTTTGCCATCGACAACTGCACCGTGAATGGCCAGGCTATTTCCGCTACGGCAAGTTTCGGGGTCGCCGGGTTTGATGGAACTGCGGCAACAACACTGCGCGAACTACTCACCAACGCAGACCACGCTTTATACGACGCGAAAGCTTCCGGGCGAAACCTGGTTAGAGCTCATGTACGAATACCCACTTTAAATGAGTTGGCTCCCGCAGCGAAACGATGAGCTTCTGAGGCCGCGCCTCGATTACTGCGGGCCGGGGACATGCAGGAAGTTCTCGCTTTCTTCGGAATATTCATTTGTGCTTGTTGGTGGGGTCGCCTTCGGCGAGCATAGCTTGCATGACGCGCCTCTCCTCAGGGCCTGGGACGATGCCGGTTACATAGGCAAGGGTCACGATCTCGTCGTGCTGGTTTTTGAAGATGGCTTCGGCTGTGGCTCGGTTGCGCTCGTCAATCGCGGTGATGGTCATTCGGCATTCGATGGAGTCGCCGAAATAGACCGGCTTCTTGAAACGATAATTCATTTCCGCGGCCAGCCAGCCGATTTGTCCGCCAATCTCCGTGGCCATGCCGGCAACCAGCAGGCCATGACAGATGCGCCCGCGAAAATTCTTGGCCTCAGCAAAGCGGTCATCGAAATGGACCGGGTTGTAGTCCCGGCTGATCTCCGCCATAGCCATCGTGTCCCGTTCCGTGAACGTCCGTGACACAGCAAAAGAGTCGCCCACCTCCAGGCCCGCCACAGCTTTTTCCCGCATGTGCGACATATTCATTGTCCCCCCGAGTGTTTGGTTCGCCGGCGCGGCTACACTGCTTTCTTAACACAGAGTTCGCAGAGGGAGAGGGAAAAAGCAGGTCCCTCGCCGCGCTCGGGATGACAATCGTGCGGTGAGGCGCTTCAATCCGCTTTCGAGGGCGCGGATTTCGAGATGATTTGCGAGCTTCGCGCCTTGCAGTCTGCGAGAACATCGCGCGGTTCAGGATTGCGCGGGTCGAAGGCGGCGATCAGGTCCGTGGAATCGGCTATGCATTGATCGAATTTGGCTTTTGCTTCTTCAGTGCGGCCGAGGCCCTCGAGAGCGATACCGATGCGTTGGTGGCCTACAGCGACGTCGCGGCGCCACTTGGTGTTGAATGGGGAGTCGTTGCGCAGCGCCAGGATTCCGTCGAAATAGAGGGTGTAGTAGTCGTACGCGGCAGCCCAGTTGTGCTTATCGCTCGCCAGGTCGCCGAGGCCTTCGTAGGCGAGTGCGAGATCGCTTCGCCAGAGAAGGTTGGCTGGATCGGACTTCGCGAGTTCCTCACCGATGCTGACGTCCGTTTGATATTCCTTCAGAGCGGCTGCTGCGTGGCCTTCCTTGCGATAGACAAAGCCAAGCCGCTCGTGGGAGACCATCACACCACGGAGCCAATCGCCAACCCCGGGAAACTCCGCGGCAAGGCCTTCCGATAAGATCAGATCGAACTCGAATTCATGTGCGGCGCCGGGGAGATCGCCCTGCTCGATCAGGATGTCCGCAATTTTGCCATGCGCGACGGCGAGAGAGCGCTGGCCGTGCGGGCCCTGGCGCGACCAGGGGAATTCCAAAAGTTTTTCATAATTGGCGAGCGATTCGGGAAATTTGCTTTCATCGCGCAAAATATCGCCGACGCGTTCGTAGGCGCGTGGAAGTTCATCTTTCCACGGCTCGCCTTCCGGGCCGGTGGGCATATGTTTAGCAAGGTCAAGGGCTTCCTTGAATTGAAGTTCAGCCGGGGCGAGATTGCCTCTGGCACGCTTGTCGTCGGCGTTGTGCTGCAGTGCATGGACGAGGTAGGCAAGCCAATCGGCGCGCGTGGGATCACCTTTTTCAAAGCGTTTCGCCAGGAAATGGCGATGGGCAATTTCGAATTCGGCGTCGGAAGCGCTGGAAGCTTCGGCGAGCTTGCCGAGAAGATAGAAATTGTTCCAAAGGACGTCGAAGAGCTGCACGCGGGAGTATGCGCCTCGGGGAGTTTCGTACTTCGAGGGAATGTCCTTGAAGGCGTTCAGCGGGCCGGTGAGAAGATTGTCTGCCAGCACGCCCTTGGATCGCATGGCGCCTTCCGGCAAAAGCTGTTCTTTGACGACCTGGCTTGTGGAATTGACGACCCCCAGGGCGAGGCTGTACTTGTAAGCGGCTTCTTCGCCGACTTTCACGCTTTTATTCCATTCCCAAACTACGGACACGGCGGCGAGCAGAAGAAGCGCGGCGAGGCCGGCGAGCAGGCTCATCGCGCGGCGTTTTTGCGAGCGTTCTTCGCCGTGCAACTGCTCCCACGTGGTTCCGGGATAGAGACGAAGAAAAAGCTGCTTGAGGTCTTCGATCATTTCGCCGCGGAGGTTGGCGCTTCCTGGGTCGCGCAGAATTTCTGCGCGGCGATGCGCGAGCGGGAGCCAGAGTGGTTCCGTCGTGGCAAAGTAGTTGCGAAGCGCGGGTGGAAGTAGATGATCGCGAATTTCCTCCCAGTTGCAGGAGACTTTTTGAATTTGCGCGTTTGTCGAGTTTGTGGCGGCAGCGTTTTCTTCGGAGTTCGCGATGTGCTGGGAGACATCCGTGACGAGGATGACTATCTCGCCGCTTCTCGTGCGGCTGAGCCAGTGCTTGGCTTCGGCTTCCATGCCGCGGCTGTTGGGCGCTTCCGGAGACGCGAACACAATGAAATGAATGGAGCGATCGAGCCGCGTAAACAATTCGGTATTCAGACTGGAGCCGGCGGGAAGGCACGACAAATCGCGAAAGACCGTTTTTGCGCGGACCTTGTACCATGGGCAGAGGAAACGTTGAATGACGGACTGCACTACGGGAGCGATCTCTTTGTCGCAGGTCCAGCTATAAGAGAGGAAGCCGTCGTAGCGCGCGGCGGAATCCACCCAGAAGAGAGAACGCAGCCATCTAGGAATCAAACGCCGCCAGCGTTTCGTGGGCGCCACGTCCATGGCGGCAACATCGGTGGGTTCGGGCAAGCTCATGGGGACCGGGCCGAAATGCCATTGTAGCGGATTGAGGATGGGAAACGTGCATTGAAAGTAGATGGCGGACGGAGACTGGCTGGGGTTGCTCCAGGTGGTTTCTTAACACAGAGTTCACAGAGAGCACGGAGGACGCCGCGGAGAAGCCAGGGGCTGGAATTGATGTGCGAAAAGACTTTTAGCAAATTTGCCGAATAGAAGGTCAGAGTATGTCGCACATGCGGGAAAAAGCTGTTGCGGGGTTGAAGGTGGGCGACTCTTTCGCGGTGTCGCGCACACCACGGAGATCGGCGGACAAATCGGCTGGCTGGCCTCCGAAATGAACTCGACGAGCGCAACCGATCCAAAGCCGAAGCCATCTTCAAGAACCAGTACGACGAAGTCGTAGCCAGCCGCAGCCTGTTTACGCGGCGAAGGCGATCAGGTAAGGGCCGCCCAGTCTCCCTGGGCTCCAGGAAAGCGGGGCAAGGCCCGCCCTACGACTACTTACACCGAATGGCTTACGGCTTTTGCTGCAGGGGCTTTGGCTGTGGAGTCGCGGACTACGAATTCGGGTTCGATGGCGATTTCGGAGACGTAGCCTTCGCGTTCTTCGAGTTGGCTCACGAGCGTTTGCGCGGCGATTTCGCCCATGCGGACTAGCGGTTGGCGGACTGTTGTGAGGCCGGGTTCCGCAAAAGCGGCGCCGGGAATATCGTCGAAGCCCACGACCGAGACGTCGTGCGGTACGCGCAATCCTGCTTCGCGAAGCGCCCACATGGCGCCGATTGCCGAGATATCGTTATAAGCAAAAATCGCGGTGAATGGTTCATTGCGCGCGAGCAGTTCCTGGGTGACGGGAAAGCCGACTTCGGGAGTGGAAATCCTGTCAACGATCTGCACGGTCAGCTCGGGGCGAACGCGAATGTTCAGCTCTTGCGCGAGCTCGACGATGCAGTTCCAGCGTTCTTCGGAGTCGGAGCTGAAGGGCTGGCCGCGCAGGAAAGCGATCCGCTCGTGGCCCAGACTTTTCAGGTGCTCGAGCGCGAGACGTACGGCGTGTTTATGGTCGAGCACGATGTTGGTCACGCCGTTGACCTTGCGATGCCCGGCGACGGCAACCGTCGGAAGAGAAGGCTCATCGAGGATGGAGGTGTCCACGGTGATGAAGCCCTCGACGCCGCGCTCGGCGAGGATCTGCGAGTACGTTTGCATGAGTTTGGGATCGTGATGATGAACAACCGTAAGGAAGAAATAGTTTTGGCGCGTGAGGTAATTCTCAATGCCGCTGATGACTTGCGAGCCGTAGGCGTCGCCGATCTCTTCGGCGATCACGCCGATGGTGAAGGTGCGTCGCATGCGCAGCGTGCGGGCGAAGAAATTCGGGCGATACTTTAATTCTTTTGCGGCCTCGAAGATGCGTTGTTTCGTGTGCTCGGGAATCGAGCGCGCGGCGGGAGAATTGTTGAGCGTCGCGGAAACCGTTCCGGGCGTGAGGCCGAGAAGGTCCGCCACGGATTTCAGGGTTATCCTCTTTGGTTCATTGAGAGGACTGGCTTTCTTCTTCAGCGGCGGTGTCATTCGGAGCCTCGACGACTCGGTGAATCGAGAATAGAAGATCTGGACCTATTGGACGAAGAGAAGGCCTTGCGGTAAGCGGCCAGTTTCGTCGACTTCCATTGGGTCCCGTTAAAGCAGGATGGGACGCACCTGCCCTTTGCACCTTGCAGACATCATAGCGCGATTCTAGGACTAGGCTAGAATGATTCGGATGCCGATTCGAATTGCGCGTTACATCTCTAGCTCTCGCCCACTGTCGCTGCTTTTTATTCCCATCCTGGCGATGTTGAGTTCCGCGCCGGCGGGCGCGGCGCGCGGGCAAAGCGTGGCCGTGCCGCTTCCGCCGGCTGCGAAAATTCCTGCAGCCAAGGCTGGGCACGCGGGATTGCCTGCGATACCAAAATTCAAGGATGTCGCGCGGGAACTGGGTCTTACGGTGCCGCATATTTCGACTGGGGATAAACAGTACATCGTCGAATCGATCAGCGGCGGAGTGGGCTTGTTCGATTGCGATGACGATGGGCGGCTGGACATCGTGACGGTGAACGGATCAACCGTCGAGCGCTACAAAAAGGGCGGGGATTTGATGGTGACGCTTTACCACCAGGAGGCTGACGGCACGTTCAAGGACATTACCAAGGACGCTGGGCTCACGCGGCTTGGTTGGGGAATGGGAGTGGCTGTCGCGGATTACGACAACGACGGAAAATTGGATTTGTTTGTGACCGGGTATGGCGGGAATGTTTTGTATCGGAATCTTGGCGGGTGCAAATTTGAAGATGTTACGGAGAAGGCTGGGGTTCGCGGCGGCGGGTTTAGTACGGGCGCGGCGTGGGGCGATTATGACCGCGATGGAAATGTGGATTTATTTGTTTCGCGGTATGTGCACGTGGACCTTGAGCACATGCCGGAGCCTGGGAGTAATAAATTTTGCAAATATAAGGGATTGCTGGTGCAGTGCGGGCCGTGGGGTTTGCAGGGCGAGAGCGATTTGCTTTACCACAATCGCGGCGACGGGACGTTTGAAGAAGTTTCCGTGAAGGCCGGCGTTCACAACGAGATTGGTTATTACGGGCTTGGGGTGATGTGGTCAGACTATGACAACGACGGTTGGCCGGATTTGGCGGTCGCGAACGACTCCGTGCCCAACTATCTTTATCACAACAATCACAACGGGACTTTTTCCGAGGTGGGCATGCTGTCGGGAGTTTCGCTGAGCGGCGAGGGCATGCAGCTTGGAAATATGGGCGTAGATTTTGCCGACTACGACCACTCTGGACGATTCAGTTTGTTCACGACGACCTTTCAAGAGCAGCCCAAGGCGCTTTGGCGGAATATGGGGGCGAACGGGTTCGAGGACGTTAGCTGGGCTTCTGGAGTTGGTCGGCCGAGTTATCCCGATGTCTGCTGGGGGACGAGTTTTTTCGATATGGACAATGATGGTTGGCTGGATTTGCTGATTGCTTGCGGGCACGTGTATCCGCAGATGGATAGTTTGGATAGCGGGCCGGGGTATCGGCAGCCGCTTTTTTTGGAGCGCAACAACCGCGATGGGACGTTTGACGAAGTCTCGAAAGAAGCCGGGTTGGCGGATTTAACGTTGCAATGCAGACGCGGGGCGGCATTTGGGGACATTTTTAATGATGGAAACATTGACGTGGTGCTGCTGAATGTTGGTGAGCCGCCTTCGCTTTTGCGGAACACGAACGGCGACGGGAATCATCGCGTTTTGTTCAAGTTGGTTGGAACGAAGAGCAATCGCGCGGCGATTGGGGCGCGCGTGACGATTCGGGCTGGAGGCGTCCGGCAGATGGGAGAAGTGCGCGGCGGCGGGAGTTATCTTTCGCAGAACGATTTGCGGCTGCACTTCGGTCTGGGCAAAGCCGCGAAGATCGAATCGGTGGAGATTCGCTGGCCTAGCGGGAGGGTCGAGACGCTGGAGAACGTTGCGGGTGATTCTATTTATACCATTGTGGAGGGCGCCGGGATTCGGGATACAAAACTGCTTGCGGTGCCTGCAAATTCCGTGCTTGTTTTTCATAAATAGGAAAGTGGCGAGTAGTGAGTGATAAGTGGCGAGCGGATCAGGCTGGGCCGGGATGCGGGTGGTTTTAAAACAGAGTTCACAGAGGGCACAGAGTCTAGCGACGAAGAGTGAAGAGAGATTCTCCTCGCAAAGAACGCTCGGAGGCGCAGAGGTCTTCGCTACGCTCAGAATGACAGACGCAAGAAGGCGAGTGAGCCGCGAGGGGACGGGCTGAAGCCCGCCCCCTACATTCGGGCGAGGACATGCAGGGGTCGCCCACCCGGCGGCCGAAAGTCAGAATCAACTTCAAAGACTAAGACACACTGCAAAGAAAATAGTTCGAATTTGCTCTTCGGTGGCTGAACATGCGCGACAGGTTGGTGCGCTGGCTTGATAATCGACGCAGAGGACACTATGGACGCGGCGTTGGGCGCATTGCCGATTCAGAGGCGGGGGATTCTGCTCCCCATTCTTGCGGGCGGGCTCGCGGCCGGGACCTTTGATCTTATCGCTGCGTTCATTACGTTTGGGTGGGGCGTGTCGCGTGGCATTGCGAGTGGTCTGCTTGGGTCGCAGGCATTTCGCGGGGGCATTGGCACCTGGATACTCGGTGTTGTGCTTCACTTTCTGATCGCGTTTCTGGCGGCCAGCTTGTATTGCGTTTCCAGTTGGAAACTTGAATTCCTCAGAGAGCATTTTTTTGTTTGTGGTCTGTTCTATGGCATCGCTGTTTTTATGATTATGAATCTGGTTGTTTTGCCGCTCTCCGCGGTTCCATTCGCGGTCGGCCCATTTACGGTTGCGGGATTGAGACAAGGACTGCTTGTACACATGCTGATTATTGGGCTGCCCATTTCTTTGAGCCTTCGGCTCCTTTCCAAATAACATCTGAAGGGACGCGCTAGAAGTGCGTCGTTAGGCGCGGGGTTCGCATCGGTGTCGTTGCTGACGTTGGCTTTCGAGCTGCGACCGCGATTTTCAGTTTGCTCTGGGCTGCTCGCACGGAACTAGCATGTGGTACCTTCAGGCAACTCTGCTGGAGCTACGGGCTGGTTGTTTCACTTCTGGATCTCACGGAGACAAAGCCACCCGACCCTAGCCGCTTTATGCTCGGAGGATCCTGGTGACCACTGACGCGAATTCGCTCCACAAAATGGAACATATCGTAGTTCTGATGCTTGAGAATCGCTCGTTCGATAATTTGCTGGGCTGGCTGTACGATCCCGAAAACGACCCTCCCTTCGACAAAGTCCCGCAAAATTTTGAAGGCCTTTACGGAAAGAACTTGTCGAATGCGATTCCCGGCGGACGTGTGGTTCCCGCGGGCAAAACTTACGATCCGAGAGCGCCGCAGCCGAATCCCGGCGAGCCCTACCAGGATGTTTATAGCCAGTCGTGGGACGTGCCGCTTGTCGCCGCGAAAGATGTGCCGGCCCGTCCGCCGCAGCCCCCGAACATGAAGGGATTCATTCGCAACTACATGGAACAAAAAGGAGTTGCGAATGATCCTAAAGTGGACCCGTCCCTAATTATGAATTCGCTGACGCCGAAAACTGTGCCGGTCCTTTCGGCGCTGGCGCACAACTACGCCGTGTGCGACCACTGGTTCGCGTCGATTCCCACGCAGACATTTTGCAACCGGTCGTTCGTGCACGCGGGAACGTCTTCCGGCTACGTGAACAATGGAGGCGGCGGACTGTGTTTTGTGAACGACACGCCAACCATTTTTGATCTTCTCGAGAGCGCGGGGAAGAGTTGGAACATTTTTTGTGGAAGCTGGCTGCTGGAGAGCTTCGCGCTTTTGACGCAGAAGCGGCTCCGGAAGTACGCGCCGATGAAGCACTTCGCGCATTTCACGGAGTTTCTTGCGGCCGCGGGCCGCAAGGGCGGCCTGCCGAGCTATTCGTTCATCGAGCCGATCTATTTCGATTCGATTGTCTGGGGTGCGCAGAACGATGGGCACCCGGAATGCAACCTCTATCAATTCTACGGGCCGGCGAATCTGCACAAAGCTGAGGGGCTGATCTGGAGGACTTATGAGGCAATTCGCAACAGCCCGGACTGGGAGAGCACTTTGCTGATCGTGTTGTTCGACGAGCACGGCGGCTGCTACGACCACGTGGCGCCGCCAACGTCGCAAAATTGCGAGGTGGCCATCTCGCCTGACGGGAAGGTCATACCGCCCGATCAGCCTGGCGGGACAGGATTTCAATTTGACCGACTCGGGCCGCGCGTGCCGGCCATCGTGATTTCCGCATACACGCCTCCACAAACGGTCGTCAGCGATGTGTTTGAGCACACTTCCGTTTTGAGCACGATCGTGAACTGTTTCGATTTGCCGAAAGGGCAGCTAGGAGCGAGGCAAGCGAAGGCGCGCGACGTTAGCGGGGCTTTGGCGCTTCCTGCTGCGCGAACCGATCATCCGTTCATCGCGAAGCCGGAATCTTCGGTCTTCGAAGACCTGGAGGTAGAAGCGCATACGATGGTCCACAAGTTGCTTCTTGGAGCCAAGCTGAAACCTATTTCCGACCTGCAACGGACAGCGCTGCACGGAGCGGCGCTCGTGACTGGGGCTGACGAACTGCACGCCCGCATTGAGGGGCTTACGAATGAATTCGAGGCCGATCTGATGTTGATGGAGCGCGAAGCGAAATTAGTGATGAACAAATTCCTCTGAGACTAGGACGTGGACAGTCTTGCCGGCGTGTTTGGCGAGGACGCCTCCTGTCATTCAACGATGTAGCGAAGGGGCGGGAAGGCTAGTTCGCGGCGTTCCTTCCTGCGGCTAGACAACCGAGGCTGGGAAAGCCCTTCAGTGCTCGGACGAAGAGGGCACGGCGTGCCGTGACCGTACAAGGAGAGGAGCCGGCACGGATGCCGGGCTAAAGCCCGGCGCTACGCGGCGGGAACGAATGCGAGACTGCCGGCGGGGTGCTCGCGTCAAAGGATTCCGTGATGGGAAGTGGAAACATTCTGAGAGATTCGGAGTCTAGGGAACATTAGAGGCGGTTTGGGAGTATTTACACGGGTAGGGGGTGGAGTTATGGGCGAGCTTTGGCGGGATGTGCGGTATGGGTTGAGGTTGCTTTGGAAGAGCGCGGGGTTTACTTCGGTTTCGTTGCTGGCCTTGGCTTTGGGGATTGGGGCTACTACTGCCATTTTTAGCTTGCTGTACTCGGTTTTGCTGGCGCCGCTGCCTTATGTGGATGGGGACCGGATTGTGATGGTGTGGTCGCACCAGAAGGGGGAGCGGAATGGGACTTCGCCCAGCGACCTCCTCGACTGGAAAAAGCAAAGTAAGTCCTTCGAGACGTTGGACGGCTGGTCGGGCGGGGGGTTCACGATTTCTACGCCGGAATGGACCGAACAGGTCCAGGCGACTCGCGTATCGCCGACCTTCTTCGACCTGCTGATGGGCGAAAAAGTGGCTTATGGGAGGCATTTTGTTGCGGAAGACATGGTGCCTGGAAACGACCATGTGGTGGTCCTCAACAACCAATACTGGAAGGACAGATTTGGGAGCGATCCTGGGATTGTTGGGAAAAAGCTGCGGATGAGCGGCGATCTGTATACGGTGCTGGGAGTGGCGGCTCCCAGTCCCTCTGACCGGGGAGATTCGCAAATCAATGTGCCGCTGGCGTTTAAGCCGGATGAGATCAAGCGCGAGAACCACTTTCTGCTGGTTTTAGGGAGGCTGAAACGCGGGGTGACGCTGGAGGCGGCGAACGCGGAGATGGCGGTGATTGCGAAGCAGCTTTCGCAGACTTATGCGAAGACGAACGCGGACCTGACAGTGACTGTGGAGCCCTTGAAGAATGATTTTCTGCCGCCTCAGACGCGGACGGGGCTTTGGCTGATGATGGGGGCGGTGGGGTTTGTGCTGCTGATTGCGTGCGTGAATATTGCGAATTTGCTGCTGGCTTGGGGAACGGCGAGGCAGAAGGAGATTGCTGTGCGGGCTTCGCAAGGGGCTACACGGGCGCGGATTTTTCGGCAGTTTTTGATTGAGAGTTTGGCGTTGGCGATGATTGGCGGGGCGTTAGGCGTGTTGTTGTCGGTGGGCGTCTTGCGGGGCGTGATGAGCTTGATGCCGCGGAATCAGTTGGGGATTCCTTATGAGGCGAACCCGCATTTGAATATTCCGGTTTTGCTGTTTACTTTGGCGGCGACGGTGCTTTGCGGAGTTTTGTTTGGGTGCGTTCCGGCTTGGCACGCGGCGCGGCAGAACATTAGTGATTTGTTGAAGGAAGGCGGGAGGTCGTCGGCGGGGGCGGGGCACAATCGCTTGCGGCGCGTGCTGGTGGCGGCGGAGTTTGCGCTTGCGTTGATTTTGGTGGGCGGAGCTGGGCTGATTTTGCGGAGTTTCTGGAATGTGACGCAGGTGGACCTGGGGATTCGGCGGGAGCACGTGCTGACGTTTACCGTGCCGATCCAGAACGAGCGCACGAAGAAAGCGGAACAGATTCGTGCGGTCTACAAAGAGTTGGTGGAACGGATTGGCGCTGTGCCGGGCGTGTTGAACGTGAGTGTTTCGCCTGGTTTGCCGATGGCAGGGGCTGGGCGGTTGCCCTTCAGCATCGTCGGGCAACCCGCCGAGGAAGACATAACAAAACAGCAGCAGGTGGAAGCTAACACGGTGACGCCGGGATATTTTGCGACGTACGGAATACGGCTTACGCGGGGACGATTTTTGGATGGGCGAGACATTGCAGGTGCGCCGCGAGTCGTGATGGTGAGCGAGAGCTTTGTGCGGCAGTATCTGCCGGGAGTGGACCCGCTGACGCAACGGTTGAGGATTGTGGAATTGGTGCCGGACAAGATACCGCCGTTTGGCGCGCAGCAGGAATGGCAGATTGTGGGGGTGTTTCACGACGTGCAGTATGAGAGCCGTCCGACGACGGGTTCGGCGGAAGTGGATCTTTCGTTTGACCAGGTGCCGTGGCCGCAGACGACGATTGGAGTGCGGACGAGCGGTGATCCGGAAGCGGTGACGAAGAGCATTGCGGCAGCAGTGCGATCGGTGAATCCGGATTTTCCGATGACGCGTGTTCGGACGATGGACCAGGTGGTGAGCGAATCGCTGGTGAGCGACCGGTTTATTGTGATTGTGTTTGGAAGTTTTGCAGGGTTGGCGTTGCTTTTGGCGGCGATTGGGATTTATGGCGTGATGACGTTTTCCGTGGCGCAACGGAATCATGAGATGGGGATTCGTATGGCGCTTGGGGCTGGAAGCGCTCAGGTCCTGAAACTGGTTGTTAGCGAGGGGATGTGGGCGGCGCTGATTGGAATGGCAGTCGGGATCCCTGGAGTTTACTTCGTTGGTAAAGCGCTGAAGGGGCTTTTGTATAACGTTGGAGCGATGGATGTGCGTGCGTTGACTGGAGTTACGATTGTGCTGCTGGCTTCGGCGCTGGTGGCGTGCTACGTGCCGGGGCGGCGGGCTACGAAGATCGATCCGATGAAGGCTTTGCGGCAGGATTAGCGGGTTTTCACGCGCGGCATGACGATTGCGGCTCAATGACGGGCAGAATCAACCCTTGGGCTCCTAGGACCACATCTCCAGTTCAATTTGTTCAAAGGCTCCTTCGATACCGTGGTCTTCATGAATTTCATGTTCCTCTACATATTGGAGTAGGCAAAGCGGTCATCCTCAGAAGGATGACCCTACGATTGCCGCGCCATCTTTAGGGTGTGACTGTGATTCTTTTGCCGGAGTATTGGACTGTTTTATCGGGCTTTTCTGTAAGAGCGCTGCCTGCGCCGTGGCTCTCGCTTACAAACACAACTCGGAAGGTGCGTGTTTGCAGCATGCCAGGGAAGCTGCCTGAGCGATCGCCTATCGTGAGAGTTTGCGCGGCGTCGTCCCAGGTGAGGGGAATTGTTGCGTAGGCGCCTTTTTCGTAGTTGTAGGTGTCGTTCTGGTCTTCGTAGAGAGTGAACGCGCCGTTTGCGCCTCTATAAATGCGGAGCTCGATGGGGTCGGCGGATTTTTCGGCGGCGTATTCGATGTCCGGGCCGAGCGGGAGGATGGAGCCGGCGCGGACATAGAGCGGCATGCGATCGATGGGGGAGGGCGCGTCGATCGACTGGCCTCCTTTAATAAAGGCGTTGGTCCAGAAGTCGTACCAGGCCGCGTTTGGAAGATAGAGATGGCGCTTCGCAGCGCCGGGTTCGGTGACCGGATTTACCAAGATGCCCGGGCCGAAGAGGAATTGATCGCCGATGTTTTGGGCGCGGACGTCTTCGCGGAAGTCCATGACGAGGGGGCGCATGATGGTATAGCCCTCATTTGTTGTTTTCCAGGCTAACGAATAGATGTACGGCATCAGGCGGTAGCGGAGCTTGTCGTAGGCGGTGAGAATTTTCTGGGCGTCGGGGCCGTAGGACCAGATTTCGTTTTGATTTGTGGTGCGCGTGCCGTGGGCGCGGAAGATGGGACAGAACGTGCCGAACTGAAACCAGCGGATGTAGAGCTCGCGGTAGGCGGGATCGTCGGGATTGGCGCCAACGAAGCCGCCGATGTCGGTGGTCCAGTAAGGAAGGCCGGAGACGGAGTAGTTGAGGCCGGCGGGAATTTGACGGCGGAAGGTTTCCCAGTTGGGATCGACGTCGCCGGACCATGTGGCGGCGGCGTTGCGCTGCGCGCCTGCGTACGCGGAACGCGAAAGAATGAAGACGCGTTTTTGATCGGAGGCTTCGCGCTGGCCTTCGTAAACGGCGGTGGTGGTCATGAGCGGAAATTCGTTGGCGTATCGCGCGCCGTTTTCGCCGCCGTTGACTTTGTTGGTGACGAGAAGGTTTGTTTCGCGGCCTTCGGTTTCGGGTTCGGTGGTGTCCAGCCACCAGGCGTCGGCGCCAATTTTGAAGAGCGCTTGATTCATGAGGTTCCAATAATATTTGCGGGCTTCGGGATTGAACGCATCGTAGAGGGCCATGCGCGGGGGATGGAAACTCTGGACTATGGTGCGGTCGATGAAGAAACCGCGTTTGTCCATATCATCGTAAACAGAGGACCCGGGGCGGAAATACGGCCAGACGGAAATCATCAGGTGCACATTGTTTTTGTGCAGACCGTCGATCATGCCTTTCGGATCGGGATAATTTTTGTTGAAAACCGGCTCGCCCATGGTGTTCCACCAGAACCAGTCCTGAACGATGTTGTCGAGAGGAATGTGCAGGTCGCGGTATTTTTGCGCGATGGCCAGCAACTCCTGCTGCGAATCGTAGCGATTCTTGCATTGCCAGTAGCCGTAGGCCCATTTGCCGAAGAGCGGGGCGGCGCCGGTGAGTTCGCGATAGTCGGCGATCAGGCGGTCGAACTCGGGGCCGTAGAAAAAGTAGTAGTCCATCGAGTCGGAGACTTCGGAGCTCAGGTACATGGCGTGGACGAAGCGGTTGGTGAATTTGCTGCGCGAACCGTTGTTCCAGAAAATGGCGTAGCCTTTGCTGGAAAGCAGAAGCGGAATCGAAATGTTCGTGTTGTCCTGAGAGAGGTCCACCGATTCGGCGCGATAATTCCAGACACCGCCCTGGTGCTGTCCCAGGCCGTAGAAGGCTTCCTGCGTATCCCACATGTTGACGAAGCGCTCGGAGTGGTAGGTTTTTTCGCCGTTGACTTCGGTCGGCGTGAGGGTACGGGTATTTTCCTGCGCGAGCTTGATGCCGGAGGCGTCATAGAAAATGAGGGAGCTGTCCGCGCGCGTGACTTCGATTTTCAGGCGCGAGGTGGTCAGCGTGATGAGCTTGGGGTCGTCGGTGTGGAGCGCGAAGTCGGCCTTTGGCCAGGACGTCTTGGTGACGAGGAAGTCTTTGCGCTGAGGAACCTCGCGCTCGATGGAATAGACGACGTGGACGATGGAGTCCGAACAGACCTGAAATCGCAAGAAACCGTTCTGGAGAACGAGAACGACGCCGTCGGGTTGAGGGTCCATCGAGGTGACCGGATTGAGGGGAACCCACTGCGCCAGAACCGAGGGCGCGGCAGCGAGAAGGGTTACCAGGAGGAGCGGGGCAATGAACCTTGCAGAAAAAAATCTCATAGATAGTATCGAACTCCGTGTACGATAACGTTATTTTGGAACTGGGATTCGGGGGCACATTGGCATCAGGGACACGTCCTTGTCAATGCGCATTATACCGGCGGCATACCTGACAGGGGGAAGCCGACGCCCTGCAAGTATAAGAAAAATAAGGGGAAGATTCGCGCTTCCGGGACTTTTGTGATACAAGGCGGGGGACAGGGCCGAGGTTTCCCAGAGGTCTTGGACGCGGGGAGGATCAGAATGGTGCTCTGTGGGAGAATTTGCATGTTGGCGTTCTTGATGGTCCTCGGTCTCGATTTTGGGGCTGGGGCAGCAAGACCAGAACCTCAAAGGGCTGACAAGCTGATTGCTCTAGTCGACAAAAAGGAGTTTGGCAAGATGCCCGATGGGAGCACGATCGAGTCTTTTACGCTTTCCAACAGCCAAGGTGCCTCTGCGAAGGTGATCACGTATGGCGCCTCCCTGACGGAACTTCACGTGCCGGACAAGAACGGCAAACTCGGCGACGTGGTTCTAGGGTTCGATAACATCGAGGGATATTTGGGGCCGCACCCGCATTTTGGCGGCACGATTGGGCGCTACGGAAACCGGATCGCGAAAGGCAAGTTCACGCTGGATGGGAAAGAGTATCAACTAGCGATCAACAATGCGCCGAACAGTTTGCATGGAGGGCCCACGGGTTTTGACAAGCGAGTTTGGAAAGGCGAGCCGCTTAAGGTAAAGGATGGGGCGGCGGTGCGATTCACGTATTTGAGCAAGGACGGAGAGGAAAATTTCCCGGGAAACCTGACGGTGAGTGTCACGTACACCCTGACGAACACCAATGAACTGAAACTGGAATACTCCGCCGAGACGGACAGGGACACGATCGTCAATTTGACAAACCACAGCTATTTCAATCTGGCAGGTTCCGGGGACATTCTGAAATACGTGCTTTATTTGGACGCGGACAAGTACACTCCGGTGGATCCCACTTTGATTCCGACAGGGGAACTTGCAAGCGTTGCGAATACGCCGCTGGATTTCCGGAAACCTGCCGTCATCGGAGATCACATCGCCGAAATTAAGGGAATCGGCGGTTACGACCACAATTTTGTTTTGAACGGGAAGGCTGGAACGCTGCGTCTGGCCGGGCGCGTGAATGACCCTGCGTCGGGAAGGCAGATGGAAGTCTGGACGACAGAGCCGGGGGTGCAGTTTTACTCGGCGATAGGGCTGAACGGAAGCATCATGGGGAAAGGCGGGGCAGCGTACCCGAAGTACGGCGCGATCTGCCTGGAGACGCAACACTTTCCGGACTCGCCGAATCATCCCAATTTTCCGTCTACGGTGCTGAAGCCCGGTACAAAGTTCCATTCGGAAACGATTTACAAATTCTCGGCAAAGTAACGCACGCCAGTGGCGTGCTTCTGGGGCATCGGGAATTTGTAGCTTGTCAGTAGATTGAAGCTGTTTGCAGAGGAGAAGCAATCGAAACTCTATGACCCTTCCCTACGCTGCAGTGGAAACCACGCCCCTGGTGCATCTCTCGACCGCTGATTTTATCATCGTTGTTTTCTACTTCGCACTGGTGCTGGCCATCGGCTTCTACCTCCGAGGACGCGCCAACACCGGCGAGGATTTCTTCATGGCTGGACGCGAAATGACCGCGTGGGTCGCGGGGCTGAGTTTTCTATCGGCAAACCTCGGCGCTTTGGAACTCATGGGTTGGGCCGGATCGGCTTATCAGTACGGCATCCTCGCGACACACTGGTATTGGATCGGCGCGATTCCCGCGATGCTGTTCCTCGCGCTGGTGATGATGCCGTTCTATTACATTTCCAAGACGCATTCCGTTCCGGGTTATTTGAAATTGCGTTTCGGAGAACCGGCACGGGCCGTCTCCGCTGTTTCGTTTGCGTTCATGACCGTGCTGATGAGCGGCGTCAACATGTTCGCCATGGCCAAGGTGATGCAGATTGTGCTGGGTTGGGACATAAACAAGAGCATCTGGCTGTCCGCAGCCACTGTGGCCATTTACGTCGCGCTGGGCGGGCTCAGATCGGCCATCTTTAATGAAGTGCTGCAGTTCTTTTTGATTTGGGCGGGCGCGCTGCTGATTCCGATTCTTGGGCTTTACGAAGCCGGCGGTTGGGCCAACATGAAGGCGCAGATTGCAGCGCGGGCCTCAGAGCAGTATGTGCACATGTGGTCGGGATTGGGATCGTTTACGGACAACCCGATGGGAATCAATTGGGCCGGGATTGTCTTTGGCTTAGCTGCGGTGATTTCCATGGGGTACTGGACTACGGATTTTCTAGTCGTGCAGCGCATTCTGGCGGCAAAGGATATTCGCAGCGCAGAAATGGCGCCGATCATCGGAGCCGGTTTCAAGATGTTTGTTCCGCTCATCGTGATTCTGCCGGGGCTTCTGGGCCTGGCGGTGCTGCCCATGAAACTGGTGCCCGAATCGGTGGCGGCGGTGACCGGGGCGCACAGTTACAACGACGTTCTTCCGTTAATGCTGGCACGGTACTGCGGTCCCGGTTTGTTGGGGCTAGGGATCACTGCGTTGATCGCGGGCTTCATGTCTGGGATGGCTGGGAATGTGACGGCTTTTACGACTGTCTGGACGTATGACATCTACCGGCCGCTGATTAATAGCAAGGGAACCGACCACCACTACGTGAACATGGGCCGGTGGACCACTGTAATCGGCGTGCTTATCAGCATCGGCACGGCCTATTTGGTGATGCAGTTCGCCAGCATCATGGATTACGTGCAGGCACTGTTCAGCTTCTTCATCGCTCCACTTTTCGGCACGGTTATCCTTGGCATGCTGTGGAAGCGAGCGACCGGCCCCGGCGGTTTCCTGGGATTGCTCTGCGGCACCTTGTCGTCCATCGGCATGTGGGCATGGGTCAAAGTGGATCCCTCGGCGCTGCGGTATGTCGCGCTCTCACCGCATGCCAAAGCACTGGCCCAGGATATGTTTCAAGCGTTGTGGTCCTTCCTGGTTTGCGTGATCGTGACTGTCGTGGTGAGTCTGGCGACGAAACCCAAGACGGACGCGGAGTTGACTAACCTGGTTTATGGATTGACTCCCGTTCCGTCGGTCGGAAATATTCCCGTTTATCAAAAGCCGGTATTCTGGGCCGGTGTGGTTGGCGTTGTGTTCGTGATTTTGAATATCATCTTCTGGTAGCGAGAGGTCGAAACGCATGATTTCCATTTGGTTTTTTATCGGAGTATCGCTTCTCGTCAATGGATTGCTGATCCTTTGTGCCGGCATTTACGAGTTCTGGCATCCGCCTGCCCAACAAGTCGTGCTGTATAACTTGCACGCGAGCGTGTGGTGGGGCGCGTTGATGACCGTGATTGGCTCGGGGTATTGCTATTTCTTCAAGCCTGGACAGAAAAAGGCTTGAAGAGGAACAATTTTGCTGGCGGCCGAAGTTGGCTGGATTGAGCGCTTAGTTCGCGGAAGAAGATCGATCCCTGGCGAATATGGAATGTAAGGCCGGATAAATCCGGCGATAGGTTTGATAGCCGCGCTGCAGCGTCGCGCTGCTTTCTTTGTCCGGGCTTACTTTTTTCGCGATGCGGACTGTTGCGTCGCACGCTTCGTCCACAGACTTCCAGCAGCCTGAACCAACTCCCGCCAGAATCGCGGCGCCGTAAGCTGCGCCTTCTTCTGCTTTCAAAATTTCGACTTCGTGCGCGTAAGCGTCTGCCTGGATTTGCTGCCAGAGCGGCGAGCGTGCGCCTCCTCCGCCGAGGCGGATGCGTTCCACCGGAACATGAATTTCGCTGAAGATCGTAAAGGTGTCTTTCAAGCTGTACGTTACGCCTTCGAGGATTGCGCGAATCACGTGCGCGCGTGTGTGCGAGGCAGAGAGGCCGACAAATGCGGCGCGCGCGAACGGATCCAGGTGCGGAGTGCGCTCGCCCATGAGGTACGGTGCCCAGAACGCGCCTTCGCAGCCGGCTGGAGCGGTTGCGGCTTCGGCGGAAAGGCGTTCATACGGATCGCGGCTGTCGTCGGCACCGGCGCCAAAGCGATCGCGGAACCAGCGGAGCGATAGGCCGGCCGCCTGTGTTACACCCATGACGTGCCAGCGGCCGGGGATTGCGTGGCAGAAC
The DNA here is from genome assembly GCA_035313865.1 of Candidatus Acidiferrum sp. Classification (GTDB taxonomy): domain Bacteria; phylum Acidobacteriota; class Terriglobia; order Acidiferrales; family UBA7541; genus Acidiferrum. The sequence continues at coordinate 63,811 of DATFZY010000001.1, forward strand.
GTATGAAGGCGGCCCTTCGGATCGAGGGAGGGACAATCGGTGGCCGCGAAAACTACGCCCGAAGTCCCGATGGTCGCGCTGACGACGCCTGCGCGGGTGATGCCCATCCCGACAGCGCCAGCAGCTTGGTCGCCCGCTCCAGCTACGACCGGAGTTCCCGCGCGGAGGCCGGTTGCTGCGGCTCCAGCGTCGGAGAGTTTTCCGCAAACGTCCTGCGACTCGAAAAGCTTCGGCAGAAGTTTTATATCAATACCAGTTTTGCTGAGAACTTCGTTTGACCACGTTCGATGCGCGACGTCGAGCATCAGCGTTCCGGAAGCGTCCGCCACGTCTATCGCAGACTCGCCAGTGAGCCGCAGCCGCACATAGTCCTTTGGCAGCATCACTTTGCGGACGCGTTGCCAGTTTTTCGGCTCGTGCTCGCGGACCCAGAGAAGCTTTGTGAGCGTAAAGTTTGTCAACGGCGGATTGCAGGTGAGCTGGATCAGGCGGTCAAGACCAATGGTGCGCTCGAGTTCCTTTGATTGCGCTTCGGTGCGCTGGTCGCACCAGATCAGCGCCGGGCGGATGACTTCGTCGTGTTCGTCGAGAAGAACTGCACCGTGCATCTGGCCGGAAAAGCCGACAGCTGTGATGGATTCACCTGGAAGTCCTGAAATTTGAAGCGCTTTGCGAACGGCAAGCGCCGCGGCGCGCCACCAATCGCGCGGATCCTGCTCCGCCCAGCCGGGTTGCGGACTGGCGAAATTGGCGTGCTCTTCGGTGCCCGCAGCGAGTACTGTGCCGTGCTCGTCAAGGATAACCGCGCGCGTGCCGCCTGTTCCGACATCAATGCCGAGGATTGGAATGGAGCCTCCTAGCCGTGCGGGCGATGAGAGAAACGTCGCCAGAAGGAAAAACCGTTAACGTTCACGGCGGCTCATTTAAGACCACAAGCACACCGTTGTCAACGTGGAGCTACGCGATTTGACAACCCGATGCATTGAACACACAATGCCCTTGGTTTCTGTAAATTGTTTGCAGTGTATGCCTTCCGCGGGAGCAAATCATGAGCGATTCCACTGAGAATATCGATCGCAGAGAATTTTTGGCGAAGTCGGCGGCTTTGGTTGCGGGAGGAGCGGCGCTGCCAGGTACGGCGCTCTCTTACGGCAGAATTGTGGGGGCCAACGACCGTCTTTCGCTGGCGCACATCGGAACCGGGAGCCGCGGTGGGGACTTGGATTGGATCGCGGCGCAATTGAAAACCAGCCACAATGCCGAAATGACCGTGGTCTGCGATTTGTGGAAAGTGAACCGCGAGAAAGCGGCGGCTACGAATGCGAAGTATTATGGCCGGGCGCCGCGCGCGTTTCAGTATTTGGAGGATGTGCTTGCGCTGAAAGATGTCGACGCGGTGATCATTTCCACGCCGGAACATTCTCATTCGCCGATTTTGAAAATGACGGTGGAAGCAGGCAAAGATGCTTATGTGGAAAAGCCGATGGGCAACGTGCTGGCGGAAGTGAAAGCCGCGCGAGACGCGGTTTTGAAGAGCGACCGCATCGTTCAGGTGGGCACGCAACACCGGAGCGAGCCCTATCAGAGAGCTGCGCATGATTTGGTTCAGACTGGCGCTCTCGGAGAAATCAGCAAAATCGAGATTGTTTGGAATTACCACGGGCCGAGATGGCGAGGGCGCGAAGAAACAAAAATGATTCGTGAGGAAGACACCGATTGGAGCAAGTGGCTGCTCACCAAGCCTTACCGGCCATTTGATCCGAAAGTGTATTGCGAGTTTCGCTTGTACAAAGAATTCTCTGGGGGAATTCCCGATCAATGGATGAGCCACGCGATCGATCTGGTGCACTGGATCATGAAAGACAGTTTTCCGCGCTCGGCGATGGCGCACGGCGGCATTTTTGCGTGGAATGACGGACGCGAGAACGCCGATACGTTTCAGGCGCTGTTCGAATATCCGAAAGGTTTTCTCGCCAGCTATTCGACGAGTTTTGGCAATGACGCGCCGAGCTCGACGCGCTACATGGGAAAGAAAGCTACGCTTACAAACATTGGCGGGGAGGGCAGCCCGCGATACCAATTGGTGGAAGAAAAGGGAACTCACGAGGACGACGCCGACATCGACAAGAAGCGCGCGTCGAGATACATTTTGCCGCCGGGCGAAACAGGCCTGCCTCCAGAAGGAATTGACGACCGCACGCTGGAACATATGGCCAACTGGTTCGAGTGCATGCGCTCGCGCCAGCAGCCGCACGCCACGGTGCAGGACGGATTCGCGCACTCGGTGGCGAACATGATGTCGACCGCGTCCTATTGGTCGGGGAAAAAGCAGTACTGGGATGCTGCGAGCGAAACATTTAGCGATCGGGCGCCGGGAAGCTGAGCGAGATTCCGCGTTGTAAATGAAAATTCAGGAAAGGTATTGGATGGTTTGCTCGATTAATTTTGCGGTCGGGCCGTAAGGCTCGCCGGGGGCGTCGTACTCCATCGAACAATAGCCGCGATAGCCGCTGGCCTTAAGAATCTCGAACGATTTCTTCATATCAATATTGAACAGCTTGCCGGTGTCATCGGCTTCACCGTCTTTGACGTGGCAGATGCAGTAGGCATGCTGAAACATTGCTTGTAGGGCGCGGTAATTGAAGTCGGCGTCGCCTTTCAGCATGGAGTTCGCGAAATCCGGCAGGGCCCGAAGATACGGACTGTTGACGGCCTCGATCACCTTCACGAGGAAGAATGCATCTTCGCTGACTAAATCATCGTTCTCCAGGCTGACGACTACATTTTTTGCCGCGGCGTATTCGGTCACTTTGCGAAGGCCGTCAGCGGAGACCTGCACGTTCGGCTGCGAGTTCTTCGCGCCGCGAATGTGCGTGCGGATGCTGGGTGAGCCGATGCGCGTGGCAACGTCAACCCATTTTTTCGCGAAAGCTACTGCCTTCTCCCGTGTAGACGAATCGGCGTCGTAAAAACTGTCCTCCGCGCTCACGGCGATATTTACGATTCGAACGTCTGTATTTCGCAAAGCGGTGCGAAGAGTTTCCAGATAATTTGGTTCTAGCGACGCGAAATGGCGGCTGTGAGGCTCGATATTATGAATATTGAATTTCGCAACGACATGCGCGGGGAAATCGAGGAGGGTCATCCCGGGTAGATTTTTGTCGCGATCCCGGTTAGCTGGGCTCTCAATGTAAGCCCGGAATGGATACGAAGCGATGCACACGCGATCGCGGGGTTGCGTCGGAAACGATAGATGTGGTTCGGAGGATGATTGTGCAAAAGCGTTGGAGATACCACCGGCGAAAAGCCCGCCAGCCGTTAGGGCAGACAACTCTTCGAGGAAAGTGCGTCTGGTCAGTGAGTTCATCGAGTGCTAGCCTACAATATTTTCGGGTGGCCCGCCGCACCAGATGAGCCTGGAGACGGCGAGCAATACCAAGTCTCAAAAGCGGGAGCAGAGCTCCCGCACTCCATATAAGGAGACACCTTTTTCGGCGTTCGCTTGACGCGATGCGAGAAGGTGAATAGCCTCTGACATTGGTGGCTAAACGTATTTGAAAGGGAGTTGCGCACAAGCATGAAGGCTCTTCTGCTTTCAGAATACAAACATCTTGCAGTTGCTGATCTTCCCGAGCCGACGCCGGGGCCGGGCGAGGTGCTTGTTCGCGTGGCCGCGTGCGGAATTTGTGGGAGCGATGTGCACGGTTACGACGGATCCTCGGGACGCCGTATTCCGCCGATAGTCATGGGCCACGAAGCCGCGGGAACGATAGCAGGGCTGGGCGGCGGCGTGAACGGCTTCGCGATGGGCGACCGAGTTACGTTTGATTCGACTGTTTACTGCGGTGCTTGCGGGAATTGTCGTCGTGGCGACGTGAATCTTTGCGACCACCGCCAGGTTTTGGGCGTCTCCTGCGGAGACTATCGCCGCGCGGGAGCTTTTGCAGAGTATGTCGCGGTGCCTGCGCGCATTCTCTATCGCCTGCCGGAGAACATTTCGTTTGCTGAGGCGGCAATGCTGGAAGCGGTTTCGGTCGCGCTTCACGGCGTTTCATTGGCGGAAATTTCCGCCGGCAGCAGCGCTTTGGTGCTTGGGGCAGGGATGATCGGGCTGCTGACGGTGCAGGCGCTGCATGCCGCGGGCTGCTCCCGAATTTTTGTCGCGGACCTGGACAGCACGCGGCTCAATCTCGCCAGAGACGCGGGGGCTACCGCGGTTTTGTCTTCGGAGAAAGATATTGTCCCGGAAATTCTCCAGTTCACGGGTGGAAGCGGAGTTGATGTAGTTATCGAGGCCGTGGGCAGAAATGAAACGGTTAAAGCTTCGATCGACAACGTCCGTAAAGGCGGGACTGTCGTGCTCGTCGGCAACATTTCGCCGGAAGTGACGCTTCCCTTGCAGAAAGTCGTCACGCGGCAAATCCGCTTGCAGGGTTCGTGCGCTTCGGCGGGCGAATATCCGCGTGCCATCGAGCTTTTGGCAAGCGGCGCAATTCAAGTGAAGCCTCTAATTTCGGCCACGGCCCCGCTCGAGGATGGGCCGCGCTGGTTTGAGCGCTTGCATGCGCGCGAGCCAAATCTGATGAAAGTCATTCTTACGCCGGGGACCAATTCGTGAGTGACGGTTTGTTTGATCTTACCGGCCGCGTTGCGGTCGTGACCGGCACAAGCCGAGGACTCGGCCAATATATGGCGCGTGCTCTCGCCAAGGCTGGGGCGGATCTTGTGCTCACGAGCCGCGACACCCAACGCCTCGCGTCCTTCGAGGCCGAGATAAAGGCGCTGGGCCGCCGCAGCGTTTCGCTAGAACTGGATGTTTGCCAGCAGAACAGCATCGAGAAAATGGTTACCGAGGCCGAAGCAGCGCTTGGCCACCTCGATATTCTCGTCAACAACGCCGGATGCAATGTCCGCAAGCCCGCACTCGATGTCACCTGGGACGACTGGAATCTGATTCTGGACACCAATCTTCGCGGGAGCTTTTTTGTTTCGCAAGCCGTGGCGCGCGGGATGATTGCGCGGGGCTACGGACGCATCATCAACATTGGCTCCGTCACAAGCGTCGCCGGCTATGCAGGGCTTGGTCCTTACGGAGCGAGCCGCGGGGGAATCAAACAATTGACGATGAGTCTCGCCGACGATTGGGGCAAGCACGGTGTTACGGTGAATTGTCTTGCGCCGGGTTGGTTTTGCACCGACCAAAATAAAATAATGTACGAGAACAAGGAGTGGGTCGAGTATCTTTGCGACCGGATTCCTGTGAAGCGCCCTGGGCAGCCGCAAGACCTTGATGCCGCGGTCGTGTTTCTTGCGGCGGAGTCCAGCCGCTACATTACAGGGCAGACACTGCTCGTTGACGGCGGAATTTCCACTGGTGCGTTGCGCGCATTGCCTGCCAGCGCGAAGTCTGCGGTGGAACAGCCGGCGGATTTCGATTAGGAGGCTCGACAGTGCAAAACCTTATCCATGCAAAAGCTGCGATGTTGCGTTTCGCGAAGTCAAGCCTTTTGAGCAGCGCGCTTTGTGCTTTTTTCGCTGCGTTTCTGCTGACGGCGTCGCATGCTTCGCCTCCGCCGCCAAACGAAAAACCGCTGCAAATCTATTTTGTTGACGTGGAAGGCGGCCAATCCACGCTTTTCGTCACGCCGGGGGGAAACTCGCTGCTAATTGACACCGGCTGGGACGACAATAATGGACGGGACGCTGACCGCATCGTTGCCGCCGCCAAGTTGGCGGGCATCTCGAAAATTGATTTTGTGCTGCTCACCCACTATCACCAGGATCATGCGGGAGGCGTGACGCAACTTGCCGCAAGAATCCCGCTGGGAACTTTCATCGATCACGGACCGAATAGCGAACCTGACGATTCCACCGGGCAAATGTTCCGGGACTATCAAGCTCTGCTGGCAAAAGGAAATCACAAACGAATCATTGCGAAGCCGGGAGACGCTCTGCCCCTCAAAGGAATCCAGTCAACGGTGGTGAGTTCCGACGGAGCGGTGATCGACAAACCTCTTCCCGGCGCGGGCGCGGAAAATCCCGCCTGCAAAACCACCACTCCGGAGCAGGTGAATCCCACGGAAAATAATCATTCGCTGGGAGTGCTTCTCGTTTTCGGCAAGCTGCGCATTCTGGATTTGGGCGACTTAACGGCCGATAAAGAGTGGTTGCTGATGTGCCCGGCGAACAAACTGGGGCTCATTGATATTCTTGTCGTTTCTCACCATGGATCGATTACGAGCAATAGCGCTGTGCTTCTGAACGGAATCGCTCCACGCGTGGCGATTATGGATAACGGCGCCACGAAGGGGGGCTGGCCTGCGGCCTGGGACCACGTGAAACAATCGCCGCGCCTCGAAGACCTTTGGCAGTTGCATTTTGCAAACCAGGGCGGGGCCGAACACAATGTCGCCGACACGTTCATCGCCAATCCCGCGGGTCCCACCGATGCCGGCAATTATCTCAAGCTAGCTGCTTGGCCCGACGGCAACTTCGAAGTCTACAACCCGAGGACGCAAGCGACGAAGAAGTACGCAGCTGCACACTGAATTGCTGGAGTTCACACAGGTTCGGGTACCGGTTCCATTTTTCCAAGCAAAAAGATATAGGCGCCGATGCTCATCAAAAGAACCGCAGTAGCGGCGATAAAGGCCCACGCAAAGGCATGCGTGATTTGCAAGACGTATGCCGTAACGATTGGCGCGACGATAGCCACCACCTGATTGCTGAAATTCAGGATGCCGCCGACGGTGCCAACGCTCTCCTTCGGAGCAATCAGCGAAGGGATTGACCAGCCGACCGGCGACGCGGCCGACAATCCACTAATCGAAATGGTGATCCAGACCAGCGCCCCGGCGGCGGTCTGAGCCTGCGCAGCGCCTAATATGCCAAGCCCAAGGCTGGTTCCCCCGATGAGAATGACCTGCCGAACGCGCACGGCATTCCACCCGCGTTGAATCAGCCAATCCACGAGCCAGCCTCCAATCACGAGATCCGTCAGGGTAGCGAAAAGCCATGGAACGCTGGTGTAGGCAACAGATTGCATCAAATCCACATGATGGACCTTCAAAAAATAAGTGGGCAACCAGGTCAGTAGCAGATAGAACGTGTAGTTGTACCCGGCAAAACCCAGCGCCAATCCATACACCCTGCGTTGCCTGAGCAAATACCAGAGCGGCGCTCCTTTGGAGGCATGCACTCGATCCTCCGGCTGCGCGCCGCCCTTTTTTATGTATTGCCGCTCGGCGTCTGAAAGTGTTTTGTCCTCGCTGGGGTTTCGGTAGAACGCAAAGAAAAAAATAAAAAACACAATGCTGATGAATCCAGTTGAGGCAAAACTCCATCGCCATCCAAAATGCACCACCAGAAAGCCAAGCAATGGCACGCCAACGGCGGAGGAAAATTTTGCCATGGCGTCAAAGATCGCCGTGGCCAAGCTGCGTTCCTGAGATGGGAACCAGTAGCCGACCGCTTTTGCGTTGCCAGGAAATGTGGGAGCCTCGCCGACGCCTAAAAGCAGACGCGCCGCGAAAAAACCACGGACTCCCGTTGCCGCGGCCGCAGCGAACGAAGCTACGCTCCAGAGAACCGTGCTGACGTATCCGACGCGACGAACGCCAAACCGGTCCAGCAAAAGGCCGGAAGGCAGCTGAAGCAACGCGTAGGTCCAATTGTAGGCGCTGGACAGATAGCCGAACATGACCACGGAAATTCCAAAAGAGGTTTCGAGCGCTTGCTGGGAGACGGAGAGATTGACGCGGTCGAAATAGTTGACGAGAACTCCGAAACCCAGCAGACAAGCAATGGCCCATCTGCGGCGCGGTATTCGGACGCTCTCCGAAATGTCTGTGCTAGGTGTTTCCTGCATAGGAAAGGATTGGTCCGGTTCATGTGCAAACTCGGCACGCCGGATCAAACGTTGGCAGGTTTAGGTCTCTTCCAGTATGACTTCTGTGGATTTGATGATCGCCGAGACCGTGGCGCCTACTTTGAGTTTCATTTCATCGGCGCTGCGCTTGGTGATCACGCTTTCGATCAAGTTTTTGCCCACGCGGATGACCACGTGGGCCATCACTCCGCCGAACTGGAGTTCTACAATCTTTCCATCGAGTCGATTACGCGCTGAGAGTGTCATGCCGAGGAGAATACCTCTGTCATTTTGCAAGGTCCACTCTTTTTGGAAAGCTACAGCCGGCGTTGGTGACTTCGGAGCGCAAACTTCCCTTGATTGCGCTGCGAGCGTCTGCGATTATCGCTGCGAAATTTGGATTGCGAGGATGCCGGCCATGCGGAAGCGTCTGATTCTTATCACCCTGATTGCAGTTGCTCTGATTTCAGCGATGCCTCCCGAGTTGCGGGCACAAGCAACGGCGTGGCCGCCAGAAGCCAGCCACACCACACTGCTCGTGTGGCCGCATGATGCGCCAGGGGCGGTGCCAGTGAGCGGACCAGAGGCAGACGTCACAACTTCCAAGGACAACATCGTGGCGGGCAAGCGGGTGATTCGCCTCGCCAACGTCTCCGTCCCTACCTTGACGCTCTATCAGCCGAAAGCTGCAAACACAGGAGCGGCCGTCGTGATTTTTCCTGGCGGGGGCTATCAAAGACTGGCGATTGATCTGGAGGGAACTGAGGTCTGCGATTGGCTCAACTCTGTTGGGATAACTTGCGTGATTCTCAAGTATCGCGTGCCGAATACCGGCCCTTACCCGAAGTCGGCGGCGGCGTTGCAGGATGCCCAGCGCGCGCTCGGGATTGTGCGTGCTCATGCGGTCGAATGGCATATTGATCCGAAGCGAATCGGGGTGCTGGGCTTTTCCGCTGGGGCGCACCTTGCGGCTGCCCTGAGCACGCACTTCGATCAGCGTCTCTACGATCCAATCGATGACAGCGACAAGTGGAGTTGCCGGCCAGACTTTGCCGTGGTCGTCTATCCCGGTTATCTGGCGCTCGCAGAGCAGAATTTTGCACTCAACCCAGACATTCATCCCACGGAAAAAACGCCGCCTTCGTTTATTGTGCAAACTGAGGACGATCCCGTGAATGTCGAGAACTCGACGGTCTACTTTTTGGCGCTGAAGAACGCAAAAGTTCCCGCTGAATTGCATCTTTACGTGCAAGGCGGGCACGGTTATGGCCTGCGCCCTACTGCGCTTCCAGTAACAAGTTGGCCGAAGAGCGTCGAGGTATGGCTCCGTACCATGCAGATACTAATGTAATCAAACTAAATGGCCGCAAGGACCTCAGCAAAAAAGAGCGTGACTTACACTAAGCTAATTCCTGCTCCTGCTTAGGAAGCTGGGGGTTGCAGAGCGCATCGATTGTTTCGAAGAGGTCTATGGATTGGAGCGGCTTGGGGATGTAGCCGTCCATGCCGCCCTTGAAGCAGAGTTCGCGGTCGCCCTGCATGGCATGGGCGGTCATGGCGATGATGGGGACGTGGGCGCCCGTGGCTTTCTCTTTTTCGCGGATGATTGCGGTTGCCTCGAGGCCGCCCATCTCAGGCATTTGAAGATCCATTAAAACAATGTCGAAGCGGTTTCCTTCCAAAGCGGCGATGGCTTGCTTGCCGTTTCCGGCGACGGTCACGGAATGGCCGCGCTTTTCGAGCAAGCGGATGGCCAGTAGCTGATTCACCGAGTTGTCTTCCGCGAGCAGGATACGCAGACGGGCTTTCTTTTCGCGCAACCGATTCGTCGGATTATCGTCCACGACAAGGACGGGCAGCACTTGCGGGAGGTCGCTCGTGGCTGCTAAAGGTGAGCTGTCAGCCTCGAGTTTTTGGAATTGCATTTGCACGGTAAAATGGAATCTGCTCCCTCGTCCTTGCACGCTTTCCACCCAGATTTTTCCACCCATCAAATGGACCAGGCGGGTCGAGATGCTGAGGCCCAGCCCCGTGCCGCCATATTTGCGCGTAACGGAGGAATCGGCTTGCGAGAAAGCGTCGAAAATTGTGGACTGTTTCTCGGGGGAGATACCAATGCCTGTATCAGAGACGGTGAAGTGGAGGCAGCTCTCTTTCTCCGCCGCCAATTCTTTCTTCAACACCGATGCGTTTCGGACGGATACAGTGACTTTTCCCGAGTGCGTGAACTTGATCGCGTTTCCCACGAGATTGACCACAATCTGACGTAGACGGCCGCTATCGCCGAGAAGCGCATCGGGAACGTCCGGAAGCACATGATAGGCCAGCACGAGGCCTTTTTCCCGCGCGCGAAAACTGAGCGTTTTGATTGTATTACCTAGGGTTTCGCGCAGACAGAACGCGATGGGAGAGATCTCCAGTTTGCCGGCTTCGATTTTGGAAAAGTCGAGAATGTCATTGATCAAAGTGAGCAGCGAGTCCGCGGAAAGCTTTACCATATTCAAATATTCGCGCTGCTCGGTGCTCAACGGAGTTTCAAGAGCAAGCTCGGTCATGCCGATGATTCCATTCATAGGCGTACGAATCTCGTGGCTCATGTTGGCGAGAAATTCGCTTTTGGCGCGGTTCGCAGATTCGGCCAAATGCCTGGCTGTGGAGAGTTCCGCCTCCGTTTCCGTGCGTTCGGTAATCAAAGCGCCGAGGCACAGGCCGGTCACGGAGACCACCAGCAGTAGAACCTGCAACATGGCGAGACTGCTGGCCGGAAGGCCCGCCAGGCGATATGCAGTCAAGACACCGATATTCAATCCGAGAACGCCGAGAATCGCTCCGTCCAGGCCCTGGCGAACCGCAATCCAAATGATGGGAACGAAGGAAAGATAAAACAGTTCGTAACGCTGCGCGAGGTTGATGCCGAAGATGAGGTACAAAGCAATAACGATGCTGGCCGCCTGGCAAAACAATTCCGCGACGCCGGCGAGAGTAACTTTGGAGCGAGCCGGCGCTTCAGGGCCACGTATCTGCAGAACGCCGCATACAGGATGGAGCACATACCTGAGCAGCAAGGGCACAATCCCCACCATCGGCACGGCATCGCCGACCCACCAATTGAACGCCACCAGTTCGAAATCTGCCGGTGCAATGTGCTTATCGCGCAACAGGAGGAAAGATCCCAGAAGCGCCACGCAGGACGAGGAGACCAGCACCAGCAGGACAAGCCAGACGACATCCTTCAGTCTACGCAGTTGGACCAGAGTGCCCAGCAGCCTGCGGAGCAAGATTGCCGCGAGGCTGTAGCCGGCCACAAACGTAAACACACCGCTCACGGAATAAATGGTGGTGGAAGAAAAAGTTGGGTCATCCGTGATGAAGCAGACTACCGTGCCGAGAAAAAACAGAGGTATGAAACGCGCGCCAAGCCCCAGAATCAACGCAAAACCCAGTGCGGAAGCCGGATACCATGCGCTCACGTCCGCCCAGATGACAACGGCCCCGGCAGCGCGATGGAGCGTCAGAAAAAGAATGACGAAAGCGAGGCCAAACAGGGACTGCGAAAGAAGCAAGTGGAACGAGCGCCGAGACGCGGGCATGCACTTCCTTCCGGTCCCAAGGCCGTGCGAAATACAACATTTTCAGCTTAGGACGCGAGGCGCGGCCCTGTCAATTGGCCCGTTCCATACTGGATACGGCGGTATTTCGCTGCGTTTGCACGAGAAGGAGAGGTACTAGCGTGCACGGGCGGCTAGGTAAATGGATTCGACCAGTGCGATGCTGCGGCGCGCCTCGCGGCCATCACAGAGTGGTGCACGATTTTGTTGGATCGCGGCAAGAAAATCCTCGATGAGCGCCTGGTGTCCGCGAAAATCGCTCACCGCGGCGCTCGACGAGCTTTGGTTTTCGTCGACCGGCGCCGGCTCGATTGCAACCGTCGCCGCATTGCAAAGACTTGCCGCGATAATTCGGTCGTGCTCCAGGATCACGGTACCTTCCGTGCCGGTGATTTCTACGCGGCGTGGGTAGCCGGGGTAGGCCGCGGTGGTCGCGTGAAAGACCCCAAGCGCCCCGCTGGCAAATTCGAGGATGGCTGCGGCCGTGTCTTCAACTTCGATTCTGTGCAACTTTGTGGCGGTGCTCGCCTGCACGCGCGAGACATCGCCCAGCAGCCAGAGCAGTAAATCGATTGTGTGTATTCCTTGATTTATCAGCGCCCCGCCGCCGTCGAGGGCTTGCGTCCCGCGCCACCGCGAACTGGCATAGTACTCCGGAGGGCGATACCACTTGACGCGAGCGTCCACGAATGTGGGCTTGCCAAGCACGCCTCGCTCAATCCAATTTTTCAGCTGCCGGATTTGCGCCTTGGTGCGGTCTTGAAACAGCACACCGAGTTTCACGTTCGCTTGTTCCGCCGCGGCGATCAGAACGTCGGCGCGCGCCGTGCTAATTTCGATTGGTTTTTCGGTGAGCACGTGCAGTCCCCGTCGCGCGGCGGCGATGCCGTGTTCGGCGTGCATGCCTGAGGGGCTGCCGATGATGACCATCTCCATTGGTCGATGTTGCAGGAAGCGATTGAAATCATCGTATCGCGTGCCGCCGTACTCTTTCGAGAGCCGCGCGATTTTTTCGAGGCTTGCGCCATAGATGGCGGAGACTACTACGCCCGGGATCGCGCGCGCAGCGCGTGCATGAGTTTCCGAGATGTTCCCGCCGCCAATGAGTCCGATGTGGGTCGTCATTTTGCGAATCTGCGTTCCCGCTCGAAACGACACTCATCATAAACGAAATACGCGAAAGACGGACCAACACGCATGACATCTCTTCTCCGATTGCGCTCGAGGCAAAATCGCCGGCATCTGCTAAACTCTCGCACGCATCACGAGAAGAAATTCTTTCGTTTGCTGCAAAGAACCAACTCCGGGAAGAAAATGAAAATTATCCGCTACGAAGATCCTTCAGGAAAAATCGCTCACGCCTCGGAAAACCAGGACGGAAGCTATTCGCGTATCGAAGGCGACCCGTTGAATGTTTTTGAGGTGATCCGCGAGACGGCAAATGTCAAACGAGTACTCGCTCCTTTGATTCCCAAAATGATCTGGTGCATCGGCAAGAATTATCGCCAGCATGTGCAGGAAGTGGGCATGAGCGTCGACGAATATCCGGTCATCTTCGCCAAGGGCCCAAACACCGCGCAGGATCCCGGCGAGCCCATCTGGCTCCCCGCAGGCGCGCAAAGCACGGAGATTGATTACGAAGGCGAACTCGTCGCAGTCATCGGAAAGTCCTGCAAGGACGTCTCGCGAGACCGCGCGCTCGATTACGTAGCCGGTTTCACCTGCGGCAACGATGTCAGTTCGCGCGACTGGCAATTGAAAAAGGGCGGGACCCAATGGATCCGCGGCAAAAGCTTTGACAGCTTCGCTCCGCTCGGCCCGTGCCTCGTTACTCTGGATTCGCTCGGCGATCCGGGAAACCTCGGCATTCGAACCGTAGTCAACGGCCGCGTCATGCAGGACAGCAACACAAAACACATGATTCACGATGTGCCAGCCCTGATTGAGTTTCTCAGCCAGAGCACCACGCTGCTCCCAGGCACGGTGATTTTCACCGGCACTCCGAGCGGCGTCGGCATGGCCCAGAATCCGCCGCTGTGGCTGAAGGGCGGCGACGAAGTGAGCGTTACGATTGAAAAGATTGGAACGCTGACGAATCGAGTTCGCGCTGAAAAGAATTGAGGCTCAAATGTCCAGAGTAGGACTGGCGTTTACTCCACTGGCCAGTTGCAACCGGCGCGGATAGAATTAGCAATTGGGTTGGGAAAGAGACGGATCACAGATGTCGGGTAATGGCTCAACACACGCACGCGTTTTGCGGCTGGACGCGAGAGACAACGTCCTCGTCGCGCTAACCGATCTGCGAAAAGGGGAAACCGTAGGCTATCTGGGCAACGAGTACTCCTTGCTCGCCGATGTGCCCGCAAAGCAAAAATTTCTCACCCAGGATGTAGACGCCGGTGGCGAGATCATCATGTACGGTGTGCTGGTTGGCAGGCCAGCGGAAAATCTTGGCCGCGGTGACTTGCTATCCACGCGCAATATCCGCCACGCGGCCGCGTCCTTCCATGAAACCGAGGTAGTCGCGCCAAGCTGGACGCCGCCTGACGTTTCCGCATGGCGAAATAAGACTTTTCTTGGATTCCACCGCGATGATGGCCAGGTAGGCACGCGCAATTACTGGCTGGTTCTCCCGCTCGTCTTTTGTGAGAACCGCAATCTGGCCGTCCTGAAGCAGGCCTTTGAAGAAGAACTGGGCTTTGCCGCTCCGCAGATTTACCGGCGCCAGGTCGCCGAGTTGGCGCGCCTCTATCGAGAGGGAAAATCGACGGAACTGAAAGAGTTCTCTTCCACCGAAACGCAGCGCACGAACGCCGCACCAAAAGTCTTCAAAAATATCGATGGCATCAAATTTCTGATGCACGAGGGCGGATGCGGCGGCACGCGCGAGGACGCAAATAACCTATGCGGACTCCTGGCTGGCTATATTCACCATCCAAATGTTGCGGGAGCCACAGTGTTAAGCCTGGGCTGCCAAAACGCACAGTTCGCAATCCTTCAAGAAGAAATCAAGCGGCGCGACCCAAACCTGAAGAAGCCCGTCCTGATTTATGAACAGCAAAAAAGCGCCTCGGAAGCCTCCATGCTGAGCGATGCCATCCGCGACACTTTCTTGGGAATGGTGGAAGCGGACAAAATCGAGCGCAAGTCTGCCCCGCTTTCGAAACTCACAATTGGCTTGAAGTGCGGCGGTTCCGATGGATTTTCCGGCCTGTCCGCGAATCCAGCCATTGGCCACACCGCCGATTTGATTGCCGCTCTCGGCGGGCGGGGAATTCTCTCCGAATTCCCCGAGCTGTGTGGCGTAGAACAGGGGCTGATTGAACGATGCGTTCGTAAAGACATCGCCGACCGCTTCGTGCAGCTCATGAGGGATTACGCCGCGCGCGCAAAAGCGGTGCGTTCAGGCTTCGAAATGAATCCCTCGCCAGGAAACATTCGCGATGGATTGCTCACCGACGCCATGAAGTCCGCCGGCGCCGCGAAAAAAGGCGGCACATCGCCAGTTACTGCGGCGCTCGACTATCCGGAATATTCGTCGGTGCCGGGATTGAACCTGCAATGCACTCCCGGCAACGACGTGGAATGCGTGACAGCGCAAGTGGGCGCTGGCGCAAACGTTGTTTTGTTCACGACGGGTCTCGGCACGCCAACGGGCAACCCGGTTGCCCCGGTGATGAAAATTTCGACCAACTCCAGTCTGGCGCAGCGCATGGCAGACATCATTGACGTCGATACGGGCGGCATCATCACGGGCGAAACCACCATCGAGAAAATGGGCGAAGCCATCTTGGAGCGTGTGATCCAGGTGGCCAGCGGAGAAGCCCGCACAAAAGCTGAAATGCTCGCGCAGGACGATTTTATTCCCTGGAAGAGGGGAGTCTCGCTCTGAAAAACGATTCGAAGGAAGCAGGCTCGTTCCGGCTCGATGGAAAAGTGACGGTCGTTACCGGCGCCGCCAGCGGCATAGGCTATGCGATCGCGCAAAGATTTGCCCAGCACGGCGCTGCTGTGCAGATCGTGGACCTCGACGAAAACGCCGCAAATCGTGCCGCCCAGGAAATTGGGGAAGGCGGAGGCGCGGCAACTGCCTGGAGCTGCGATGTCTCAAATCAACGCAACGTAAAAGAACTTTTCCAGAAGATAGCGAGCCAGGGGCCCATCCATATTCTCGTCAACAACGCGGGCATCTCTCATGTCGGCAAGCTCGAATCCACCACCGAAACCGATTTCGACCGCATTTTCAGCGTCAACGTGAAAGGTATTTACAACTGCATGTATGCGGCGATCGAAACGATGAAAGCCGGCGGCGGAGGCGCCATTCTGAACATGGCCTCGATCGCGGCCACTTCGGGTCTCGCTGATCGGTTTGCCTATTCGATGAGCAAAGGCGCGGTTGTCTCCATGACCTATTCCGTCGCCAGGGATTATCTGGCGCACAAAATCCGCTGCAACTGTATTTCACCGGCCCGCGTGCACACAGCCTTTGTCGATGGCTACTTGCAAAAAAATTATCCAGGTCGCGAAGAGGAAATGTTCCGCGTCCTTTCCGCAGCCCAACCCATCGGCCGCATGGGGGAACCAAAAGAAGTGGCTGCCCTCGCGCTTTTTTTGTGCTCCGACGAAGCAGGCTTCATCACAGGCACGGACTACCCAATCGATGGCGGCTTTTTCAATCTCCACGGTTGAGGCTGACGGCCTTACGAGTAGCGCGTCAGTTTCCGTCACGGCGTTACTGGCGAAGTGGGTACTAGGAGCAAGATGTCCGGTTACTCCTGATTAGTCTGATTACAGGAAGCTGCCCCGCTACCCTTTCGGTGCTTGCCTAGCAGCAGACTCATCAAACTGTATTATTGATTGACGCCGCTCGCCAGAAAGCCGCCATCCACCGCCAGTACGTGGCCAGTCACAAAACTGGCCGCATCTGAAGCAAGAAAAATCGCCGCCCCAGTCAGTTCATCAAGCTTTCCAAAGCGCTTCATCGGCGTGCGCAGCAAAAATTCCCGCCCCCGTTCCGTTCCATCGAGCAGACCCGCATTCAGATCCGTGCGAAAAACTCCGGGAGCGATGGCATTTACGCAGACCCCCGAACTTGCCCATTCAATCGCCAGCGATTTTGTCAGCGAAGCCACGGCCGCTTTGCTGGCGCTGTAGGCGGCCACTTCAAAGAGCGCCACAAACGAAGAAAGCGAAGCAATATTGATAATCCGCCCGTAGCGCTTCTCGATCATGTGCTTGCCGAATACCTGGCAAGCGCGCAAAGTCCCGTTCAAATTTGTTTCGAGAATCGCGTTCCACTCAGCCTCTGGAAATGTAAGCGTCGGCATTCGCTTCGTCCGGCCCGCACAATTCACCAGTATTTCCACGCTGCCGAATTCGCCGCAAACAGACTTCAGGAGCTTCTCAATGCTGCCGTTATCCGTGACGTCGCAAGTTTGTGCAAGCGAACGCCGCCCCAGGGCCACGACTTCCGCTGCGGCGCTCCGCACAAGATCCGCCCGCCGGCCCGTGGACACGACATTTGCTCCGGCCTGCGCAAGTCCACGAGTCAGTGCCAGTCCGATGCCGCTCGTCCCGCCAATTACGACAGCCGTCTTATTCGTAAGATCCAGACCCGGATGACCCATATGGTGCTCCTCCAAAGCAGAGTGTTGTTCTGCGGGCACCAATTGTAATCGGATATGGGTGCTTCGAGGATTGAGTAAAACTAAATAGACTATTCACTGCCTGAGGAAGTTCGTATTTATAGCGCGGACGAAACGGACGTCCCCGCCGCGGCAAACACAGTCGCCATTTCCCCCTGCGCAAACGACAGGAAACACTGCACCACGACGGGGTCAAATTGCGTGCCGCTCGATTCAATCAAGCGGCGCACCGCCTCTTCGTAAGGAAGACCTTTGCGGTAAGGCCGCGAGGAAACCATGGCGTCGAAAGCATCGATGACGCAAACGATTCGAGAAACGATGGGAATTTCCGTCTCTCGCAAACCCGCTGGATAGCCCTTCCCGTCGCATCTTTCGTGATGGTGAAGAATGTCGAGCGCCGCGCGTTCGAATCCCGGAAGCATCCGCAACACCGCCCAGCCATACTCCGGATGCTTTTTCATCAACTCATATTCGGCATCATCCAGTTTTCCCGGCTTTTTAAGGATGGAATCCGGAACCCCTACTTTGCCGATGTCGTGCAGCAGCGCCGCAACTTCCAGGTTTTGCAGTTGCGATTCTTCGAGCCCAAGCTCCTGCCCGACGCGCATGCCCCATTCCGCCAGTCGCGTGCTGTGTACCCCGGTGTTCAAATCCTTCAAATCCAGCAGTTGATTGAATGCGCAGATCACCGAGCTACGAAGGGCGGAGACTTGTTCTTCTAGTTGTTTGATCCGCAGCGATTCCGGCGCCCACAAAGATTGGGTGGCCATGGTGAGCACCGGAACCGGCTCATTTCGCACGCGGATTCTTATTGCCCGCTCGAACTGTTCAGCCAGGCGGAAATAGCCTGATAAACGTCCAAGCGGCCATGGTTGAGGTTTGGCGTCAGCTGCACTGCATGACCCAAGGCGTTGGCGGCGTTCTTTTGGTTGAGGGAGGGTTTCGCGCTCAGCAGCAGGTCCGCCGAGCCCGCCACAAGTGGTGAGCTGAACGAGGTGCCGGACTCGCTGGCGTACGTGCCGCCAGGATATGTGCTCATCACATATTCGCCGGGAGCGGCTATCCACACGTCGGTGCTTCCATAGTTCGAAAAGGTAGAAAGAGTGTCTTCATTCGACGTGGACGCTATTCCCATCACGTTCGAATTCAGCGCGGCCGGGTAAACTGGCGCGCTGGTGCTTCCATTGCCGGCCGCCGAAACGAGCACGAGGCCTTGCTGATTTGCGTAGGAGATTGCCGCATTGAACGCGGGCGAAGTCACCGTCGTGTCAAAGCTCATGTTCACGACGTTGGCCTTGTTTTGAACGGCGTAATAAAGGGCTGCAATGATGTTTGACAGGTAGCCCGTGCCGTTGGCATTAAATGCCTTCAGAGGAAGTATCTTTGCCGTCGGCGCCACCAGGTGGACCAGCCCAGTCGTCATCGTACCGTGCCCGAAATCCGAATACGGCCCGCCGTCCAGAATCGCCACAGAAGACTGATCAAGAATGGCTACGCTGGATTGTTGAACGAATGCCGGCTGCTGCGTTTCGGAGCCGTTCCCGAGCGTCCCACCCTGCAATTGGGGCACATCGAGCCATTCTGAGGCCCCGGCCTGGTTGCGCGTAAAGTCGTAACCCGGCAGTAGGACGGGGTAGAGCACCGGATGAGTTGTGTCCACGCCCGTATCAATCACCGCCACGATCCCTGTGCCGGTGACATTGAACCCGTTTTGCGCATCCACCAAACGGATAATTTGTGTGGCGGGCTGCGATACGTAGCCTTGCGGAACCACCGTCCCGTAGTAATTCACGGGAGTCAAATTGTAAAGACTGGCAGGCACAGTAGTGATCGACGCCTGAGGGAGGGGCAAGAGCTGGTCGGGCTCAACACTCTCGATGCCCAGCAACTGTTCCAGCAGATTGCCGACGAAGCCGAGCAGGTTCGAAATTAGATTTCCAGTAGAGGTAACAAGAAAAGTCTGGCCGATGTTGCCGTCCAATGACCCTTGGACCTGGCAATTGGCGGAGAGGCATAGTTGCAGGACGGAACCCAGGCCTCCCTTCGTGCGAACTATATATCGGTTTTGGGCGGCAGCCGGCGTTGCGCTGGCAGCGAAAAGCGCGATGAAGATTACGATGATGCAGAGGTTGCGTTTCATAGTGTTGGTCCCTTTCGGGGTCTCCTGCTTTCCAACCATCCAGACTCTCGCGCAAAGGGATACCCGCTAAGTCTTGCGGAATCTTCCTTTTGCGCAAATAGTACGGCTGGTTTCATGGTGCCAATCGAAAGCTGTAGGGGGTTCTGGTACCTTCGTACCAAAACGGGACACCCCTACAAGATCAAAAGTCGTCGCTGGCTTCACGCCTTATCCTCCGCCAACTTTCCGAGGGCATTTCGCAGCGAAATAACAATCGGCTTCTCGTGTTGGCCGGGAAACGAAATCTCCAGGTCGCCGGTGTTTTCAATTTCCCCGCGAAACTCCCCAAACTGATTGGTCACCATGTGCACCACCATTCCGCGGTGGTTGGAAAGGGTGACCTGCACTTCCCGGCCGAGGATGTCAGGGCGGCTCACATCCAGCAACTGGCCGGTAACCACCAGGCGGCTGCCTTCGGGTTTGGCCTCGATCTGGATGTCCACCTGATACGGGTCAGCGCGGTAAAGCATTTGTCTTGTTCCAGTTACAGCCGAACGGGCTCCAGCAACTGCCGGCTGCAGAAAGCTGTCGAAGAGCACCTCGATCAGACTCGGCTGCCGTTCCAGCGCCTTTGTATTTAACCTGTTGGTTAAATACAAAGCCTTCGCCAGCCGCACGGTATCCGCCGGGGGCTGGTAGCTCTCCCCTGTGACCACCGCCGCGTTTGTGCAAACTTTTTGCCATAGCGAGACTGTCTTAGTGCACTGTTTACAACCAGTTGCGAGGTGTTTCTGCATCGCCTGCTGCTGCCCGCCGCTGGTTATCTGATTCACGAAATCAACCCACTCCTCTGTCGTAAAGTGCTTCATATCCATTCCCCCAGTCGCCTTTCCTGTCATTCCGCTCCCCAGCGGAGAGTGCATTTATGCGTGCTCAGGGAATAAGGGCAGGCGGGCGTCTGAAAAATATAGGCGGGATGGAGATTAACTAAGGCTAGCTAAGGCTTTTATTATCAGCAAGTTTCCCGATCAAAACGAACGGCGCCCAAAAATAGGGGTGAGGATTCTGCTCCCTCAGTTGCTGCATCGCCGTTTGCAGCGATCCGGCCATATCGCCCGTCTCTACAAACCGCTTGTAAAAGGACTGCATAAGCGCCGCCGTGCTCTCGTCATGCACGTCCCAAAGCGAAAGCAGCAGCGAGGTAGCACCAGCACAAAACAACCCCCGCTGGAGCCCGAGCAGCTCATCTCCCGCCGAAACAAAGTTCATCCCGGTGGCACAACCGCTCAAAGTCACCAGCTTTGCCGGCAGCCGTATCTGATAGAGATCATAGAGGTTAAGGTACCCGTCCCCCAGCCGAATGCTCGAAAACATCGGGTTGTCCTGCCGATAGTTTCCGTGCGTTGCGACGTGCAAAAGGCTGCTGGCAGCCCCACGCCGCCGCAAAACATCGGTCGTTGCGTCGGGGCCGACGAAAAGCTCGGGATGCGGAAGCAGCTTGGCGACGGATTGCACCTCGGAGAGGATCTGCGGCGCGCGTTCATCAGGAATCCCCATCACCAGGGAGTTGGGCATGTCACTCGCAGCCTTCTCCTGGCACAGAGCGAAAACCGTCGCGCTCGGCGCATAAGAAATCGTGTACGAGTCGCAAAGATACTCGCCACCATCCCGCAAAGCATGAAACGGAAGAAAATGAAGCGCCCCATGGGGCACAAAAATCACGTGCTTCGCCGTCAGGTGCTCGCGCAAAGGCGCGATGAGATCGCCGTAGAGCGATTCGAGGTGTCCCTGAACCGCTCGCAGCAAAGGCTGCTCGAAACGGTGCGTGTACACGGACCCCATG
>DATFZY010000002.1:0-6132 GCA_035313865.1 Candidatus Acidiferrum sp.
CGGCGTTTCCCACCAGCGCTTCCAGCTCGTCGTAGCTTTGCTCGGGGCGCGTGAATTTGAACATTTCCACTTTTTGAAATTGGTGCTGGCGCTTCAGCCCGCGCGTGTCGCGTCCGGCCGCGCCGGCTTCGGAACGGAAGCAGGCCGTCCAGGCGCACACTTTGATTGGTAGCACGTCGGGTTCGAGAGTTGTGTCGCGATACAGGCTGGTCAATTCCACTTCGGAAGTCGGCGTCAGCCACAGGTCCGTGCCTTCCAGGTGAAACATGTCTGCCGCGAATTTCGGCAGTTGGCCCACGCCGATGAGCGATGCGGTGTTCACCAGAAACGGCGGCAAAATTTCCGTGTAGCCGTGATCGCGGGTGTGCACGTCCAGGAAAAAATTGGCGAGGGCCCGTTCCAGTCGCGCGCCCAGGCCTTTGTACACGGCAAAGCGCGAGCCGGCGATTTTGATCGCGGCGTCGAAATCCAGAATGCCGGCGCCTTCGCCCAGTTCCCAGTGCGCTTTGGGCTTGAAATCGAATTGCGGCGGGGCGCCCCAGCGGCGCACTTCCACATTGTCGGCCGCGGATTTTCCCACGGGGACGCTGGCGTGGGGAATATTGGGCACGGTCAGCAGGAATTGCTTCAGCTGGCCGTCGAGCACGGTGATGGTTTCGTCGTCGCGCTTGATTTGGTCGGAGACTTGCTTCATCAGGGCCAGCAGGGACGATGCGTCCTCGCCGGACTTCTTCATGCGCGCGATTTCTTCGCTGGCTTTGTTGCGCTCGGCCTTCAGGCGCTCGGCGGAGGTGATCACCACGCGGCGGTCGGTATCCAGCTGACGAAAAGGGGCCAGGTCCAGCGCCAGGCCGCGGTCTCGCGCCATTTTTTCAATCACATCGAGGTGCTCGCGCACATAACCCAAATCCAGCATAGGCCCAGCAGAATACATGAATTCGAGACGATGTGAAAAGCGCAGACGGCGCAGTCGGAGTGGGTTAAATGGCGAGCAATTAAAGACGAGGATCGACAGGCTCGCTCTCAAGCGCGAGCACGCCGAACACGCATTCGTGAACCCGGCGCAGCGGCTCCTGTCGCACGAAGCGCTCCAGCGCTTCAATTCCGAGTGCAAATTCGCGCAGAGCCAGCGAGCGCTTGGCTCCGACCGCGCGGTTCCGCAGGCGCTCCAGGTTTTCAGGCAGCAGATACTCGGGCCCGTAGATAATTCTCAAATATTCGCGTCCCCGGCACTTCACAGCAGGCTGAACAAGACCCCGGCGTCCGCGAACAATGAAATCGAAAGGTTTCAGCACCATCCCTTCACCGCCGCCATCGGTCAACCCCTCCCACCACCGGGTAGCTTCATCAACGCTCGCTGTGTCAGTTACGTCCACCTGTCGGTAAGTCGTCGTCATCAACAGTCCGTCGCTGGCTCTGCAGACCTCCGCAAGTTTTTCCATATGCCACACGTGATCGCGCTGGATGTGAACTTGGCCCTCGGTCGCCAGTAGATGAAACGGCGCGAGCTTCAAATCCTTCACTGAGTGCACCGGCCAGCAGTAACGGCGGTACGAATCTACGTAGAGGTTCACAGCTTCCAGCCGCTCTTTGTATCGCTCGATCAACGGTAAAGCGTCGCCATTTTTCGATGCGGCCAGCTCTAAGGCCGCGACTGTCGCTGCGAGCGACGTCTGCGCTGCCGCGCCCACGGCCGCGTACTGTTGGCGCAGCAATTCCTGGGCCTTGGCCGACCAGGGCATCAATTCCGCATCAAGGCAAACCCAGTCGGTTTGAAATTGGTTCCAAAAATCAGCCGCGCCCAACGCCGCATGCACGATTCCCAGGAATTCCTTTTCGATCTTCGCGTCTTCGAAGAACCTCCTTCCCGTACGCGTATGGCAGATTCCGACGCCTTCATCGACGACGCCAAATCGCCTTCGCGCCGTATCTTCGCTCCGGCACACAATCACGACGGCGCGCGAACCCATGTGTTTTTCTTCGCAAACGACCCGCGGCACACCTTCGCGTCGAAAGTAAGCAAACGCCTCGCCCGGGTGCTCCAGCAGACCCTGTTGGGTTGTCGTCTCTGTGGGGGCCATCGTCGGCGGCAAGTAAATCAGCCATTTCGGATTCGCTGCGAAACGGCTCATGACTTCTAGAGCGGCCAGTCCGTTCTCTTCGCGAACCGTCACGTTGTGATGCAGACGGGTTGTGATAATCCGTTTGCCGATTACATCGTCAATGTCCAGAAGATCGTCGTGCACCTGTTGCGATGTCAGCGACGGACCGGTTTCCACCGCCGTGACAAGGGGCCTCACAGGCTGCGCATAAGTCTGGCGCGCGGCCACCGACACAAGTTCCTTTTCCGGGTAGCGCAACGCCGTAAGGCTTCCGCCGAATACACAGCCCGTGTCAATGTTGATCGTTCGGTTCAGCCAGTCTGCCTGGGGCACCGGCGTATGGCCATAAACCACTAGCGCTTGGCCCCGGTACTCTGCCGCCCAGTTGTAGCGCACCGGCAGCCCGAATTCGTCTGTTTCTCCCGTGGTCTCTCCGTAGAGCGCAAAATCCCGAACCTTCCCCGAACCGCGCCCCTGCATCTCCTCTTTCATCCCCGCGTGAGCGACTACAAGCTTTCCGTCGTCCAAAACATAATGGCTAATCCGCGCATCAATGAATTCGGACACTTGGGAACGAAATTCAGCGGGGTGTTTTTCAAGTTGCTCCAGGGAATTCTCCAGCCCGTGCGTGATCTGCACGTCTTTTCCCCGGAGCTTGCGCATCAGTTTGATGTCGTGATTGCCCGGAACGCACAGCGCCGTGTCGGCTTCAATCATGCTCATTACCAGTGCCAGCACTTCCGGAATCTTCGGCCCACGATCCACCAGGTCTCCCAGAAAGACAGCCTTGCGCCCTTCGGGTGGTTTCACCGAATAACTGGGGACTCCCTGACCATTCGCGCGCCCTTCGACGGAGTACCCGAGCCGCGTCAACAGATCGACCAACTCGTCAAAGCAGCCGTGAACATCGCCAATAATGTCGAAAGGACCGTGCTCGCGCTTCAGATTGTTCCACAGCGGTTGCCGTTCGATTTCTGCCTCATCAACTTCCTGCGGCGAACGTAGCACGTGGACCCGGCGAAATCCCTCGCGTTCCAGGTTCCGCAGGCAGCGCCTCAATTGCTGAGACTGCTGGCGGACTACGTGTGGTCCGAAAGTTCGATCAGGCCGATCGCGGTTTCGCTCGTGGCAAAGCTTTTCCGGCAGATCAAATACAATCGCGACAGGTATGCAATGATACTGCCGAGCCAGCGCGATGATCGGCTTGCGCGCTTCGGTTTGCACGTTCGTAGCGTCGATCACCACCAGCTTCCCTGCCGCCAGCCGTTTCGACGCGATGAAATAGAGAACATCGAACGCATCGTTCGTGGCCGCCTGGCTGTTTTCAGCATCGGATACCAAGCCACGGCAGAAATCGGACGAAAGCGTTTCCGTCGGACGAAAATGCTGCCGCGCAAAACTCGACTTGCCGGATCCCGAAGGTCCGACCAGGGCAACCACCGCGAGTTCAGGAATCGTCAGCTTCATTGGCGAGTGAAAATGCTCATCTGCGTTGGACTGCCCGCGTGCGGATCTTCAGGTCCAATCGGCAAGAAGCGCGCCGCATAGCCAAATCGCGTCGCAATGGCTTTCGCCCACAACTGAAATTCCGCGCGTGTCCATTCGAAGCGGTGATCCTTATGCCGCATCTTTCCAGCAGGCAGCGTTTCGAATTTCACGTTGTACTCCACGTTGGGTGTCGTCACCACGACGGTCTGCGGGCGCGCGAATTCGAAGAGCACTCGTTCAAACGCAGCGAGGCGCGGCGGGTCCTGGTGCTCAATCACTTCCACCACCGTCGCCGCGTCGTAGCCCGCCAGGCGCTTGTCCCGGTAAGTTAGCGAACCATGTATTAGGCGAATTCGCTCCTTCTGCATCGTTGGCAAATCTTCTAGCCGCAGTCTCCGCGCCGCAATCTCCAGCGCGCGATGCGACACATCCATGCCAACCACTTCCGCAAAGGCCTTATCGCTCAGAAGTTCGCGCAGCAGTCGGCCCTCGCCGCACCCAAGGTCCAGAACGCGCTTCGCGCCGCAGCCGCGCACTGCGGCCATTACTGCCCCAGTACGTTGTTCAGCCAGGCTGATCGGCTTCTCAATGGCTTCCTCTTCGCGCGCGTGAATTTCGGCCACTTCATCCGCGGCCGGCTCTTCCTCGTCCATCAGCCGGCTCAGGGCCTCACGCGCAAGCTGCTTCCGGTGCTTCAAGTAGCGATTTGCAATCAGTTCGCGCTCGGGATGCTCGCGCAGCCAGCCCTCGCCGTGGCGTAGCAGTTTTTCTACCTCTGCGTCGCCAACCCAGTAGTGCTTGTCGTCATCCAGGACCGGAATCAACACGTACAGATGCGTCAGCAATTCATTCAAGCGAATGATGTTCTTGAGCGTCACAGTGAAATACGGACTGTCTCCCCACTCCGGAAATTTCTCGTCGAGCGGATGCCGCTTGGCGCTGACTTCATAGCCTAACGGTTCGAACAATCGGCGCAATAAACCCTCTCCGCCACGGCACGGCAGTACGGTTATCCGTACCTCAAGCGGCAGCGGCGCATCCGCTAGGTCCTGCCGCTCCTTGCTCTTGCCCGTGAGCGCCGTGCCGAACGTCCGCGCGATCGCAACGCTCAAGAAGGACGACGCGGCGTACGGCCGGTCATTTACGTATTGCTCCAGCGCATGCGCTTCGCCGCTAGGTCCGCGCCGATTTCGTACAAGCCCGATGGAATCGATATCCAGTACGAGCGCGGCGGTGCAGCGGTCGGGCCCGGTCTCGGGGTAGAAGACGTAGGCTTTGCCGAAGGCCTGTTCGAACGAATGGAAACGATAAGGACTCTTGTAAAGCAGATAACCCAAGTCCGTCGCAGGCTCGTGCGTTGTTGTGATCGTAAGTAACATATGTTTTCGACAACCCTATTCTCTCAGTAGATCCCGGTTTAATCCAACACGTCTGGGCACATCGCGCGTTCTGGCATGCTCAAGTCGCTTCTCAACCATTTCCAACCCAACCATCCGTTGTCACCCTCGGCAACCGGCGCACCTGGCGATCCGGTGTCGCGGGCCCCTGCTGTGCTGTTACCGCTTGCGTTACCGTAACGACTATGTTAGCATCAGTCGTGGGCTTATTTCGTCTAGACGAGGGCCGCATATGCACAACGCCGATTGCGCTTCAGTGACTCACGCGCCCTACCCTCGCTTGTCTTCGCTGAACACTCGTCGGTGGCAGGATCGCACCGCCTCCGCCATTCATGGCTCATCACTTTTCATCACTCGCCGCCGTCAATTTCTAATTGGTAGTGCCGCGATTAAAAACGGACGCAACTTCCATGAAAACAATGTGATAGCTTTTTCTAATCGGTCGAAAAGTGCATGTTTGCGCCCGCGTTTTTCACCTCACAATTCATCGATCGCGACCCCCGAATCGCAGTTTCGTCCGCCACGAATCGCGGATTTCGTGTTCTCAGTGAACCGCCCCGATTCGCCAGCGACTTCATTTCTAATCGCTAGTGAACCAAATATTAAAAATCAACGGAACCCGCTCAAAGCAAACGAGAAACGATTTTCTAATCGCTACTTTTTCGCGCGTTTTGCCTGTGTCACACGCACGGCGCGCGCTTTTAAGGAGCGGCGTCAGACGGGCGTCTCGCGAACTGCTCCTACGCTAATTCGGTGGCTTCTTTCGTGGGGGCGAGTGCAGGGTTTGTGTGGCGTTCAGCTTCCAGAGGATTTGGCGCATTATTCCGGTCCACATGTCGGCGTCGCGGGATTGCAGATTTAGGCGGCGGACTAGGCGGCGGATGCGTTCGTCGGCGTCGGCGACCGTGCGGCGATCCAGGAAGCCGCTGGAGCTGAGGGCTTCTGTGAGGATGGCGGTGAAGCGTTCGATTTCGGCGACGGTGGCGGGCGGGGATTTTTGCAGGGCGCGGGAGAATTTTGTGGCGGCTTGGGCGTCGCGGACTAGTTCGTAGAGGCAGACGGCTACGGCTTGGCCTAGATTCATGGAGCGATGAGCTTCGCGGGTGGGGATGCGCAGGAGCCAGTGGCAGTGGCTGAGATCTTCG
>DATFZY010000003.1:0-10226 GCA_035313865.1 Candidatus Acidiferrum sp.
ACAGTCAGCGATCTCGCGGTCTTGGCATCGCCGGAGCGAAACCGGAACGCTGACAGCGAAGTGGACTGTCTGCCGGAAACGACTTCGCCCAAATCCGTGGCGTCGGCATTCTCGAGCCCCTCGGCCTTGTATTTATTAATCTCTCCGGCTCCGAGAACTTCGACAGCGACTCCGCCGGTGTCGCGCTCCGCGTTCAGCAGTCGAAGGAGCGGAATCGTAATCTCACCGTCGCGAGGGCTTCGCGCTTCTCCGCTGACGATGAATTTTGCGTTTTGCTCGACGGGCTCCAGGAACGTCACCGCGAGCTGGCCGTCTTTCATTTCCCAATCCGCGACGGTAGCGCCCGCGACCTGATTGATCGTTACTTTGTCCGGCAGCGAAATGCGCACTTCGCGCGCGGCGCCCTGAGTGACCTCGACATTGACCTCGGCCATGATCGCTGTGGAGTCTTCGCTCAGCCCCGCCAATTCTGTGAGCGAGCCGCGCAGCCGTAGAGCCTGCGTGCTTCGATGGTCCTCGATCTTACGCTTCCACATAAACGTGAGCGGCTCATTCCCGCGCGCATAGGCGAGCCATTTGTTCTCCGTTCCGGATTCCGATTTCTCGGCAAGGAGACCTCCATTGAGCTTGATCTCCACGCCCTGTCTCGGAAGGCTGACGGAAGCTTTCGTGACTCCAGAAGCAGTCGAAGGTAGCGAGATGCTTTCTTCTCCGGCTGTAGACACAACAGGCAAAGCAATATCCAGCTGCAGGATAGAACGTCCTGGCCGCGAAAGAAGCGCCGAAAGTTGGCTGCCACCCTTTCCGAGCGCGCTCGGCACGAGCGAAACTAGCTTGCCGTCGAGTTTTGCTTCGCGCACCAGCAGTCCCGCTGGGATTGGCACACGCACCCAACCGTCTTTCAGCACATCTACTGTGAGGCTCGCGCGGCCTGCCGCGAGATCGCCGTCAATCCGCAGGTCGTAGTCCACCCGCGTCAACGTCGCTTCCACCGGCGGCGGCTCGGGTTCGCGCTCGGGCGGATAAGCCTTCGCGTGCAGTGAGCGATAATCACTGATAGTGATCACCACCCATCCCGCAGCATGCGGAGCGTTTTGCGCCGAGGCCGTACCTGCAAAAAACAAAAGCGCGGCCACTACACTGACAAATAAAAACCAGGGCTTACGTAGTTCTTGATAATGAGAATGGCATGCGCTTGAGCTGGTCATTTTCGACACCTCTAGCTTTCAGGAATTACCTCGGCTTTTTGCTTCACAACCCGGGGAATGGAGGACCGTCTAAAAGTATGAGCTGCCGTTCATGAGTAACAACACTCACACTCTCGTTTGTTACCTCATTAGAGTTAGCAATCTGGACACCGGGTTGCTCGCGGTGACGTTCTTAGAACGAATTTCGCCGGTTGGCTTGCAGGGTTTTTGCCGGGGGCATTCGGCGCTTCCTGCCCTCACTCACGGCGGATCTGAGCGTTAACGTAACCGGGCGAGCGAAGCGCCAGTCTACAAGTGGGTCTAAATTGCGGTCCTCTGACCGCCGGGTTGCATCCACTCTCTCTCCATGTAAGAATCTCGCATGCAAAACAGACTAAACCTTCGCCGAATTTCTGTATTTCTGGTTCTTTCTCTCTGCGCAGCAACAGCAAACGCGCAAACCACTCGGCCGGAAGGTGAAAAACAGTTGGCCCACGACATCTATAAGGAATTCGTCGAAGTGCAGTCTGGGTTCACGACCGGAGCAACGACTCCCGTGGCCGAAGCCGCCGCCGCGCGTTTGAAAGTTGCCGGGTTCTCTGACGCCGACATTTTCCTTGGCGGCGCCATCCCGAAAAAAGGCAATTTGGTCGTTCGCTATCACGGTACCGGCGCGCGCAAGCCTCTTCTTCTCCTTGCGCACATCGACGTCGTCGAAGCCAAGCGCGAAGACTGGAGCACGGATCCCTTCCAATTTATCGAGAAGGATGGCTTCTTCTACGGCCGCGGAACCGGCGACGACAAAGCGCAAGCCGCCGTATGGATCGCCAATCTGATTCAATACAAAAAAGAAGGCTTTAGGCCGGACCGCGACATCATCGTCGCTCTCACCGCCGACGAAGAAGGCGGTGGCCCTTACAACGGTGTCGACTGGTTGCTGAAAAATCACCGCGAACTGATTGAATCGGAATTTGCTCTCAACGAAGGCGGATGGGGAGAAGAATCCAAAGGCAAGAAAATCTCCAACGACTTGCAGGTCAGCGAAAAATACGTCATGAATTTCCGTTTCGAGGTGCACAACAAGGGTGGGCACAGCTCCATGCCAGTGCACGACAACGCCATCTATCATCTCGCCGGCGCCCTTCAGCGGCTTTCCGATTTCGGTTTTCCCCTGAAGACAAACGAGGTAACCGCCGCTTACTTCGCGCAAATGTCGAAGCTGGACCCCGGCCCAATGCGAGAAGACCTGGCAAAGGTTGCCACGGGTTCCCAGGAAGCGATGGGGCGCGTCGCTGCTGCGTCTCCCGCATGGAATTCCACGCTGCGCACCACCTGCGTTGCAACCATGCTCGAAGGCGGCCACGCCATCAACGCTCTGCCGCAGCTAGCCGCCGCGATGGTTAATTGCCGCGTTCTGCCGGAAGACTCGCCAGAATACGTGCAAAGCACGCTCGAAAAAATCGTCGCCGACGATCAAGTTGCAGTCAAGAACGTGAGTAGCTTCTCTAAAGCTCCTGCTTCGCCGATGCGGCCCGACGTCCTGAAAGCCGTTTCCGATATCACCAGCTCGATGTGGCCCGGCGTGGCCACCGTTCCCATCATGGTCATGGGGGCCACCGACGGCCGCTATCTCCGCAGCGCGGGCATTCCCTGCTACGGTATCCAAGGTTTCTTCTTCGACCGCGACGACATCCGCTTCCATGGCCGCGATGAACGCCTAGGCGTGCAATCCTTTTACGAGGGCCAGGCTTTTCTGTACACGCTGGTCAAGCAGCTGTCCAAATAATTTCAACGCTTAGCATTGCTATTGTGGGGTGCGGCAGCCTTGCCGCCGCCTTTCCATTCAGCCCCGCTAACTCCTGGCGGCTTCGCCGCCCGACTGCAGCCTCTCCACCAGTTCCTTCACGCTCCTAGCCAAATCCGCCACTTCTCCCTGCCCTTCAATTTCAAATTCAATCGCGCTGTTCCCCTGGGCCGCGTGATCCACGGCCTCCCGCAAACTGATCAGCGGCTTTACCACTTGTCTCGGCAAAATAAAACTCACCCAGATGCTGAACAACAGCGTTAGACCGGACACAATACTCAGCGCCCATTCCGCCTGATGCAGAAGCCGCCTCGCCTCTCGATGATCAGTCTCCACTCGCTTCCAGTTTTCCGCCTCCAGTTCGCCAAGCTGCGTCAAAACCTCTTGGCCGAACGTCTGTAAATCAGCCGTGACTGGCTGCAACGCGGGGTTACTTTCCTGAACTGTCGCCGAGATTTGCGCGTCGAACGACCCGACGCGGCTGCGTAGTTCGTCGATCAACTGTGCGCGTCTCTTCAGATTTGCCTTTCTCAGAAGATCGTTCAAGTCCTTTTCGTAGTCGCGCACCACGCTCTGGATACGATCCGCATCTCCTTGCCCTGGTTGTCTCATCGCGGCTACCGCCGCCCCAAACCTTTTTTCGTACAGTTCCAGCGAATCAAACGCCTTCTGCGTTTCTCCCATTTCTTGCGGTTCCAGCCCTTCGATATCATTCAAGATCTGCTTGCTGTTCGCCAGCGACTGCCGGTTCGCGTCCAAATAGCTCGGCTCGCGCAGCAAGAGGTAGTTGCGTTCCGCGCGCCTCGCCTCCAGAACTTCAATCGAAGCGCGCTGCGCCATGGTGGCCGCCGGTGCATCCACATTCACGATGCGGTCCACGATCCATCCCATCTCGAACAGGTAATAAACCGCCAGGAATATCACTGGCACGAGAATCATTCGGGCAATCGCCAGGCTGTATGCAACTCTTTTCCGCAGTGAATTCCCAGGCGCAAGTATCTTGAACGTTCTTCGGATTCCCAGTTTCATAAGCCGCCCCCGACCCAGAGCCTGAACTCCGGTGGCCCGATTGTATGCCAGCAGCCTCTTGCCGGCGCCTTCATCTTCAAACCTCTCCAAACCTCGTCCCAGGTCTTGAACAAAGCGTCCTGGTAATAAGACGCAGGCCACCGGTCGTCTTGCTCTTGCATCGCAGCATTCAAGGCACTAACATCTCACTCAATATCGCCACAGCCCGGCGATGGAGGGAATCCCATGAATTACATCACCCGGCTCGCCCTCGGCACTTCCCTTTTTGCTTTGTCCATTTCTTCCGCGCTCAGCCAGACGGCCGCAACGGCGTCTTCTCCCACGGCTCCCAGTTTGTCCCAGCCAATTGTTGGTTGCAGCGCCAGGCTTCGACCCGTGCTTCGGATGGGCTTTCCCGGCCCCACTGCCCCTTATTCCGCCGAGCAGGAAATGTCCACCATTCGAACCCTCGCTGACGGCACGCACATCACCCATAAGCCCCGGACCGAGAAGCAGTTTCGTGATTCGCAAGGCAGGGCGCGCACCGAGCGATCCATGTGCGGGAGACCCAGCGAGGAGCCGGACGCGGTAATCATTGAGATCTACGATCCGGTCGCGGGTTATTCCTACCTCCTCGATGCGCAGAACCAAGTCGCGCATCGCTACGTCTTGGAAGTTCGAGAACACGGGCCGATTCAGCCGCTTTCCTCCTCAACGATGACTGTCACTTCAGCCACGGAAGGAAGTTCGTCTTCAACAATAGTCTCTGGACTGGCCCCTACTCCGCGGACTCTTCCTGGCGCACAAGACAAGCCTCGCCCGACGTTCACCACGGAACGGCTTGGCACTCGGGTCATAGAAGGAGTGGTGGCGGAGGGCACGAAGACCACGGAGGTGATCCCCGTGGGAATGCAAGACAATGACGGTCCCATCACCGTAGTCACTGAACGTTGGTTTTCGTCTCAGCTCAAGCTCGCCATTTTCACCAAGCGATTGGACCCTCGCGGCGGCGAAATGATCGATCGCCTGATCAATATTTCGCTCAGCGAACCTGACCCGACCTTGTTCGCCCCGCCCGCCGACTACAAAGTGGTCGATGAGACCGAAGCCGTGAAAATCATATTCACCCGGCCATAGCTTCTGTCGGCCTTTTCAAACTGGGGAAATGGGTACAGTTGAGCTTGTGCGTGCTGCCCGGCCGGCGCGCGGAGCGTGCTGGAAAGGGCAACCGAGACAAAGGCAGCCAACCGCGGCGAACAAGGTTGGACTGGACAAACACGGCGCGCCATTGTTCAATGCCGCGAGCAGAAGGAGCGTTCTCTCCATGGCCGAGCCGGAAGTAGATCTGAGCAAAAAGTATGACGCCGTAATTATCGGGTCTGGTGCAGCCGGCGGAATGGCTGCCCACGTCCTGACCACTCACGGCCTGCAAGTCCTGATGCTCGAAGCCGGGAAAAAACTCAACATCGAGCAGGAGCTCCGTTCCATGGAGTGGCCCTACGACAATCCGCATCGCGGCGCGCTTCCGCCCGACTCGCATTCGATCACTTTTAATGAGTACACCATTCGCAGGCCGCCCTATGGCCCCGGTTTCGAAAAATCGAAGCATCTCAAAAGTTATATCGGAGACTCCGATTACGTGAAGAACATCGTCGTGGACGAGCGCGAGAATCCTTACACCGGCACAAACTATGCCTGGGTCCGCGCCCGCTGCCTCGGCGGAAAAACCAATATCTGGGGCCGTCTGTCGCTTCGCCTCTCCGATTACGACTTCAAAGCCAAGGACCGCGACGGCTTCGGCGAAAACTGGCCCATCAGCTACAGCGACATTTCCCCGTACTACGACAAAGTGGATTTGTACCTGGGCATCACCGGCGTAAAAGAAAATCTCCCCTATCTTCCTGACAGCATTTTCCAGCGGCCCACGAAATTGACCTGCGCCGAAGTAACCCTCAAGCAGGGCCTGCAAAAGATGGGCCGCGTCTTGACGCAATACCGCGCCGGAGTAACCACCGACGGCCTGAAGCACAACAAATATCGCAGCCGCTGCTACGGACGCGGCGCGTGCGAACGCAAGGGCGGCTGCGACATCCACGCCGCGTTCGACTCCCCCACCGGCCTTATCTACCCCGCCATGGACACCGGCAACCTCACGCTGCGCACCGGCGCAACCGTCCGCGAAATCACAGTAGATCCGCAAACCGGCAAAGCCAGCGGCGTCCACTTCACCGATTCCCAAACCATGAAGGACTACACCGTCCACGGAAAAGTCGTAATCGTCGCCGCCTCGACGCTCGAATCCGCTCGCCTTCTGCTGCTCTCCAAATCGCGCCAACATCCCAACGGACTCGCGAACTCCAGCAGCCACGTCGGCCACAATTTCTGCGAGCACATCATGGGGCCGCACGTCTACGGCCAGGCCACGGACCTGATCGGGAAACCGTCCACGCTCGACGACGGCCGCCCCGGCAGTTTCTACATTCCCCGCTACCGCAATCTGACCGAAAAGCATCCCAAATTCATCCGTGGTTACGGCTTCGAAGGCGGCAGCGGCAACGCTATGTTCCCCATGAACGCAAACATCCCAGGCTTCGGCGCCTCCTTTAAGGAACAAATCAGAAACAACAAGGGTTCGTACATTGGCATGGGCGCATTCGGCGAAGTCCTGGCGCGCTACGAAAATTACGTCGACCTCGATCCGGTCGTAAAAGACAAATGGGGTATTCCCGCCTTGCGCTTTCACTACAAATTCGGCGACAACGAACACCGCATGGCCGAAGACATGAAAGAAACCGCCCAGGAAATCTTTGAAGCGTCAGGCTTCAAGATTCTCGATGTCAGTGACCGCGTTCTGACTGAAGGCTGGTCCATCCACGAACTCGGCACAGCCCGCATGGGCAGCGATCCAAAGACCTCCGTCCTGAATCAATTTCAGCAGTCGCACGACGTAAAAAATCTCTTCGTCGTAGACGGCAGCGCCTTCGTCAACTCCAGTTGCCAGAATCCCACCTGGACCATCATGGCGCTTTGCTGGCGCTCCTGCGATTATCTCGCCGACGAACTCGGCAAAGGCAATCTGTGATCGGTGAATTTTATGGAGTGCGGCAGCCCTGCTGCCGCTTTTCTGGGTGTGCAACGCAGGAGGCAAAATGTCCGCAGATGATCCCATCAATCTGAAGCAAGACCGCCGTCAATGGTTCCAGACTTCCGCCGCCGCTCTGGGCGCTGCGGTCTTGCCGCTGCCCGCCCTATCCTCGGAGCCACAAACCACTGAAGCAGCCCCCACTCCAAAACCAGAAGCAGCCGAGTCAAAATCCTCCGCTCACTTCTTCACACCGGCCCAGCACACGCTGATCGAAGAGTTGTCAGAAACGATCATCCCCGCCGACGCTCACTCCGGCGGCGCAAAAGCAGCAAAAGTCGCCGACTTCATCGAACAAACCGTCCGTGAGACCACCGATGATGCCCAAAAATCTCTATGGCGCGAAGGCCTCCGCCTCATTGACCTGATGAGCAAACACTACAACGGAAAATCCTTCCTAGAGTCCTCCTCCGAAGAAAAAATCGCCGTCCTCAAAGTCCTTTCCGACAACGAGCACATCGACGATCTCACCGAGGTCCAATTTTTCAAGGAGCTGAAGCACTTAACTGTGCGCGGCTACTACACTTCAAAAATCGGCATCCACGATGAGCTCGATTACAAAGGCAATCGCATCCTCCAGGAGTTCGTCGGATGCGATGATCCCACTCCATCGTCCTAAATCCTGGAAGCATCAATTCCGAAAGCGTCCCCGCCCACCTAGTCGCTGACGCGCATTCAACGTAGAACATTCCGCCCGTTTGGACGTATCCTTATGCGTAGCGTCTAAGGTTTGCCCGAGAAGCCTTGCAGTGTCCGCTCATGGGACGTGGATTCCCATTTTCGGCCAAAGCCGCGCCTTCCCGGACTGCTAGACGCCCCGTAAGCCATTGACAAAGCGAGGGTTTAAGCGAATTCTCTTGGGCACCCTATTTGCGCCTTAAGAAGGAAGTCGGTAACCACTATGGACATACAAAGACCATCTAACGCACGCGCCAAAAAAATACGCCGGATCGCTTACGGCACGGTCGCCCTAATGCTCTTGGGCGGCGTCACCTATGCTCTTTCCAAGCTGAAGCCCCAAGCGCCCTCCGTTGACAAGGGCACAATATGGTCGGACACCGTAAAGCGCGGGCCCATGCTCCGCGAAGTCCGCGGACTCGGCACGCTCGTCCCCGAAGACATCCGCTGGATCGCCGCGCAGACTGATGCGCACGTCGATAAATGGGTTCTGCGTCCGCCTGCCATCGTCAAGCCGGATTCCATCATTATGGAATTGAGCGACCCTACCGTACAGAGAGATGCCGTCGACGCGGAATATCAGCTCAGGGGAGCGGAAGCAGATTATGCGAACTTAAAAGTTCAGGTGAACAGCGACCTGATGAGCCAGAAGGCCACCGAAGCGTCGGTACGCAGCGACTACGAGCAGGCCAATATTCAGCATGACGTGGATGAAAAACTGGCTAAGGAAGGCCTCCAGTCCTCCTTGATTGAGCAAAAGTCGCGCGTCTTGGCCGCGCAACTTAAGATTCGCCTCGCGCTCGAGTCCGACCGCACGAAGATCGCAACGGATTCCGCGAACGCGAAACTTGCAGCCCAACAAGCGAAAGTGGAACAGATGAAGGCGCTTTACGGGTTGAAGAGAAGCCAGCTGGAGGGGCTCCATGTGCGCGCAGGCATCGACGGAGTGCTACAGCTTCTGCCCGTGGATGTTGGCCAGCACGTCACACCAGGAATGAACCTGGCGCGCGTAGCGGATCCCAAAAAGCTTAGAGCGGAAATAAAGATTGCGGAGACGCAAGCAAAAGATGTGGTGCCCGGGCAAAAGGCCTCGATTGACACCCGCAACGGCATCGTGAACGGCCACGTCTCGCGCGTCGACCCCTCGGTGATCAACGGCACAGTTACGGTGGATGTGACGATTGATGATCCTCTTCCCGCTGGCGCCCGGCCGGACCTGAGCGTTGATGGCACCGTAACTCTCGAGAATTTGAAGGACGTCCTCTACGTCGGCAGGCCCGTCCACGGCCAATCTGACAGCACCATCGGCATCTTTAAACTCGTAGATGACGGTTCGGAAGCCGTCCGCGTGAACGTCAAGCTTGGCCGCAGTTCCGTCAATACCATCGAAATCCTCGACGGCTTAAAAGTCGGCGACACGGTCATTCTGTCGGATATGTCGGCTTGGGACGCTTTTGAACGCATACGCCTGAAATAAGGCGACGCAAACGGCGTAAGACATTTAGCGTTAGGCGTCGTCAAATAATTCGCGGTTTGATTCTACCCTTCGGCAGATTGCAGGTTCAGGCTCACTCTTTCTTGCGGAGGCCCACACTGAAGACTCTCTGGCAAGACATTCGCTTCGGGCTGCGAATGCTGGCGAAGAACCCTGGTTTCACAGCCGTGGCCGTTGCCACGCTGGCTCTCGGCATCGGCGCAAACACCGCCATCTTCAGCCTTGTCAACGCGGTCATGCTGCAAACCATCCCAGTGCGTGCTCCTCAGCAATTGGTGGTTTTGAAATGGTCGGCGCACGCCCGCCCACAGAAGATCGGCACCAGCAGCTTTGGCGATTGTTCCTGGACGGCCTGGTCTTCAAAGTTCGCCGGTGGCTGCTCATTTTCCTATCCGATGTTCCAGGAAATCCGTAACCAGAAGGATGTTTTTTCTGGAGTAGCGACGTTTGCCGGCCCCGCGCAGCTCGACTTGAGCGGGAACGGAACGGCGAGCATTGCCCACGGCGAACTCGTCTCCGGCGACTACTTCCAAACCCTGGGCGTGCCGCCAGTCGTGGGAAGAACACTGCAACCCGCCGACGAGAAGCCCGGCGCAGAAGCCGTTACGGTACTCAGCTATACCTACTGGCAGTCGGTTTTCGGCTCATCGCCAAGCGCTATCGGCAAAAGCATAAAACTCAACGGAGTGCCCTTTACGATCGTGGGCGTGG
The DNA here is from genome assembly GCA_035313865.1 of Candidatus Acidiferrum sp. Classification (GTDB taxonomy): domain Bacteria; phylum Acidobacteriota; class Terriglobia; order Acidiferrales; family UBA7541; genus Acidiferrum. The sequence continues at coordinate 10,026 of DATFZY010000003.1, forward strand.
CCGACCCCGGATTCACGCGCCTGTCGCCTGGGCGGTTCCAGGATATGTGGCTTCCGCTTTCGCAGGCGAATGCCTTGCGGCTGCATTGGGGCGGGCCCGAGCCAGACCGAAGCTGGTGGCTTACGATTGTTGGCCGTCTCAAGCCGGGAATTTCGCGTGGACAAGCGGAGTCCGCGATCAGCCTGTTGTTTCGCAATCAGA
>DATFZY010000004.1:0-7902 GCA_035313865.1 Candidatus Acidiferrum sp.
GCCGAGTGTCCCAGCTCCGGATAAGCGGAGTGCGCTAATTTTCCATGCGCATTAATCTCAAACCGCAGCGCTCCCTTCGAGCCAAGCGCCAGCAGATTTTCCGTAGGCTCGCCATTGATCAAGAAGCGCGCCCCGCGCGGATTCGCCGCTGCCACTTTCGCGCCCGCGCTGTTCCGCTCTTCGCCAACCACAAAAAGCAAACCCAAATTGCGCACTCCGGCCTCGAGCAGCTTTTCCGCGGCAGCGATCATCGCGGCGATAATGCCCTTCGCGTCGCACGACCCGCGTCCCCAAATCGAATCCGCGTCTTCCAGCGACGGAAAAAATGGCGGCACTGTGTCCATGTGCGTCGAAAGCGTCACAACCGGCTCGCCCCAGCACGCGAAAATGTTGTCGCGATTCGCCTCAACCGCCATCCGCTCGAGCGTTCCGGAAGTGCGCGACGCAAGAAACGAAAGCTGCGCAAACAAAAAGTCGCCCACGTTTTTCTCGTGGTTGGTCGTCGACTCGATGTCAACCAGCGCGCGCGTCATTTCAAACGGATTCATTCAAAGAAATTTTCTGGAGGGAGCGAAACGAAAGGAAGGAACCGCGACGTAGATGCTCGGGGCTGCTGCCTCTCGATAGCGCTCCATCCGGCTTTAGCTCTGGCCGCACGCAAATGCAGCCATCTAATCGGATGACAGTGGACAGGCCTTAGACCTGTTCCCCAATCGCGGCGGCAACAGCTACCGCTGCGATTTCGGCGGAGTCAAGACTTTTAAAGCCCCTTTTGCTCGGGTGTCCGAAGCTGATCGGAACGACGCACCCGGCTACTCATGGCCTCCGCACCTCTACCAAGAACAAAAATAGTGTATTGCAGGGCAAACGAAAAAGCGAACAAAAAATTGTAGGGGCGGGGCTTGCCCCGCCCTCTGGGCCGCCGCCGGGCTACGCCCCCCAGCCGCTACAGTTCCAGCGGTTTCAGCGGCACTTCCTGCGAAGCAACCAGCAGCTCCCCATGAAACGCGCATTCCGCGCTACGCCGCCCAAGCGCCTCTTCCGCGGAAATCCGCACGAGATAGGGATTGTTGTTTTCCTGCGAGACATGCGCCAGCACGAGATACCGCGCCACGGCGTCAAATCCGTCGGGGTCCGCAAGATATTCGCCCACCGCGTGATTGGAAAGATGGCCAGTGCGGCTCAACACGCGCTGCTTCACAACCCACGGATACGGCCCCACTTTCAACATATCGAGGTCGTGATTCGATTCCAGCAACAAGCAATCGGAATTCTTCAAATGCACTTTGACAAGCTCCGGCATGTAGCCGAGGTCCGTAACCAACGCCATCTTCGCCCCATTCGAGCGAAATGTGAACCCGATCGGGTCCGCCGCATCATGCGGAATCGCAAACGCGTGCACATCAATGTCGCCTATCGAAAAATGCTGCCCCGCGTGAATCGTTTCCACGCCTCGGAGCCGCTTACCAAAAGTTTCGGGAAGAGCGCGCTGCAACGCCCCCATGGTCGGCTCCGTCACATACAGCGGCGCCTTCCAAAGCCCCAGCATCTGCGGAAGCCCGTTGCAATGATCCGTATGTTCGTGAGTAATCAGGATGCCGTCGATGCGCTCGACGTTTTGTTCGATGGCCGCAAGCCGCGCCAGCGTTTCGCGCTTGCCAAGTCCGCAGTCCACAAGGAGTCGGGTCCGCTCCGTCTCGAGCAAAGTAATGTTGCCCGAGCTGCCAGACGCCAGTATGGATACCCGCAAGCCGATCGCTTTGCCCCCAATTGCAGTACAAAAATATCACACAAACGAATTTTCAGAATAATGGCACTTCAATTCCGCCGCGTCAACACGGAAAGAAAGCTTAGAATATCCACGCCGTGCAAATTGCCGACAAATCGGGGTCGTTGTTAAAGCGAGTCTCGGCAGAAGGATTCGCCATCGTTCCGGGCCTTCTGCCGGAAAAAGGAATCGCTGCCTTGCTGGTCGGGCTTGAGAAGTCAGACCTTCCACGCAGCAGAGCCGGCTTGCGTCATGCCATGCGAATCGAGAGTATCGCCACTCTTGCCCACGATGCCCGACTGATAGAGTTCGCGAAAGCTGTTCTAGGAAATGACGCGGTTCCCTTTCGCGCGACCCTCTTCGATAAATCGCCTGCTTCCAATTGGCTGGTTGTTTGGCACCAGGACACTGCGTTGCCGCTGCGCGAGAGCCGCGAAGTCGCGGGTTGGGGACCGTGGTCAGTCAAGGACGGCGTGAACTACGCACACGCTCCGGCCAGCGCCCTTGAACAGGTCCTTGCTATACGTCTGCATCTTGACGATTCGTCCGCCGATAATGGTCCGCTTCGCGTCCTGCCTCGTACCCACACTCTCGGCGTTCTCTCCGATGAACAGCTCCACGGTCTTTCGACGAAAATTGCCCCAGTGGATTGCCTGGTGGCCAAAGGCGGGATTGTCGCAATGAGACCGCTCATCGTCCACGCGTCTTCCAAATCACAATCAGAGAAGCCGCGCCGCGTCCTCCACATCGAGTACGCGGCCACTTTTCAGTTTGCGCCGGGCCTCGATTTGGCCGTCTCTTGAAGAGCTAAGAAGGATTTGGCTTACTGGGAATAGTGCGGGCAGCCTCGACGATGGCAGTGCCCCAGCCATCGTACTCGCAATCGAATTTGTCGGCGAACATGATGAATGTCGCGACGTTGTCCGTAGTGGTCATGAATGTGACTGTCGCTTCGATTGGACAAGTAACCAGCCAGCGCCGGTCCGTTCCAACAGGTACAGGAGGCCGAACGGCGTCGGGCGGCATTTCGTTCCGCCTGCATGCTTCCGCGAAGGTTTTGGCAGCCGTTTCGTTGGGCGCCCAGAAGCTCAGGTCAATCTTGCGCTTCTTGTTGAGGTCCACGCCGTAACTCAGGATCACCTCAACTTGCGCGCGGTTACGTGCTTCCAGCCGCTCAAGCTGTGAGCGAAGTTCCTCGTCTGTGCATCCCATGAAACGAGTTTAGAGTGGCTTGCACCTGCGAAGCGCCGCCGGATTCGCGGCTTGTGCCGGGGTCGTCAATTCAAAACTACCGGCCGCAACTTCAGCGGCCAGGCCCTAGCAGGACAAGCGGGAACGGTCCAATGTGAAACCATTGAGCGGGCCGAGGACGGTGACGGCGATTTGTTCTGGCTTGAAGAATTCGTGAGCCAGGGTTTGCACTTGGTCGAGTGTGACCAGCTCGATCGAAGCCAGGATTTCGTCGAGAGAGTAGAAGCGGCCGAAGTAAAGTTCCTGGCGCGCTAGATTGGACATGCGCGAGCTGGTGGATTCGAGCGAAAGCATCAGCGAGCCTTTTAGATGATTCTTGGCGCGGGTGAGCTCTTCATCGCTGACCGGCGATTCCTTCATGGCGCGAAATTCTTTGATGGTGAGGTCGATGACCTGGCCGACGGTTTCTTTCGCCGTGCCGGCATAGACCGTGAACATGCCGGCGTCGGAATACGGCGTGAGCTCGCTGAAAACGGCGTAAGCGAGGCCTTCTTTTTCGCGAATGTTTTGAAAGAGGCGCGAGGACATGCCTCCGCCGAGAAGATTATTGAGCACCGCGGCGGCGAAGCGCGCTTCGTGGCCGAGCGGCAGAGCTGGAACGCCGATGCAGAGATGAACTTGCTCAAGGTCGCGCTTGGTTTCGAGATGGATGGGCGCTTTTGTTGAAGGAGCGGTGTGATCTTCGAGCGTGCGCGCGGGGCGAAGATCGCCGAACTCGCGCTGCACCAGGTCCAATACCTTGTCGTGCATGACGTTTCCTGCGGCGGTAATCACCAGATGATCGGGCGCAAACCAGTCGCGGAAGCGTTCATTCAAATGTTCGCGGCTGAAACGACGCACCGTTTCCGGCGTTCCAAGAATCGGACGGCCTAACGGATGCTCCGGCCAGAAGCCGCGCGTGAAAATGTCGTGGAGCAGATACTCGGGATTGTCCATGTCCATCTTGATTTCTTCGAGGACGACGCCGCGTTCTTTCTTGACGTCTTCGGAATCGAACTTGGGACGAAGAACGAGATCGGCGATGACGCCGAACGCGATGGGCAGGTGGTCGTCGAGGACTTTGGCGTTGAAACAGATTTGTTCTTTGGAGGTGAACGCGTCCAGCATGCCGCCGACGGAATCCATTTCGCGGGCGATGGCTTCGGCGGAGCGGCGCTCCGTGCCCTTGAAAACCATGTGCTCGATGAAATGAGCGAGGCCGTTTTCATCGGCGATTTCACGGCGCGAGCCGTTGCGGACCCAGACGCCGACGGAGACGGAACGCACGTGGGACATCGTCTCGGTGATGACCACGAGTCCGTTGGACAGGACGTGCTTCTGGATGTCACGCGCTTCTGTGACCGTTGGCATAACTCAATTGTGACACAGCCATGCTCAACGGAGAAACAGAAGCCGTTTGTGCCGTCTAGCGATGATTGTCAGCGGCGGTCATCCTCAGAAGGATGACCCTACAACAGCTTTTCGTCGGGGTGGAGCTTGCCGTATTCGCTGGTGTAGTGGAGCGGGACGTCGCCGTACGTGCCCTTTTCTTTCGCGTAAACCTCACAGCTGTCAAAAGGCTTTGAGTAAACGTGGATGCTGACGGCGCGCTGGTTGAATTCCGGCAGATTCAAGACCTGATGAACCGGTTCCAGGGGATTCACATGGACGGGGTGCGTTCCGTCCATCTCGTAGATCTCTGTCGGAATAATTTTGCATTTGCCGCAGGCCGCGTCTTTTTCTTCGACGCGGAAATTCTGGATTTTCAGCCGGCCAATGGGAGCGGACATCCAGCAGTTCTGATCGCGATGGTTGTGGATGCGGCTGTGCTGGCCGACTTCCCAGCAGATGGTCATGCACTCGAAGAGATCATTTCTGAAAATGAGATTGCGTGTGTAATTGCCTTTGGAGAAAAACAGATACCTGTCGAGCGTTTCGGGGCGGACGCCGTGCTGCACGACGTAGTCCTGGACATTTTCGAGAGTGAACTCGCGCTCGTGGATGGCGGCGAGTCCTTTGACCCAATCGGCGATGGCGAGCTGTTCGATGGCGGTTTTTTGCGCCACAGTGTGCCTCCAATGAAGTGCGTGCGATCCGGGCGACAATGGGGATTGCTCATCAATTATAGCGCCGAACGGATGAAGTAAGGAGGTGAGGAAGTAAGGGGGTAAGGAAAAGAGGTAATCTGTAGAGAGCGGATGGGGTGTTAGCTTCGCTATGGAGTAAAAGACAAGGCTTATGGAATTGCTGGGTAAATCGAAAGAGGATTTGCGCGAATTCTGCGTGTCGATTGGCGAGTCGGCGTATCGCGGGGGGCAGATTTACCACGCACTGTATGCGGAGCGAAAGTTTGATTTTGCGCAGATGACCAATCTCCCGGGGGCTTTGCGCGAACGGCTGGCGAAGGAGGCGCGGATTGCTTTGCCGGTGGTGAAGCAGCGGTTTGCTTCTACCGATGGATCGGTGCGGTATTTGTTTACGCTCGGCGAGACCGGGGCATCAGATCGTGGGGATCTCAAGACAGAGTTCACAGAGGACGCGGAGAAGAAAAGAAACTTGCCACCGGCTTCCGTTGAGGCTGTGTTTATGCCTAGCGAGGGCAGGCAGACGATTTGTGTTTCTACGCAGGCGGGGTGTGCGGTGGATTGCCAGTTTTGTTTGACTGCGAAGCTTGGGTTGATCCGTAATTTGACGGCTGGCGAGATACTGGCGCAGGTGCTTTTGCCGCTCGAAGAGCACAAGGAGCGGCTTGCTCCGCAGACGAATATTGTTTTGATGGGACAGGGCGAGCCACTGCTAAATTTTGATGCGGTGATGACGGCGCTGCGGATTTTGCTTGATCCGGCGGCGGTGCGGATTGCGCCGAGGCATGCCACGCTTTCGACGAGCGGGATCGTGCCGGGAATCGAGCGGCTGGCGCGGGAAAAAGTGAGGCCGAAACTGGCGATTTCGTTGAACGCTTCGAGCGATGAACAGCGGAATGTGTTGATGCCCATCAATAAGAAATATCCGCTGGCGAAGCTGCTGGAAGCTTGCAAGAAATTCCCGAAGGGGACGCGAGAGTACATCACGTTTGAGTATGTGCTGCTCGGCGGAGTGAATGACACGCCGGAAGACGCGCGACGCGTCGCGAGGATGATGAGCGACCTGGGGCGCGTGAAGGTGAACATCATTCCGTGGAATCCGGGGGCGCTTCCGTTTGCGGAGCCGACCGAAGCGAGCGTTAAGGAGTTCCACCGGATCATGCTGGAAAAAGGCGTGCCTACGTTTACGAGGTACTCGCGCGGGCGCGACGTAATGGCGGCTTGCGGGCAGCTGGCGCTTACGCAGATTGAGACTGCGCCTGCTACTGCATAGAAGTGTCAGGGATGCTCCCGGTCCGTACCAACGATAATTACCCCCCTCTCCCTTAGTTTTACATAAGTGTTGATTCTAAAGATAGTTAAAGTCCTTTGTTTTCATACACTCTTGCAAGTGTTGATTCTAAAGAGCTTAGCTGCTTTTCGAGAATCGGCGGTTTCATGGTCCTCTCTGAGGGGCGAAGGCCACTCGGGAAGGCGCTCAGCGTTTGTGTGGGCGTTGGAGCTTCTGTAGTCGGGACCGGAAAAGGCAACAGGCAGGAGTGCCCTTCGCGGCTCAGGGTAAACCTGTGCTACCCAAAAGCAAAAACGCCAGCGGGACGCTGGCGCTACTCGGAACTGCCGACAATATTGCCTAGGTTTACTTATACGCTTTGGATAAGCTTTTGTCGAAGCGAACAAAAAGCAAAAAAGTGATAACTGGATAAGTCTCGCGGTGTATGCCGCGCGATAAAAGACGGAAGGACGGAAGGGCAGACCAAGCACGTTCAGAGGACTTAAGGAACTCTACAGGAAGGGGTTTTGGATGCGGACGGTGTCGAATTTTTGGCCGTGTTGCAGGTCTTCGGTGTAGAGGATGCGGCAGCCACCTTCGAGAGCAGCGGCGACGATCAATGAATCATACCAAGAGATGGAGTGGTGGCTGCTGAGTCCAAGAGCGCGCTGGTAGAGAGAGTATGACGAGTGCACCACCAGGAGCGGAGCAAAGGTGATAGCCAGCTTCCGCTGGGCTTCGGCATGTGCCATTGGCGGATGGAAGCGGCGGAAGGCGACGCTGAAGAACTCCTGCACGACCTGGAAGCTCACGATGCCATTGCCGGAAGCGAACGCGTCTTCGATGAGGCGAATGGCGACGGCCTGCTTGGCAGGGTCCGAAGGACTGTCCTCATAGATGAAGATGTTGGTGTCGAGAAAGAACTTACCGTTCATTCATTTCGTCGCGGGTAAAAGGACCGCCAGCATTAATGTGTTTGAGGCTGTCACGAAGAGCGCGATGGGCTGCGAGGTTGCGTTGGCGAACGTAGGATTGGAGCCATTCGCGGAAAGCGGCGTTGAGGGTGGTGTTTTCGGCTTTGGCGACCAGACGGGCCTTTTCGAGGAGGTCGGCGTCGGCGCTGAGGGTGATGTTCTTCATGCGGTTAGTGTACACGATGTCGTGCACACTGACAAGTGTACACCACAAAGCGCGGCGGGCCAACGTTGATATGTGAAGCGCAAGCCATTGTTGTTTGATGAGGTTTGAAAGCGGGAGTAAGGCTCCTGCACTCCACACGGGCTTATTGACGGATAGCGATTATGGACATTAGGCGGCCTGCGCTTGGGCCTTGTTTGCGGTAGGAGAAGAGGAGAGTGGGGTGGCAGGCGGTGCAGAGGTCGATGGTGTGGATGTTTTGGGGTCGGAGGCCGGCGGATAGGAGCTGGGAGCGGTTGGCTTTGCGAAGGTCGAGGAGGACGCCTTTGGGCGGGGGTTGGTGGCCGGGGGGCATCATGTTGAGCCACTGGATGGGGTTGGGCTCGTCGCCGGTGCGGAATTCGTCGAAGTAG
>DATFZY010000005.1:0-8092 GCA_035313865.1 Candidatus Acidiferrum sp.
GCGCTACGGCAGCGTGCCGCACTCCGGCTTTGGCCTCGGTCTTGAGCGCACCGTCGCGTGGATTTGCGGCACCGAGCACATCCGCGAGGTCATCCCCTTTCCCCGGATGATTTACCGCGTGTATCCTTAGTGCGGGGTAGTTCAGTCGTTTTCCTGCTGTTCCTGCGTTTCTGTTGAGTACAAGAGCTGGTTCTCGTCTTGTGGCAAATTCAGCCGCTGCGGCTCTCGCTCGGTTTTTTACGAATCACTAGTCACGAGTCACCAGTCACGGAGCCCTTCTATGGCGCAAAAAGTTCGCATCATTGGTGTGCCGATGGACCTCGGCCAGAGCCGCCGCGGCGTGGACATGGGCCCCTCCGCTTTGCGCGGCGCCGGCCTTCAGGCGCGTATCAAACAGATCGGCGTGAACGTCGAAGATATCGGCAATCTGGAAGTGAAGCAGCCGGAAGAAATGCAAGTTGGCGAAAAGCGGGCCAAGTATCTTCAGGAAATCACGGAAACCTGCAAAGATCTCGCCATCACCGTCGACAAATCTCTAGGCGAAGGTTTTCTCCCGCTCGTTTTGGGTGGCGACCATTCCATCGCCGCTGGCGTGGCCGCCGGCGTGTCTTCTTTTTATCGTAAAGACAAAAAGCAGATTGGCTATTTGTGGCTCGACGCGCACGGCGACATGAACACGCCAGAATCCTCGCCGTCCGGCAACGTCCACGGCATGCCGCTCGCCAGCATCATGGGCTACGGTCCCACCGAGCTTGTCGATCTTATGGGCTTCCGGCCCAAAGCCGAGCCTGGCAACATCGTCATCGTCGGCGCGCGCGACCTCGACGCTCAGGAACGCAAAATCGTAAAAAAATCCGGCATCCACGTCTTTACCATGCGCGACATCGACGAGCGCGGCATGCGCGAAGTCATGGCCGACGCCCTCAAATACGCCATGGACGACACCGCCGGCATCGCCGTGAGCCTCGACATGGACTTCGTCGACCCCAGCGACGCTCCCGGCGTCGGCACACCCGTCCGCGGCGGCGTCACTTACCGCGAAGCCCATCTCGCCATGGAAATGATCGCCGACTCGGAAGCCATGGTCTCCCTCGAAGTCGTCGAAATCAATCCCATCATCGACGAACACAACCGCACCGCCCTCCTAGGCGTCGAGTTAGTCCTCTCCGCCCTAGGTAAGAAAATCCTTTAAGCTTGGAATGGCAGCGAACGATGAAATCTACGTTGAGGCTGGTTCTCAGAAGAGTTGGCGCAATCCTTGTTGGGATGCTCGTCGTCGTGTTGGTCGGCTTTTCCAGGGGAGCAAGCGCAAACTCTGAGTCACAGGAAAAAGCGGATCACATCGAGATCCACAAAGCGGAACGCACGATGACCTTGCTCCGCGGCGGGAAAGTCCTGAGAACCTACAAAGTTGCTTTAAGTACCGTGCCCGTCGGAGCTAAGGAACGCGAGGGAGATCACAAAGTTCCTGAAGGCTTGTATATCGTCGACGCGAAGAACGCTCACAGCACGTTCCACTTGGCCCTTCACATTTCCTATCCGAATGCGTCAGACCAGAAGCGCGCGCGCAAGCTCGGCGTTAAACCAGGAGGCGATATTGAAATCCATGGCTTGGGAAGCAAATTTGGCTGGGTGGGCAGCGCGCATCGTCAGCTCGACTGGACGGATGGATGTATCGCTGTGACCAATGAGGAGATCGAGGAAATTTGGCCGATGGTGTCCGTCGGCACGCCAGTGGACATACGCCCCTAACTCATCCGCAGGGCGGACATCGGATCGATGCGCGAAGCGCGTCGCGCCGGCAGATATCCGGCAAGCGCGGCCACGCCCGTGAGTATCACTAACATTCCGGCAAATGTGACCGGATCGCTCGACGTCACTCCGAACAACAGCCCGTTGAGCGTCCGCGCCAAAGCCCACGACGCCACCACTCCCACAACCATCCCAATCCCCGCCAGCCCCAGCGTCTGCAGCAAAATACTTCGTTGCAGCGCTTCCGCCGACGCGCCCAGCGCCATGCGAATCCCAATCTCCTGCGTTCGCTGGCTCACGGAATACGAAATCACCGCATAAATTCCCAGCGACGCCAGCACCAACGCAAATCCCGCAAATCCGCCAAGCAGCCACACCACAAATCGCCGCGGCGACACCGCGCGATCCACCATCGTTTGCAGCATGCGCATATTTGCTGTCGGCAAATCCGGCTCGATGGGCCGAAGCGCCTCGCGCAGCCGCGATGCAAGCTCCGCCGTCGGCAGCGACGTCCTCACCACCAGGTCCACCGTGCCGTAGTCCTGCGTCTGCCGCATCGGAATGTAAAACTCGTTGCCCGACCCTTCCTCCAGCGCCATGTGATGCACGTCGCCCACGACGCCGACCACCGTGCGGTCCACGTCCTCGGCCACGATTTTCCCAATAGGATCCTCACTGGGCCACAAAGTGCGCGCGCAGGTCTCGTTCAAAATAATCACGTTCAACGCGCCCTTTGTGTCCCGCTCGGTAAAATCGCGCCCCGCCTTCAACGGAATCCCCATCGCATGAAAATATCCGTCACTGATGATTCGCGGGAACCCTTCGGGATACGTCTGCGGCGTATACTGCACGCCCTTCGCCGCAACGCCCCAACTACGGTTGTGCCCCAGCGGCAGCGAATCCGAAAGCCCCGCGCCCTCAACTCCCGGGATATCCGTCACGCGATGCAACGCTTCCGTAAAGTAGCTGTTCCTCTGCTCCTGCGTTTTGTACGACGAGTTAGGATCGATCCGCAGAGCCGCCGCTCGCTCCGGCCGGAATCCCATGTTCACATCCAACACGCGCAAAAAACTCCGTATCAACAATCCCGCCCCCACGAGCAACACGCACGCCAGCCCAATCTCCACTACCACCAGCGCCCCGCGAATCCACGCATGCCCGCGGCCCTGGCTCGACCCGCGATTCGAATCCTTCAGTGTGTCGTGCAGCTTCAAATCCTGCACTTGCAACGCTGGCACCAGCCCGAACAGCAGGCCCGTCGCGAGCGCCGCCACCAACGTAAATCCCAGCACGCTGCCATCAATCCGCACATCGCTCAGCAACGGAATGCTCACCGACGTCAAATGCGCCAGCGCGCGCGTCCCCACAAACGCCAGCACTAACCCCAGGGCCGCCCCGCAGCACGACAGCACCAAACTCTCCGTCAACATCTGCCCAATCAACCGCCCGCGCCCCGCTCCCATCGCCGTGCGAATCGCAATTTCTTTTTTCCGCCCCGCGCCGCGCGCCAGCAGCAAATTAGAAAGGTTCGCGCACACAATCAACATCACCACGCCCACCGCGCACGCCAGCACCACCAGCGTCGGCCTTAGTTGCCCGCTCACGTGCTGCGCCAACCCAGAAACCTTCGGCTCAAAGTCATTCCTCTCCTTATGTTCCTGCTGCAAAATTTTCCCGAGCACCGCAGTCTCCGCCCGCGCCTGCTCCACGCTAACGCCCGGCTTCAGCCGGCCAATGATCGCCACGGTATTCCCCTCGCGGTTTATCTCCGGCGATAGGGGCAGCGGCTCGAACATGTCCACGCGGCTCCCGGGCGTAAAAACCGTCGAAAAATCAAACGTGGCCGGCAGCACCCCCACCACCGTCACTGGCCCGCCTTCAAACGACAGCGCTCTCCCCACAATGCTCGGGTCCGCCGCGAATTTTCTCCTCCACAACCCGTCGCTCAGCATCGTCACGCGTGGCCCGTTCTGCTTACACTCCTCCGCCGAAAACTGCCTGCCAATCTGCGGCTCCACACCGAGCAGCGGAAAGAAATTCTGCGTCACAGGGACGCTCGTCAGTCGCTCCGGCTGCCCATCGCCAATCATCTTCGCGTCGCCTAACCCGTAAAACGCAAAGTACGCCGCCAGATCCTCGTACGACTGGTTCCGCGCGCGCATATCCAACAAATAGTCCGTCTGCGAAGTCTTCCCGGACATATCATTGGTCTGATCTTGGTGGTTCGCGATCCACACCAGCTTCCCAGGATCGCGAAACGGCAGCGGCCGCAGCAAAATCGTGTTCACAACGCTGAAAATCGTGCAACTCGCCCCAACTCCAAGCCCCACAATGAGAATGGCAAACGCCGCAAACCCCTTGTCTCTCCAAAGCGTGCGCACCGCGTAGCGCACATCGCGCCGCAAATTCTCCAAAAACGGCGTTCCGCCACTCTCGTTTTGAGCAGACATGGATCCTCCCGCGCAATTCCGCATCTTTGTAGACGATACAAATCCGAAAAGGTTCCGTCGGACGCTTTGAAAACCACATTAAAAATCCTTGCCTCGATATCCATTGTCACTCGGGAACCTCACCGGCACTTCCCCCGCGACAACGCCCCTCCTTTGCCCTATAACTAGAAACTGGCACTAAACATTCCGAAATCGGCCAATTCCATGAGCCCTGACAAAAAACGACTGCGCATCGGCGTCCTCTTCGGCGGCCGCTCCGGCGAACACGAAGTCTCTCTCGCTTCCGCCGCCTCCGTCATTCGCGGCCTCGACCCCGACAAATACGAGACCGTACCCATTGGCATCACCAAAGAAGGCCACTGGCTGATCGGCACCAGCGCACAAAAATTACTCCCTGAAGTTCTCCGCACCGGCCAGCGCGTCACCATGAGCGCCGATCCCACCGACGCCGCCCTCGTCCGCCTCGACGGCAGCGCCGGCGGCCAGCGCATCGACGTCGTCTTCCCCGTCATGCACGGGACCTTTGGCGAGGATGGCACGATTCAGGGCCTGCTGGATCTCGCCGGCCTACCGTTTGTGGGTGCAGGCGTTCTCGGCTCCGCCATCGCCATGGACAAAGACGTCGCGAAAAAACTCCTTCGCGCCGCCAAAATTCCCGTCGTGCCCTGGGTCTCAATTCGCCGCGACGAGTGGGAGCGCAACGAATTTGCGATGGCGCATCAGATCGAAAAGGAATTTCCGTATCCACTGTTCGTCAAGCCCGCGACTCTCGGCTCCTCCGTCGGCATGACCAAAGTCCACTCGCACAGCGAGTTGGCCCCCGCCCTCAATCTCGCTGCGGAATTCGCCATGAAAATTATGGTCGAGCGCGCCGTAACCGCCCGCGAAATCGAAGTTTCCGTTCTCGGCAATCACGACCCGCAAGCCTCCATCCCCGGCGAAATCGTCCCGCACCGCGAGTTCTACGATTACGCCGCGAAATATCTGGAACAAGGCACGCAACTCCTGATTCCCGCGAACCTAAAGCCTGCCCAAGTGAAAAAATTTCAGCACCTGGCAGTACAAGCATTTCGCACGCTGGAACTGAGCGGCATGGCCCGCGTGGATTTCTTCCTCGAAAAACCCAGCGGCAAAATCTATCTCAACGAAGTGAACACCATCCCCGGCTTCACTTCCATCAGCATGTACCCCAAACTCTGGGAAGCCAGCGGCATCCCGTTTCCCCAGCTCATCGACAAGCTCATCGAACTGGCCATCGAGCAGCACGCCGAAAAAGCCCGCACCAAATACGCCATCGAACTCCCGTCAGGCTCCGCCGGCGCCCTCGAAAGCTGAGCCGTCGCAATCATGGCAAACCGAGGCAAGGGAATAACATTCATCGTCTTAGTCGTTCTTGAAGTTGTATTAAGCCTTGCTCTTGGATACGGCGAGCCCTTCGGGCACACGGAGTCCGTTCGTCTGGCGCACGAATATTTGGCGCACCCAACGCCACAAAACAAGGCAGCTATGGAAGCGGAATGGGAACTCGCGTACGCACCAGAGCGGAAAGAAACCGAATAGTTTTCGCTCTATTGATCGCAAATTCCTGCTTGCTCGCTTTCGCCGGCTACAAACTCGTTGGAAGGAAGTCGTAGGGTCCGCCTTCTGAGGCGGACCGCTCGAAGGCTGGATTCGATCCCGCGATTTGTTGTAGCAACCGCAGGATTCTCCTAGAATCAATCCGCGTGGAATTTCGGTCCAAGTGCCAGTGCCACCACGCCCCAGGGAAGGTCATGCGGAAATTCAAAAACATTCTAATTACATCGGGAGTTCTCGCTTTGGGAACCATGCACGTTTCAGCCACCGCCGGCGACACAGAGTTTGGTCCTTCCAATCCGTTCTATGCGCCGAGCACGCTGCCTTTCCACGCTCCTCCCTTCGACAAAATCAAGGATCAAGACTATCAACCCGCCATCGAGGCTGGCATGGCCCAGGAGCTAAAAGAAATCGAGGCCATCGCGGACAACTCCGCTCCGCCAACCTTCGAGAACACGATCGTGGCCATGGAGAAAACCGGCCAGCTCCTTCAACGAGCCCTAAACACCTTCGGCGGAGTCACCGGCGCAAATACCAATCCCACGCTTCAAAAAGTTCAGGAAGAACTAGCCCCCAAGCTGGCCGCTCACCAGGACGCCATCTCGCTAAACGCAAAACTCTTCGCTCGCGTCGCCAGTGTCTACAAACAACGCGAATCGCTCCATCTGGATCCCGAATCGCTGCGCCTCCTCGAAGTCGACTATGAAGGCTTCATCCGCGCGGGCGCAAATCTCTCCGACGCTGACAAAACCAAGTTGGAAAAGTTGAATGAAGAACTCGCCACCCTCTCGAACTCTTTCATCACAAAGCTCCTCGCAGCGACTAAAAGCGCCGCCTATGCCACGAAAGACAAGAGTGCCCTGGCCGGCCTCAGCGATGCGCAAATCGCCGCCTCCTCCCAATCCGCGCAAACTCGCAAGCAGGATGGCTACGTCCTCCCGCTCCAGAACACGACACAGCAGCCGGATCTCGCCTCACTGCAAACTCGCGCGACCCGCCAGGCTCTCTTTGAAAATTCCTGGAACCGCTCCGAGCATGGCGACGCCAACGATACGCGCGATATCATCTCGCGCATGGCGCAGCTCCGCGCCCAGCGTGCCCAGCTTCTCGGCTTCCCCAATCACGCGGCCTGGAAATTGGGTGATCAGATGGCCAAAACGCCGGAGAACGCCCTGAAGTTCATGGACGCCCTCGTCCCCGGCGCAACCGCCAAAGCCGCCACCGAGGCCAAAGATATTCAGGGCCTCATTGATTCGCAAAAGGGTGGCTTCACTCTCCAGCCCTGGGACTGGAATTTCTACTCCGACCAGGTTCGCAAAGCCAAATACGCTCTCAACGACGAGGAAGTAAAGCCCTACTTCGAGTTGAACAGCGTCCTCGAAAACGGCGTCTTTTACGCGGCTCATCAGCTCTACGGAATCACCTTCAAGGAACGCAAAGACATCCCCGTTTACCAGCCGGATGTTCGCGTTTTCGAAGTCTCCGACGCGGATGGCAAGCCGCTCGCTCTCTTCTATTGCGACTATTTCAAGCGCGACAACAAAAACGGCGGCGCGTGGATGGACATTTTCGCGGGCCAGTCGAAGCTTCTCGGTACGCTGCCGGTGATCTATAACGTCGCCAATCTTCCGAAGCCCGCGCCGGGCGAACCAGCGCTAATCGATTTCGATGGCGTGACCACCATGTTCCACGAGTTCGGCCACGCCCTGCACGGTATGTTCGCAAACACCCAATATCCCAGCCTCTCCGGCTCTGCCACCGCGCGCGACTTCGTCGAGTTTCCCTCGCAATTCAATGAACACTGGGCGCTCTATCCGGATGTCTTTAGTCACTACGCCCATCACTACAAAACCGGCGCTCCCATGCCCGCCGAGCTAGTCGCCAAGATCCGAAAAGCCGCGACCTTCAATCAGGGCTACATGCTCACCGAAATAGTCGCCGCCGCTGAGCTGGACATGCAATGGCACACCCTTCCAGCCAGCGCGCCGCTTCAACAACCGGACACTTTCGAGAAACAAGCTCTTGAAAAAACTCATCTACAGGTCGCCGCCGTCCCGCCGCGTTATCGCTCCAGCTATTTCATGCACATCTGGGGCAATGACTACTCCGCTGGCTACTACGCTTATCTTTGGGCGGAGATGCTCGACGACGACGCCTACCAATGGTTCGAGGAGAATGGCGGCCTGACGCGCGCCAACGGCGACCGCTTCCGCCAAATGGTTCTCTCGCGCGGCAACACCGAGGACCTGGAGAAAATGTACGAATCCTGGCGCGGCAAAGCCCCAAGCGTCGAGCCCCTGCTGAAGTACCGCGGC
>DATFZY010000006.1:0-49634 GCA_035313865.1 Candidatus Acidiferrum sp.
GAAGGGCGGAGAGCGTGCCGAAGACGATGCTGGTGCCGACAGCGGCGATCAGAGTGAAGAGCAACACCTGCGAGTCGATGTGGATTTCGCGGGCGCGCGGGGTGAGGCGGCCCACAAAATCGGTGATCAGTTCGAGGCTGCCATAGGCCAGAAGCAAGCCCAATATTCCGCCAGCGCAAGCGAGCAAAAAACTTTCTGTCAAGAGTTGCCGCAGGAGCCGGCTTCGCCCTGCTCCTAATGCGGTACG
The DNA here is from genome assembly GCA_035313865.1 of Candidatus Acidiferrum sp. Lineage (GTDB taxonomy): Bacteria > Acidobacteriota > Terriglobia > Acidiferrales > UBA7541 > Acidiferrum. The sequence goes on from DATFZY010000006.1 coordinate 248, forward strand.
CACGGCGAGTTCTCGTTCGCGGCGGGCCATGCGGGCCAGCGTCAGGTTGGCAACATTTGCGCAGGCGATGAGCAGCACGAATGCTGCTGCCCCTAGGAGCAGCAATAGCGTCGGTCGCGCGGTGTGCGTCAACTCCTCCTGAAGCGGCGAAGCGCTAGACGCGAAGCCGATTTCATCGGGATAGAATTTCGGATAAGCCGATTTCAATCCTGCGGCGATTGTTGAAAAATCGGCGTTGGCCTGCGCGACAGTGACGCCGGGCTTCATTCGTCCAAACACTTCCATCATGCGCATATCGCGGCTCTCGACATGCATCTTGTTGGAGCGGAAGGGACACGCCGAGGTCGTCATGTAGACGTCGTTTTCGTTCGGATATTGCGGCACGGGCGGAAGAACGCCCACCACTGTGTGCACCATGTCGTTCATTTCAAATGTCTTGCCAACAATGGCGGGGTCGGAGCCGAAATTGTTTTTCCAGTATTCGTAGCTGAGAAGAAGCACAGGTGGCGCGCCTGGCTTTTCATCGTCGGGCAGGAAGGTTCGCCCGAGCAGCGGATTCACGCCGAACAGATCAAAGTAGTTGGCGGAAACGACGCCGGTGCGGACGCGATCCGGATCCCCATGCCCGAAGAGCGTAAAAGACATGTCGTGGTATTCAACCAGTCCCGAGAGAGTGCGATTCTGCGCGCGATAGTCCATGATTTCCGGGACGGAAAACTGCATATCGTCGATGCCCAGCTTCTTTTCCTGCTGGCGGATGAAAACCAATTGCTGCCCTTGCGGATAAGGCAGCGGCCGCAGGAGGACGGCGTGTACCACGCTGAAGATGGCGGTGTTCGCGCCGATGCCCAGGGCGAGCGTGAGAATGGCGACTGCGGTGAACCAGAGATTTTTGCGCATCATGCGGAAGGCATAGCTGCAATCGCCCGTGAGAATCTGGCAGTGTTCGCGCGGCGCCGTGGTGAAAATGCCCACGATGGTTTCTTTCCAGAGCTTGAGCGCGCCCAGAAGGCCACCGCGTTCCTCTGCCTCGCGCTGTTGCTCGCGAAAGACACCCTCCATCTCGCCTCCGTAGTTGGTACGAAAGTCGAAGGGGAGGACGCGAACCAGGGCTCGAAACAGTTTTTGCGAAAAAGGCAGCTTCTGGTTTTCCATGAGTATGATTCCTCGCTAAGCCAGTTTTGGTTTTCGGAAGAGGTGCTTGGCGCGTGCCTGTCCGAGCGCTTCTTCCATGCGTTCCGCTTCGGCCACGGCTACCTCGCGCCCAAATTCTGTCAGCAGGTAATACCGGCGCCGTTCGTCATCGAGAACTACCTCCGGGCGCCTGTTCGATTCCGCGATGAGCCCGGAGCTCTCGAGCCGCGCCAGATTGCCGTAAAGCGTTCCTGCGCTCAGGCGCACTTTGTCGTCGGTGCGGCGCGCGACCTCTTTCAAAATGGCGTACCCGTGCTTTTCGCCGTCGGCCAAGGCCAGCAAAATGTGGAACATGGCCGGGGTCAAGGGCAGGAAGGATTCGGTCTCACGCTTTTTCGGCACGCATTCACCTCAAAGTTCCATATGGCACAGGACGTCAGTCTCTATCGGCGCCAGGAACACTATATCGTCATACGTTATAGTTCAGCTGCAAGTTCCCTGCCAAGCGAAAAAAATCGTAACTGGCGGGCTTTAGGGGACTTTGGCGCTAGAAATGACGCTTGGCGGCCATTTTGTCCGTTCATGGGACTCGCCGTCCCGCGCACGGTCACTTCGTTACCCAAGAGAGCTTCCGATTAAATTTGATTCCGGCGCCCCCCTGGCAGAGAGGACCGCTTCTTGCTAACGTTCCGAGGAACCTATTCATTCGACTCATGGAGAATCTCATGTCGACGTTTAGACTGATTGAATACAAAGACGCAAGCCCCGAAGTGCGCGCCATTTATGACGACATCATGGCCACACGCAAGACCGATTGGATCAACAACTTCTGGAAGGCGATTGCCCACGATCCGGCCACGCTGAAGCGCACATGGGAGAGCATCAAGCAGATTATGGGTCCCGGAGCGCTTGATCCGCTCATTAAAGAACTGATTTACGTGGCCGTGAGCGTCACGAACAATTGCCATTACTGCATCGCTTCGCATACCGCCTCGGCGTTCAAAAAAGGCATGACCGACGCCATGTTTCACGAGTTGCAAGCGGTGATCGGCATGGCCAACGAAACAAACAAGCTCGTGACCGGCTACCAGGTCGAAATCGACGAACAATTCCACCCGCCCCTCCCTCGTTAGAACCTTTCCCACTGCGACATTGCTGTCCTTTGGGACAGGTGTTTCGCCCGCAGTACGCACGTACTATGGGCGCAGTGCCCCGGCAGATAAGAAGATATAAATATTCGGGGACAGTCCTGAGTGTGTCCGGGCTGAACCTTAACTCCCCGCATCAAGAGAGCAACCAATGGCGCCAATGAGCAAAGAAGGCGATCTTCTAACCGCCCCGCCCCAATCCGCTGTAGCAACACCCTCGGCCACTCCTTTCGGAGTAGGCACGGAAACGACGAACCGGCCACTGCCGGTCGCGCTCGAAGTGCCGGTTACTGTAAACGGCGCGCGCACCGTGGAAGGCAGCGACAAGCGCGAGCCATTTTCGGAAACGACAAAGACCGTCCTGGTTTTCGGCAACGGAGCAGTCATCCGGCTGATCTCCCCGGTTGCCCCTGGGCAATTGCTCTTTCTGACCAACGAAAAAACGAAAAAGGAAGTGGTTTGCCAGGTCGTCAAATCAAAAAATTACAAGAATGTCAGCGGTTATGTGGAACTGGAGTTCACGGAGTCTGTAGTTGGTTTCTGGGGAATGCGCTTCCCGACGGATCGCATTGGCACTCCAGCGCCTGCTCCCGCCCCTGTGGCAACCATCCCTTCGCCTGTCAAAGCTACGCCGCCCGCTCCGGTTTCGCTCGCTCCCAAACTGCCTGAAGCCAAACTGCCGGAAGTAAGACCAGCCCAGATTCAAGCTGAAATGAAGCCTCTGCCGCCGCCGCGGCCTGTCGAAGTTCAGACGGCTGTACCCGCTGCTCCGGTGCCTATACCTCCTGCAGTGCACGTCTCTGTGCCGCCCGTTGTGCCCGTCGCGAAGAAACCAGAACCTCATGAGATTCCGGCTTCGCCAAGTTCCCCTTCGCTTGCGGCTTCCTTGGCCAGTCTTTTGAAGGTGCCTGAACCGCAGCCCTTCTTGACCCCATCAAAACCGCCTGCGGCTCCCGTTACTCTTTCCACGCCTACGGAAAACAAACCGGAGCCTGCGAAACTCGCCGCCGATAATTCGAGCGAAGAGCTGAAACTTCAGGCAGCGCGGCTACAAGAACAACTTTCATCGTTGCTCTTCAGCGCGGCGCCCACCGCAAAGCCTGTGACACCGTCGCCGGTTGTGCCCGCTCTCGATGCAAAAATCGTTTCGAATGTGGCCGCAAGCGTTCTTGAAATTGCAAAGTCGGAGCCCGCGCCGGTAAAACCGATTCCGGCCGCAAAAGCTCCGGCGCCACCGGTCAAGTCCACTTTGGACACTGAACAGGTGAAGATTCCTTCCTGGCTCGAGCCGTTGGCGCGGAATGCCGCTGCTCACGCTTCGCCACAGGAGAGCGCCGAACGAGAAAAGGCCAAACACACCGCCGAGATTGCCTCCCGCGAGGAGCGCCCCGCGGAACTCCTGCCCGTCGCTACCGAGGAAGGTATCCCTGAGAGCCAGTTGCCTGCGTTCGGCAGCTTGCTCCCGTTCGACGAAGAGGCTTCAACAAACAAGCGTGAATCTGGTGGCTCTCGCAAGGGTGTTTTGATCGGGGCCGTTGCCGCGGGTGTTTTGCTGGCTGCAGGAGGCGGATGGTATCTGTCTCGTCCGACGAGTGCGGTTCAAGGTACGACGCAACATGTTGCTTCGGCTGCCATCCCGCAAACGACCGCTTCTTCCCCGGCAACTCAAACTGCGCTGCAAACTACGGCGGCCACCCCTGTGACAACGCCAAACTCTGGCCCGGCAACGCCAGCCTTTAGCACACCGACATCCGGCGCGCCTTTTATCAGGCCCCCGGCTAATTCCGCGCCCGCTCCCGTCACCAGAGACAACACGCGTGGCGCTGCCACGACCATTCCTGCTGCTGTTACCGAGCGCATCCCACAGCCTGCGGCCGAACCGGAACCCGAGCCCAAGAAGCCCGTTCTCGGCGAAGTCCATCTAGCCAGCCCCACGATGAACCGCCCTTCCAGCACGCAGGACGATGGAGTGGCTGCGCCGTCTATTTCCGGGGATAACGGGGACGCAAATCCAGCGGTCCTCGGTTCCGCCCTGACAAGCGGAGGCTTAAAGCAGCCCGCCGCTCCGGAAGTGCCACTACCCACGGGCGGCGACGTGAAGGCCGCAGTTTTGGTCAGTAAGGTGGCTCCGGTTTATCCGACGCTCGCCAAGAATCAGCACATCGCAGGCAATGTGGTTATCGACGCGCTGATTGACGCTAATGGGCGCGTCAGCACCACGAAAGTCCTTTCTGGACCCGCACTTCTTCATCAAGCCGCGATGGACGCGCTGAAACAATGGAAGTATCAGCCGGCGACGCTCGATGGCAAGCCCGTGTCGATGCACCTGACGGTTACGGTGCAGTTTCGCACTCAGTAGTTTTTTCTTAGCTCAGAGGCAATGGCCGCGTGTGGGCGGTTAGTTCTTCTCCATCCGTCAACCTGCACATCCGTCTCATTTTTGAGTGCTGCTGACAGGAAGCACGTGCGGCAACCGCATTTCCGCGGAGGGCAGTACAGGAAAAGCCCCGTGAGGTTCCGACTGATACCAGTACGCCACGGAATAAAAATTGTCGCCGCGATCGTTGGCGTGGCCGTGCTCGATGGTGGCGCGCAGAGACTTTGTAAACGGAATCGGCGAGTCCAGATGGAACCGATAAACCGACCAGCGCCCGCCCTCGAGTTCCGCGCCGACGATGGGCGCGCCGAATAAGCTGTACGCAAAAGGCTTGCCGCCAAAATCCCAGGCTCCCAGAAAATAATCTTCCGAGCCGGTTCCGTTGATGGACGGCAGCTTCTCGCCATCCACAAAAAACATGTCATCGCCTTCGCCCCACCAGCCGTCCTGATTCTCAAGCACGGACATGGTGACTCCCGCGAAGTGCCCGCGCCCCGTGGCTTCCAGCCAGACGTAGTTGTCCTTGCCATCGAGATTGAACTTATTGCCTGGGATCGCTTTGTTGGGAGTGGCTTGGTGGTACTGCGCGTGAAAATAGAGCGTATCCGTGGGCAGCGCGGATTTGTACGCGCGCAGATCAATGTTCCAGTAAACGGCTTCGGCTCTCTGGCGGCCTTCGTTCGTCAGCGTGATGCGCGCGTGCTTTTGGAATGGCATAGGGAAAAAACAGTTCAGCGCTTTGTCGCCTCCGACCGAGAGCGGCACGGACTGGTAGAGAAAATATTCGCCCATCCCGAGTCCGAAAAAATCGCCGACGGGAGCTTCCACGCTCGGCGAAGCTTCGCCATCCCAATACATGCGCAGCACCATTTTTTTCAGGTGAAATCGCTCATCGCTGGAGATGGTAATCCAGACGTGTGAAATCTCGCCCGGCCCCGCCTCATCCAGTAAAGTGAGTGTTTCCCCGGGCGGAAGAGGCCGATAGTCATCATTACCACCGGTGCGGTCGTAACTCGAGATGCGCTTCAGGTTGTAATCGTGGGGCTTCGTCAGATTGGAGAGCAAATCGCCAGGCGATTGCCCGTAAGCTACTCCCGCCACAAAAAAGAACAGAATGCCGAGTGCAGCAATCCGACCTCGATGCATGATTTGCCTCCGAAGAGTCCGCGTCCCGCAAAAATTGCCCGGATTATAGCAGAGCAAATCGAACGCGGCGCGGGCACGCGATTCATTTCGTGCGCCCGGGAGGCACTTTAAGTGGAGGCGACCCTTCATAGCGCCACAAAGATGAATCTGCTAGACTGTCGCGGCTTTGATGCAAACCACGCGAAGACAGTTTCTGGCGCAGTCTGCTGCTACGGCGGCCACGGCCCTTGTTTGGCCGGGTCTGAAGAGCGCCCTCGCCGCAGTCTCAGTTCCCAACCTGCAATTCCCTACTGTGCCGCGGGAACGCATTGCCATCGCTTCCTACCCGTTTCGGGATTTCATCGCCGGCGCCCACGACAAGAACAGCAATTCCGCGGCTCCCAAGATGGATCTGAAAGAGTTTCTGCCTCACGTCAAAGCGAAATTCAACATCAACAAAATCGAACCTTGGAGCGAGCATTTCCTCTCCCTCGACGCCAAATATCTTGCTGAACTTCGCTCCTCCGTGGAAAAAGCAAGCGGAGCGATTGTCAACATTGCTGTCGACGGCGAACACAGCCCCTTCGCCCTGGATAAAGCCGAGCGCGAAAAAGGCATCGCCTTCAGCAAACAGTGGATCGATGCCGCGGCAGTTGTCGGTTCACCAAGCGTGCGCACCAACATGCCGCCTGCTAAAGATTCCAAGCCTGACGTCGATCGCGCCGCGGACAGTCTCACGCGCGTTGTGGAATACGCCGCGGCGAAGAATATTCTCGTCAACCTCGAAAACGACAATCCGGTCAGCGAAGATCCTTTCTTCGTTGTTAAGGTCATCGAGAAGGTGAATAATCCCTGGCTGCACTCGAATCCGGATTTTGCAAATTCTCTGATGACCGGCAAAGCGGAATACGCCTACAAGGGAATCGAGGGCATGTTCGGGCACGCTTACAGCATTTGTCACATTAAAGCCATGGAGGCTGACGAAAAAGGACAGCTGGTTCACGTGGACATGGCAAGAACCTTCGGCATCCTCAAAAAGAGCAACTACAAGGGCTACTGCTCCATGGAGTTTGACAGCCCGGGCGATCCCCACCAGGGAACTGCCGACCTCATCGAAAAGACTCTTAAATATCTTTCCTAAATCAACCGATTCTCGTCAGACGAAGGCGATTATTCTCTGCCGACCCGAGACTTTCCCTCTCGCTTGCAGCCAGACTTGCAGGTTCGTATACTGGCGGCCCGGCCAAAAAGGCGATTCCGGCGGGTCGGTCAGTAGCAGTTCCATGCGATGGGGTAGCCCGCCACCGATCACTTTTGGCCTGCAACTCGGTCCTGCGTTTCCCTTGCGGGCCGAAGTGCGAATTGAGCCTGTACCCCGATGCTGTCGTCGCCTCTAAGGAGAATTCTGCATGTCGCAAGCGCCCGTACCGGAAGAGATGAATGTTTACCAGAACGCCGAAGCGCGTTTTGAAGTCGCCGCCAGCAAACTGGGACTAGAGCAAGGGCTCTACCGGTACCTGAAACATCCTAAAAAAGAGATCACCCTTTACATTCCGGTCGGGATGGACAACGGCCAATTGGAAGTCTTCACCGGATATCGAGTTTTGCATTCTACGGTCCGCGGCCCCGGCAAGGGTGGCATTCGATTCGCCCCCGATGTCTCTCTCGATGAGGTCCGCGCGCTCGCGACCTGGATGACCTGGAAGTGCGCGGTCGTCAATATCCCCTTCGGCGGCGCAAAAGGCGGCATCATTTGCGACCCTCGCAAGTTGTCCCGGGGAGAAACGGAACGACTCACGCGGCGATATACAGCGGAACTTGCTGACTGGCTCGGTCCCGAACGCGACATTCCGGCTCCGGATATCGGCACTGGCGAGCAGACCATGGCCTGGGTGATGGACACATACTCCATGCACGTGGGAGAAGCGACTACGGCGGTCGTGACCGGCAAACCCATCGAGCTTGGCGGGTCGGCCGGACGAAGAGAAGCCACCGGTCGCGGCGTCATGATTTGCTGCGACAAAGCGCTCGCGAAACTTGGCATCAAGAAAGAAGGTTGCCGTGTCGTCGTTCAAGGTTTTGGCAACGTGGGGTCGCTCGCCGCGCAGCTCATGCAACAAGCGGGCTACAAAATCGTTGGCTTGGCCGATATCGGTGGCGCCCTCTACAACGAGAAGGGATTCGATGTTCCCAAAGTGATCGACTGGGTTTACACGCAGAAAAAACCGTTGCCGGATTTCCCGGGTGGCGGCACGAAGATGTCCGCGCGCGACGTTCTCTTTCAGCCATGCGAAATCGCCATCCCTGCCGCTATCGAGAATCAGATCACCGAGCAGAACGCTCACCAGGTTCAGGCACGCATTCTCTGCGAAGGCGCAAACGGCCCCACAACGTGGCAGGCCGACGCCATCGTGGATGCCAAGGGCATCTTCACCGTCCCCGACATTCTTGGCAATGCCGGCGGCGTCACCGTCAGCTATTTCGAGTGGGTTCAGGACCGCCAGGGCTTCTTCTGGCGCGAGAGCGAAGTCAACGAACGCCTCCTCGACGTAATGGAAAACGCCTTTGACGAAGTGGTGCGTTATGCCGAAGCGCACAAAGTCAACAACCGCATCGCCGCGTACATGCTCGCGATTGACCGCGTGGCCAGCGCTCTAAAGTTGCGCGGAATCTACGCTTAGTGTGATAGAGTGCGCGCCGGGTTTCCCGCCGAGTCGTTTGGGTAGCAGGTCTTCTGGGGGGGCAGGGAGCCGGCTCGGATTAAGTTCCGGGCAGGGAAGGATTGCGCGCTGTGAACACCAACTTGCTCGGCCCCAGCCATCGGAAGACCGAAGAGCAGCACCGCCGTGAAATCTGCACGGCTGGCAAATGGATGTACGACCGTGGCTTCATCGTCGCTTGTGAAGGGAACATCTCCGTCCGCCTCGACGAGGGCCGCATCCTCACCACCCCCACCTGCATGAATAAGGGGATGCTTGAACCGCGGGATCTGGTGGTGACCAATCTGGAAGGCCGCCAGCTCGCCGGTGAGCGCAAATTTTCTTCCGAGCTCGCCATGCATCTGCTGTTCTACTCCATGCGCCCGGACGTCAACGCGATCTGCCACGCTCATCCTCCTACCGCAACCGGTTTTGCCGCTGCAGGCCGCGCCTTGGATCAAGCTCTTCTCCCCGAAGTTATCATCGGTCTAGGGCAGATTCCTCTCGTGCGCTACGCCACGCCAGGAACTCCGGAGCTTAGCGCTGCCCTCGAGCCCTTCGTTCCGCACTACGACGCGCTCCTATTGGCCAATCACGGCGCGGTCACTTGTGGCCCGGATCTTCTGACCGCATTCTTCCGCATGGAGACCATCGAGCACTTTGCGAAAATCCTTCTCTCCGCGGAACTTGCGGGCGACCCGGTCCTTCTCTCCAGTCGCGAAGTCGCCAAGCTAATGGCTGCGCGCGCCAGGTATTTCGTCACCCCGCCGGCCGGTGGTGGCGCCGAGCTACCGGAAACGAGTGACAGCGGCGACTCCTCGCGCGATCACGTTTCTCTTACCCGCAACGAACTTGACGCCCTCATTGATGAAGCCGTGCGCAAAGACCGCGCTCGCCGCTAGCTCCGCCAATCTGGCAGGTAACTTCCACGGATTTTTCATGCAAGATCATATCTTCTCCGCGTTTTGCAGCATCCATTCCGGAGACAAGTTTTTGAGTTGCTGAGTAGCGCGACGCCATGCCGGGAAACCGCATGGCGTCTAAACTGAGTTGCAGTGGCACAGAAGGAAGGAAAACATCATGGAACCCAGAATTGACGCGAGAAGACACGCGCAGGACGCTCAGAAAGCAATGTACGCGCTCGAAAAATATCTCGACGAATGCGGTCTCGATCACGGCCTCATTCATCTCCTCAAAATGCGCGCCTCTCAAATCAATGGCTGTGCCTTTTGCATTGATATGCACTCGAAAGACGCTCGCGCGCTCGGCGAAACCGAACAGCGCCTCTACGAACTCGATGCCTGGCGCGAAACGCCTTTCTATACCGATCGCGAGCGCGCCGCCCTTGCTTGGGTGGAAGCCGTCACTCTTGTCTCCCAAACGCATGTGCCCGACTCCGTCTATGAGGAAGTTCGCAAGTACTTCAGCGAAAAAGAAGTCGTGGATCTCACTTTCGTCGCGAGCACCATTAACGCCTGGAATCGCCTCGCCATCGCCCTTCGAGCCGTCCCCGGCCATTACCGGCCCGCACCGTCAGCCGCCGCTGCCAGTTAGTTTCACTCTCTCCTATCCCCTATCCCTCGCGCTCGTTGACAGGCGAAGAAAAGGCGGCAATACTGGCGTTCCATGATTGGCCAGCTTCGCGGTCGCCTCGCCGAAAAACGCACAAATCAAGTCCTTGTGGATGTCGGCGGCGTGGGCTATCTCGTCCAGGTTCCGCTTTCCAGTTATGCCGCGCTCGGCGAACTCCATACGGAAGTCACTTTGCTCATCCACACGCACGTTCGGGAAGACGCTCTCGCCCTTTACGGCTTCGTTTCTTCCCGCGAAAAACATCTCTTCGAGATGCTTCTCTCCGCCTCAGGTGTGGGTCCCACGCTTGCCCTTAAAATTCTCTCCGGTATGAGTGTCGAAGAATTGGTTCCCGCGATCCGCGGCAACGATCTCGGCCGTCTCACGAAAATTCCGGGTGTGGGCCGTAAAACTGCCGAGCGCATGGTCGTGGAGTTGAAGGACAAGCTCGAGGCCATCACGCTGCATGCCGAAAAACCCGTCGCTTCCTCGCCAGCGGGTGCCGAAGCGGACGTGATTTCGGCGCTAGTCAATCTGGGCTACGACTCGCGAGCCGCAGAATCCGCAGTCGCGGAAGCGAAGCGCGAAGCCGGCTCGACAAATTTCGATAAATTGCTGCGTGCGACGCTGCAATCATTGGCTGCGCCCAAAGGGCGCTCCGCCAAAGGCGCAGCTTGAGTAGGGGCACGGCATGCCGTGCCCGTCTGAAGAAAGAATTGATTTAATGCCGGATGGAACCGCAAGACGAATGATGCCGCAAAAACCACAGGAAAGAATCGTCTCCGGCGCACCCTACGACGAGGACGCCCGCATCGAGGCCAGCGTCCGCCCCAAACGCCTCGACGAGTACATCGGCCAAAAACGCGTCAAGGAAAACATCTCCATTGCCATAGAAGCCGCGCGCAGCCGCGGCGAAGCCCTTGATCATGTCTTACTCTATGGTCCACCGGGTCTCGGGAAAACCACGCTGGCCCAAATCATCGCCAACGAACTCCAGGTCCCCATCAAGACCAGCGCAGGCCCCTTGCTTGAGCGCAAGGGCGACCTGACCGCCATCCTCACCTCCCTTGAAGGCAAGGAAGTTTTCTTTCTCGACGAAATCCACCGCCTGCAACCCGCCGTTGAAGAAGTCCTCTATCCGGCAATGGAGGATTTTCGCCTCGATCTAATTATCGGCCAGGGCCCCGGGGCGCGCGTCCATCCACTGCAACTTGGACACTTCACCCTAATCGGCGCCACCACGCGCGCCGGACTGATCACCGCGCCTCTGCGCTCGCGTTTCGGTATTGTCCATCGCCTGGATTTCTACGAGCCGGAAGACCTGCTCATTATCATTCATCGTTCCGCAAAAATTCTGAATATCCTGATGGACGACGGCGGCGCGGAAGAAATCGCCCGCCGCTGCCGAGGCACACCGCGCATCGCCAACCGCTTGCTCCGCCGTTCACGCGATTTTGCAGAAGTCCGCGCCGCAGGCCGCATCACCCGCGCCGTCGCGCAAGAAGCTCTCTCCATGCTCGGCGTGGACGAAAGCGGCCTCGACGAAGTGGACCGCAACCTCATGCTCGCGCTTCTCGATAAATACGCTGGCGGACCCGTAGGTCTGGGCACGCTCGCCGCGGCCCTTTCCGAGGAGGAAGACGCCATCGAGGAAATGTACGAGCCCTACCTCATGCAAATAGGAATGATTGACCGCACCCCGCGCGGCCGCGTAGCCACAGCCCGCGCCTACGAATATTTCGGCAAAGAACTACCCAAGCGCCAGCCCCGCCTTTTCTAAGCGCTCCTTCGTTTTTTTTAATTCTTTCCATCGGGACAGATTCGGTTGCGACAGCCGACCCTGCTAGACTATTTCGGCCATGAGCGTCATTGACGAAGTTCTCCAAGCAAACGAAGTCTACGCCCGTACTCACGAACTGCGCAGGCTCACGCCGCGCCCGGAGCGTCACCTCGCTATCCTGACTTGTATGGATACGCGGCTCGCGATTCGCACCCTGGGCCTGAAAACCGGCGATGCCCACATCATCCGCAACGCCGGTGGCATCGTTACCGAGGACAGCCTGCGCTCGCTCCTCGTGTCGCATTACCTGCTAGACACGCAGGAATTCATGATCATCAATCACACCGATTGCGGCCTGATGCAAACCACCGAACACGATTTGCGCAAGCGAATCCAGGACCGCACAGGAATCGCAGCCGTCTCTCCCGCAGTTTTCCACGCCTTCCAGAATGTCGATGAAAATGTCCGCCAGCAATTGCAAAAGTTGCGCACGCACCCCTGGGTTCCCCAGGAAGTCGCCGTCCGCGGTTTTGTCTACGACGTGAAGACCGGCCGTCTCCGCGAAATTCACTGCGACTGATTCGCGAAGTGCGAAGTGACGCGAGCTAATTCAACTTGTTCAGCTCCATCTGTCACTCGTAGCGCAAGGCGATGATTGGATCCACGCGCATGGCCCGCCGCGCCGGAATATAGCACGCCAGAAGCGCGACGCCCGTGAGCAGAACAGCCACGCCCCCAAACGTAATCGGGTCCGTCGCTCCTACTCCATAAATAATTTTCGTAATCAGTCGAGTCAATCCCAGCGCGGCAACAATCCCGATGCCCACGCCCACCAGCGTGATCCGCATCCCTTCTCCCAGCACCATGCGCAGCACATCCGCACTCGAAGCTCCCAACGCCATGCGCACGCCAATCTCATGCGTGCGCTGCCCCGCCAGGTAGGAAATCACGCCATAAATCCCAATCGCGGAAAGCACCAGCGCAATCGCTGAAAATACGCTCAACAGAATCATCGCCAGCCGCTGCGTCGCGACCGACCGCGCCACGATGTCCACCATCGGCCTCACTTCGTATACCACCGCGCTGCTATCGACTCTTCCCGCTGCTTCGCGAATGGCGCTCGCCATCCCCAGCGGTGAACCCGCCGTACGCGCGGCGTACTGTGAGCCATTTGCGAAGAGCGGCCAGAACCTGTCAGGCACCTGCCAAACCGAAAGATAAATCTGTGCCTGCTCATTATCGTGGCCCTTCGAGCCCAGGCCCCAATGCTCCACGTGGCCCACCACTCCCGCAATTTCCACTTGCACATCAAGCAACGCCAGGTTCAGGCGCTTTCCCACCGGATCCTCGTTCGGAAAATATTGGTGAGCGAAGCTCGCATCAATCAGCGCCACCAGCGGCGCGTGCTCGTCATCGCGCTCACTCAGGCTGCGGCCCCGCTCCACGGGAATCCGCATGACTTTGTGGTAGCTCGGCGCCACAAGATACATCAGCGCAAAGGGCATCTCCTGCGCACTCGCGGGTTTCGGGTGGCCCTCGAGCCAGAATGGAACTTCTGAATCACCGGTCATCGGCAGTGAGCCGCCGATCACGGAAACCGCTTCGACGCCTGGCACCCTTTCCATCTGGCTCAATCCCTGCCGGTATTTGCTTCGCAATTGTTCCGCCGTGACATTCGGATCGGAGGTCGTCGAGATGCTGAACGCCAGCACATTCTTGGCATCGAAGCCCGGATTGATGCTCCAAAGTGCCGCAAGGCTGCGTATCATCAGCCCCGCGCCAATCAGCAGCACCACAGCCATCGCCATCTCCACTGCCACAAACACGCTCTGCGTCCGGTGCCGCGCCCCGCTCGATCCACGCCCGCCTTCCTTCAACGTTTCGTGCATATCCGGCCGCATCGCCTTCAGCGCAGGCACAAGTCCGAACACGATCCCCGTCAGAAGGGAAATTCCCAAAGTGAAGAAAAGCACATGTCCATCCAGCCCTATTTCCTCAGCTCGCGGCAAAGTCTCCGGCAGCGCCGCGAGAATCGCCCCCGTGCCCCACTTTGCCAGCAGCAACCCAATGCCACCCCCGGCAACTCCGAGCATCACGCTCTCGGTCAAAAGCTGCCGAATCACCCGCCCTGGGCTCGCTCCCAGCGCCGACCGTATCGCAAACTCTCGTGAACGCCCCGTCGCCCGAGCCAGCAACAGGTTCGCTACATTCGCGCACGCAATCAGCAGCACAAAACTCACCGCGCCCAGCAGCACCAGCAAAATTCCCTTCACGGCGCCAACCACTTCCGTCTTCAACGGCACCATTCCAATTCCCGTGCTTTTGTTCGTCTCCGGATAAGCTGCTGCAAGATTCCGCGCAATGGAATCCATATCCGCCCCCGCTTGTTCGATATTCACTCCCGGCTTCAGTCGCCCCACTGCGAACGTTCCCATGCTGATCGCCCGATTCAGAAACGTCGAGTCTGTCCACTGTCCGATCGGCACATAAACATCCGAAGGACTTATCCCCGTGATCTGCGCCTGCGCCACTCCAACAACCGTATACGCCTTCCCATTCAGCGTGATGCTTTTACCCAGCACTTCCGGCGACTCTCCGAACTTTCGCTTCCACAGCCCGTCGCCCAGCATCGCCACCGGAGCACCGCCGGCCTGGTCTTCTTCCGGCAGTATGTTCCGCCCCAGCTTCGGCTGGATTCCCAGCGCCGTCAGAAAATCCGCCGAAACCATGTGCCCATGCAACCGCTCCGGCTCGCCCACCCCGGTCATGTTGCACTCCTCACTCCGGAACGCCCCCAGCGCCGAAAACGAGTGATTGTCCTTCTGCCAGTCAAGAAAATTGGGATAGCTGATCGAGCTCTCTTCAAAAGATGGCGTCTTGGCGTAAACCTCAACAAGCTTATCCGGTTCCGGAAACGGCAGCGGATTCAGCAGCACTCCGTTGACCACCGAAAACAGCGCCGTATTGGCCCCAATTCCCAGCGCCAGCGTCAACACCGCAATCGCAGCAAATCCGGGGTTCTTCAACAAAACCCGCAACCCGAACCGCACATCCTGCCAGAAGCTCATCATTGCAACCCTCCCGGGAACACAGTTGCTTCACGTTCGACACACGCCGTCTTCGTCAAAATGTACGCACCCCGCCCACCATTTGTTCCCCCGAAGTAGCACAGACACTCCTGAAGCGGCCACGAGTGACACCCATGCCGCACTCTTTCTCCCTATCCCGACGTTCGAGAAACTCCCTTGTTTCCAAATATTCCCGTCTCGGTGCATGCGCCCGCTGCTGCTGTTGATTCCCAACACCACACCATCTACAGTCTCTTCAGATTCATAGGAACTGAAATGCGCACACCAGACCCGCCGATGGTCACCACTTATTTATCTCTAGGTTCAAACATCGGCGACCGCGACGCCAATCTCCGCGCAGCAATCGCGTCTCTTCATCGCGACAACCTGCACATCAAACAAGTGTCCTCGTTTTATGAAACCGAACCGGTGGATTATCTCGATCAAACGTGGTTTTTGAACTGTGTGGTGGAAGCGGAAACACAACTGGAAGCACCCGCACTCCTGCGAGTCCTCCAATCCATCGAATCGCAAATGGGCAGCAAAAAAGAGTTCGCCAGAGGCCCGCGCAAAATCGACCTGGACATTCTTCTCCACGGCCAGGAGACCATCGATACGTCCGCGCTGCAAATCCCCCACCCGCGCATGCTCCAACGCCGCTTCGTCCTGGTCCCGCTAGCCGAAATCGCTCCGAATCTCCAGCATCCGACCTGGAGCGCCAAAGTTGTGGACCTGCTAACTCAAACTCCCGACAAAAGCCAAGTCCGCCGCGCGATCAATCCGTTGTAGGGCGCAGCAGTGCTGCGGCCCAATCGGCACCAGCTCCGCGGGTTGAACTCTTCTCTCTAGCTAGTCCGATGCAATAACAACCGGTGCAAAGTCATTGCCTTAGGCTGAACAGACTCCAGCTCAATCAGCGATAACCTCCCCTCCGTAATCTCCCGCCACCGGTAAACGCCGGGCTCGCTCTCCACAACTTCCCGCCCATTCAAATTCCGCAAAAACTCCCGCGCATCCGTAATCGCCGCCGTCTCCCGGTAAGTTGGCCGCGCCAGCGCCTCCACGGCATAGCTCCGCAGCAGCTTGCCCCAATACTGGTCAAACATCTCGTTCGACGCAAAAATATCGCTCCAGGCCACGTCCCCGCCGTACGCCACTACCACGCCGACCACTCGCTCTCCCTTCAACCCCGCCGTCGCCCGGTTAAACCGCCTCTGCAATTCCGTAACAAAATCATCCACGGAAGCCCCCGCGCGGCTCTCCTTATAAATCTTGTTGTAGGACTGCGTTGGAGCGTTGCTGGCTATGGTCGATTGAATGCGTTCCGAACTGAGCGCGGGTGGCGCGGCAGGCGCAGGCGTCCCTGCGGCACTGTGGCTCGCCCCTCCCGCTCTGGCCGTGCTTCCGGATGTAACCGCATCCCAAACCTCGCTCTGGTTCTGCCCCACAGCCGCCTGCTCGCGCACGCTCGGATGCACGATCGTCTTGGAATTCGTAAACTGCGCGCTGCTTCCCGTCCACCGCCCGTGCTCCACGCAAAACACATCCAGCGGCAAGGGTTCCGACCCCGCAGGCACAATCCGGTCCTTCCCGATAATCCGGTCCTGCTTCCCTCCGCTGACTAGCTCCCCAGCCAACAGCAGCAAGGGCCGCTTGCTCCGATTGATCAGAACGAGCTGGTTGACGCTCGCGCCGCTACTACTCTGCGGCAAAGGAATCGGCCGGCCATCGCGCGACCGTGCCAACCCCGCCGCCCCCTGCTCGCTGACAATCACCTCTCCACTCGAAAGCCCCTCGTCCAACGTAAGAAATGCCGAGGTATCCTGCCCCGAAGAACTCACCACCGGAAAAATCGTGATGTTCTCGTAAGTCACCGGATCCAGCAAACGCCAGTTTCCCTCCGTGCCCCCAGGCACAGGATTGGGCGAAGCCCCAATCACCGCCAACCCACCCAATGCCCCAAATCCAAACAGCCCTCCCAAAACAGCACCCAATACCTTGCGATCCATAAACGCCTCCTTCACCCGAATCCGCAAACAAACACGCGGCTCAGCCTTAGAACGAGGCGTCCAAATTTTCTTGCAAGAAAACCGTTCGAATTCCGTAGACCCGAAAAACTAGTCGCTGCACGCCCTCTTCCTGTTACCATTCCTGCAAACGGCATTTCTTCCTGGAGGGGCCATGCGATCATTCTTATTCGGGTGTTTTGCTCTGGCTCTTTTTCTTCCGGCCACAGCCTACGCACAGGTGGACACTACGGGAGGGCCTGCTTGCGGTCCCGACTCCGAAAAATTCAAAACGAGCACGGACAAGAATTCCCATCCGGAGCCTCAAGTCGTCGCGGACAAGGCGGTAGTCGTTGTTGTTCGCCCAACTATGTTGGGAAACAAGGTTCAGACCAAATTTGCCGTGGATGGCAAATGGGTGGGAGTGAACCGGGGCGATAACTATTTCATTTTCGCCGTCGCTCCCGGCACGCGGCAGCTCTGCTCGCAGGCGGAAAATGACGCCAAGGTTATCCTCAACGCCGAAGCCGGCAAGATCTACTTCGTCCAGCAGCACGTAAAAATGGGCATCCTCAAAGCCGAAAACGCGCTGGAAATCCTCGATGAAGAAAAGGGCCGTGCCGCCCTCGCAAAGTGCCACCCTTCGTCCTACGAGAAAAAGTAATCAGCATTTTCCCGGAGCTAGCTTGCCAATTTGCCAAAGACGTCCTTTATCCGGATTCCGCTCTTGATAAAGCGTTCGTTCGCTTGAACAGCTAGACGCCCGCGTTCATGTTCGGCAATCACCGCATCCAGGGCGTGTTCAATAGTTTCGTTCTCCGTTTTGGCTCCCAAAATCTCTTGACCGAGGCGGATTTTCACACAGTCGAGCAGAGATTGTTTGTGGACGAGAGACTTTGTTCGAGCGCGCATATCTGACCTCTATGGCAGGATATCCTGGCTAGCGCGTCTCTTGAACAACGATGCCCTAATCGGAAAGCGCGAACGCTACCGATTTGGCGGAGCTGGCGGCCGCAGCTCGTACTCGTGCGGAGGCTCCCCACCCAGCAAATACCGCACAAAGTAATCCCACCGCCGCCGCGTCATGTAAAGAGTCGCGCTGCCATACCCATGATGCTGGTTGGGAATCAGCAAAAGGTCGAAGTCCTTGTTGGCCTTGATCAGCGCATCCACGACCAGCAAGGTGTTGTAAGGCGGAACGTTGTCATCGAGCGTCCCGTGCGCTAGCAGCAGGTGCCCCTTGAGATTTTTTGCAAGATTCTGGTTGGCCTGGTCATCATAGTTGCCAGTGCCATCAGCGTTCTTCACTAGCAGTCCCTGATAGCGCTCCCCCCAGTCGTCCTCATACTCGCGATTGTCGTGGTTACCCGATTCGGAAATGCCCACTTTGAAGAAATCGGGGTAGCGGAACATAGCGTCGGCCGTGGCGTAGCCTCCGCCCGAGTGGCCCCAAACCCCCACGCGATCAATATCAATCCACGAATATTTCTGCGCCAGCTCTTTCATCCCCACAATTTGGTCGGGCAGTGTGTTGTCACCCATGTTTCCGTAATAAAAGTCGTGGAATTTCTTGGACCTCAATGGATTGCCCATGCCCTCAATCTGCACCACGACGAATCCAAGCTCCGCGAGCGGCTGCGCATCCCCCCGCGCCGGCGAAAACGACCAGCTCCCCACGCTGCCGCCCTGCGGCCCGGGATAAATTTGGTTGATGATCGGATATTTCTTGGAACTATCGAGTGTCGTCGGCTTGAACATCAACCCATATAAATCCGTCACGCCATCCCGCGCTTTGACGGTAATGGGAACCGGAGGATGCCACCCGCTCGCAATCAACTTTGATATGTCCGCCTTTTCGACGGCAGAAATCAGCTTCCCATTTTCGTCGCGAAGTACACTGACGCCCGGTATATCCGGTTTCGAGTAGCTGTCGAAAAAGAACTTTC
Organism: Candidatus Acidiferrum sp.; assembly: GCA_035313865.1. Taxonomy (GTDB): domain Bacteria; phylum Acidobacteriota; class Terriglobia; order Acidiferrales; family UBA7541; genus Acidiferrum. The sequence goes on from DATFZY010000006.1 coordinate 19,103, forward strand.
CCGAAACAGAAAAGCTGACCTCGTGATTGCCGTCTTCGGGAGTCAGCAACGTGAGATTTTTGCCGTCAAATCCAATCCGGTAAAGATGCGCAAAGTAGGGATTCCGCCCTTTCTCGTGCCCTCCGGCCAGAAAGTAGAGCAAACGGTTCTTCTCATCCGCGCGCAACAACTGGGTGACCACCCAATCGCCCGAAGTAATCTGGTTCTTCAACTTGCCGCTCGAGAGGTCGTAAAGATAAAGATGCCCCCAACCGTCCCGCTCGGAAAACCAGATAATCTCATTCGAGCCAGGCAGATAGCGCCAGTTCACACGACCCCAACCGGATTCGTATTGCGTAGCAGACGTCTCATCGAAAATGTCGCGAACCGCTCCGTTATCGGCATCCGCCACACGCAACTGCTCGTGTTTATGGTCGCGCGAGGTCGAAACAAACGCGAGATGTGCGCCATCTGCGCTCCATTCCACGTCGTCCCAATTGCTTCCCCGGCATTCCACGTCATCGCAAAGCGTTGACCGATGCTGATCAGGCGGAAGTTGAAGCCGAATCACCTTCGGCCCGTTCACTTCGATCACCACCCGCTGAATTGTGGTCACCACATCATCCCCGGGCAGCGGATATTTCCAGGCCTGAAGCACCGGGTGTCCGACCTTGGTTTCCACTAGATACATCTCGCCGACCCCGCGCTGATCCTGTTGAAACGTTGCGATCTTCCGCGAATCCGGCGACCACAGTAGCACCGGCCGCTCGCTATGAATCCAACCCGCGTTGTCCGTGGCGTAGCCGAAATCCTTCACGCCGTCCGTCGTGAGTTGCGTTTCTTTCCCTGTCGCGACGTCGCGCACCCAAAGGTTGTAATCCCGAATGAACGCCGCACGTTTGCCGTCCGGCGAGAGTTCCTCTGCCTCCCCGCCACCCCCGGATTTGGCCGGCTCCGCTGCCGCGGCACACTGATACCTCTGCAAATCGCAAATCCATTTTTTGGACTTCGCGGTAAAAGAAATCGCCTGCCCATCAGGAGAAAAGTCGAACGCCATGAACGGAAGGTGCCCCGCGCTATAAGTCCCGCCAGCGGCAGCCGAAAGCGCCGCCGCCAATTTCGCATGATCAAAAGCCGGCTGCCGCGTCCCATGCGCCGCATCGAACAGCACAAACTCACTGCCCTCCGGCCCCACGTTTCGATACCAGAAACGGTCGTCAGGCAGCCACTTCACGCGCACGTCGTGAAACACCAGCGGCCGCGTGTTGTAACCCATGAATTTTTCCGCATGCTGGTAATCCGTTGCGGTGAAAACGCGTGCCGTAGCGGAACCGGATTGTTGCGCAGCAGAAGGCAGCCCCAACCAAACGGATCCAGCCACCAGCAAGGCAAACCGCATCGCTAAACCAGAAACACCAACGCAAAGTCGCATTCGAATCCTCATTTATGTCAGGTAACAGCCGTCCGTCATCGACAACTTGGACGCGGTAGCATCCCGCCAGCAGAGAAGGAAGTCAAGCAAGGCGAGAGTAGAACAGGCACTCCTGCCTGTTCGGTTTTATCAATCCGCGCGTCACAAGGCCGCAACTAAAAGAGGAATAGTAAGTCGAAAGGGAAATGTTCTTCTAAAGATTTCAAGGTCTAGCGGTCAGCACCGCCAAGGTCACCGCGAGGCTTGATCCTTCGTGTCTTGGAACTTTCGCTCTCCTGCTTCTCGTATTCCGCCATCTCTTCGTCCGAATAAGAATACGAATCTCTTGACGCAAACATGGAATTGGACCGCCCAGCCTGCTTTTTCTTTTTCCGTATGGCCCCAAACTCATGTCGAACCTGGCGGATGGGCCCTTCGATGGCTTTCACCTCAACCAGCAGGTCGCTCACCTTCTCCAGAAAATCGTGCAAATGAAATGGCCGCACGACATAAGGCGCTCGCGCAATCTCCAGTGCCCCAACAAACTGGCTTCCCGTCAATTCAGGTACCAGGTAGAGCACCCGTATTCGTCCGCCGTCGTCATAAGAAACCCCGGCGAGCTCGCGAAGGGTGATAAATGTGGAGGTATCCATCCCGGAGAGCGCCACGTTTGCAATAACCAGCGACCATTCCCCAGACTTCAGCTCAGTGAGCAGCACCCTGGGATCCTGTACCAGCTTTACCCGCCAACCTTCTGAATCCAGGATTTGACGCACCGCTCCCTGGTTCTGGTCGTCGTCATCCAGAATAAGGATGCCGACTTGGTTTGGCTGGACATGCGGCGGGGTCGCCATCCATCGATTATACCGCCGCGCCCAAACGGCCAGCCCGCCACAAAAAAGGACAGTTGCGACCTATCGGCCAACGCCGCTCTCCCGTGCCCCGCAACCTCCCAAATCAGTTTTTCCAGATTTTTGGCAAGCCTGTCGCGACCAAAACTATATCCACTTTCGTAGGGTCACCATGCGTGAGCACGTTGTAATACCCGGCATGGATCGCACGGTCGTCGCCTCCAACCACAATGCGAGCTTCCAGCCCATACCTGTGATGGGGGTCGATCTCACTCGGGTTGGCAGTCACTTTGAACGGGACTGGGCTTTTACTATGTCCAAGACGCGCCTTGTACACGGCAATTACCCGCGATGATGCGCCTTCCAGCGTAAGGTCCTTCAGGTCGACGATAACCTCCGCTTCCGGTGGCAGGACAAGGTCCTCTGGATAGGCGATTGTCCCGGTCACGGTTGCCACTGCCGGTGCCACAAGCGGGTAGGAGGTCTCCAGCACGCAGCCCTCAGCCAGGTTTTTCGGGTTGTCCTTTTCGCTTACTTCCTCAAGAACGCCGGTATCCCCATCCACCGCCCACAAAAGTGTCCCATCCGAAAATTTTGACGGGGAAGCGGGTCCGACCTGCTTCAAGTTGTGGATTATGCCGTTGAACGTAAGCCTCACCGCGCTGGGCTCGATAAGGACGACAATGCTCGCCCCGCCAGCGCATAGGTATTGGCGGCGCGGCAAGGCCACCCTATAGTGCGATTTTGGAGCTACTGATGGGGCCTGCTCCGTTTGCCGCGCGCGGAGAGCGCAGGCGGCGAGTGAAAGTGTCACGCAGGCCGCAACTCCTACCAAAACCCGCTCCTGTCTTAGCTTGCGCACACCATTAATCCTAGCGCAGAAGCTTATTGCCCGATCACCAGATTCAACCCGTCCTGATACTTGGTCTGGCTGGTCCCATCCCAGAACATCTTATAAATCGTCGAAGGCCCGCCAGGAGCCCCCCAGCCCGTAAAGAAAATCTGCAAGCTGTCCCGCGACCATTCCGCATATCCAGAAAACATATTCAGCGGACACACAACGACGCGCCGCTTCGAACGAATCTCATAAAGAAAAACCCCCATCCCTTTGCCCGAATGTGGCTCGACAGGCACTCCTTGCGGAGGCTTCAGCCATTCGGCCGACACCATGAGCAGATCAGCATTGACGGGGCTAATGCGAATCGTATTCGCGCTGGAAATCCCAAATTGTTCTTTGCCGTATAAGTCCGCGCTGGGCAGGGTTTGCTTCACGGCCCCGTCATCGCCGATCCAATAGAGAGTCTGTAGATCGTCCGCGAGAATAGTGCGTGTATCCGCCCAGCCTTGCAGGCTAACCACTTCATTGGGATAGAGCAGCCCGGCCTTTTCTGGAGCGTCCGCCGGCATGGTCCATATCTGCCATTTCGCTCCGTCGGATCTCAAGAATGCAATTCGCGTGTCGTCGCCAGACCAATACGGCTGCTGCACGGGTCCGCGAAGCAGTTCGGTGGTTTTACCCGTCCCCCACTCGTATAGCGAAATCGTGCGCTCGCCAGCCCCTTGGTCCGCAACCCCTTGTTCCGTAACCCCTTGTTCCCTAACAAACAGCAGCCTCTTTCCGTCGTGCGAGAGCGAAAGCTGATAGCCGTCTTTTCCAGGGAGTGTTCGCGCGACCGTCCCGCGCTTGAAGACCGTTTTTCCCCCGGCGGTATTGTAGGCCACAGCAACCGGCGCCTTGAACTTGGTTATCGTCGGCGGAGCCGACTTGTTCTTGGCGGCGTCATCCTCATCGGTGGGCTGATTATTGATTTTCGGAAAAAGCTCCGTAGCCACCCTTGCGCAACCCTGCATGGCGCCAATCTGGGCGTGGTCCACGGAGGCGCCGAAGGCGAATTTCGTCCCAGAGGCGGCGTCAGTGCAACCCCCTCGCGCAATCTGGACAGTCACTACCGCGCCTGTCTGCAAATCCTTCGCATGATAAGTCCATGCATCGGACGTGCCTTCCCGGACAACCTCAGCTGGCTCCAGCGGAATCGGGGGATAACCGTCCCGGTCAAGCCTTTCCGGTCCTTTAAGCCCAATCCGAACGCTCCACGCAGCACCAGTTGGCTTTTCGGCGGGTTTTTCGTCACCCACAACCGGGTCCCCAACAGTCGATTCCGCTGGTTTTGTCTGAGCCGCAGGAGTAGTCGTTAAACCCTGCACCAAAAGTAGTATCGGATAGTGTGTGGATTGTGGCGCGGGAGGCCCAGCGCCTGGCTTCTTACCCCCAGCCTGCTGAGGAATCGCCGCCTTTGCGGAAGCCGGTCGCGGGACGGGCTGCTGCGGCGTATTTTGCTGTGCAGCCGGCTGCTGGCCATAACAAAGCCGCACCCCAGCCATCCAAAGCACAGCCGACGCACCAAGAACCAACCGTGCTTGCAGGGACAGTGGCACGCGAACCCTCCCGAACAAGCAGCATACCCCGCCAAGGTGACTCAAACAATGAACACAACTAGTAGGGTTGCCCCGAGAAGTTATGCACCCGCCGCACGCATACTCTCTACGAACAAAAAGCGAAAAGTGCTTGACATAGCGAACAAAAAGCGAAATACTCCTGTCGTGCTTCGAGGTGGGCTATGTCTCCAGTTCTTTCCTCTTCGGCTCGGACCGTTGGTTTCCGACGCCGCCGCGTTCGACAATCCACGGCATCTCTCTTTCCTGTCAGCCCCAATGCGACAAGCCCAAAACCAAGGGCCGGTGATTCGTCGGGCGCTATCCACATTACGAATGTGGGCAGCCCAGCGAACCCCGGCTTAGGCGGCAGCACTTCGGGTTGCCCCACGGCGGATTGCCCCCCGCCGGCCTCGCAAGAGGCGGTCCCGCAAGGCCCTGAAAGCCACGCGGACGACCAAGCCCGGAATGAAGCCGTACCGCTGGTGGGCATTGCCCGCCTCGCAGCATGTTCTCCTCCGGCGGATTCCCGCCGCAAGTCCGAGGAGCGCCCCGAGTATTTCCTGCTCCCAGTAAAATCCATCCTTAACCGCTGCGATTCCAAGCGCGTGCCTTTCGAGTGGACCATCAATCCCTACCGCGGCTGCGAATTCGGCTGCCTCTACTGCTATGCCCGCTACACCCACGAATACATGGAACTCGACGGCGGCGAATTCGAGCGCAAGATTTTCGTCAAGAAGGACGCAGGCCCGCTCCTCGCCTACGACGTCTCTCACAAATATTCCTACGAGTCAGAAAGTTCCGGCGGCGAAAAGCCGGACCACATCGCCATTGGCACGGCAACAGATCCCTACCAGCCAGCCGAACGCGAATACGGCGTAACCCGCGCCTGCCTTGAAGAACTGGTCAAGCGCGAAGGCCTGAGCATCTCCGTAATCACCAAATCGAACCAAATCGTCCGCGACATAGATCTCTTCAAGCGCATCGCCGAGCGTTCAGACCTGTCGCTGAACATCACGATCACGACGCTCCGCACAAGACTAGCCCGCCTGCTGGAGCCGCGCGCCCCCAGACCGGATTTACGCCTTGCAGCCGTCCGTCAACTAAGCGATGCAGGCCTTCGCGTAGGCGTCTCCGCCTCCCCGCTGATCCCCGGAATCACCGACCGCGAAGGCGAACTGGAAGCAGTAGCCGAAGCCGCGCACAAAGCTGGCGCTCAAGGCTTCTGGTCAGGCGTCCTCTTCCTGATGCCGTCGTCAGCAAAGCAATTCCTCCCGTTCATCCGCGAAAAATTCCCGCGCCTCGCGAAACAATACGAAGAGTGGTACACGAACGACGCCTACGCTCCGGAAAAATACCGAAAAGCGATCGCCGACCGCGTAACCCGAATAAAGCAAAAGTATGCCTTCGACGCCCGCCGCCCCCACGAAAAACGCCACACCATGCCCTGCGCCCAAATGAAATTAGGCTGGGACGCCGGTGCCGTCACCACGCAATTGCAGCAGCTGCGGCCGTGCACCGCGGGATAGAACTTTTGGGAGTCGCCGGATTTTAAATCTCGATAGTAGACATCCGCAGCCCTCTGCGCTGAAATGGCCTCGGTGCCAGAGGAGAGGTCTGTGACTGTTTGCCATTTGCCCATTGCGCTCCTGTTTCTATCTGCCTCTGCGGCGCTCGCGCAATCAGATCTCCCTGAATTCTGGACCAGCAAGACTTCCTTAATCTTCTATCGCGTCATGCAACACGGCCAGCATCTCAGTGCCAAGAAGGTTTTCCCTCCCGAGTTTGCGTCCCAGGTCGAACAAGGCGCATTTGTGCGCTGCGACTACTCGCAACAAGGCGACACTTGGGCGGGCAAATGTGAGTCCCACTTGCCTTTCAACGCCGCCAATCATCGAATGAAATGGTGCAAGTTCAAGTTTGCATCAAAAATTACCTTGTTCACTCCAACGCGAATCGAGGGAGCAACCGACGTGTGGCTAAACGAGGATGTAGACGTGGACAAATGCGAGGTAATTAAGAGCCACACGCAGCATTTCGTCTGGGTTCCCAAAACATGAAAGCTCGCTTGCCAGTTTGGCGCGGACCTCAGGGGACGATGATGCGGGATTCCTCGCGCTTGAGTTCAGGTGCGGCGGGGAACTGCCCGCGCAGAAACTCGATATAACGCCGCGCGCGAGGCCTGCCGTTCGTGCGCAGCAAGCCCATGCGGTAGAGAAAGACCAGCAGAGAAAAAACTTCAGCGTTTTTGATTGGACCACCCGTGGCATACGGTGAGGCACCAGGCCGTTCCGCGGATTCCTTCTTCGATTTTTCCACCGACGCCGCGAGCGCCCCATACAGTTCACGGGGCAGCGTCGCATCCGGCGGCTTTTCATAAATAATGCCGGCCCCAAGCGTTTTATAAGTTTCGGCAAGCGCTTGAAACGCAGCCAGAACATCAGCATCGGTCGTAGCCGGGTGCGCGGCAGAAAATTTCGCGGCCGCGAACGCCAAGCCAGAAAGCTCATTCTGCCCGGCGTAAATCACATCCTGCGAAACTTTTACATCAAGAAGCGGCGTGTCCGAAGGCAACTCCCGCTGATGCTCGTCTTCATACCGGTGTGCTGCAATCAAATAAGTGCAGTCGGAAGGACAATCGATGGAAACTTCCCGCTCTGTACCGCAGCAAACGGCGCAGATCTTCTCGCCCTTAGCCGGGCAAAATCGAGCCGCTTTCCTCTTCTCACAAATCGGACAGCTCACACCGTCTCCCGCGACGCCTTGGCAAAAAGCCAGAATACGCCGCGCTGCCCGAAAACACAAAAGAACGCCGGCACGCCAAACTTCAAGCCATGATGACTTTGTTGCGGAACCGCCGCGCCGCTACGGTGAGCAAGAACGCGCCCATGGTAAAAAGCGCCAGCCCGTCGATCCATAGATGCTGCACTGTCGCTCCACGCAGGATCACGCCGCGTGTGATGTTGATGAAATAACTCGCCGGAACAAAATAGCTCAACACGCGAAAAACAAGCGGCATCGTTTCCCGCGGAAAAATGTATCCCGAAAAAAATATACTCGGCAATATCGTCAGAAAAGCGAGCTGCATCGCCTCGCCCTGCGAATTGGCCTTGCTCGAAATCAGTATTCCCAGCGACAACGAAACGAAAATATACGGCAGCGACAAAAACACCAGCAGAATCACGCTCCCATGGATAGGCACCCGGAACGCAAACCGCATCGCCGTCAGAATGAGGCACAGCTCAAAGAATCCAATCCCGAAATAAGGCAGCAGCTTGCCAAGCAGAAGCCCATAAGGCTGCACCGGCGTTACAAAAAGCTGCTCGAGCGTGCCCCGCTCCTTTTCCCGAACAATCGCAAACGCCGTCAAGAAAGTCGTAACGTTCAGCAGCAAAATCGCCGTAAGTCCCGGCAGAAAAAAATTTGGCGACCGAGAATCCGGGTTAAACAGAAGCTGCGGCCGCATATCCACCGCGAATGTCGCCCGATCCGGCAAAACCCGCCGCAGCGATTCATCCAGCCCAATCGATGTCGTCACGTTGATCGCGATTCCCGCCACCGTGGAATCCGAACCATCGATCAGCACAAGAACCTGCGCGCTCTGCCCGTGAAGCAGCTTGTCGGAATAATCCACCGGGATCTTGACCCCGACGCGCGCATTCCCGCTGATAATCGCGTCGTTCATGTCGTGATCGCTCTCAACGTAGCGAATGATATGAAACGTGTCCGAATTTCTCAGCCGATCCAACAGCTCCCGGCTTTCGCGTCGTCCATCTGCGTTGAAAACGACGGTGTTCACCTTTCGGACGTTGGTGTCAATCCCGAATCCGAGAAGCACCATCTGCAGCAGCGGAATAATCAACGAAAAGAACAGCGTCCCAAAGTCCCGCCGCACGTGCAGGATCTCCTTATAAAAGACCGCTTCGAATCCACGAAACGCGTTACGCACGAGCGGCCTCCAGCAGCGCCTGATGCTTGTAAGTCAGCTCGACGAAAACATCTTCCAGGCTGGGTGCCAGCGGCCGAATCTCTGCCACCGCGATGCCGTTTTTCGAAAGCTGCCCGCGCAAATTGTCGAGTTCCAGGTGCTCGTCAATCAAAGCGTGTATGGACTGTCCGAAAATCGTCGCGCTGCGTATGCCTGGAAGCGCGCGCGTGAACCGCAAGGCGCGCGTAACCTCCGGCGTAGTGATTTCCACGCGATAAGTCCCGTCCGGCTGCACGTCCGGCAACTCGCGCAATGAATTAGGAGTTCCATCCGCGATCAGCTTCCCGTAATAAATGTAGGCCACGTGGCTGCACCGCTCCGCCTCGTCCATGTAGTGCGTGGTGACAAAAAAAGTGATCCCATGTCCGGAAAGTTCAAACAGCAAATCCCAGAGCTGCCGCCGCGCCACCGGGTCGATCCCCGCGGTCGGCTCATCCAGAAAAAGCAGTTTCGGCTCATGCAGCATCGCGCATCCCAGCGCCAGCCGCTGCTTCCACCCGCCGGAGAGTTGCGCCGACAGCCGCGTCATATACGGCCCGAGCCCATTCATCGTGACGGTCTCGTCGATACGTCGCTTTAGCCGCGCCGCATCCAGCCCATACACGCGCCCATAAAACTGCAAATTTTCCTCGACCGTCAGGTCAGGATAGAGGCTGAAATTCTGCGACATGTAGCCGATGCGCAGCCGCACTTCTTCCGAGCTGGTCCGCACGTCGAGTCCCTCAACCCACGCCGAGCCTCCGCTGAGGGGCAAAAGGCCCGTCAGCATTTTGATCACGGTAGTCTTCCCGCTGCCGTTGGGGCCCAGAAATCCAAAAATTTCGCCCTTCTCCACGCGAAAACTCACGTCATTCACAGCCGTGAAGTGTCCGAAACGCCGCACCAGATGTTCAGCGGAAATCGAAGCCTCGGCAGGATTCTGCGAAGAAGAAGCCACTAGCTAATTCCCCGCTTTCAGTTTCACATCCGCAGCCATCCCCGCCAGCACATGCCCCGCGGGATCGTTAATACGAATTTTCACCCCAAACACCTGATGAACTCGTTCCTCGCGCGTCTGCACGTTCCGTGGCAAGAATTCCGCCTGTTGATTGATCTGCTCGACCACTCCCTCAAAAACCGTCTTGGGAAAAGAATCCACGCGCACTTCCGCTTTCTGCCCGACTTGCACGCGGCCCAATTCCGTCTCCGGAATATAAATCCGCACATAAATTTGATCCGCCTCGAGCAGTGTCGCCACCGGCGTGTTCGGCGAAATGATGTCGCCGGGCCGCACGTCCAGTACCTCAACCGTAGCCGCCGAAGGCGCAACGACCTGGCGCTCGCGAAAACGTGCTTCGTCGTACGAAAATGCCGCCTTCGCCAGATCAACATCCTCGTAGCGATTGCCCCGCTCAAATTTTTCAAGCGTCGCCTGCGTCTCCAGGTAATGCGCTTCAGCCGAAGCAATTTCCTCAGGACGGTACCCGCGCCTCAGCTCATCCAGTTTGTGCTGATAATTCTGCTGCTGCGCCAGTGCCATCTTCCAATTGGCCTCCGCCGTGTCGCGCTGCTGCTTCGAAACTAAATCCTTCTGCGCCAGCGCTTCATAACGCTGATAATCCAGCCGCGAGCGCACCTCGTCAGCCGCCGCGCGTTCGACATCCGCCTGCGCCGCGGCGATATCCTCTTCACGATAGCCGTTCTTGCGCATCTCGTAGTCCGCTTTGGCCTGCGCCGCCGAAGCTCGCGCTTCCGCAATCTCCTCCGGCCGAAAACCGCGCTGCGCTTTTTCCGCTGCTGCTCGCGACTGGTTGAGCGAAGCCTGCAATTCTTTGTCATCAAAAGTGATGAGCACCTGCCCCGGCTGCACCTTGTCGCCCTCGCGCACGAAAATTTTATCGATGCGCCCACCGACTTTGGACCCCACGCGAATGTCGCGTGCTTCCACTGTCCCGGATCCTTGCAGCGCGTTGTCGCGCCCAAACCAGTTGGCGTAAACCGCCGTCCCGCCCAGGATCAGCACAACCACAACAATAATGACGATACGCTTACGTTTCATGACTCAATCTCCACAAGTAAAAAGCGGAATGCCCGCTAATGAATTTACGGTCGGCGAGCTCTCAAAGTTACGCGGTGCCGCTCCCGTATCGCGCGGCGCCAGCCCCGACCACAGCACGTTGAACGCGGACTCCATCCGGGGATGCAAAGTCGCATCGCCGTGAAGCGACCACATCAGCAAAGTCCCGAACACCATCTGCCGGAACACGTGTGCAATTTCCGCCGCCGGCAAATCCGTGCGAATCTCCCCGCGCTCCTGCCCGATTCGCACAATCTCCGTGTGCAGCTCATGCACGCGCTTCTGCAAAGCCAGCATCGATTCACGGACAGGTGTCGTTGAGAGGTAAGCCTGCAGAAGCGTCCGAATAAGTTCCGGGTGGCGAATCGGCTCCTGCGTCATGCGCACGCCCAGCGAGCGCAGAAATTCCGGCATCGGCTGCCCGCTGTGCCGAGCTTCCGCCACTGCCGTCTCCAGCTTCGCCAGTTGCATGTCCCCGAAAGCCAGCAGGATGTGATCCTTGCTCGGAAAGTAGTTGAAAAAAGTGCCCTTGCCCACGTCCGCGGCTTCCGTGATATCCCCAACGGTCGTTTCGGCAAAGCCCTTCTTGGAAAAAAGATCGAGCGCCGCGCGAAAAAGCCGCTCACGGATTTCCTCGCCGCGGCGTTCGCGGCGGCTTCGCGCCTCATGCCAGGGAGGTCGGTCTGAGCTGGAATATGGAGTATTGGAACGCATGACTATTGTTCACTAATGACCATAGGTCATAAATGAGTAGAAGTCAACCTGCACTCTCTCCTTCGCTCGTCATTGGCTTCACCGGGCTTCACTCACATCAACGATTGGGTGGGAGATTTCGTGTAGGGAGGCGAGATTTGTAGCCTAATACCCCAATTCGATCCTTTTCTGAAGTTTTTCCGCGAGAGTCTCGCTTTTCTGAGTCCTTTCGTTTTATCTTGCTACCATACAAAAAGCCCCGCCATTTCAGCGGGGCCTTATTCAGCTAACTGGTTGGTTTTGCTACCGCTTACTCTTTCAACGAGTTCGGATCGGACAGGTTCCTTGGAGATTTCCGGTTGAGGTAAGCAATCAACTTCTGCGCCGGTGGAGGAACCGCGACCGCCCCCCTAAAGATAATGTCCTCAGCCTCGAGCTTTTTCCCATAGACGCGCTCGTTGGCATCACCGTCCGGTCGTACCGTCGATCCTTCCAGCGAGACACCCGCAAACAGCCCGCGGTTGCGCGAATAGCTGAGCACCTCAGCCCTCAACGAGACGTCTGTCGAAGCGTTGGCCGTCCGCCCTTTGGGGCCGGCGGCTGCCGAAGCGTCAGCTCCGAGTTTTACCTTGTTCTTCAGAATGGAATGCGCGCCGCGCGGATTCATTACCAGCAGGACAAAATCCGTGGCTTGCCCACCGATCTGAAAACCAATGCTGCCGCCCTCAAGCGCCATCATGCTTGGTGCGCTCCAGGGACCGGTGTAGTGCTCACCGGTTCGGCAGGTCATTGCCCCGCGCCCGTAGCTGCCGCCCACAATGAACGCCGCCTTCAGCACCGAGGGATAAATAATGACGCACTCGGCCTTGTCGATGAGATCCTGCGGGATGTCATCGGGGATATCCATCACTTCCTTCATCACCGTGCCGCAATTTTCCAGCCGGTCCGATTCTTTCTTGTCATCCTGGGACCATGTCGCCGGCGCAATCATCGCCAGCGCCATCAAACAGGAAGCCATTCTCTTAATCAAATTTCACCTCGTCTCAATTTGCCGGGCAGGTCAATGATAGGTCGCCTTGGTTCCGGGCGCAACATTCAGTTTGTGAATGCCAATTCGATTTTTCGCGCCACGCCTGCGCCGCATCTGAATAGATGCTCCGTGCGGAGGAAATGTATCCCCGGCTTTCGACTATACTTTCAGACAGCAGCAATGGACGAGCAGAGGAAACATGGGCTTACGAACAGCGTGCGGTAAGTGGATCGCGGCGGCACTGGCCTGCATTAGCTTGGCCGCGCCGCGCGCGCTTCCGCAATCCAATCCAGTGCAGGGCCAATTGTGTTGCGCGACGAAGCATGATGGAACACATGCGGAGCGCGGGCGCTTGCGGCCGGCAGCGGCGCGCTTCGGTGAGCGCGCCGACGAGTTGCTGGGCGCCGCGCCCGCGAGCAAAGGCGATTGGGGACTGTTGATTGTGGACGCGCAGACGGGCAAGACGCTCTACGAGAAAAACGCGGACGGCTATTTTGTGCCGGCTTCGAACATGAAGCTCTTCAGCACGGCACTAGCGCTGGCAAAGCTCGGCCCGGACTACAAGTTTCACACCACGCTGGAGACACGCGGCACGATTTCTTCCGAGGGAACACTATCCGGCGACGTCTTGCTTGTAGGGCGCGGCGATCCCAATCTCTCCAATCGCAAATTTCCGTTTGAATTGAAAGAAGAGTTCGATGGGCCGCCGGAGAAAGTCCTCGCGGAGCTGGCGGATGCTTTGGCCGCGCGCGGCATAAGAGAAATTTCTGGCGATATCGTCGGAGACGACAGCTACTTCCCGCGCGAACGCTATCCGAGTGGCTGGGAAATTAATGACATGGTGTGGGAATACGGCGCGGCGATCTCCGCGATCGTCGTGGACGACAACACCGTTGCGGTGACGCTCACGCCAGGCGACAGGGCGGGCGATCCAGTGCTGGCCAACGTTGTTCCTCTGACGCCGGATTTCATTTTGCAGAACGACGTGAGCACGTCAGCGGCGGACGTGAAATCGGATTTAACGCTGACGCGCGAGCCGGGAGCGAATCTCGTGGTGGTTCGCGGCACGATGCCGGCAAAAAGTTCGCCACGCAAGCTGGTTCTGGCTATCGAAGAGCCGGCCCAACACGCCGCGGCATTGCTGGCCGCGCTGCTCGCCGAGCGCGGCGTAAAAGTCGATGGAAAAATGCGAGCGGTTCACGTTCCCGATACGGACTCGACGCCGCGTAGCGTGCTCGCGGAGCATGTGTCTGTGCCGCTCGGTGATTCCGTGAAGCTTGTTAACAAAATCAGCCAGAACCTGCACACGGAAATGCTGCTGCGAACCGCGGCGCGCCAGAACGGTCCGTGGGCCACGCCGGAAGACATGCTGAAAGTGCCGCAGGATTTCTACGCCACGGTGGGAATCGCGCCGGACGACGTGATTCAGACGGACGGCTCCGGATTGTCGCGCCACGATCTGGTCACGCCGCGCGCAGTGGTGACGTTGCTTCGGTACGCGCAGGCGCAGCCATGGTTTGCGCCGTATTACGCGTCGTTGCCGGTCGCGGGCGAGGACGGTTCCCTACAGGACCGCATGAAAAGCACAGTGGCTGCCGGAAGGATTCATGCGAAGACCGGATCGGTCGAGCACGTGAGGACGCTCTCGGGCTTCGCGGAAACGCCGGGAGGAAAGCGGCTGATCTTTTCGTTCCTCAGCAACAATCAGGGCGGGAAGAATCACGAAGCAGCCGACGCGCTGAACGCACTTTGCGTCGCGATGATCGAGGAGTTTGACGAACCAGCAGCCACGAGCGATCCGGTTCACAAGCGAGCGAAACAGCAATGAAACCGTTAAAGAAAAGATTGAATTAAACAGGGAACGGCATGTCACGAACGGCGCAAGACGTACTTGAATTTGACAAGCTGCGGGAGTTGCTGCGGCTGAGGACTACTTGCGCGCCCGGACGCCGCGCAGTGGGTGCTTTGGAATTTGGCACGGACCGCGCCGCCCTCGAAGCCGCCTTCGCGTTGATTCGCGAGGCGCGGGAGTGGTTGCGCACCGGCGGAGAGCTTGGATTTGGCGGCCTTTCCGATCCCGAGGAGTGGCTCGCCAAAATCGAAGGACCTGGCACAGTTCTGGAAGCGAAGGAATTTCTCGGCGCGGCATCGCTGCTCGATACCGCAGGCTGGTTGCGCGAGCAATTTAAAGAGGACCAGGCGAAATTTCCGTTGCTCTCTTCTCGCGCAGCTTCCTTAGCGGATTTTCGTGAAGCTTTAACGGCGATCCGGCGATGCGTGCTGCCAAATGGTGAAATCAGCGACGACGCGTCCGCGGCGTTGCGCAGGATTCGCGTGAGCATCACGCAGACGCGCGAATCGATTCAGAAAACGCTGAAGCAAATCCTGCGCTTGCGCAACGCGGAAGCCGGCGAGGATTACGTCACGCTGCGCAACGACCGGTTCGTGATTCCGGTGCGCGCGGAGAATCGCCGGACCGTGCCGGGCGTCGTACACGGAGCGAGTGGCACTGGGCAGACCGTTTTCCTCGAGCCATTTGAGACCGTCGAAGTCAACAACCAGCTCGTGCAGTTTGCTGAAGACGAAGCTGCGGAAATTTCGAGAATTTTGTGGGAGCTGACGGAACGCTTGCGCATCGCGCGCGAACCATTACTCGCTGCGGCGGAGACCATCGCAGAGATGGACAGCGTGTTTGCTCGCGGGCGCTTTGCGCGCGATTTCGACGCCGCGATGCCGGAGTTTTCCGACGCTGGTGATTTGCGGCTCGTCTCGGTTCGCCATCCGGTTCTCGAAGACAAGCTGCGACGCGAAAATCGCACCGTCGTTCCGATGACGCTCGCGCTGGGAGGCTCGGAAAAAGTCCTGGTAATCAGCGGGCCGAACACCGGCGGCAAAACCGTTGCTCTGAAAACGACGGGCCTCGCTGCGCTGGCCGCGCAATCCGGCATTCCGGTAGCAGCGCAGCGCGCCCTGCTTCCTATATTCGACCGTGTGCTGGTGGACATCGGCGACGAACAATCCATCGCTGCCGATCTTTCGACGTTTTCCGCGCACATGCTGAACTTGAAGTCGATGCTCGATCTGGCCACGCCGCGTTCGCTCGCGCTGGCCGACGAAATGGGCACGGGCACCGCGCCGGAAGAGGGCGCAGCGCTAGCCGTCGCTCTGCTCGACGAATTTCGCGCCAAGAATTGCATCGTGCTCGCAACCACGCATCACGACCGGTTGAAAACCTACGCTTCGACCACGCCAGGCGTTGTGAACGCCGCAGTGGAATTCGACGAGGTAAATCTGCGGCCGACCTACCGGCTGATGGTCGGCGTGCCGGGCGGATCGAGTGGCATTTCTATTGCCCAGCGGCTGGGAATCGCCGGCTCCATCATTGAGAAGGCGCGGTCCTTGCTGACGCCGGAATCGCGCGAAGCCGCCGACCTGATCGCTTACCTGCACCGCAGCCGCGATGAACTCGACCGCATGCAGCAGCAGATGGCGGCAGAGCGGCATTCACTGGAGCAGGAACGCGCAAAGCTGCGCACGGAATGGGTCGAACGCCAGCAAAAGCGCATCAAAGAGCTCGAAGCCCAATTTGCCGATATGCAAAAACGCTTCGATGAAAACGTTGCGCGCGTGATCGAAGCCGTAAAAGAGCGCGAACTGCGTGCCTCACTCGAAAAAACCGCGAAACGCAAGGGCCAGGACATCCGCAGCGAAGCCCGCGAAGAGTTGAACGCCGCGGTAGTCCAAACGATTTCGGATTCGCAAGCCGACCTCGGCGTAAGCGCCACAGCAGCCGAAGTGGTGAGAGCCGACCGGTTGCAATCCGGCATGCGCATCCGCGTGCGCGGCTTCAGCAAGCCGGTCATCTTCCGCCGGCTGGATGGTTCGTCAGCAGAGATTGAAGCCGGCCCACTCCGCATGAAAGTCGCCGTGGACGAAATCACCGGCATTGAACAATCAGCCGGCGGCGGTGCAACAGGGGCGGGGCAAGCCCCGCCCCTACGGCCTCCAATGGGCCGCGCGAATGTCACCGTGACATCGCATCCCGGCGAAGGGGCGGCTTCGAGCGAGATCAACGTAATCGGCATGCGCGTAGAAGAAGCGACAGAGCGCGTCGACAAATATCTCGACGAAGCCGCGCTTGCAAATCAGACCCGTGTCCGCATCATTCACGGCCACGGTACCGGCGCCCTGCGCAAGGGCATTGGCGAATTCCTCAGAACTCATCCCTTGGTTCAGCGCACCTCGTTTGAGACCGAAGAACACGGCGGCAAAGCCATCACGGTTGTAGAATTGCGAGCGTAGCGAGCCATCGCGGAAGCTGGACTATCGGGAATTGGTAAGTGTATCGGCGCGTGGGCGTAGCTTGAAAGCATGGGCTTATATCTATGCGCGCCCAGTATCCGCGGCTAATCGAATTCCCACCGGGATATATTCCTCCCTGTAGTTTAGTTACAATCCTCGATGAAGCCGTGGCGGAAGCTGGATCATTTGCGGACCGGGTGAAGCAGCAGGCGGACATTGTTCGCGTGGTGGGCGAATATGTGCGCCTGAAGAAGACCGGCAAAGATTTTTCCGGACTGTGTCCGTTTCACCAAGAAAAAACGCCTTCGTTTACCGTGTCGCCGCTCAAACAGATTTTTTATTGCTTTGGGTGCGGCAAGGGCGGCGATGTCTTTAATTTTGTCATGGAGATGGAGAAGTCTCCATTTCCGGAAGCGGTGCGAACCGTTGCCGAGAAGTGCGGGATTGCGATTCCACGGCCCAGAGAGCGGTCGCCCGAAGAGCGTCAGGAAAATCAGCAGCGGTCGGCGCTGGTCGAGATGCACCGCGAGGCGCAGGGGTTTTTCTCGAAACAGATTTCCGGGACGCTCGAAGGAAAAGTGGCGAGGGCTTATCTTGAGGATCGCGGCACTGATACCAAAACGATCGATCGCTTCGGCATTGGCTATGCGCCTAGCGACGGCGATGCTCTGCTGCGCGTCTTGAAGCAAAAATATTCCGAGAAGCTGCTGGTCGAGTCCGGACTGATCTCGCGCGGCGAGCAAGGCGGACGTTTGTTCGACCGCTTCCGGCGGCGCATTACGTTTCCGATTGCGAATGAATCGGGAAAAATCGTGGCGTTCGGCGCGCGGGCCCTCGGCGACGAGATGCCGAAGTATCTGAATTCGCCGGAGACGCCCATCTACTCGAAGAGCAACGTGCTTTATCACCTCGACCGGGCCAAGGAAGCGCTGCGGCGCTCGGATTTTGCTGTGCTGGTCGAAGGCTACATGGATGCCATCGCGGTGGCGCGAGCCGGCATCAGCAACGTCGTGGCGTGTTGCGGGACGAGTCTTGCGGAGCCGCAGATCAAGCTGCTCAGCCGTTTCACGAAGCGCGTGATTGTGAACTACGATCCTGACAACGCGGGGCAAATGGCCACCGAGCGGTCCGTCTCGCTGCTGCTGGAGCAGGATTTCGAGGTGCGCGTGCTGGCGCTGCCGCCTGTCGGCGATAAGAAAGCCGATCCGGATTTGTTCATCCGCGAAAAAGGAGTCGAGGAATATACAAAGCTGCTTAAGGATTCGCCGCCTTACGTGGACTACCTGATCGCGCGGGCGCGGCAGATGGATTTGACGACCGGCGAAGGCAAGAAGCGCGCGGTGAATTTCCTCTTGCCTTATGTGCAAAAAATTCCAAATGCGATTCTGCGTTCCGAATGGGCAACGCGCATCGCGCAGCAGTTGCGGCTGGACGAGCCGGTAATCCGCGCGGCTTTGAGCAAAGCAGCGAAGGAGCGGCGCAGCGAGCTGAAGATTCAGCCGGAACTCGTGGGCCGCTCAGCGAAGCCGGTAGAGCGGCGGCTCATCCGCATGCTGGCGGAGGCCGAGGGATTTCGGCGCGAGCTGGCGCAGCGGCTGCAGAATGCGCAACTCCATCACGGGCTGGAGACCGAGAAAGTGTTCGCCGGATTGATTGCCGCGGCGCTTTGCGACGAGCCGCCTCAAGCAACCGAAGTGGCTGCGCAACTGGAAGAGCGGGATCGCCGGATGCTCTTCGAGATTCTTTTCGAGGAAGCCAGCGAGCCGACCTGGGAAGAGGCGGTGAGCTGCGTCGAGGCGTTGCAGCATCGGCAAGCGGAGCGGGAGCTGGCGGATGTGCAGCGAAGCATTGAGTCGAACCCAACTGCGCCGGAGATGCGCGGGCTGCTGGAGAAGAAGCAGGAACTGATGCGGCGGCTTGCGGCGGCGCGATAGGCCCCTCCCCCCTCGCCTGTTTTTGCAAGAATATCAAAACATGGGGCTTAGGTGATGGGAGTGTGCTAAGAATATTATTCTAATGGACTTATAAGTCCACATCGCGGCCCTTACCGCGTCCGCCGTTTATTCTGCGCCGCGGCGAAGACCTGCGAGCGAGATTGGATCCTCGCGGGGACGCGTGAGGCGCGGCCGATCTCATTATCGGGCACGGTAACTAAAATAGTAGTATAGAAATTCTTCTCACTTTTCTTGTTTGGAACTGGTAGAGTAGAGCCACTGAAACGCCCAGCCTCAGCAATTCCGGGAGGTGCATCCATGAAAATCCAATCGAGAGCGTTGCGAATGAAACGGTTTGGTGTGGCCGCGGCGCTGATTCTAGCTGCGTGCGTTTGCACGCTGGGGCAAACGGGGAAAGGACCCGTGGACCCTGGGGTGCGGGGTGGCGCGGCGAGTGCTGGTGGTCCACTGAATGGGTTAACGGCAGACGAAACCGCGTTTTTCCAGGATGGGCTGGCGCGGTTCGCGGAAATCGAAGTTGTGACAGGCGGCGCGAACAACGGGCTTGGGCCGCGGTTCAACTCGAATCAGTGCTTGTCTTGCCACGCGCAGCCTGCCAGCGGCGGATCGAGCCCGACGCAGAACCCGCAAGTCAAAGTCGCCACGCTGAATGGTGCAAAGAATATTGTGCCGTGGTTTGTCACGCCGAATGGGCCCGTGCGGGAAGCACGGTTCAAAAAGAGTCCGGACGCGTCGAACGACGGCGAGGTGCACGATCTGTTTGTTATTACCGGGCGCGCTGACGCCGTGGGCTGCGATATCAAGCAATTCAACTTTCTGCCGGCGGGAAACCCGCTTAGCGGCCACGGCGGGAATAAGAACATCATTTTTCGAATCCCGACGCCGGTTTTTGGGGCGGGGTTGATTGAGGCGATCCCTGACGGGGCGATCCTGGCGAACAGGAAGACGGACACGGCCGCGAAGACGGCCCTGGGCATCCGGGGGCGCGTGAATGCGCACTTGAGCGGAAACACAAACGTCAGCGGCAACGACGGGACGATCACCCGCTTCGGGTGGAAGGCGCAAAACAAGTCGTTGCTTATGTTTTCGGGCGAGGCCTACAACGTGGAGATGGGGATTACGAACCAACTGTTTCCTCAGGAACGCGACGAGACGCCTGGGTGTCTCTTCAATGCCACGCCGGAGGATACGAGCAACTTCACAACGACACCGGCGGCGGGGACGAACCCCAACACGGCGGTGCTCTCCGACATTGAGGCGTTTGCCGATTTTATGAGGATGCTTGCCCCACCCGCGCCGGCGCCGGAAACGCCGTCGACCGTGAAGGGGCGAGCCGTTTTCACGAAAGTAGGATGCGTGCATTGCCACACGGCATCGTTTACGACAGGGAAGAAGATTTCGAGCGGGTCGTCGACAAGCCCGAGCGTGGCGCTATCTAACCAGCCGGTGAACCTTTTCTCGGACATTTTGGTGCACCACATGGGAACAGGGTTGGCTGACGGTATCACACAAGGCGCGGCTGGGCCGGATGAGTTCCGCACGGCACCGCTCTGGGGTGTGGGACAGCGCATCTTTTTCCTGCATGACGGGAGGACGAGCAGCCTGGTGGAGGCTATCAGGGCGCACAAGAGTGTGGGGAGCGAAGCGAATAAGGTGATCGATCATTTCAACCGGTTGAGCACGGCGGAGCAGCAGGATTTGATCAATTTTTTACGGTCGCTGTAGGTAGAACTGGGGGATGTATGCCGACAAATGTGTACCGCCTGCAGCGTGGGTTCCCGGTCCAATCGTAGCCAACGACACACTAATTTCGCTTTCCGGTAAGCAAACGTGAACGTTGTCGCAAGCTAGAGAGCAGAGAAGAAAGTGTGGAAGTCGGAGTGGACTCGGCGAAGTGGTTATCCTCAGAAGGATGACCCTGCCGTGCCGCGAATCTGTGGCGGACTGTAGAACATCTAAATCTAAGTCGGCATGCAACACGGTCGGAACCGGAGTCAATATCTTCCACAGATTTCCACAATTAAAACGTTGACTGGAGAGGACTTAAGCGTGTAGCGTAAAAGGGTTTCGCGAGTAACGGATTCGCACCTAAGTGCATCTTAGTAGGATGTACATGGAGGGCGGGGACCGTACTCTGAGGGCGAGAGCGGGCGAAGTACGAGATTGAAGTGCAGGGCGAACGGCGGGCAGGCGCGCGGCGCAGTACAGAGGAATTCAAAATAAAGACGAGTGATCGGGTGGGGAGTTTTCCCCATACTATTTTTTGGTGAACGCAGCGGAGATGACTGCGCAAGCGTGGCATACTGCCTGCGCCTTGGCACGGAACAGTTTTCGCCGGGGCTGACCGGCTGTACTTGGGATTAGCGGTGAAGTCTGGAGGAATTCGTGGCAGCAGTGGGTCTTGAAGAAAAATATGATGCGGTAAAGCAGCTCATTGCCGTTGGCAAAGAGCGCGGGTACCTGCTTTACGACGAAGTGAACGATTCGCTTCCGGCGGAGGTGCACTCCTCGGAAGAGATCGACGACCTTCTCACTACATTTGAGCGGAACGGGATTGAGATTTACGAGGACCAGGCGTCGGCGAAGGCCGCGCGAGCGGTGGAAGTGTCTTCGGAATCGGGCGACCGCGATGCGGTGGTCAAGGATGAAGCGCACTCGGATGAGGGCGGAAGCGATCTGGATCTGACGCCGGGTTCGCTGGAGAAAACGAACGACCCCGTGCGCATGTACTTGCGCGAGATGGGGACTGTGCCGCTGCTTACGCGCGAAGGCGAAGTGACCATCGCGAAGAGGATCGAGCGCGGGCAGTTGGTGGTGATGAAGTCGATCACGCGGTCGCCGATTGTGATTAAGGAGTTGATTGCGGTTGGTGAGGATTTGCGCAAAGGCGCGCGGTCGATCAAGGAAATCGTCCAGTTTGACGACGAAGAGCTGACCGAAGAAAAGATTGCCAACAAGACCAAGCAGACGCTGAAATACATCGACAAGATTGCGAAGCTGTATGACCTGGCGCTGAAGCAGGCAGAAAAGCTGGGGGCCACGCCGAAAGCCAAGAAGCGGCCGTACATCAAGGCGAAATGGGCGGTGTCGCGGACGCGTGTCGAGATTTCGCTGGAAATTCGCGGGATCGATTTCAATCCGTTTGAGAAGAAGCGGCTGATTGACAAGATGCGCGGGACCGTGGAGCGCTTGCAGTCTTTGGAGCGCGAGGCGGGACGGCTGGAGCGGCGCGTGGATGCCGCGAAGGGCGACGTGGCGGCCGAGGCGCGCAAGGAATTGCGCACGCGGCGGACGGAGCTGAAGGATATCGAAGAGGCCAGCGAGGTCGGGCTGACCGAACTGAAGCGGACGCTGACGTTTATTCACCGTGGCGAAGCGGAAGCCGAGCAGGCGAAGAAGGAATTGATCGAAGCCAACCTTCGGTTGGTGGTTTCGATTGCGAAAAAATATACGAACCGCGGATTGCAGTTCCTGGATTTGATTCAGGAAGGCAACATCGGCCTGATGAAGGCCGTGGACAAGTTTGAATGGCGCCGCGGGTATAAATTTTCGACGTACGCGACGTGGTGGATTCGGCAGGCGATTACGCGCGCGATCGCGGACCAGGCGCGCACGATTCGTATTCCCGTGCACATGATCGAAACGATCAACAAACTGGTGCGCACAAGCCGCCAGTTGGTGCAGGAACTCGGCCGCGAGCCGACCTCGGAAGAAATCGCCAAGCGCATGGACATTCCTGTGTCCAAAGTGCGCAAGATTTTGAAGATTGCGCAGGAGCCGATTTCGCTGGAGACGCCGATTGGCGAAGAGGAAGATTCGCATCTCGGGGATTTCATTGAGGACAAGGCCGTGGTTTCGCCTTCGGACGCGGTCATCAATTTGAATTTGAAGGAACAAACTTCGTCTGTTCTGAAGACGCTGACGCCGCGCGAGGAAAAAGTCATCAAGATGCGGTTTGGGTTGGATGACGGGAGCGAGCATACGCTGGAGGAAGTGGGGCAGTCGTTTGCCGTAACTCGCGAGCGCATTCGGCAGATCGAGGCGAAGGCGCTGCGGAAGCTGCGGCATCCGTCGCGCTCGCGCAAGCTACGCGCGTTCTTGGAAGGGCCGTCGCGCGACTATTTGTAGAAGAAACTCAGTAGTGCGCAGCGTGTAGCGAATAGTCGAATCTAAATTGAGACGCCCCGAGAGATCGGGGCGTTTTTATTTGCCGTGGAATTCAGAGATGACCTCGATTTTGCCTACGATGCTCTGGTTGAACTCATTGAGTAGTCTAAGATTTAGCATAACGGACGGAATCGCGCTGCGACGAGGAATCCAGGCAGTCACTTTCGAATCAGTCAGCTCGAAGATGTGCGTGTTGTTCGAGCGTGTCGCGTATTAGAATGTCGGGCCAAGCAAACGCATGAGCAAACGACAAAAAATCGCCGCACTGGCCGTAGCTGTCCTGCTGGTTTTAGCCGCCTTCGGTTTGTATCGCACCGCGAAGCCATTTGCGGTATTGCGCCAGGGAATGTTCGCGCAGCCGTCGCTTCCGCCGGAAGTGGTGGTGGACGAGTCCCCTTTTAGGACCGCGCAAGCGCTCGCGCAACTTCCCAATAGCCCTGGCGAGCAGCGCCTGGCCCAGGACGCGCTGCGGCTTGCCGATGATGAGGTCAGCCTCGCGTTTTCTTCGTCCTTGCAGGAAGTCCGCGACAATCCACCGGCGCTGAGCGCCGAAGCTAAAAGGATTCAGGACCGGCTGATCGCCACCCAGAACGCCCTCGATGCCGACACCCAGCAAATCGCTGCGCTCACCGCCGCGGATGCCAAAGCCGCCGGCGGCAAAAAACAAAAACTGGATGACGATCTGGATGTTGCAAAATCCCAGCTCGAACTCCACCAGAGCGAAGTCACCAACAATAAGCACGAATTGATTCGTGCTGGCGGCGACCCCGACGCCGTTCTTCAGGAGCAACTCGAGGCCCATCGCGCCGCGATCAAAAATACCGCCACCGCAACCGCTACCCAGCCTCCCCAGGGACACGGACTGGTCTCCCTGTATCAGGAATGGTCCGAGTTGCACCAGAAAGAAAGCCAACTACAGGCAGCGGAGAAGGCCGCCGAGTCCGCTGCGGCCAGCTACACCGTCAAACACACCGCGCTGAAATCCAAGCTGGACGCGGAAAATTCCCCTCAAGCGGCGCAGGCGCAAAAGCCGGCCGGTTCTTCGGTCGCCGTAAACCCATCAGGCACCGCTAACTCGCAGAGCAACCCGGCGGCGGCGCCCGAAGATTCCTCAACCTTGCTCAACACCATCAAACGCCGCGCCAGCCAACGAAAAATATCCGGTTCCCTGGCCCTCCGGGCCGACGACCAAAAGCAGCTCGCCACGACCTACGGCGATTGGTACGTTCTCGTCGGCGCCAAAGAGCGCAATGCGATTCACAAAGCGCTCATCAGTCTCTCCATCATTCTGG
The DNA here is from genome assembly GCA_035313865.1 of Candidatus Acidiferrum sp. Classification (GTDB taxonomy): domain Bacteria; phylum Acidobacteriota; class Terriglobia; order Acidiferrales; family UBA7541; genus Acidiferrum. The sequence continues at coordinate 43,260 of DATFZY010000006.1, forward strand.
GAATTTTGCTGATCGGCATCTTCTTCGACGACTGGCTCGAGCACCTGCTGGGCAAAACCGCGCTGGACCGCCGCCAAGTCCAGAGCCTGCGGACCGTCATCCGCGTAACTCTCCAAGTCCTCGCCGTTCTGATGATCTTGCTCGTAGTTTTGGGGCCGCCGAGTCAGCTGGGAACATTTCTTGGATTGGCCGGCGCGGGCTTGACGGTGGCGCTGAAGGATTTCATTGTTGGCTTCCTCGGGTGGTTTGTGCTGATGGGGAAAAATGGAATTCGGCTCGGGGATTGGGTGGAGATTAACGGAGTAACCGGAGAGGTTGTTGAGCTGGGAATGTTTCATACCGTGCTCCTGGAAACTGGCAATTGGACGGATTCGGGGCATCCCACCGGGCGCCGCGTGACGTTTACGAATAGTTTTGCGATTGAAGGGCACTACTTTAATTTTTCGACTTCGGGGCAGTGGCTGTGGGACGAGTTGCAGATCGTGCTGCCTCCTGGGCGCGATCCTTACCCGATTGTGGATGCGATTCAAAAGAAAGTGCTGGAAGTGACGGGGGAGACGGCGAAACAGGCTGAGAAAGAATGGCAGGGGGTGGCGCGTTCGAAGGACACCGCGCATACGCTGACAGCGGCGCCGGCGATCAACGTGAAGCCGGTGGTGGGCGGGGTTGAAATTGCGGTGAGATACATTACCCGAGCCAATGAACGCTACCAGATGAGGGCACAATTGAACCAGGCTGCCGTGGACTTACTGGGACAGGACTTGGTTGCTCCACCGGGTGCTGAAGCGACGCCAGCGTCGCCAACAACTGTTCCGGCGTCCCCTGCGCCGAAGATTGCATAAAAGAGGCAATCGGAGGCTGCTGCATCTGCCGGAGAACTGGCGCAGCCGTATGCAGGCCGTGCTCAATCCATGACCGCGCGTGCGCGAACTTCTTCGGACGTCAGACCGTAGAGCGGCGGCGTTTTCACGCCGAGCATTGCTAGATACAAATAAATCTGGCCGCGGTGATGGATTTCGTGCTCGGGCATCAGGCGGAGCCATTTCCAAGTGGTGATAGGCGCGTTGTCCGGGGTTTTGCATTTGCGCTGAAGGTCTTCGTCGGTGAGGCGGGCGAAAATTTCCATGGATTCGGCGTGAAGCTTTTCGAGGAATGCCATAACGCATTCGTAGCCGTCGGCGAGTTCCTTGCCGTGCGTAGCGTAGCGGGCGGGATGGCCCTGAACGTTTTCGGCCCACATATAGCGTTCCGCGACCGCGAGATGGCGCAGAAGATCGCCGAGCGTGAATTTACCTGGCGCATAGGTCCAGTCGATTTTGTCGGGCGGGATGCTGCGCGCTACGCGCATGGTGCGCTCGCGAACATTTCCAAAATAATGAAGGAAGGGTTGAATCGTGCGGATTTCCATGGTGCCTCCGTGTGGAGCAGAACGATTTTAGTTTAGCGCGATGTAGAAGACTCGAGAGGCGAGGTTAGGGCAGGAGCCGCGGACAAATTGGATTTCAAGTGCGATTAACGCATCTGCTGTCGGATGCGCGGGGCCTTCCTCTTCAGTAGTCGATTGCAAGATGCCAGCGTACGCCGTTTGTTTTGGCGAGTTCCAGAACAGCGGCGAATTCCTGGAGCTCGGACTCGATTCGTTCCAGATGGTCAAACCTGGATGCATCCAGGTTTTGTAGAAGAGCGCTAAGTGTCTGCAAGCCCTCCACTGGAGCAAACCACTGCTCTTTGGTCTTACTTAGGTCAACGCCAAATTCTTCACTTAGCTCGGACGTTTCGTTATTTGAAACGCTGAAGAAACTCATCAGCGGCTTCACGTCGAGGCGCTTTGCGAGTTGTTCCAGCTCACCGTCATGCTTGGACAAGAAGTTGCCGTTCACATGGATGTCGGTGTTGGGAATCTTCGTTTCGAGGATGATGTAAAGCGAAGGCATCTCTGCACGGGTCTCCTTAAGAACGGCCAAATAAAATTCTATCGCATGAGCTGGCGCGCTTTGGAAGCCGAAAGCGTGGCGCCTGTGTAGAGCAGCGCTAACAAGGCGTAGCCTGCCACGAGACCGGCGCGTTGCGCGATTACGCCGAGGGCAAGGCTCATCGTCAGCTGCATGCAGGTTGTAAAAATGGCCATGGCGGATTGTGTGCGGCCCATAAAATGACGCGGGACGATGGACATCAAGCCGGACTGCGCCGTGACTCCGCCGACGGCGCGGCACAAGCCGAAGACGGCTTGCATCATCACGGCACCAACGAGAAATGCGACATAGGGCGTGGCCATATGGCCGATGGCGAGCACGGCGCATGCGGCGACGTAGAGCGGCATACGCACGGAGCCGCGAAGCTGGCTGGCGATGAATCCGCCGGTGATGGCGCCGACGGCCCAGCCGGCTTCGAGAAAACCGAGGCCGCGCGCGCCGGCGTGAAGGATGTCGTTCACGAGAGCGACTAGGACGACGTTGCCGCTGACGACGCCAGCCATCATGATGGCGTGAGTGATGCCCAGCGCGAGGACGAGCGGCTGCTCCTTCAGGTAGGCGAAACCTTCCTTGAAATCGGCGTAGATGGCGAGAGAAAGGCCGGCTTCGGCTACTTCGGGATTTTCACCGGACTCGAGAGCTTCGGCGGTGGCCTCGGTGGCTTCGGAATATTCTCGCGAACGTTTTAGATAGGCGCGTGGACTAAGGTAGCCGCTGCGAACGTGGTAAAGGCAGAAAGCGGAGACGAAATAGGTGAGGCCGTCGATGAAGAGAATGCCCTGGATGCCGGCGCGGTCGTAGAGAAAACCGACGAAGGAGCCGGCGATGAGCATGCCGCTTTGCACGCCGACGAGAACGGCGGCGTTGGCACCGGTGAACTGGCTTGGCGGGATGACTTCCTGGACGAGGGCGTTGACGGTGGCCCAGTACATGGCGGAGCCCATGCCGGTGATCAGCGTCATGGCGTAGAGATGCCAGAGTTGGAGATGGCCGCTCCAGGCGATGTACGCGGTGGCCAGGACAAAGCAGCCGCGGATTAGATCGAGGACTACGCCGAGGTAGCGGCGGTCGAAGCGGTCGATGAGGACGCCGCCGACGAAGGGAATCAGGAGGCCGGGGAGCGTGACGACGATGACTTGCAGGCTGACTTTTACCGTGGAATGCGTGGCGGCCATGATGTACCAGCTCACGCCGACGAAGTTCATGCCGCTGCCGAACAGCGAGACGAACATGGCGACGAAGAAGAAACGGAAGCCGCGCTGCGCCCAGATCAGCTTCCAGTCGACGCGTTGTGTAGTTGCGGTAGCCATGGTGAGGCGAGCCATCCATTTTAGCGGGTTGCCGAGAATCACAAAGGGGCGCGAGCGCAGATGTGTCCGAGTTACAGATCGGAGGGCGGGGCAAGCCCAGCCCCTGCGGCTAGGGTGGCCACGGTTAATAATTTGATTTGACAAATCAAACTGTTGTGGGAAACCATGGATGGACATGCAGAACGACGCCGTGCGGCAATTGATGGAGTTTTATCCAAGGATTTATTTTGCTTGTCACCGGCGGCATGTGCGGGATCCCAAATCGAAGCGCGTTCTGAGCGCGCACCAGGGCAGCATTCTGGATCATCTGGACCAGCGCGAGCCGGTGATGCTGCTCGAACTGGCGCGGCACATGGGCGTAACGCCGTCCACGATGTCGTTGCAGGTCGAGCAGTTGGTCCGCAAGAGCTACGTGACACGCGCGCGCGACAAGAAGGACGGCCGGCGTTTGATGCTGCGGCTCTCCGCGAGCGGCGTGCGGGTGCGCGAGGCGAACTCCGTGCTCGATACGGAGCGCGTGGGGAAGATGCTGTCGCGGCTTTCACCGGAAGAACGAGCCGCGGGGCTTGCAGGTCTGGCGCTGCTGGCGAAGGCGGCTCGGGAACAGACAGACGACCTGGAGAAACGTAGAAAGCGCGGACGCGGGCGATTGCCGGATTGAAGTGGGCGTTCGATTTCTTTTTGTGAGGTGAGCGATGAAAATTGTTGTGTGGGTTTTCCTGGGCATTGTGGGGCTGCTGATACTTGTCACCGTGATCGGCTGGCTGCTGCCGAAGGATCACGTGGCGACTCGCATCGGGCGCTACCGTCAACCGCCTGAAGCGATATGGAACGCGATTACCGATGTGGATGCAATGCCCTCCTGGCGCGAAGGGTTGAAAAGCGTTAAACATTTGCCGGATCGCAACGGCTTGCCGGCACACGTCGAAGTGACAAATTCCGGCACGATCCCCTACGAAACTGTGGAGATGACGCCGCCGCAGAAATTGGTGACGCGCATTGCTGATCCGAAGCTGCCGTTTGGCGGAACGTGGACGTTTGAGCTTGCGCCGGTCTCCGACGGCGCGACTTTGCGCATCACGGAACGCGGGTACGTTACGAATCCGTTTTTCAGGTTCATGTCGCGAACGATTTTCAGCCAGACCGCCACGATGGAAAGCTACTTGAAGTCGTTAGCGAATAAATTTGGAGAAGAGCCGCGGATCGGAGAATGAAGAATGGGAAATGAGGCGAATTGCACAGTCCGGTTCGGTAAGCAGGTTTCTGGAGGAAAGGCGCTGCTTGAAACCAGCGAGCTGATTTTTCGAGGCGAGTTCCGGCTGAAAATTCCTTTCGCGCAGATCAAATCGCTGAAAGCGGTGGACGGGGAGCTGCGAATTGATTTTCCAGAAGGCAAGGCTTCGTTTGAACTGGGCCCACAGGCGGAAAAGTGGGCCAATAAAATTCTGCATCCGAAATCGCGTATGGAAAAACTGGGGATCAAGCCAGGCTCGAAGGTATCTGCGATCGGTGCTTTGGAGTCAGAATTTCTGCAAGAGCTGAAGGAAATCGCCGGTGCGGTTACAGCCGTAAGGGTTACGGCCGGAAAGGTTGGCGCGGGGTCGGATTGTGTTTTCTTTAGCGCCGGCTCTCGCAAGGGGCTCTCTTCCGTTGCGAAGATCGCGAATTCATTAAAGGGCGCGGCGGCGCTATGGATTGTTTATCCCAAAGGCCAAAAGACGATCACGGAAAACGATGTGATTGCCTCCGGGCGAAAAGCAGGGTTGAAAGATGTAAAGGTTGTTGGATTCTCCGCGACGCATACGGCGTTGAAATTTGTTATTCCTCTCGACAAGCGATAAATCCGCTTGCCGTTGTCCTGGTTTGGGGGGGAATGGCCTTTCTCTGCCCAGGGGACGGGCTGAACCCGCCCCTACACTGTTTTTCCGTACAAATGTTGCTTGTTTCGGCTAAAATTCTGCCTCTGAAATCTTTCGTTAGGGCTTTGCGTAATGTCCTACAGGAAACATTCCGCAACCTCGTGGTGGAGGCTTTTACATGGAAACGACATCTGCCGTTGCACCGGCTGCTCCCGAAGAGCAGCCATCCATAAGCGCCTTTGGACGCATCGTTGGTGTGTTTTTCTCGCCCGGGAAGACTTTTGCCGACATCGTACGTAAGCCTGGCTGGCTGCTGCCCATTGCGCTAACCACGCTCCTGAGCGTGGTCGTAAGCGTGACCATCAACCAGCGCATCAACTGGCGGGAATTCATGAGCCAGCAGATTGAAAAGAGCCCCAGGGCTGCGAATCTTAGCGCCGACCAGAAACAGCAGCAGATCGAAGCCGGCGCAAAGATTACTCCGATCGTTACCTATGCAATCGGATTCGTGGGCCCCATCCTTGGCCTGCTCATTATTAGCCTTGTTTTGTGGGGCGCCTATTCCCTGCTGGGGGGAGCAAGCACCAATTTCAGTACTTCGATGGGGATAACCGCGCACGCTTTTCTAACGGGACTGGTCAGCAGCCCACTTTTGATACTCACCCTCTATTTGAAGGATCCCAGTACCATCGATTTGGAGAACCCCCTTGCATCCAACATTGCGGCGTTTCTACCGGACGAATCGGCGAAGTGGCTGGTGGCGCTCTGCAAATCGATTGACGTTTTCTCGATATGGACCATGATCCTTTTGGCTATCGGATTCGCTGCCACAAGCCCCAAAAAGCTCAAGGGGAGCAAACCTTACATGATTGTGTTCGGCCTGTGGGCGGCGTTCGTCATTTGCCGCGTGGGATGGGCGTTTATCTTCTCCTGATACCCCCTGATACACTGAGCTAGTGAGTCTTTCGTTTGAAGTAACAAAGACGGATCCGACGGGCGCGCGGCGCGGTGTTTTGAGCACACCGCATGGCGCGGTGCAGACGCCGTTCTTTATGCCTGTCGGGACGCAGGCCACTGTAAAAGGCCTGCGCAACGAGGCGCTTGAGGAAATCGGCGCCGGCATCCTTCTCGCAAATACTTATCATCTCTATCTTCGGCCTGGGCACGAGCTGATTCGCAAGCTTGGCGGGCTGCACCAATTCATGGCGTGGCCGCACGCGATTCTTACCGACT
>DATFZY010000007.1:0-51680 GCA_035313865.1 Candidatus Acidiferrum sp.
GCGCGGGAAGATTCATGTGTATGTGGGGGATATGGATAATTTTTATTTGAATTTGGCGGTGTACAAGTTGGAAGAAGAGATGAAGAAGCTGACGAATCCAGCGTGTGAGTGCGATTTTCAGTACGGACGCCCGATGAAGGGACACGGGTGGCAGCCGACTACTGCGGCGAATCTGGTAAAGAGGATGGCGGAGCATGTGGAGAAGAATGCGCCAGCGGGTGAAGAGACTTCTGGCTGGCATTACTGATCGTTACGGCCCACATAAGTCGAGTCGCCCAGATCGCTTAGGACATAAACCTCCTAGGCACAGGCTTAACAACTAGCAGATCTCCATGTTTGCTCGGCTGTCATATACTATCCAGCAGGCGCTGCTAGTCAAAGGCGTTCAGACACAAGTCCTTCGAGCACGGTCTGCCGAGCTTTCATTCTCGTCTAAGAAACCTATCCGCCACGAGTGAGGCTGCTCCGGCTATCCCGGGCGGTTTTTCTGACACACTTTTCATAACAAAGAGTTAGGCGTAACAGCGGATGTCGTGCACTTCGGGTTTTGGGCGATGCTAGAATGGATATAAGATCGTATCGGATTGACGATTGGGAAGAGACTGATACTGGCGACTCAAGTGGCTGAATAGACCATGTTTGAAAACCTGACAGAGAAGCTGCAGCGGACATTTAAGAATTTGCGCGGGCAGGGGAAGCTCACGGATGAGCACCTGGACGCGGCCTTGGCGGAGATTCGCGAGGCGTTGCTTGAAGGCGACGTGAACGTCGGCGTGGCGGACGAGCTGCTGGCGAATATACGTGCTAAATCGCTGGGCAGTGAGGTCATGCTGCAGCTTTCGCCAGACCAGCAAGTTGTGAAAGTTGTGCGTGACGAGTTGGCGGCGATGCTGGGAAAGCATGCCAAGCCGTTGTTTGCTTCGCGGCCGCCTTCCGTGTGGATGATTGTAGGGTTGCAAGGGTCCGGTAAGACAACTACTACCGGGAAATTGGCGAAGTGGCTTGTGAAACAGGGGCACCGGCCGCTTGTGGTTTCTACGGACGTTTACCGGCCTGCGGCGCGGGAGCAGCTTGCGCAGGTGGCGAAGGCTGTGGGCACGGCTTTGTGGCCCGGAGCCGGAACCGACAAGCCGCTTGAAATTGTTAAAGGTGCGATCAAGGAAGCCAAGCTTTCGGCCAGCGACGTGATTCTTGTGGATACGGCGGGGCGGTTGCACATTGACGATGAGTTGATGAACGAATTGAGCATGCTGAAGAAGGAATTGCAGCCCAGCGAGATACTTTTTATTGCGGACGCGATGATTGGGCAGGATGCGGTGCGGTCGGCTGGGGAGTTTCACAAGCGGCTGGGGCTGACTGGCGTGATTTTGACAAAGCTGGACGGCGATGCGCGTGGCGGTGCGGCGCTGAGCATCAGCAAAGTTTCCGGGGCGCCAGTGAAGTTTGTGGGGCTCGGCGAAAAGTATGATGCGCTGGAGGGATTTTATCCGGAGCGGATCGTTTCGCGCGTTCTGGGGATGGGCGACATCATGTCGCTTATCGAACGGGCGGAACAGGCGGTTGATAAAAAGGCAGCCATCGATCTGGAACGCAAGCTGCGCAAGGATGGGTTTACGCTGGAGGATTTTCGCGACCAGTTGAAGCAGATTCGAAAGATGGGGCCACTGGAACAGTTGGTGGACATGCTGCCGAAGATGGGGCCGATGCAGAATATTCCCAAAGACGCGAAGGTGGATGAGGGGAAGCTGAAGCAGGTCGAAGCGATCATCAACTCAATGACCAGCCAGGAGCGGCAGGATCACAACATTATTGATGGCAAACGGCGCAAGAGGATTGCGAAGGGCAGCGGGACGACGGTGCAGGACGTCAACATGGTCTTGAAGCAGTACATGCAAATGCGGACCATGATGAAGCAATATGGAGCGATGGCGGCGCGGGCGAAGCTGAAGGGGCTTGGCAAACTCGCCGGGCTGAACTGACGCCTGGATTTAGTCTTTCGGTTTCGAATCCAAATAGAGATCGGCAGTTTTCATGGCGAGCGCCTCGGGGTCGAGGTCCGTGCGATTAGCGAGGATGATAACCGTCAGGTTGTCGGCGGTGAAGCGCTGGATTACAGTGCGGAACCCCGTGGTGCTTCCAGTGTGCCACATGCGGGCGTGGCCTTTGTACGCGTCGAGAAACCAGCCGAAACCGTAGGAGACTGGTTTGCCGGGATGGAGATTGTCGTCGTTGGGCGCCGCTGGCCAGCATGTTTGGGAGCCATTGGCGAGTTTTGCGGGGACGAGAGCGGGGGCCATTTCTTCGGCGCTCAACAGAGTGTAATTTTGCAGCGCTGCGTCCCATTTGGCTAGGTCTTCGACGTTCGAATAGATACCGCCGTCGCCAAGTGTGGCGGAGGTCGGACTCTGATCCGTTTCTTTCAGACCGTCGTGACCGAACGCGCGGTTCGTAACATTGTTTATGCCCTTCAGATAGACAATCGTGCCATTCATGTGTAGCGGCACGAAAATGCGCGCGTACAGAAACCCGGCGTAGCTCTGGCCGGAGACTTTGGCGACGATCTGGCCGAGGACCACATAGCCGGAATTGCTATAGGACCAACTTGTGCCCGGTGCGAATTTCCCCTTTTTTTCTGCCTCCAAGAGCTTGAGAACTTCCGCGTCTTGAATCTGGCGGTCCGGCGTCCATATCCACGAATTCCGGGGCGTTTCAGCCACCATCATTAGGTCCTCGTAATCGGGCAGGCCCCCGGTGTGATTCAGGAGATTGCGGATTGTGATGTTTTTGCCGTAGGCGGGAAAGTCTGGGAATATTTCGGTGAGTGTTTGGTCGTAGCGGAGCTTTCTGTCGTGGACGAGCAGCATGATGGCCATGGCGGTGAATTGTTTGGTGAAGGAGGCAAGGCGAAAATTGGTTTGGGCGTCGATCGGAGCTTTTGTGCGCAGGTCGCGGACGCCATACCCTCTCTCAAAAACCGTGCGGCCGTCTTTGCGGACAAGTACGGCTACTCCAGGAACGTCTTTTTGAGTGGCGTTGGAGAAGATCGCATCTAGTTGTTGCTCGGAAGGCGGGGTTTGGACTTGTGCCGAACTAGCCTCTGCAAGGGCCACGCCGAGCGCAAAAAAGGCTATGATGCGAAAGATGGGGGTCAGCCTCATCGAGCCTCCAGGAGACGCCCGAAGCATAGCACTTGCCGCGGCGCATTCATCTGTCCGTAACACTGGTGCGCTATCAATCGTGGCCCCCGAGAACGCCTATGACACGCATTGCGCTTGACGATCCGCGGCTGTACCTCAACCGGCACCTGGAATGGCTGGAGTTCAATCGGCGTGTGCTCGAGGAGGCGCGCGATATCGGGAACCCGCTGCTAGAGCGGGTGAAGTTCCTGGCTATTACGGCGAACAATCTCGATGAATTTGTCGAGGTGCGCGTGGCCAGTTTTCTGCAGCGGATTGAGCACGGATCGCGCGAAATCAGCGCAGATGGCTTGACGGCGGAACAGGAGCTGGAAAAAGTGTCGGCGGCCATGCACGTGATGGTGCGCGACCAGTACAAATGCTGGAACGAAGAGCTGCTTCCGGCGTTGGCGAAGGAAGGGATTCGGGTGCTGCCGGTCAGCGCGCTGGAAGGCAAAGCGGCGCAGGCAGCCAAGACTTTTTACGAGCGACGCGTGTCTCCGATGTTGACGCCGGTGACGGTTGACCCTTCGCATCCATTTCCGCACGTGCTGAATAAAGCGCTGTGCATCGCGTTTCTTTTGCGACGGCGCAAAGGCGGGAACGGCAAGGCGTATTTCGGAGTGCTCACGGTACCGCGGGCGCTTCCCCGCTTGCTGCGCGTACCTGCGGCAGACGGCGGAATCCACTACGTGGCCTTGCAGGAAATCGTTTCGGCGTACGCGCCGAAACTCTATCGCGGCTACGAAATACTCGCTTCGGCTCCGTTCCGAATCACGCGCAACAGTAATCTTTACCTGGAAGAGGAAGAGACGCGAAGTTTGCTGGACGCGGTGGATTCGCAGGTATCGCAGAGGCGCAAAGGGGATGCGGTGCGTCTGGAAATCGACGCACAGGCGCATCCGGACATCGTCGATAGGCTCGTTTCGACGTTCGAACTGGACGAATCGCTTGTGTTTCGCGCGCAGGGTCCGGTGAATTTGCAGCGGCTTTTTCATCTTTATGAGGAAACGCCGCGGCCCGACCTGAAATATCAGCCGTTTGTGCAGAAGCAGGTTCACGTGGGGCACGACGCGGATTCGATGTTTGAGGCCATTCGCCGACAGCCGGTTCTGCTGCATCACCCCTACGAATGCTATGACACCGTCGTGAATTTCCTACAGACCGCGGCGCGAGATCCGCGGGTGCTTTCGATGAAGCAGACGCTTTATCGAACGAATTCGGATTCGCCGATAGCGCGGGCGCTGCTGGAGGCCGCCGGGAAAAAAGAAGTTACGGTGGTCGTGGAGTTGAAGGCCAGCTTCGATGAAGCCACGAACATCCGGTGGGCGAGGAGCTTCGAAGACGCCGGCGTGCAGGTTTTTCATGGGCTGGTGGGATTGAAAACGCACGCGAAGCTGGCGCTGATCGTGCGGCAGGATCCTGACGGCAAGATCCGCCGATATGCGCACCTGGGCACGGGGAATTACAATCCGTCCACCGCGAGGTACTACTCGGATTTGAGCCTGCTGACTTGCGATGAGGAGATTACCAACGCCGTAAATGACGTTTTTAATTTTCTGACGGCGTACTCGGAGCAACCGAACTATCACCCGCTGCTATTGGCTCCGCGCGATATGGCCAAGACGTGTATTGCGTTAATCGACCGCGAAGCGAGCCATGCGCGGCGCAAGCGTCCCGCACGGATTATCGCCAAAGTGAACGCGGTCATTGACCCGCCGGTGATTCAGGCGCTTTATCGCGCATCGCGCGCGGGAGTGGAGATCGATCTCATCGTGCGCGGGCAATGCGCGCTGGTGCCGGGCATTCGCGGAGTCAGCAGCCACATCAAGGTGCGTAGTATCGTGGGGCGATTCCTGGAGCACAGCCGCATTTTTTATTTTGAAAATGGCGGGACGCCGGATATTTATCTGGGAAGCGCGGATTGGATGCCGCGGAACCTCTATGAGCGCGTGGAAGTGCTGTTTCCGCTGAAGGACCCGCAGCACCGGGAACGGGTGTGCAACGAGATTCTTGCTTCCTACCTTGCCGATACGCGCAAGGCTCGCATCCTTGGTTCCGATGGATGTTATTCGCGGCCACGAGCCGTTCGCAATGGCCATGGCTTCTCCGTCCAGGAACATCTCATGAGCCTGGCGGAAGGCGTGAGCGACACTTCACGAACAAGTGTCCTGCGAAATCCTCGAGTCGTTTATACTCCTAGTGAAGTGAACGCCGCCCCGATTCTCCCCGCGGACGAATCCGAAACACAGGACTCATCGAATGCAGCCGTATGATCTGATTGTTATTGGCTCCGGACCCGGCGGACAGCGCGCGGCCATCCAAGGAGCGAAAGCCGGAAAACGCGTCGCCGTGGTCGAAAAGCAAGCGGCTATTGGCGGCGTGTGCATCAACACCGGAACAATTCCCAGCAAGACGATGCGAGAAGCGGTGCTGCATCTCTCCGGCTTCTACTCAAAGAGTTTCTACGGGTCGAATTACAACGTCAAAGAAAACGTGACGATGGCGGATTTGAATTTCCGCGTACAGCGCGTGATTGAAAATGAGGTCGCCGTCACGCAGGACCAGCTTAAGCGCAATGGCGTGGACGTGATCCACGGGTTTGGGAAGTTCATGGATGCGCATCACCTGCGCGTTGAGAACGGAAACGGGTACACGGAGTTGGAAGGGCAGTACTTCGTGGTCGCTACGGGTACGAAGCCGGCGGTCAATACGAAAGTGCCCCTCAATGGGCGGAATATTATTAATAGCGATCAAATCCTGACAATGCCGGCGATTCCGAGAACGCTCATCGTTGTAGGCGGCGGCGTGATTGGCGTGGAGTACGCCTGCATGTTCGCGACGCTTGGAGTGCGCGTCATCATTGTGGAAAAGCGGCCTCGTCTGCTGGAATTTGCCGACACGGAAATGGTGGAGGCGCTGACCTATCACATGCGCGACCATCGCGCGACTCTGCGGCTGAATGAGGAAGTCGAAAGCGTGGAGGAAACTCCCGAAGGGAAAGTGGCGGCGAACCTTGTAAGCAAGAAACGAATCAATGGCGACGCGTTGCTGTATGCGATCGGCAGGCAAGGGAACGTGGACAAGCTGGACCTGGCTGCCGCCGGAATCGAATCCGACGACCGTGGACGTATCAAGGTGGACGCGGATTTTCGTACGTCGCAATCGCACATTTTTGCGGTTGGCGATGTGATTGGGTTCCCAAGCCTGGCGTCGGTCTCGATGGAGCAGGGGCGCATTTCGGCGGCGCGGGCGTTTGGACTGCAGGTGCAAACGGATCCGGCGAGCTATCCCTATGGAATTTACACGATTCCGCAGATTTCGTTTATTGGGAAGACCGAAGAGCAGCTTACGGACGCGGATGTGCCTTATGAAGTTGGAGTGGCGTACTATCGGGAAATTGCGCGCGGGCAGATTTCCGGGCACACCGACGGCCGCTTGAAACTGCTATTCCACCGAGAGACGCTGGAGCTGCTTGGAGTACATATTTTTGGCGAAGACGCCGCGGAGCTGCTGCACATCGGGCAGGCGGTCTTCAAGCTGAAGGGCAAGATCACGTATTTCATCAATACGGTCTTCAACTATCCCACGCTAGCGGAATGCTATAAGACGGCGGCGTTTAACGGCTTGAACCGACTCGGTTGAGCTTGCCTTCTACGGCGCAACCCTCAGATTGCACCCAACCATCTAACTGGGAAATCAGCCGAGAGGGAGTGGACCAATTTTTCATCTGCGGTGACCAGGACGCCTTTCGATTCGACGGCGAGGGCAATATAAAGGCAGTCGTAAACGGTACGATCATAGGTCACAGCCTTCTCGAATGCTGAATCGAGGAGGCGGATGGAACGAAATGCAGGTATTTTCCTTTGTCGGAGAGAATTCAGTCCCGCTTCGGCGGCGGATCGCGTAGAGCGGCCGCGACGGATTGCCTTCCACAGGATATTCGCCAACTCGATCCACAAGAAATCAGGCACGATGAGCTGGATCTTTCCATCGGTCCAATCGCTCAGAAACGATATAGCTTCTCTTGTAAGAGGCTCTTGAGACGCGGGAAGGATCCACTTTGCCGCAACACTTGCATCGATTACGAAAATGTTCAACGATCGCGATCCTCACGCAGCATTTCTTCCGTCGAAGGAAACGGTCCGGACCCAGGCGAAGGCATAGCCCGCAGTTTTTCCAGTTTCTTAAAAAGCTTGCGCCGGGCACGCAATTCTTTTTCAGTGGGAATGCTGTCTTCTAAAAGAGATAACACCTCGGCGGCGATCGAGCGGCGCTGACTTTTCGCGCGCTTGCGCAAGGCTTCGTACAGGTCTTTTGGAACGTTTTCGACGTATAGTGTAGGCATAGGATTTCCCTAGGAAAAGCATATGCCTTCCCTAGGATAGTTTCAAGTGGCCGGCAGAAACAGATTTGCGAAACTCACGCCCAGCCTCGGCGATATTCGCGTTTCAGATAGTCGTTGGCTTGGGCGACGTTGGTGACGCGCATAAGGCCGCCGTCGTAGGCGATTTTTTTGTTGGCGCGTAGGGCGACTACGCCGAGGAGCATGACTTCCGTCAGCCGAGCGGCGTATTCGAAAGGGCAGGAAGCTTCGGTCTTGCCCTTGGCCGCGTTGACCCAGTTCATCTCGTGGTCTTCGTGCTCGACGCGCGGCAGCTTTTGCGGCGGCTTGCCGTAGGAATCGTGGAGAGACTTGGGCAGCAAACGAGGATGCATGCCGTAGGTATCGTGGAGGAGCTTGCCCTTGCTGCCGATGAGCAGTGCGCCGCCGCCCTTGTTCAAGTCTTCGTCGCCGAGTTCTTCTGGCTTGTTGGGCATTAGGCCGCCGTCGTACCAGGTCAACTTAACTGGCGGCATGGAGCCGCGTGCTGGGAATTCGTAGAAGGTTTGCGTGGCGTGCGGATAGCTGACGCCATTGAAGGGCGTGGAAACGGTTTCGACGCTTGTGGGCAATCCGAGATTGAGCGCCCACATGGAGTGGTCGATCAGGTGAGCGCCCATATCGCCGATGGCGCCCATGCCCCAGTCCGACCAGCCGCGCCAGTTGAAGGGATGGTAGATCGGGTGATAGTCCACGTGCGGGGCTACGCCGAGAAAGAGATCCCAGGAGAGTTTGTCGGGAACGGGGTAATTGCCAGCCATCGCAGCGGCGAGGCGGGCATTGACGCCCGGGCCGTTCCAGCGGAGTGTGTCGGCGGGCTCTTTCAGCGCTTCGGGACGAGGAACGCCTTGCGGCCAGAAGCCGAGCGGACGGTTGGTCCAGATGTGGACTTCACGGACCTCGCCGATGGCGCCGGCTTGGATGTATTCGACGGTCGTGCGGGCGTCGTCGAGCGAATGGCCCTGGTTGCCCATTTGTGTGGCGACTTTGGTTTCTTTGGCGCGGCGGGAGAGCTGACGGGCTTCGTCAATCGACCAGGTAAGTGGCTTCTGGACATAGACATGCTTTCCCAGAGCCATGGCGGCTAGCGCGATGGGCGCATGCATGTGGTCAGAGGTGGCGACGAGGACGGCGTCGATGTCCTTTTGCTTTTCGAGCATTTCGCGATAGTCCTGGTAGCGTTTAGCTTTCGGCAAGTGCTCGTTCTTGAGGCGGATCATTCCATCCAGGCGGACTTTTGCTTTGACGCGATCGAACTCAACGGGAGGCTGGCCAGGCGTGGGCAGCGAATTGGGTTGATCGAGGCGCGTCTGAAGGGTGGGAATTTCCGTGTCGAGATGATCAAACCCCTTGTTCGCGTAACCCCAATCGACGTCGCAGAGCGCCACGATATTTTGGCTGGCGAGATTGATCAGATTGGTGCGGCCCATGCCGCCGATTCCGACGCCCGCGATGTTAAGCAGGTCGCTCGGAGGCGTGTAGCCGCGTCCAAGGACGTGCCTCGGGACGATGGCGATGGCCGCGCCGCCCGTGGCGACATTCGTCAAGAATTTGCGGCGCGAGACTGAGGATGCTTTCTTCGAAGTCATGGCTTCTCCCTTGCGCAGGGGCATTATCGCGCTCTCGGGCATAGTTTGCGATTGTTAAGTTCTCAGCCAGCGGTTTTGCAGATGCGGTTGGCGAAATGTTGTGCTAGCGTCAAAAAGTCCAGAAGTTAAGGGCTACCGCTCGGTTCCTTCAGGGGTGGTTCAGGTGAGCCCAGGCCGGAGAATGCCGATGAAGAAGCCGATAAATAAGATGAGCGTCACCACATCCCTTTTTTGGGCTGCGGCAATTATCGCTGCTGCGATCGTGCATGCACCCTGGTTTTACACGATAGTACTGCTGCCGGTCTTGGCTTTTTCCTCGATGGCATCCATCGAGACAATCGGCCGCCAGCGCGGCTGTGCGGGATAGCCGAAAAGCCGACAGTCCAGCCCCCAAGACTCTTCGATTGCCGCGAACCGCCCGAACAGGCTAAGATAACTGGTTGGAGGCAAGACTTAGTGTTGACCATTCGTTTGTCCAGGATCGGAAAGAAGAAGAAACCGTTTTACCGCGTCGTGGTAATCGAGAGGACGCGGCCCCGCGACGGGCGCGTCGTGGAAGCGGTGGGAACGTACGATCCGCTGAAGAAACCCGCGGAGATCAAGCTCGACGCCGAACGCATCAAGCATTGGCTTGGGGTCGGTGCACAGCCTAGCGACACCGTTCGCAGCTTTATCCGCCTACAGAAGATCGCGTAATCCCAGCGAAGTCCCCATCTCTTGCGCGCCCCTGGAGGTAGCGGGGCCGCGTTTTCACGTCCTAGCGAAATGTTGAGCAGGAGGAGGTGAAGGATGAAGGAACTGGTCGAAGCCATAGCGAAGTCGCTGGTGGACCATCCGGAAGAGGTGCAGGTGAGGGCTGTCGACGGCTCGCAGGTCACCGTTCTTGAGCTACGGGTGCATCCGGAAGATTTGGGCAAGGTGATAGGGCGGCAGGGGCGCACGGCCAAAGCGGTGCGGACATTGTTGGGCGCGGCGGGGATGAAACTGAAGAAGCGCTATACGCTAGAGATACTGGAAGATTGAGCGACGAAGCGCAGCGTTGGGTGATTGTCGCGCGGATTCTGCGGCCGCGCGGCAATAAAGGCGAAGTCGCAGCACAACTCCTCACCGATTTTCCTGAACGGCTCACTAAATTATCCGAAGTTTTTCTTGGCAGAAGCGGGGCAACAGCTGGGGCCGAGCTGCGTTTGACTGCGTTGAAAGCCTGCTGGTTGAGCCAGAATCATAAAGGGCAGGCGGTATTTCACTTTGAGGGATGCAACTCGATCTCGGAGGCGGAGAAGTTTCGCGGGCTGGATGTGCTGCTGCCTATCGAGAAGCGGGTAACCCTCGCCGCGGGACAATATTTTGTGGATGATTTGGTCGGATGCTCGGTCTTCGAAAACTTTGAAGAGCCTCCGGTTGTTTCCTTTTCGCCCTGTTCGCTGTCCACTGCCCCGGCTCTTCTTGGGGTGGTTCGAGAAGTTCAGTTTACCGGTGAAGGTGTCTCCGGTACGCCGCTGCTTTGCGTCGACACACACGGCGGCGAGCTGCTCATTCCTCTCGCTCAGGATATTTGCAAGAGTATCGATACCGCCGCCCGGCGGATCGATGTAGTCCTGCCCGAGGGCCTGCGCGATCTGAACGAAAAAAACTAAGCACGGTCCACACGACCAAGCTCCTTGGTGGAGCTTAGTGGATATCGATTGTGGTGACGCTGAGCGCTGGAAGCGAAATCGTCAGCGACGAGCCGCTTACGGCCATCGTGCCGATGGACACCGGGGCGACGGCGGTTTGCGATTGCGCCGTTGCCGCGGTCATTTGGTACAAGTAGGCGGTGCCGGAAAGTGCTTGCCCGTTGATTGCAGTTACTTGTGTCGAAGTCGAGCGATTGATGGCCACGAAAACGACGCGGCCTGGCGTAGTGCTATCCGTGCTCGCATAGACCATCACATTTCCCACGTTGCTGGACGTGGCTTGCAGCGAAGTGTTGCCGAAGCAAGCATTCGCTCCATCGAAGCCGCGATAGGCGCGGAAGCCGCCCAAAATGTAGGGCTGCGTGCTGTAGAGCGGCCACAAACTAGCCGCAAACAGTCCCTGCGCCCCAAAAACTCCCAGATTATCCGCTTGGGCGATCGTTCCGGCGATGTGATTGGACCCGCCATTGTTGTACTCGGTGATGGAGAGCTTCATGCCATGGTTTTCGGCGGCAATCTTCGCCTGCAGGCGCCCCAGCATATTAATGGCTTCCCCGCCAAGGGTTTCCACGATCCACGGGTTGCTGTTGCCGGTGTCCGTCCACGTCGGGTCCCACAAATCCCGCGGACTCTGCACGATCAACTGGACCTGTGCGTCGGTCAGTGTGGTCCCGGTCATATCGGTGATGCGCGTCCCGTTCGAGTCATACACTTCCGCGTACCAATGGAAATCGTAGACGTCGACCAGCGGCGCGCCATAAGTTGTCGAAGCGGCATTCAAGCCCGTCAAATACTTATCGGCAAACCAATTGGCGCCATTCGGCGTGGGGCTCAATGTGGGGTCGCCCTGCCAACTGTAGATTCCTTCAAAGCCGTAATTCACCGGCCCAAATATCACGAGATTGGAAAAATGGCTCGTGGGCGTCTGCGTATTCTTGCTCAAGTCTTTCAGCGCCGCGGAAAGGTTGACGGTCTTGGTGACAAAAGCAGCAGAGGAGACGTTCGTAGCGCCTTGGATCTCCTGATGAGTGGAGTTCCACAGGTCCGGTTCATTGTCGAGACTGATGAACGTCGGCTCCGTGGGGTTAGCGCCAAAAATATTGACACCGAGAAAGTCTTCGTCCAGCGCCCATGCAAACTCGTCCATGTAAACATTGTTGTCCGTCGAAGCGGCGGGAGGCGTCAGCGTGAACGGTACGCTGGACGCAGTGTTCTTTTGGTCCACGGTGGGCCGGAAATATTGCAAGTTCGGAAACGGTATCGGCACTTGTACCACCGTAGTGTCAATGGATACATAGCCCTGCATTTGCAGCGTCACCAGGCTGGCCATGTTGTTCGATTGATCGCCGCTGATGAACAAGCGCACCGCTTCCGCGGGAATGCTCGCGTTGCAACTTCCGCTGCAAAGGTAATCGTCGTTTTCGTAGTAGTAGTCGCTGCCGGCGTTGGATGCGTTGTTGATCCAGTTGTACGCCGTCCAGCGATCGCCGCCATCGCGATCGAAGGTGAGCAGGGACGGGGCGCCCGCGACGCCAGAATAAAAATTGAGGCCGTAAATGTAGGGCGAGATGGCATGCGTATTTGTGGGATTGACGGTAATCGTCACATCCGGTGCGGCGCCGGCTGGCGTAGCCGAGGCTTGCGAAGAATCGGCACTCTCGCCTGCGGAGTTCAGCGCGGCAACCACATAGTAGTAAGTCGTGCCGTTGGTCAGGCCGGCGTCGGTGTCGCTCGTTACTGTGGGCGTGGCGACTTGCGTGTACGGTCCGCCGTTGGTTGTGCTGCGCAGGACGGAATAGCTGGTCGCTCCGGTGCTGGTGGTCCAAGTGAGGCCGACTTGGGCGTTGCCTGCCGTAGCTTGCAAACCGGTTGGCGCAGCTGGCGCGGTGACTGTTGCAACGGGGGTGGCGCTCGCTTGCGAGGAGTTAGCGCTTTCGCCCGCGGCGTTCAATGCGGAAACCACGTAGTAGTAGGCGGTCCCGTTGGTGAGGCCGGTGTCGGAGTCGCTCGTTGTGGTCGGTGCGGCGACTTGGGTATACGGGCCGCCGCTCGTCGTGCTGCGCTTGACGTGGTAACTCGTCGAGCCGGTGCTCGCAGTCCAGCTCAAGCTGACTTGAGCGTTGCCGGCAGTGGCTTGTAAGCCGGCTGGTGCTGCGGGTGCCATGGCAGGAGCGGCTGGCGTGGCGCTCGCTTGCGAAGAGTTGGCGCTCTCGCCGGCGGAGTTCAGCGCGGAAACGACGTAGTAGTAAGCCGTACCGTTCGCAAGGCCCGTGTCTGCAAAGTTTGTCGTTGTAGGCGCGGAAATCTGCGTGTAAGGTCCGCCGCTAGTAGTTGCACGTTTTACGTGATAGCTCGTTGCCCCTGTGCTTGCCGTCCAGGTGAGGCTCACTTGCGCATTTCCGGCGGTCGCCTGCAAGCCGGTCGGCGCATTCGGCGGCGTAGCGGGAGCGGTTGGTGTCGCGCTGGCCTGTGCGGAATTTGAGCTCTGGCCGTCGGAATTGAAAGCTGAGACGACGTAGTAGTAAGTGGTTCCGTTTGTGAGGCTGGAATCCGTGTAGCTATTTGTGGCCGGCAGAGCAATCTGCGAGTACGGGCCGCCGCTGACTGTTGCGCGCTTCACGTAATAGCCTGTGGCGCCGCTGCTTGCGGTCCAAGCGAGGCTTACCTGGGCATTTCCGGGCGTGGCCAGCAATCCACCAGGCACCGCAGGAACGGTTTTTCCGCCGTCACCATTGCCGTTGGAGTTGCCGCCTCCGGAGTACACGTTGGCGCAACCCGTCATTTGAACCAGGAACAAGCCCATTGCGAATATGCGTAGGTTTTCTTTGACAATGCAACGGAACGCCATCGAGCCACTCCTCAAAAAGGCCTCACAGGGGCTGGACTTGGGCGGTGAACGGTTCCGATTAGATTACGAAATAGACCGGAGTGGAACAAGCTGTCCTGAGGGACAGAATCCGATACTGGACTTTGCCGTCAAAAGGCGTGAGCTCCGAATCGGCTTGCGGCCAAAGAGCCGATGGCAGGTGTTTCTTTGTTTGGCTACACTGGCTGGACATGCATTTCGACCTAGTCACCATTTTTCCGGAATTTTTCACCGGGCCGCTCGATCACGGCATTCTTCGCCGCGCCCGCGAGACGGGTCTTGTCGAAGTGCACGTCCAGGACCTGCGGGTGTTTACCAAGGACCGCCATCGCAGTGTGGATGACCGGCCCTTCGGAGGGGGCGAGGGCATGGTGCTGAAGCCTGAGCCGCTTTTTGAAGCGGTGGAATCGCTGCTTGGCCGCGGCCTGGGCAACGCTGAGCAGCCGCATCCGCTGGAACCGAAGACCGCGATTGTTTTGATGTCCGCATCGGGAACGCTTTTCCGGCAGGAAACCGCGCGTCGTTACGCGGAGCTGGATCGAATCATTTTTCTCTGCGGGCGGTATGAGGGAGTGGATGAGCGCGTTGCCGAACACTTGGCCACCGACGAGATTTCGGTTGGGGATTATGTGCTGAGCGGTGGGGAGCTTCCAGCGATGCTGGTGATTGATGCAGTGACGCGCTTGCTTCCCGGGGCGCTGGGAAACGAGGCGTCTTCGCAGAACGAATCCTTCAGCGGGAGTCCTGCTTCGTCGGGTGAGTCGTCCTCTGTAGGGGCGCAGCATGCTGCGCCCCTACAAGCGCGGGCCAACCCGATCGTGAGCGAAAAGAGTCGCGAGTTGCAAATAACAAACCATCTCCTGCTGGATTTTCCGCATTACACGCGGCCGGCCGATTTTCGTGGTTGGAAAGTGCCCGAAGTTTTGATCGGCGGAAACCACGCGGAAGTCGCCAATTGGCGGCGCGCCGCGGCATTGGAGAAAACCCAGCGGAACCGCCCGGATTTGTTCTTGCGCTGAAAGAGCCTCGCGGTATACTGCATATTGGATGAAATCAGCGATTGAGGCCGGGTTTTCGCCTAATTTGTGGGCTGTTTGTACCTGCAAGCAGGCCTGCGCGTGTCCATGCTGCGCTTGTAAGTGTACTGTCCTCAGCGGCATGGGAAGTCCTTCGGTCTAGTGCGAGTCTAAACCTTAAAGGAATCCACGGCCGCTCGGAATAAGCGGCCCTTTTTTATTGTCAAGCGAATGAGGAGCATTGCCATGAGCGACACCGCAAGCGGGAACGGCAAAGAGCACGGGCTGAGTAAGCCCATCGCGATTTATTACGAACAGCAGCACTGGTTCCGTCCACTGTTTGAGCAACTCGACGCACGGGGCGTGAACTGGGTTCGCGTGGACGCGAGGAATCATCAATACGATGTCGCCGCGAAGGAACGGGAATATTCGTTGCTCTTCAACCGCATGAGTCCTTCGGCGTGGCAACGCGGCGTCGGCCACGGAATCTTCTACACGCTGAACTATCTTTCGCACCTGGAGGAGAAAGGCGTTCGCGTGGTGAACGGTTCGCGCGCTTTCACTCACGAGATTTCAAAGGCCCTTCAGTGCACAGTGCTCGAAGCTCTCGGATTGCAGTATCCGAAAGCCGTAGTGATCAACCATCCTTCGCAAGCCCTGAGCGCGGCGGAACGCATTGGATATCCGCTCATCATCAAGCCGAATATCGGCGGCAGTGGAGCAGGGATCAAGAAGTTCAATTCGCCGGAAGAGTTGCGCGGAGCAGTCGAAGAGAACAGCTTGTCGTTTGGGATCGACAATGTTGCGCTTGTACAGGAATTTTTCACTGCGCGCGACGGTGTCATCACGCGAGTCGAAGTTCTGGGCGGCGAGTACCTTTACGCGATCCAGATTCACATTACCGGCGATACGTTTGACCTTTGCCCGGCGGACATTTGCAAAAACACGAAAGGCGAGGAGCTAACGCGCCTGGCTTGCCCGGTGGATGCTCCCAAGTCGGGGCTTACCGTGGAAGCCTACGAGCCGCCAAAGAAGGTCATCGAAGACGTCGAGCGCATCATGGAAGTTGCGGGGATCGAAGTGGGCGGCATCGAGTACGTTATTGACGACCGAACCGGGCGGCTGCTCTATTACGACATCAACGCGCTCTCGAATTTTGTGTCCGACCCGGAGCGCATGATCGGCTTCAATCCTTACGCGCGGCTGGCGGACTACCTGATTAGCGAAGCGCGGAATCACGAGGCCAGCCGTGGCGTGCGGCTTGTCTCTTCGGGGAGCGTTCGATGAGATACGGCTACTGGCTACCCGTTTTTGGCGGGTGGCTGCGCAATGTCGCAGATGAAAACATGGAGGCGAGCTGGCGGTACGTGAAAAAGCTGGCCCAGCGCAGCGAACAGATCGGCTTCGACCTTACGCTGATTGCTGAGCTGAATCTGAATGACATTAAGGGCGTCGAAGCGCCGTCGCTGGATGCGTGGTCTACCGCGGCGGCTCTGGCTGCGGTTACGGAGCATATCGAGTTGATGGTTGCGGTGCGGCCGACGTTTCATTTGCCCGCGTTGCTTGCTAAGCAGGCAGCGAACATCGATCACATTAGCGGAGGGCGGCTGACACTGAATGTCGTGTCGTCCTGGTGGGCCGACGAGGCCAAAAAGTATGGCGTGGGATTTGAGCAGCACGATGATCGCTATGCGCGCACCAGCGAATGGCTCGACGTAGTGCATGGCGTCTGGGCACAGGATCATTTTTCTTTTGCGGGGAAGTATTACCGCGTCGAAGACAACGTACTGGAACCGAAGCCCGTTGCGCAGCCGCATCCTACGATTTACGCGGGAGGCGAATCGCCGGCTGCGAAGGATCTCATCGCAGCAAAGTGCGATGCGTACCTCATGCACGGAGACCCGCCGGAGCGCGTCGGCGAAAAAATCGCGGATTTGCGGGAGCGCCGCGCCCGGCATAATCTGCCACCGATGAAGTTTGGTGTTGCGGGCTACGCCATCGTTCGGGATACGGAGCGTGAGGCCCAGGATGAACTGCGGCGCATAACAGATTACAAACAATCTGCCGCGGGGTATGCCAACTATCAGCAGTGGCTTAACGGAACGCAGCTTGAACAGCGTGTCTCGCTCGAAGACTACTCGGTATCCAACCGCGGGCTGCGCTCAGGCCTGGTGGGCACTGCTGAACAGGCCGCCGAGCGCATTGCACAGTTTGAAGCTGTTGGCGTGGATTTGGTTCTGCTCCAGTTCAGCCCGCAACTCGAAGAAATGGAGCGGTTTGCGGACGGCGTCATTCGCCGGAGCACGTCCGTGACGGCACAGGCATAGGCTGTTCGCTATCCGTTTCACGTGGAACGGTCTGCTGCTTGCGTTAAATCATCTAACAGTGTTGTTCAACAGGGCGCTTGGAGCATCGTCGGCTCTACATGGCTTCCGGAGTGTATTCCGTCTCCTCGGGAACATCCGTGGGACTCGCGAACTCTAACCGATAGCCGTCTGGATCTGAAAAAGGTACAACCCACAGGGCGTTTCCCACGAAGGGGTTTCTGCCGACCTTTATTCCGCGTGCTGTGATCTCGCGATGGATCGCTAGAGCGTCTTCGCACTGGAAGCAGACGGATACTCCTTCGCCGGGTTTGCCGCTGGGCTTCCAGGAATCGTGCCCCTCTTTGCGGAGCTCCTGCAGCATCAGGGCCGCCTCGCCGATTTCCAGCCAGCACCAACGTATTTTCCCGTCACCGTCGGGAATCCATTTTTTAGTCAGCTTGAAGCCAAGGCCATTGATGTAAAAGCGGAGCGATGCTTCCATGTTAGAGACGCCGAAAAATGGAACGGCCTGTTTAACGTTGGCTTGAGTTTTCGTCTCAACAGTCATTTTTGGGCTCCTTACTCGTCTCCGTTGCTTTCGGCTTCGAGGTTCAAACCAAACCACAGTAGTATGCGTAACCTTAAGAGGCCGCGTTATAGTAAACGGGCGGTGAGCTCAGGAAAAGCTGGATTTCGGCGATTGCCTCGCACCCTATCGGGAGAAACGCATGAAATGCACATTCGTTTCCATCTGCCGTTGCCTTCTGATTCTTTTAGTGCTTCCTCTAGTCTTCTTTCCGTCCGGGCTGCCGGGAGCCCAGGCACAACAAACCGTCGCAGGCGCGGTTTTAGGGGAAATGAAACTGAAGCCGGAGGTGGAATCTCTTGCGGGCTTCGAAGGCAAGTGGGCATGCAAGGGTGTGTTCCCATCTAACGGCAAGAGCATTGAGTCCCAAATTGTTTTCACGCGCGATTTGGAGGGAGCCTGGCTCGCCATCCGGCATGACGATTTGCCGCCCAACCTGTTTCACGCAGCTGAATACTGGGGTTTTGACCCAGCGGCGAAACAGTTCGTGGCGTTTGTTTACGACAATTTTGGAGGAGTCCGCAGATTCACGTCGTCCGGGTGGGCCGACAACACGCTCGTCTGGCTTGGCGAGACCTCGAAGACGGATCCGCCGGCCGTGCAGCGCTTTGTCTACAAACGAGATAATCCGAACCAGTTCGTCGTAAATTGGGAAGTAAAGAGGGGCACCGACGATTGGCAGATCGGCGACACGCTAACTTGCAAAAAATAAAGCGATTAGCCGTTTTCGAAGGTCTGCGACAAACCGACTCTTTCGTTGAAGTATTCCGCTAGGCAGATTGTGACAACTTGTCTATAATGGTTGTTTGCCTTTGAAGAGCTGGCCCCGCCTGAGTGGGTCTGCAGGGAATACGAACATGAATCTGGTTATAGCAAAACTCCATGAAGCGCAACTGCGCAAAGACCTCCCAGAGTTCCGCCCCGGCGATACTGTGCGGGTCAATGTCCGCCTGAAAGAGGGCGAGGGTGAGAAGGAAAAAGAGCGCCTCCAGGCATTTGAGGGCGTTGTGATTTCCAAGAAGGGCCGGGCTTCCGGCGCGACGTTTACCGTGCGGCGCGTGAGCTTCGGCGTAGGCATCGAGCGCATTTTCCCGCTGCATTCCCCTTCGATCAGCTCGATTGAAGTGGTTGGAAAGGGCAAAGTGCGCCGCGCTCGCCTTTACTACCTGCGCGAACTGCGCGGCAAGGCTGCTCGCATCAAGCGCGCTGCGCGCGAAGAAGTGGCTGTGGTTGCCACGGCAGGCGCCGAAACCAAAGCCTAGTTCGACTCCGCAATGCAGAACATTTTGCGAAGAAAGCCCCGGTGTTCCGGGGCTTCTTCTTTTTTTGGTTCGGATTGAGCTTGTCTACGGCTGGACGTTTGTTACGCCTTCCGCACCCGGCTTGGGAAAGTGTTTCTCGTACCACGCGATGCAGCGGTCCGTCGAATCGATGACGTGCTTCGTCTCGCGAATGCCGTGGCCTTCACGTGGATAGCGCACGAAGACCGCTTCCGTGCCGACGTCTTTCAACGCGATGAAAAATTGTTCGGCTTCAGCGATGGGGACATCGTTATCGTTTTCGCCGTGCATCAGCATGGTCGGCGTATGCGCTGCCGCCACGTGTTTTAACGCGGAACGCTCCCAAGCGACGTCCATCAAATTGCCTTGATGCAGGAACTGTCCGAATTCCATCTCTTCGTATTGGTTGTAATAGGTCATGTAGTTGTAGCTGACCAAGTTTGCGATGCCTGCAATCGGGATGGCCGCTTTGAATTCGTTGGTCTGCGTAATGAGCCAGTCTGAGAGTTGGCCGCCGTAGCTTACGCCTTCGATTCCCATGCGCTCGCGGTCAATCCACAAATAGCGGCGGACGGCCGCGCTTACGCCATACAAAACATCCTGCCCTTCGTTTCCGTCCTGATCCCCGAAGACGGCATCGGCAAATTTTTGTCCGTACCCTGTGGAGCCGCGGAAATTTACGTTGAGCGTGGCCCAGCCATGAGCGGCGTAGACCTGGTTTTTAAAGGCGAATCCAGGCCCATTTTGTCCATGCGGCCCGCCATGAATGTTCACGATCAATGGATGCTTTGAGGTCGCGGTCATCCCGATAGGTTTGGTGAGAAACGCTTCGACTTCGAATTTGTTGTCATTGCTGACGAATGTGAAGGATTCGACCTCGCCAATTTGTTTTCCCGCGAGGATTTCCGCGTTCAGGTCCGTGAGCTTGCGCGCCGGAGCGCTGGCGCTCTTGACATAGAGCTGCGCCATGTCGCGCGGCGATGTGAAGCTGTAGACCAGCGCGCCGTCCTTGCCAATTGAAAAGCTGCCAACACCACCGCGTTCGTTCACGACATATTCCGGCTTGCCACCAGAAATCGGGAGCCGCACCAGATAATTGCTCCCGCGCTCCTGAATCGTGAAGTAAACCGCGCTTCCGTCGGGCGCCCATTTCGGCGCGCCTTGCCGGTCGTCCAGAACGGCGCCAATCTCGCGGCGGTCACTGCCGTCGGCGTTCATCATCCAGACGTGAGTGTCCTCCATGGTCGTCTCGCGGTCGGTCAAACCGCGCTTGGTGCCGCGATAAATAATGTGTTTGCCGTCCGGAGACCAAAGCGGTTCGTACTCGTTGTATTCCGTGGCAGTCAGGCGGCGAATGCCGCCGTCAGCGACGCTCAACGCGAAAACGTCGTAATTAAAGAATTCGTCCTGGTTCGGTTCGTGGTTCGACGCAAAGAGAATTTCTTTACCGTCCGGCGACCAGTCAATGGAATGCTCGTCGTAAATGCCGTTCGTCAGTTGGTGCACTTGCTTGCTGGCCACGTCCACGGCGAAAATGTGCAGACGCTGGTTGTCGTTGAAGCGCGTCATGCCTTCACCGGCATCCGGTTTATACAAATAACGCGTGATGACCATGGGGTCGCCGCTCGCTTCCGAGGCCCGCTCGTCGGACGTCGAGGAAATAAACGCAATCTGTTTGCCATCGGGAGACCACGTGACGTCCTCGCCGGTGCCCGGCAGCGGGCTATTCGTTCCACCCATCGCAGCAAGAAACGTGATCTCGGAGCCGTCCTGCCGGGCCATCAGCAATCCGTGCTTGTCCCCTGCGCTGCCTTGAAACGCGATCCATTTCCCGTCCGGCGACCAGATGGGGTTGGCCGTAACATCCTTATCGCCAGCGACGCGAATGGATTTTTGCGCGGCGAGATCCATGATCCAAAGCTGCGGATACGGCCTGCCCGGGCGGTCGTACCGAGTTACCGTGTAGGCAACGCGATGGCTGTCGGGCGACAAAAGAGCGCCGCCGGCAGAGCGGAAACGCGAAAGATCGCCGCTCGTCAGCCCCTGCCCTCTGCCCATGGGAGCAAGGGCTAGCAGAGCAGGCAAGCAGAAGACTGTGGCTATCATGCGGGCGCGCACAAAACGAAATTGCAAAAGCATCAAAATATCTCCTTTTTCCGGAACAGATGTTTATCTGCAGCATGCGCCTTGCAGGCGGCGGTTAGTTCACGCGGAGCCCTTTTCATTTCAAATATTGATCCATCCAGCCCACCCAGCGACGATACATATCCATGCGCCGGACCGGATCACCCGGAGCATGGCCAGCCACGGGGAAAGCCACAAACTTCACTGGCACGCCATTGTCTTTAAGGGCGTGGTACAGAGCGTAGCCCTGGCTGATGGGCACGCGCGCGTCACCCGTGTCCTGCATGATTAGGGTAGGCGTTTTCATGTTAGCGGCGTAGGCGATTGGTGACTGAGCACGATAGTCCTTCAGGTTGTCTCCGACGTAGGGTGAGCCTTTGAAGCTGTAACGATCGTTCACATTGCCGTCCGACAAGTTATATTCGTCGTATGTATCGGTCACCGGCGCGCCAGCCATCGCGGCTTTCCAAATTTGATAGTGGCCGATGAGCCAGGAAGTCATGTAGCCGCCGTAAGACCAGCCCGTCACTCCGATTTTGGATTCGTCAACGAAGCCAAACTTTTTGACGGCTTCTATACCGGCCATCACATCGCGGCCGGGACCATCGCCGGCGTCATTCCAGATGGCTCGCTGATACGCGTTACCCAGATTGTCGCTGCCCCGGTAGTTGGGCGAGTACACCACATAGCCGTGCGCGGCCATAAGTTGCGGCAGCAAGCCGAATGCCGTCGTGGAAGAAGCCTGTGGCCCGCCATGAATAATCAGCACCAGCGGGTACTTGTGCGTCTTGTCGAAATCCGGCGGATAGACAAGCACGCCATCCTCTTGAAAATTGTCTGGCCCTTTCCACACGAACTTCTCCACTTTGCCAAGCGAAAGCGCGGCGATCTCGTGATTGAAATCGGTGAGCCGTTTCGGTACCTCGTTGGCGGAGGCCATGTAATACAGCTCGGAAGGTTGTGTGGGCGAGCTTCCAGTGAACGCGATGTCGCCTTTGCCGCCCACAAAAGCATCCACCCAGAAAGCCCACGAAGGATTCACATCTCCAAGAGGCAGCTTTTTCGCCGCGCCGCTCAGCGGTTGCAGCCACAGCGAAACTTGTGTGCTGTCGTTCCCTCCGACCAGCATGGAATTGCCGTCCGGCATCCAGATCACACGCTGAAGATCGCGGTCGATCGCGCGCGTGGCGTCCACGCCATCGCCGCCCGAGGTGGCCGTCACATAAATCTCATTTTCATTGTTCGGATCGCCATCGCGGGGATACCAATAGGCCACGCGAGTGCCGTCGGGAGAAAACACACCAAAGCTCTCGAATTTCTCGTGCTTAGTCAGCTTGCGAACGTCGCCGCTCTCGACGTTCATCACTTGCAGCGTCGTCAAATCAGCGTCGCCCTGGTGCGGGTGCTCCTGCCGGGTGAAGAGGAGCCACTTGCCATCCGGCGACCACGAAATTGGCGAGGCCGGAGGGCTCGGAGGCGCGCTCTTCGGAAGACTCCACGAGCCGGAGGTCAATCGTTTTGCTTTACCGCCTTCCGCTGCCACGAGCCAGATGTGCGAGGGCAACGCCGCTTCCGTCGCGAGGTAATCGTTGTCGCCGACTTCAAACGCATCGTTGTGCTTTTCAATTTCCTTTTTGTTTTCCGGCTCGTCCGAGGTGACGTAGGCAATGTCTTGGCCGTTGGGGCGCCACGCGAATTGCTCGATCCCATTTGGCGCATCTGAGATCTTTTTCGCCTCGCCTCCCGTCATCCGCAAGATGAAAACTTGAGGTTGTTCATCCTTACCACTTCCGCTGAGGGCCACGAAGGCAAGGCGATCTCCGCTCGGAGACCAGCGCGGCGAGCCGACACCCCTGCGCTCGTACGTCAAAACCTGCTGTTTGCCGCTGGCGATATCGATTTGCACCAACTCGCGGTCGCCGCGGTCCTTCTCCAGATTCGGGCGAGACACAACAAAAACAATGGTCTTTCCGTCCGGCGAGATTTGCGGATCCGAAACCGAAGTGATTTTCGCGAGATCGTTCAATTCGATGTGGCGAGTTTGTGCGGAAGCGCGAAGGGCGCACAAAGATCCCAACGATAAGAGCAATCCTGCGAACAACGCGGTTCGCATCTGAGCGCGCTGCGGCCTTGTAGAAGAATCGAACTGTTGGCGATGTTTGTTACGCATATAGTTATTCACGCGGAATTTCTCCCAATGAGAATGACGTTCGCGGGTATTTTTATCATCCGGACGAAGTGAGCGCGTCATCGTGACACGTAAGAAGCGGCATGGTCAAGAAAAGCACTGAGCAAAGGCGGCGCTGCGCCGTGCTAAAATCTTCGCGCAATGAGCCGTCTCTGCTCTTCCCGTTTTGAGCGAGCGGCGCGACAACTCGGCTGGATGCGCATCGCCGGTCTCGATGAAGCCGGCCGCGGTGCGCTCTTTGGTCCCGTTGTCGCCGCCGCGGTGATTCTTAATCCCAAGCGCCGTATTGTCGGCCTCGACGATTCCAAAAAACTTCCCGCCGAACGCCGCACCGAACTTGCCGTTCGCATTCACGAGCACGCCATCGCCTGGGCCGTCGCTGAAATCGACGCCCAGCGCATCGATGCGTGGAACATCTATCAAGCCAGCCGCCAGGCCATGACTGCGGCCCTGCAACAACTCACCATTCAGCCGGATTATCTGCTCATCGACGCCATGCAACTCGATGTTCTGATCGAGCAGAAATCGCTCATCAAGGGCGATGCGCGCAGCGTTTCCATCGCCGCCGCGTCCATCCTCGCCAAAACGCATCGCGATGCCCGCATGGAAGAGTGGGACGTGGTTTACCCGCAATACGGACTTGCTCGGCACAAGGGCTACGCCACGCCCGATCACCTCGAAGCTCTCCGCCAGCACGGTCCGTCTCCACTGCATCGCCATTCTTTCGCGCCGGTCCGCGACGCTTCCTGCTGGGCCGCGGGGGCCACGCAAACTCCGCTACCCCTTTTCTAGCGCGTCGCATAAAATCTCCGCCGGACAGCCCGAGGTCAGCTCAATGAAATTGAGATTAGTAGCGCGCCGCGCCGTGTTCCTTGTTTCGATCGCTTCTGCAACATTTTGCCTCTGGACTATCTCCACACAGTTCTCGGCAATCTCCTCCGACGTCGAAGCGCAGACCGTGCTCGCTCCAACGCCACCTATGGGATGGAACAGTTGGGATTCTTACGGTGAAACCGTCACCGAATCAGACATTCGAGCCAACGCCGCCTGGATGGCCGAGCACCTGAAATCCTATGGCTGGGAATATGTCGTCGCCGACGAAGGCTGGTATATCACGAATCAATCCACCCGTTCCGACAGCATCCCTGCGGAATTCAGTCTGGACGCCTACGGCCGATACACTCCCGCGGCGAGCACCATTCCTTCGTCCGAACACGATGCCGGCCTCAAGCCACTGGCCGATTACATCCATTCGCTCGGCTTGAAATTCGGAATCCACGTTTTGCGCGGGATACCAAGGGAAGCCGTGCGCAAAAACCTGCCCATCGCGGGCTCTCGCTATCGCGCAAAAGCCGCTGCCGACACTTCCGATGTCTGTCCCTGGAACAACTACAACTACGGTTTGAACGCTCACTCATCCGCAGCGCAAGCCTATTACGATTCCATAGCGCGGCTTTACGCGAGCTGGGACGTCGACTTCCTCAAAGTGGATTGCATCTCCAGCCGCCCGTACAAAGGCGAAGAGATTCGCATGTTCAGCGAGGCGCTTCGCAAAGTTCGCCGCCCCATCGTCCTCAGCCTCTCGCCTGGCGCCGCTCCCCTGGAAAAAGCAGCGGAGTTGCGCCGTTACTCGCAAATGTGGCGCATCTCCGATGACGTTTGGGATGTCTGGCACGGCGACAAGGACTTTCCGCAAGGCGTCGAAAATCAATTCGCCCGCGCCGCGAAATGGGCCGCATCCTCCGGCCCGGGACACTGGCCCGACGCCGATATGCTCCCCATCGGCCGCCTCGAGCCATCTCCCGGTTGGGAGAAGCCTCGCACCACGCGTCTAACTCACGACGAACAGCGCACCATGCTCACGCTCTGGTCCATCTTTCGTTCGCCACTCGTGATGGGTGGGAATCTCACGCTGTGCGATGAGTGGACCCAATCGGCGCTCACCAATGCGGAGCTCATCGGTGTCGATCAGCACTCCAAGGCCAGCCATGCCGTCATCTCTACGAACAGGGCCGCCGTCTGGCTAGCTACTCCGGAATCCGAGGATGGTGCTTACATTGCCGTGTTTAATCTCGAGTCCACGCCGCAGGCATTTCATTATTCCTGGAAGGATCTGGGTCTGAAGCGGGAGAAGTACGAGCTGCGTGATCTTTGGGAACACGCCAATCTGGGTTCCCTCGAATTCATTGACGTTGAGCTTCCCCCTCATGGCTCCGCCCTTTACTGGGCGTCTGAGCACTAGCCCTCCATCTGGGAGGCTCCTCGCCCTCGCCGCGTCATTCTTTTAGCAAATCGTTCGACGATGCGTTTATTATCATCGTCACCGCCTGACCGTTCGCGGCGTATCCTTGGCCGCGCCCGGGATCGGGTAACGCTAACGCCAGCACATGCTCTTCAACAGCCTCGTCTTTCTTTTTCTTTTCCTGCCGATTGCTTATTTCGGTTTCTGGCGTCTGCGCACAAAAAAACAGCGCTACATCTGGCTTACCTTCGCTAGTTACATTTTTTATGGCACCTGGAACTACAAGTTCTGCGCCCTCATGGCTTTCTCCACGGGGGTCAGTTACTTTGCAGGCCTCGGCATACTTGGCACAGTTGATCCGCGCCGCCGCAAACTTTTCCTGATCATTCCCGTCACCATTGATCTTCTCCTCCTCGGCTTTTTTAAGTATTTCAATTTCACAGTGTCCAGCTTCGCCGAAGTCTCCTCATGGCTTCATGTGTCCATTCACGCGCCCGCCCTGAACATTATTCTTCCCGTAGGCATCTCCTTCTACACGTTTCACACCATCAGCTACATGGTGGATGCCTACCGCGGCGTCATCACGCCTACGCGCAACTTCTGGGAATTTTCCTGCTACGTCTCGCTGTTTTCGCAACTCGTCGCGGGTCCTATCGTCCGTTTCCGCCAAGTAGAAGCCGATCTGGATAATCTCGACCACGCCGACCGCACCCGCTGGCTCGATATCGGCTGGTCCTTCTTCGCCATCGGCATGATGAAAAAAGTCCTCATCGCCGATACCATCGCCGCCGTCATCAATCCAGCCTGGAAGGACGCCGCGCATCTCTCTACTCTCGGCGCGTGGCTCTGCGTCCTCGGCTACACCTATCAAATTTATTTCGATTTTTCCGGCTATAGCGACATGGCCGTAGGCCTCGGCTATCTCTTCGGCATCCGCCTCCCGCAAAATTTCAATTCCCCGTACAAATCCTTGAACATTTCCGATTTCTGGCGCCGCTGGCACATGTCGCTCTCCACCTGCTTGCGCGACTATCTCTACATCCCGCTTGGTGGCAGCCGCGTCTCCGCCCCCTGGCTCGTCTACCGCAATATTCTGATCACCATGCTTCTCGGCGGCCTCTGGCACGGTGCCAACTGGACCTTTGTCCTTTGGGGCGCGTATCACGGCATCCTGCTCTGCCTTTACAAAATGTTCGGCAGGCTTTGGGATCGTCTGCCAGCTGTTCTTCAGCGAGCGGGAACATTTCTTCTCGTTGTCATCGGCTGGGTTTTCTTCCGCGCCGACAATTTCTCTGTAGCTGCGGTAATGCTCGCCCGCATGTTCAGCTACTCCGTTGGCGCACTTTTCCCGGGGCTTATCGGCTTGCTCGTTTC
This sequence comes from Candidatus Acidiferrum sp., assembly GCA_035313865.1. Taxonomy (GTDB): domain Bacteria; phylum Acidobacteriota; class Terriglobia; order Acidiferrales; family UBA7541; genus Acidiferrum. The sequence continues at coordinate 26,808 of DATFZY010000007.1, forward strand.
GTTAGCCATAGCTGCGGCTATCGCGCACACCGCGCCCAACACATTTGAACTTAGACATGATTGGAAGCCCTGGGCCATCGCTGGCCTCGCAGTCGGATACTCGATGGCGCTTCTGGCCATTGCATCCGGCCAGCAATCGCCGTTTCTCTATTTTCAATTTTAGGAAATTTTGGAGGACTCGAAATAACGCAAGTGAACGGCACAACCAACAATCCGAAAAGAATCTGGAGCATCGGGCGCCTCTTACCGCGGCTCATGCTCCTCTTCTTCCTATTGGACCTCGTTCTACGTTTCGTTCCGCTTGACCCGCTCACGTTTCGCGCCTGGGAAGCCATGCTTCGCCGCTATCCCAATGCGGTCGGCTCATTCACGCCGAACAAGCACTATCACCGCGACAATTCGTACGGCGGTATCGCCGGCATCGGAAACCTTCCCGCACTCCGCCACTACCACGCGGTGGATTTCACGACCGACAGCGACGGCTTCCACAATCCGCCGTCGTTGTCCCAAACAAATCCCTTCGGCATCGTAATTGGCGACTCCTTCGCTGTCGGCAGCGAACTCCCCGAAGACCAATCGCTCTCCGCTCAATTAACGCAACGCTTCGGCGGCTACTTCTACAACGCGAGCGCCCCACAACCCCTCCATTTGCGCAGTCTCGAATCCGTCGCCCAACGCATCGGTCTGCATCGCGGTCTCGTCATCTTTGAATTCCTCGAATCCCGCGTGCTGCAAGATCCGCCCGCCGCCACACCCGATGGCGGCCGCGGCGCAGCCCAGTCCTTCATCTTTCGCACTTTGGGTCCAGAATGGACCGACCGTCTCGGAACTCCGCTCAATCAGCTCCACTCCTCCCCTCTGCAAGCCCTGTCAGCAAAGTTGGAAAAGAAACTTCAGGACAATATCCTGCTCCCCAATTCTTTTGCTGCGTTTGTGATCCAGGAAAAGCTGCGCAACGGCGAACCCATCGTTTTCCTGCCCGCGGAGTTCAAATCCCCGCTCGATCCGCGCAAGACCGCCGAGCGCTGGGCCGCCTATCTCGCCTGGTATTCCAGCGAATTGCGCAAGGATGGGCTCGACCTCGTCGTTCTCCTCGTTCCCAACCGTTCCACCATCTACGCGCCCCTTCTCGCCGAGCCGCGCGATGTCTCCGCTTCCATTGCCACGCTCGACGACCTCGCGGCCGCACTCCAAAGTGCAGGTGTCCGCACCGTTCCTCTCGAACACCGCTACGCGCAAGACGCCTCAACTCTTCTCTCCCAGAAAAAATATCTCTACTTCCTGGATGACACACACTGGAACGGCGACGGCACAGCCATCGCCGCAGAGGAAATCTTCAGCCATCGCAACTGACCGCGCGTTCGTCCCTCGGACCTCTCCGCGCTCCATTTCTCTACGCCTCCTTCTGCTAAATCCACCGTCACCCAAAACCCCGAAAAACGCCTCTCCCCCGCTTCGCCTCGTCTTCGCCATCTAGTTTCCTAGTCCTAACGGGGATAACTGGCTGCTCACACCCTCTTCTTGGTCCGTTGACTTGCCTTTTCCCCGCCTGCTAGCGTTAACCAGCACGGCTTGTGTCTGCCTTCCCATCCCTTCGGGCGGAGAAGATATTCTTCTGCGGGCGCGGGCCGCGTATTGTCTGGGAACACGAATGGCCTATACCAAGAGCAAAATTGTCGAAGCGGCGCAGAAGCTTCTGAATCAGGGCAAAGTCCCTCAGGCCATCGCCGAATACCAGCAAATTCTCAAGTTTGAGCCGCGCGATCAGGTCACGCTCATGACCATCGGCGAGCTCTACATCCGCCAGGGCGAAACTTTTCAGGCCATCGATTACTTCGAGCGCCTCGCCCAGATTTTTGTCGGCGACGGTTTTCTCACCAAAGCCATCGCCGTCTACAAACGCATTGCCAAACTCGCTCCCGAAGAGATTCGCCCCCTTGAAAAGCTGGCCGACCTCTACGTCCAGCAGGGTGTAATGAGCGAAGCTCGCCCCCTCTTCCTTCAGCTCGCGGAAATCCATCTCAAAAACAACCGGCAGCCGGAAGCGGTAGGCCTGCTCAAAAAACTCCTCCTCGCCGAACCAGACAATTTGCGCATTCAGGTTCGTCTGGCCGATCTCTATCAGGCCATGGGGCAATCGCGCGAGGCCGTCGAGGCCTACGTTTCCGCCGCGCAGCGTGCCCTGGCCCGCGGCGATCAGGCCGAAAGCGAAAAACTAGCCGACAAGGCCCTCAAGATCGATCCCGCTTGCCTACCAGCTGCCATCGTTCGTGCTCGTTCCTTTTCTTCGCAGGGCAATTTCACGCAAGCCGCGGAGCTCCTCGAGCACGTCCCCGATCTCGAAAAGGGTGGCGAACAAACCGAACTGCTCCTCGACCTCTATCTCAAAAGTACAAATTGGGATAAAGCCACGGCTCTCGCCTTGCGCGTCTTGGGGGCCGACAACAAAAATTTTGGTCCCGCGCAAAAAATAGTTGAGTCTCTTCTCGAATCCGGTCAGAGCGACCGCGCCACCGCCATCATCGGCCAGATTCGTGTCCCCATGATCGACGCCGGCGAGCACGAAGTCATCGGCCGCCTGCAAAATGAGCTGGCTGCCAAACTCCCTGGCCGCATCGAGCCACTCGAATGGCTCGTCGATTTCTACGGTCGCACCAGCGATTCCTTCCGTCTTCCCGACGCCCTCGCTCACCTGGGCGATGCCTTGGTCGTCGCTGGTGAGTTCGAGCGCGCAAAGACCATCTTCGAACAGCTCGTGGACCGCCAGCCCGACAGCGATTCCGCCAAACGCAAACTCGACTCTCTCCTCCGCAAAATGGGTTTGCTTGCCGCTGAACCTCCGCCTGTCGTTCCCAGCGAGCCTCTGCAAGCGGAGATTCCCAAAGCGCCCGCGCCCAAGCTCCGTCCCGACGTTGCGGAGTCCTTTGGGCCTGTCACCGGCGATAAACCCTCTGCCGTTTCCGCGTCTTCGGAGCCTCCGCTCGACGATGAAACACAGAAATTTATCGCCCAGTCCCTGACGGACGTCGACCTCTTCGCCAGCTACGGCCTTACGCAAAAAGCCATCGGCCTTCTCGAAGCCATTTTGCGCCGCGCCCCTCGGCACACTCCCACTCTCGAAAAGCTTCTCGACTTTGTCCTTGGCGCGGGCGACGACCGCCGCACCGCCGAATTGGCCTCTCAGCTGGAGCAGATTCACATTGACCGCAATGATCAGCGTGGCGCAGAACGTTTCGGAGAACTCCGCCGCAGATTCCAGCGCGCTGCTGGTCTCACCGATGCGGAATTGGCCGCCAGCGCCGCTCCGGTTCAGCACGAAGCTCCCGGGACGATACCCGAAGTCTCCTTGGCGGAAGTTGCTGCCCAGCCCGAGCCGGTTCTCGAAGCGCCCGCGCCTGCAGAAGCGGAAACTCCTGTAGCCGAATTCGACCTCACCGAATCCGCACCTCTCCAGCCAGTCGCTGCTACTGACTCATCCGAATCCGCTGAAGTTCACGAGGTTGACCTCTCCGACGAGTGGGCTTCCATGTTGGAAGATATCCATCCCGCCGAACCTGCCGTGAAGCCACCCCCGGCAAGACCGGCCCATGAGCCCGCCGCTCCGCCTGAGGTATCTGCCGTGCCGATCGCTGCGGAGCCAGTTGCCGACGAAGAATTTTCGATTGAAGAAGAGCCTGCCAGCACGCCAGCCGCGGAGACTCACGAGGTCAGCTCCTTCGAGCTGCCGGTGGAAGCTCAGGCTCATGAACCAGTGCGCGAACCAGCTCACCAACCAGTTCACGAAGAAGAGCTGGATCCCTTCGCGGATATTTCCGCCGAGCTCGCGCTACCCGCTGAGCCAGAGCCAATTCCAGCACCCGTCGCGCAGCATCCCGTCCCCGTCGTTCCGCAGCCATCGGTTGCTCCGCAGCCGCCAGTTGCTCACAAACCGCCTGCTGCGCCTCCCCAACCCGCCCATCCCGAACCCGAATTCGAGCTCCAACAGGATTTCGAGTTGATCCTGGAACCGGAACCTCTCGTCCCCGCTTACGACCAGAAACCGCCCGACATTCCGATTGCTGTCCAAAAGCCGGAGGCTGAACCGGCCAAGGAACCTCAACCCGCTGCGGCTGCGCACAACTCCTCAACAGCCCCACCCGCGGCCGGTTTTGCCTCCGACCAGTTTCTCTCTGACTTGGCGAAGGAAATCGACGAACTTGGCCTTGACGCTCTTGTGCCTTCCCGTTCAGAAGCTGCGGCTCCCGCCCCTCCGCCCAAAGCGCATGCGCAGCCCGCCGCGCCCGGTGAATCCGGCCCGCTCAAGGAAGTCTTTGACGAATTTCGCGCCGAGCTCGGCGAAATGGGCGCAGAGGACGAGGATCTCGAGACCCACTACAATCTTGGCACCGCGTTCCGCGAAATGGGCCTCCTGGACGAAGCCATCAGCGAATTCCAAAAGGTCGCCAAAGCCACCGACAACGGCAAGCCTTTCCGTTACATGATGCAGTGCTGCACGCTGCTTGGTCTTGCCTTCATGGAAAAAGGCCAGCCCGGCATCGCTGCCATCTGGTACGAACGTGCGTTGCTGACGCCAAGCATTGAGCCGGAAAGCATCCTCGCATTACGGTATGATTTAGGCGTTGCCCAGGAATCCGCGGGTGAGCCGGCAGCAGCGCTGAAGAGTTTTTCCCAGGTCTATGCGATGAACATCGATTACCGCGATGTCGCCGATCGCATCGCTGCTCTCCAGAAGCCCATCCGTTGAGTTCCGGCATTGACGGTTGCGGGTGATTCCCTCTTTCCTATGAACCGTGTCTTTCGCGCAATGCTGGTCGTCGTTTGCTTCGAAATGGGAGCTTTGCTCCTGTATCTCCCGTGGTCCGCTTTCTGGGAACAAAACTTTTTTCTCAGCCACTTTCCTTCGCTCATCCACGTGGTGCTACATCCCGCTTTTCGAGGCGCCGTCAGCGGTCTCGGCGTGCTGGATATTCTCCTGGCCCTCGGTCTCATCGGTTCTCGTCCGAGTCCCGCTACAAGTGTCCCGCCTCAATAGTTCTCGCTTCGATCCCATGCTGCCTCCGGACGGAAAGCCGCTGCTCTGCTACGTAACCGATCGCCGGAGTCTTGTGTACCCTCCTGAACAAAATTTGTCCGAACAGCTTTTACAGAAGATCGAAGTAACCGCCACTGCCGGAGTAAATTGGATTCAGATTCGCGAAAAGGATTTGTCAGGGAAGGATATCGCTGCACTGACACGCGCAACGTTAAGCCGGGTTTCAAAACATTCCGGTCATGCCCAACTCGCGACACGCGTTCTCGTGAACGATCGCCTCGACGTAGCCCTCGCTGAGCAAGCGGGAGGCATTCACCTTGGGGAGAACTCTCTGCCTGTCGCGGAAGCGAAACGTCTGCTGCTGGACTCGCAGGCCACGCAAACTGCGCCGCACGATTTCCTGGTTGGCGTTTCCTGCCACTCCCTCGAAGCCGCCCAATCCGCGGCCTCCGCGGGCGCGGACTACATTTTCTTCGGACCGATCTTCGCTACGCCCTCAAAAGCCGCCTACGGAGCTCCGCAAGGACTCGATCATCTAGCCGAAGTCTGCCGTTCTGTAAACATCCCAGTTCTCGCGATTGGCGGAATTACTCTGGCGAACATTTCCTCGTGCATCGCCGCAGGTGCTGCGGGCATAGCCGCCATTCGACTTTTTCAGGACGCTGCCGATCTCCCCACCGTTGTGCGCAAGATTCACCAGCAACTTTCCTGACGCGCATCTCGCGAGGCGCCGCCCCTCAACCACCCATTAATCGCCGCAGCAAACGAATCTGCCCTGCGTGATAAATGTCGTGAAACGCCACGCCGTATAACTGCCGCAGAAACTTTGCGTCCCGCGGCGTCCGCAGAGCTTTTTCAACCGCCGCACGCAAAGCTCGGTGTTCTCGCTCCAGCAGCTTCTTATCTTCGCGCCAGGCGGCCTCCGTGGCTTTTCCCTTTTCCGGGCGCGGAAAGAAATTGCTTCCCGCGAGCGCAAACGATCCTCTCTTCCCGCCTTCTATCACTCTCCGCACCGCATATTTCCAATACGCTGCGTGCAGCGTCTCTTCCCAGATATTGTGCCGTCCCGCACCCGGACGCCACGCCGCCTGCTTTGCCGAGACGCCCCGAATGGCCTGCTTAAGATTCGGCCCATGCCACGTTTTCTTTTCGTACCCCTCGTCGAGCAGCTTCAAAATCAATTCTGCTGTGTTCACCGCACCTCTCCCAACTACTGCGTCGGTCTCGCTGCCTCATTGAGGATCATGGCCAGTCGTACCCCAGCCGCGGCGAGGCGCTTCTCCACGACCGGCGCCGCTTTTTCCTGATAAGCCTGGCCTGCCACAATGTTCTGGTGCAGCAATCTGCCTCCAATGTTGTTGTCATCCGTGCAGCTGTGCACCGGAACATTCGGTTCGATGGCGATATTCGGCGTCAAGTTTCCATACGCCGCGCTCTGCGCGTACTCGTGGCCTTCCCATGCCCACTCATCCACATGAATGCCAGCCTTCTGCCAGCCCCCGATATCCCCCGCGAACAACGCATCGAGCATATCCGCATACTCCGAGGCGTCCGCGCCCTCTGCGTCCTGCTCCGGGATCGCCGTATCCCAGATCCCGTGCAGATTCGGCGAATACGAATGATTGCGTTCGTGCGGGTTGCGCCGCAAGTATTTCACCGGCACGCAATTTCCGCCTTCATCGGCGTTGGTTGTGGTGTGCAGCGGCTGGTGCAAATCTCCCACAAAATGAATCACGTACCGCAGCGCATCAGCGCGTTTCGCCTCATCGGCATTTTTATCCTTCAGGATGGCCAGTTGCTCGCCGATAGCCTTCGTCACGCACCCTTCCGCCCCGCAAAACGGCTCGAGAGGACCGCGCTCTGCCCCCCGCGGTATGTCAATGTAGTGCCACGGTCCATTCTTCCGTTCTCCGCGCACGTCGTCCGCCCACGTCGAGGCGTCCGCCATGGCGTCTCGGGTCGCGCCTCCGCAGTACCGATTCAACTTCGGATTGATCGGATTCTCGCTCAATAACTTCTGCACAAGTTCTTTAGCTTCCGGCGTCAAATGCTTTTCCGCGATCAATGCCACCGTCTGATGCCCTTTGCATCCCCAAGCACTCGCCGACGGCGCCTTCGTGAACGCCGCGACCAAGCCGACCACAAAAAAATAGGCAGCCGCACTTCTCATGGAATTCCCCCGATAAATTGTCTACTGGAAGGCTCTACGTGCTCACGCCGGTTTTTCACAAGTCACCAGTCACGAGCCACCATTCACTAACTAACTCACTCACTCACTCAACCAACGTCCTATCGGCCGCCATGACTCCGTATGATCGCAAATCACCCGCAGCGCCGCCGTAATCGGAATCGCCAGGATCAATCCCATGCCGCCCCACACCCAGCCCCAAAAAAGCAGCGCCACCGTGATCGCCAGCGCATTCAGCCGCACCCGCTTGCCCACAATTTTCGGCGCCACCAGGTTCAGCGCCAGGATGTGAATGGTCATCAGCCCGCCCGCTATCAGCGCGAACTGCGCAAACGTTCTCCATTTCGCCAGCGCAATCACAAACGCGGGCAGCCACGCCACCACCGCCCCGATGTACGGCACCATGTTCAGTATTCCCGATGCGATTCCCGTCAAGATCGGATAATCCAGCCCAAGGAACCAGAAAAACAGGCTGCTCGCCACGATCACCAGCACCGTCAAAAACGTCATTCCTGCCAGGTAGTCGCGCAGCACCGCCCGCAAATCTTCGAGCGTCTCCTTCACCTGCGTCCGCTTCGACGCCGGAAACAGTTGCAACGTTCCGTGCCACAACTCCCGTTTTCCCGCCAGCATGAAAAACACCAGGAATGGCACGAACGTTACTTCCAGAAACAGCGCATATAGGGACCCAATACCGCGGAACAACATGGTCCGTACGATCTGTGCCTCAGGACGTTCCCCGCCCTGCGCCGGAGCCGTGTTCGGCGCAATCTCCGAAACCTGCACTTCAATACCCCGTATTTTCGCTTCTACCGTACCCGCCGCCTGCTTCAGAAGCGCCCCGTATTTCGGCCAACTCGCAGCAAAGTCTTCCGCGCGTGTCTCCAACCCGTAGCCGGCCGCAATCAGCACCGCGATCAGCATAAGAACCATGATCATCGCCCCGACCGTCCGCGGCACCCGCACTCGTTCCAATAACTCCACAGCGGGGTCAAGAAAGTAGGCCAGCAAAATGGACAGCAACATGGTGATCACGACTCCTGCTGCGTAATAAAAGAACAGCAGGACAATCGCTGCGCCTAGCAGTCGCAGGCTGACGTTCGAGACTGAAATTAGTACTTGGGTTCCTGGCGATTCGTGGTCAGGCACGGTGCTCTCCGTGCCCATCACGTTAACACACTCATGCAAGTGGGCGATGCCATCCGTCCCTTACGTTTCGGATTCCCACCGGTGCTTAACGTCCATATTCTCGGGCCTATCAGCACTTTTACCCCTGTTTACCGCCGCGAATCCAGCTGCCGCCCTTCCCGGGCGTCCTCCCGGCCCTATGCTAAACTTTATCGCGGTCCGCTGCTCTGGAACTGGCCGCGCCTCTCTCATGCCCAAAGAACTTTTCGGAACCGATGGCGTTCGCGGCGTTCCCGGCACACCGCCGCTCGACGACGCCACTCTTTTTGCCACTGGCCGTTCTCTCGCCGCATATCTTCTTCGCCAACACTCGGCCGCTCACGTCCTCATCGGCATGGACACTCGCGAATCCGGCCCGCACATCGCCGCTCTCCTCGCTGCTGGCCTCGCACAAGGCGGCGGTTCGGTAGCTTTCGCCGGCGTAATCACCACCCCTGGCGTTGCCTGCCTCGTCCGCCAAAATGATTTTCAAGCCGGCGTGGTCATTTCCGCCTCGCACAATCCCTACCACGACAACGGCGTAAAACTCTTCTCCCACGCAGGCATGAAGTTCCCCGACTCCATGGAAGAAGAGCTGGAAGCTGACATTTTCAAGCATCGCAACGACGCGCCTCCGAAAAACTCTCCTCTTCCCGTAGCCGATGACTCTCTCGACGCCGAATATCTCGATTTTCTGCGCAGCCGCGTCATTCCAGGCGCAAAGCTGTCCGGTTTCCGCATTGTTCTGGACTGTGCCAACGGCGCCGCCTACAAGCTCGGCCCCGAACTCTTCCGCTCACTAGGCGCAAACGTCACCTCCATTGGCGTTTCCCCCGATGGCCGCAACATCAACGCTGACTGCGGCTCTCTCCATCTGGAAGGCTTGCAGAAGCGCGTGATAGCCGAGCGCGCCCAGCTGGGAGTCGCCTTCGACGGCGATGCCGACCGCGCCCTCTTCGTCTGTGAAACAGGAAAAATCGTCAACGGCGATGGCGTTCTCCTGGCCGTCGCCCGTCACCTCAAATCCCAAAACAAGCTCAAAGGCAATCGCGTCGTCGCCACCTCCATGTCCAATCTCGGCCTCGAGCGCGTCCTCTCCCGCGAAGGCATCACTCTCGCCCGTGCCTCCGTCGGCGATCGCTACGTCCTCGAAGAAATGCTCCGCAGTGGCAATGTCATCGGCGGCGAACAATCCGGCCACGTCATCTTCCTGGAAGACAGCCCCGCCGGCGACGGCCTCCTCACCGCCGTAAAAATCGCCTCGCTCGTCTCCATGCACGGCAAAATCGAATCCCTCGTCGACGGCCTCAAGGACTATCCGCAGGTCATCGTCAACGTAAGAGTGAAATCCAAGCCCCCGCTCGAAACTCTTCCCGAAGTCTCCCGTGCCCTGGCTGAAGCCCAATCCGCCCTCGGCGAAAACGGCCGCGTCGTCCTCCGCTATTCCGGCACGGAACAATTAGCCCGCGTAATGGTCGAAGCCGAACACGACTCCGACGTCCAGCGCTTCAGCCAATCCCTAGCCGACGCCCTCCGCTCCGAAATTGGCGCATAAGTAGAACAGGCACTCTGGCCTGTTCGGTTTTTTCCTCCGCTCTTGTTTCGCGCATAGACATCTCCGCAAATTCTGCCTTGCGCCAAGCTCCCAAAAAGAATGCGGCGGCCAACCCCAGCCTTCGCTGAAGCAAACCGCCGCTCAGTTAATCTAATCGCGAATCTTCCCGTTCTAAATTGCCCGTTACGTCCTCGCGCTCTTCACCTCAACCATGCTGCTCTCCGGATACCGGTCATGATGCCGCACCCAAGCCATCCCATGGGGCAACCCAGCCTCATCCCGCCCTTTAGGCACGCGGTCGAGAATCGCGTAAAGCGCCATCAAGTCTTCCAGCCCGCGCGCATACACCGAATACGTATGAAAAATCTCCCCGCTGGCGTTTTTGTAGAAAATGCTCATCCCCGGCCGTTCCTCGCTAGGAAACTTTGTCGGGCTGTAGTTGTAAATATGTTCTTTCGCCGCATCTTCCTTCGGCACGGAAACCTGAAAATCAAAATTAAACGCACTCCCGAATGACGAAACCCAAGGAAACTTCCATCCCATCCGCTTCTTAAACTCCGCAATCTTCTCCATCGGCGCCCGCGAAACCATCATCAACCGAACATCTCTCTGCGTCAGGTGAATCCCTATCCCATCCAGGTGATCCCCCAGCAGCGAGCAACTCGGGCACCCTTGCTCCCAATCCGGCCCCAGCATGAAGTGATAAATCGCCAACTGGCTCTTCCCGCCAAACAAATCTCCTAGACTCTTCTTCCCCGTCGGCGTCTCAAACTCGTACTTTGCATCCACCTTTACCCACGGCATTTTCTTCCGCTCTTCAGCCAGCGCATCTCTCTGCCGCGTCAAATTCTTTTCCTTCGCCAGCAACTCTTTCCTTGCCGCGACCCACTCTTCTTGCGAAACAACTCTTGGATTCTCAATCGTGTTTACTTGCTCATGCGTGGTTCCCATGTTTTCTCCTTTTCGCTCGAAATTTCCAACATCTTCCGTGCCTTGCTCTTCACTCGAAACCTGTTCGCCAACACCGCCGCCACTCCGCCCGACGAAATCGCCGAAGCGATCAAAAACGCTGTCGTTGCTATGCATGCTGGACACATACATCCCTCCCTGAATGGCCTTCAGGCCGCCGACATCGCCTTCTGCACAAAAATGGGCGGCTCATCTCCACTCGGCCCCCAGGTCGCCGGCACTGCCACGTTCAGCATGCGCAGGTACACGCTGAACTGCCCGCGGTGCTGATACCAATGGCTCAGCATCACGTCGCGCAAAAACTCCGCTCTGGGCTGCGCCAGAACTTCCTTACCGCCGGCAACCAGCCGCCACGTTTCCTTCATCGCCGCGTCATCGAACTTAGGCAAGAGTTCCCGCACCGCGCCAATGCTCTCAGCGAGCTTCTCCAGAATCTCCTTCCGGCTCGCCGGCTGCGGAAAGCTTGCAAACTCCGGCGCCGGTGCAGGATTGTTTTGCGCCAAGCGAACGACTCCCCCCGGCACGAACGCGAGATGGTAAGCAAGCTGCCCCGCCGACATGGATCTCTCATGCGGCTTCCAGCCCAATTTATCTTCCGGCAGCCGCTCCAGAAATCTCCGCGTGTTCGGCGCTTGCACCTCAAATTCCGCGAGCAACGTTTCTGCAATCGACATGTTCATTCTCCTTTTCATCGAACGTAAGAACTCTGCATGCAAGCGGCTCGCAACTCAGCGCGCTTCCGCGGCCTTCCGCACCCGCTCATGAATCGAAGTCCAGCCCGTATTCACACCCTTCCGGTGGTCTTCCGTAATCAATCCAAACGCCGAATGTCGAAACTTGAGCAAAGTTCCGCCATCCTTCTCGCTCAATCGGTATTGCAAATTCGAGCTCACTGGATACGACATAAACAGCGGCCCCGTAAACTCCAGCAAGCTCGGCCACTTGAGCGCCTGCACGGAAGCCCAAAAATGCCCGTTCCCGTCGCCCAGGTCGCGGTACCACCGCCCGCCCGGCCAAGCCTCCAGCTTCATCGGCATCGGCGTTCCGTCGGGCAATGCGTTCCCCGGACCAAGCTGCTCCAACAACGCCTCGAACGTCACGTCCAGCGAAGCCTCCACGTAAATTTCCTGCACAATGTTCAGCGTCAAACTATCCAGTGCCACCACCGCTGCTGCCATCGAACTCATCGTTCCTCCTCGAAGAAAAAATTGAATTTGCAGTCAAACACAAGATTCACTTGGCCCGAATTCTCTTCAACCCTTTTTGGCCTGCTCGCTTTTAGCCTCTGCTCGTTCCTTCACCCGCAACAACTGGTGCTGCCAATACTTCTCGAACGTCCCCGCCCACTCATGCAAAGGCCTGATCCCATCGGCATTCGTCCGGTAAAACATGTTCCGACCCTCCCGCCGCGCCCGCACCAGCCCCACATCCTTTAAGACGCGCAAATGCTTCGAAACGGAAGGCTGCTCCATCTCCAAAGCATCCACAATCTCCCCGACAGGCCGTTCCTGCAGCGCCAGATAATTCAAAATCTCCCGCCTCCGTGGCTCTGCCACCGCATTGAAAGCATCCGAAGTTGTCGCCGCCCTTGCCATGCCTCAACAATACATTCCTATATGGGAATATGTCAAGCACTATTTTCCACTCTGGAAGCGCCCTCCAAAGCCGCGGCCTCTCTGCGCGCCTCAGCGCACTTTTGCCCCGAGCGTCAAATGGCGAGGGGCTGCATCTCTGCGTTATCTTTTTCCAGGTTTTGGTAGCACAGGACTCTTGCCTGTGGCCTTTAAGGTAGGACAGGTATTCTTGCCTGTCGCTCTAGCAGTTTTCGATTTCGAATACTTTTACTCGCTCTTCAAACCGTCGCGGCCCGCACGACATGCCCGCCCCGCTCGGGAGCAACTCTTCCCCGGCTCGGAAAATACCGCCCAGCAATCTCGCGAGGCCCCAGGTCTTCCACCTCGCGGAACCCAATCCCCAGCAATCGTTCCCGTAGCGCAGCCGCCTCAAAATAAGTAATCCAGGCCTCCCCTGCCGCTTCCACCCGCGCCGCCCGCGCATCATGCAAAGCTCGCGCCTCCGCGGAAAGCGTCTCCGGCGGATCGCTGTAATCAAACGCCACGTGCGCCCCGCCACCCACTCCCGCAATAAATCCAAGCGTTGCCCAAATAGCCTCTCCGCTCAAATACGGCACAACTCCCAGCCACGTGAAAAAAGTCTGCACCGAAGCATCAAATCCAGCCGCCGCCAACCCTTCATGCAAACTCTGTCTCTCAAAATCCACCGGCGCAAACGTCAACCATCCGGGCACCGCAATCTCCGCCTCAGCAAGCCGCCCACGTTTCCACTCCTGCGTAGCTGGATAATCCACCTCAAAAATCCTCAGCTTTTCCCCAAATGGCGAGCGGTACGCAAACGTGTCGAGCCCCGCCCCCAGCACCACCAGCTGGCGCACTCCGCCTCTCACTGCCGCGGCCAGCGCATCCTCCGCAAACCTCGTCCGCACCGCAATAAACATCCGCATCAACCGCCGCGTCGGCTGCTCCTCCGCCTCGCGCACCACAGTCTCCGCATCCCCGCCCAAAATCGCCACAGCTAGGGGATCCACAAAAATCGCTCCGTGCTCCAAAACCTGGTGCGCAGCGCGATGCCCCGCCGCCGCAAACGCCGTCCGGCTTGGTTTTCCCGTTTGCATTCCCAAAGTGTAACAAAGCAAGTCGCTCGCATCTCGTCCTGGCCTTCAAGACTCGCCTGGCTATAATTGTCCTCATGCTCCCGACAAACTTCGCCTTTCAACGCTTATTCGCCATGGCCGTCATTCTTTTCTCTCTGCCTCCGCAAGCCTCCCTCGCGGACCGCTGGCAAAAAATCGCAATAGACGCACGCGGCAGCGTCGGTGTCGCGGCCCTACTCATTGACTCCGGCTCCCATGCCTCTATAAACGGTTCAACGCATTTCCCCATGCAAAGCGTATATAAACTCCCGATCGCTATGGCCGTGCTGCAAAAAGCCGATCAAGGCAAGCTCTCGCTCGATCAATCCATTGAAGTTCATCCCAGTGAATACGTCTCCCAGGGAAAGCGCAGCCCTCTTCGCGACCAGTTCCCCAACGGCACGCATAAGACAATTCGCGAGTTGCTCGCCTACACGCTCGTCGAAAGCGATGGCTCCGCATCCGACGTTTTGCTCAAACTCGCCGGCGGCCCTCAAGCCGTCACAACGTATCTTCGCTCGCTTGGCGTAGCCGATTGGATCGTCGCGAACAGCGAAATGGACATGGATTGGAAAACACAATACGACAACTGGTCTACGCCCGAAGCCGCAGTAAAACTCCTCGTCAGCCTCGAAAACTCAAGCTCGTTCTCCGTGGCCAGCCACGCCTTGATCCTCGATGATCTTCAGAAAGCCCAAACCGGCCTCAACCGGATTCGCCACCTGCTGCCTGCGGGCACGATTGTTGCCGACAAGACCGGCACCTCCGGCACAGAAAAAAGCATCACCGCCGCCACGAACGATATCGCCCTCGTGACCCTTCCGGACGGCCGCCATCTCGCACTCGCCATTTTCGTTTCCGATTCCTCCGCCTCAGCTCAAACTCGGGAAGATGTCATCGCGAAAATCGCTCGCGCCGCCTGGGACGCCTGGGCTTCAGAAAAGTAGTTCACTCTGCCCACTTCAAATCAACCTGGCGCAACGAGGGCTCCCTTAACCACATCCAATCCGCCACGGAGGCGCACTAATGCTCGAAACAGTTCTAAAGCGCTTTGAAACGCCCGACGAAGTCCGCACCTTTGAAAAAGGAAAGTTCGAAATCGTCCACATCGGTGGCATGACCATTGGTCGCGCCACCTACCAGCCCGGCTGGAAGTGGTCCCTCCACGTCGGCCCAGCCGTGGGAGCCGCCCGCTGCAACGTCGAGCATGTCGGCTTGGTCGTCTCGGGCTGTGCCACCGCCGCCATGGAAGACGGCACCATCCACGAACTCCGCCCCGGCGACCTCTTCTACATCCCACCGGGCCCTCCCGGCCACGACAGTTGGGTAGTCGGCGACTCCCCCTACATCTCACTCCATTTTCTAGGCGCCGCCCACTACGCCAACAAATAACACCAGCGCGCTCTGTAGAATTTCCAGTTCAAAGCTAAGAGGGCCAGCCTTGCTTTCTCTGTGACCTCTGTGACCTCTGCGTTTCATTCTTTTTCTTCTTCCATCCCAGGGAACTTTTCCCTGACTCGCGACATTACCCTTATGAGGAATCAATGTAGGGTCATCCTTCTGAGGATGACCGCTTGCCGTTGACGACCGCTCCGCGCGAGGCGCATAGGACGCACCCAATGCAAGACGCACTCCCAGCTCTCGTTCTAAACTCGGAGGCACTTCCACGCCACGCCATGAACGACACGCCCGCCAATCCCGCCACCACCGACGAGCAACTCATGCTCGCCTTCACCCTCGGCTCCTCCGACGCCTTCACCGAGCTTTTCCGCCGCTACAAACAATCCATCTACGCCTTCTTCCGCCGCCGTGTTACCGACTGCGCTCATGCCGAGGAATTCACCCAGGAAACCTTCCTGGCACTCCTTAAAGCCGCCTCTCGCTACCAGCCGCGCGCTCTCTTCCGCACCTATCTCTACAGCATCGGCTTCAAAATCCTCCGTGCTCACCGTCGCAAAACCATTTTCCGCGCCATGTTCTCCGCGCATCCTTCCACAATCCCCGATCCCGCCAAGCAGGACGCCACCGAATCGGGCCTCTGGGTCCGCCACGCCATAGCAAAACTCGATCCCATCGACCGGGAAGTTCTCCTCCTCCGCGAATTCGAGCAACTCAGCTATACAGAAATCGCCGACCTGCTCCAACTCCCTCTCAACACCGTTCGCTCCCGCCTCTTCCGCGCCCGCACCGCTCTGCGCAATTTGCTGGAGCCGTCCGCTGCGACCACCGCCAGCCCAGCCGCACAAACCGCGGAACAGACCGCATCACAAACTGCACCGCAAACGCTTCCACAGAAAGGCATTCGTTTATGAGCACCACTCTGCATCTCATCGCCCCGGAAGAAATCATGGCCCATCTCGATGGCGAGCTAACCGCCGATCGCGTCCACACCGTTTCGACCCACATCGAAACCTGCGCCGACTGCCGCGCCCTCGTACAGGAATTTCAACAAACAAAATACAACGTGACCATGTGGCAAGTCGCATCGCTACCCGCAGCCATCGAAAATCGCATTCAATCCGCCGCAGCGAAGATGCCCGCGTCCGGATCACCACCTTCAACGGTTTTTATGCGCGTGAGTCTGTGGTCGTGGAAACAGTGGGTTGGGGGACTTACAGCCACCGCCGCGTTGTTCCTGATTCTGATTGGAACTTTTTCGCGGAACTCCTACCGGTCGAATTCGACGGCTCTTGACTACGCGCGCGTAAGCAATCGAACTTCACAGGAGCAAGAAACCGTTTCAGCGGGGCGGCCAGTCAACAGCGATAGCTTTACAGCTTTCGAATCCGCCCCGCCAGCTGCGTCACGCACCAAGTCGGTCCAACAAGCCTCGGAGGAGCTCGAAAGCAGGCTCGCTTCGCCCAGGAAGCAGAAGGTTGAACCTTTGGTGGGCAATACGGAACCTATGATCGCGCGCACCGTCTCGCTTTCACTCATCTCGAAAGACTTCGCCGCGGCTCGCACCTCTCTCGACGCCATCCTCGCTCGCCACAACGGCTACGCCGCCAGCCTCAGCGTGAACACTCCTCAAGGCTCGGCTCGTTCCATCGAAGCCTCCCTGCGCATCCCCGCGCCGCAACTCGCTACCGCGCTCGCCGAACTCAAATCCCTGGGCCCCGTTGAACTCGAAAAGCAAAACGGCGAAGAAGTCTCTCAGCAGCACGCAGACCTCGTCGCCCGCCTCAAGAATTCCCGCGAAACCGAAGGGCGCCTGCAAGCCATCCTCACCCAGCGCACCGGCAAAATCAGCGACGTCCTCGAAGTCGAACAGGAAATCGCCCGCGTCCGCGGCGAAATCGAGCAGATGGAAGCCGAGCAAAAAAACCTCGAGCACCGCGTCGACTTCGCCACCATCGACCTGAAAATTTCCGAAGAATACAAAGCCAAGCTGGACTCCGCCACTCCATCCATCTCCACACAACTCCACAACGCCCTGGTCAACGGCTATCGCAACGTCGCCGACACCTTGCTCGCGCTACTTCTCTTCTTCGCCGAATACGGCCCCATCCTGCTGTTCTGGGCGCTCCTGCTCTTCATTCCAGCGTGGCTATTCTGGCGCCGCCGCCATGCCACCGCCGCCATCTGAAATTTGGAGTGCGAGAGCCACGCTCCCGCTTTTCCAACTGCTGATGCGGCAAGGCGTGACTCGTTCCTCAAACTTCGCAGCTTGCGAGATTCGTCGACGCAATCAATCCTCGATCCATTTAGAAGCAACCGAACGAATTCATGCCGCGCCAAACGTATATCGTGCGTGGACGTTACCGCTCTGCGCCCAAACGCTCCACTCATCGCTTTTTTCGATGTGACGCTCCCAAAGAATGTAGGCGTCCTCACTAGTTATGTGAGATTTTGTAGATTATTTCCGCCCCTTTTCCCTTCCCGAATGCAGAAAGTTCCCGTAAACACTTTCAAATCAAATACCTCTAAGGTAGTAGACATTCCTCTCCGCGCTGGCACGACTATTGCTCTCTTCCTTTGCAACTTACAAGATTGGCTTCCCGGGGTGGCCGGCACCGATCCTCGACTCGGTTCTGGTTTTTTGGGGGGTCAGTTCGATAAAGGGGGCTTGCACCAGCCCCCTTTTTCATTAGTTTTCTGTGGTGGGGGACCAATGGGGAAGGTTCGCTTCCCGCGAGTGTGACCTCAAAGTGGCTAGGTTCAAAGGGCCTGACAACCTCAGGCCCTTTTTTATTGCCCGCCGATGCCCGATACTCTCCCCGCCGCGTAGGGGCATGGCATGCCGTGCCCGTTCCTGCCGTTGGTGCCTTTAACTCTTCAACCTTGAACTCTTGAACTTTCCAACTGTAAGCGGCCACCTGTGAACCAAAAAAATGAGCGGCCGGTGGGGGGACCGGCCGCTCGGGCGTGGGGGATGGAGGGTACCGTAACCTGAACCTGGTTCCGTACTTCCGACCGCCCTGCTGCGCTCGCGAGCAGCAGAACGACATACAGGAGCAATCAGGCCCAAACCTTTTTACTCCGGAAGCGGCAACCAACTCCCGATTACAGTTACGATTCTGCTCTCCACGTCTTTCCGCGTCGATAGGCCGCCGGGTTCATTCTTCTCAGTACTTTCAGCCATTCTTCCCGCCCCCGTTTTAGTACCACTGTACTTTACGCCTAAGTCCGCAGTCCCCTCCTATGGGTAAAGATTTGAGCCTCCACGCCGATAAACCTTGTGGGACTCTACCCAAAGGAAGAGTGTGCCCACAGACCTATGCACCCGAAACGCCGCAGCGGCCGCATCGCCAAAGAACTCCCCATCCTGCTCATGGGCACGGACACCACCGGCATGGTCTTCTCCGAGGTAACCAAAACAGTCGTCCTCAGCCGCCACGGCGCCGGCCTCGTCTCGAAATACCGCTTTGCACCTGATGAGGTCTTGACCCTCCGTCTTCCTGGCACCGACAAAGAGGCCGACATCCGCCTCGTCGGCCAGATTGGCGGCGAGCAAGGGCGCTATGTCTACGGCGTCGCCTTCGTGGATTCGGACACCCCGTTCTGGCCCATGGAATTTCCATCCCCCGCTACGATCGAACCGGCTAGCGCACCTCTGGCGCTCGAATGCATCGTCTGCCAAAACCGCCAGGACGTCGCGCAGGGCGAAATCGAAGAAGACGTCTACTTCGTGAATGGATACATCCTTCGCTTTTGCGGGTCCTGCGGCACGTCAACGCAGTGGAAAAAAGCGGTTGGCGAACCCCGTCCGGCACCCGTCGCAAAACCCAAAACAGCCAGCAGCATGCACGCTATCCCCGTCAGCCCTTTGCTGGTTCCAGCGCAGTCAGCGGCGCTCGCGCTCGCATCACCGCATCAAGTGCCGCCCGCTCCATCCTATGCCACCTCTTTTGCACCATCATCTGCTGGTCCTTCCGCAGGTCTCTCCGATGCAGTCTTCGAACCCGCCGATGGTTCCGTGGGTGCGCCCTCGGAATCGTCCTACACAGGCTCCGCCGCGCCAGATCTTGTCGGAACCGACTCAGTGGGATTCTCAATAGCGCCATCGTCAGATTTCTCCGCGCCATCCGCTGTTCCATCCGCGTCCCCCGCGCACACAGCGGCGGCCGTGCTAGCTGCACCCGACCCTCCTCCTTCCCTCGTCATCAACCCCAAGAAAGTGGACACGCGCACCCTCGACGCAAAAGGCAAACCCGTGAACCGGCGGCGCGACGTGCGCATCCGCGTCAGCTTTATAGCCTGCGTGCGCCAGGGAGAGCTCGGAGATGAAATCGTCGAGTGCGAAAACGTCTCCAAAGGCGGGGTCTGCTTCCACAGCCGCAACCAATACAAAATGAATTCGCTAATCGAGATTGCGGCCCCATTCACGCAAGGCGAGCCAGCCCTGTTTGTTTCGGGCCGCATCCGGCGCGTCGAGCCACTCTCTGGCGACGAAGTCTTTCGCTACGGCGTCGAGTACGTCAAAACGTCTCCTGCCGCGTAATCCTCCTTATCCTTCCGCTTCCTGCGTAATATTTCTAAACATCACGCCTGGATTGCGTTGCCAGCCACGATCGCATCGCTGGCGTTCTTCGACGCGCGCAAGAAGTGAAGCCTGCACAAAAGCCGAACAAACTTGCGCGCCGTGACAGCTAGAGATTTCTATAGATTTCGCAGGACTTCCTGAAGAAGACCGACGGCGGCGCGAAGCTGCTCCCTTTCCGGCTCGGGCAGCGAATCGAGCGCCGCCGCGAGCGAGGCGACGCGGCGCTGGCGGCCTTCCCACATCAGGGCCACCCCCTTGGGTGTGGCTTCCAGGCGGAAGCGCCGGCCGTCTTCAGTAGACTCGCGGCGCACCAGGCAAGTGCGCTCGAGGCTGGCGACGATGCGGCTCATCGTGGGCGGGCGGACTTGTTCGGCGTCGGCTAGCTCGCCGAGCGATCTCGGGCCGCCGAAGACAAGGACGGAGAGCGCAGAGAGTTGGGCGGGGCCGATTCCGCTTTCGCGATCCCGGATGCGCAACCGGCGGAGGAGATGGATCGCGGAGGAGTGGAGCTGGTCGGCGAGTTCGGTGGTGGGTAAGGTGGCGCTCGGTGGGTCGGAGGGCGAAGCAGTATTGGGCGGGCTAGCAGACTTGGCACGCGTCGGCGGGGCGCTGGCGGACGATGCGGAGAGGGAGGCTTTAGGCGGGCGCTTTTTGCGCTTGACAGGGGCCATAGAAGATAGTTAGCTATGCTAACTAATCTGATTCTGGAGGTCAAGCACCATGAGCGCGTCGACGGCAGGTCTGGGAATTCAGAACATCGGACAAATTTCCATCATCGTGAAGGATGTGGAGCGTGCGACGGCATTCTACCGCGATGTACTGGGGCTGCCGCTGCTGTTCACGGTGCCGAGCATGGCGTTTTTTGATTGCGGCGGAGTGCGGCTGATGCTGGGCACGGCGTCGTCGCCCGAGTACGACCATCCGAGTTCGATCTTCTATTTTCGCGTGCCGGATATCCAGGCTGGCTATCAGCGGCTGGTGGGGCATGGCGTGGAGATTGTAGCGCCGCCGCGGCTGATCGCGCCGATGCCGACACACGATCTGTGGATGACGGCATTCAAGGATAGCGAAGGCAACGTCCACCAGTTGATGAGCGAAGTCCCGCGCACCACATAGTTGAGAACCAGGCTAACCCGCGCCGTGGCACTGCCAGGCATCCGCCCGGTCTGTTGTGTCAGGGATGTGCCCGGTCTGTACCCAACTATTTCCCCCTCCCCACCCCCCTGTTTTTTGCAAGAATGTGATTCGATAGGAGTTAGGTGGATGGGGTGTGCAAAGAATGTGATTCTAAAGGAGTTATAAGCCATTTGTTTTCATATTCTTGCAAATCTGGTAAGCCTTGCGAATAGAAGGGGAGTCAGGCCGAAAAGCGTGCCCGAGAAAACAATAAACGCCGACTGGATGTCGGCGCTACGAGGCAGAACGTGTTCTTACCTGCCAAGTATTATAGCAGAAATTACGGACTTGTCAAGGGAGATTTCAGCGATCAAAAACGGGGGCGAGCTGGCGGAGGGAGAGTCAAAACACGCAGCCTTTAACATCGAGGGCCGCCGCACCCGGCATTGTTCACACGCTGTGCCGAAATGTCCGCTAGCAGGCGATAATTGATGGATAATGGCGCTAGCAAAGCGTGGAAGGGAGGCGCCGTGCAAATGCATAAGACTATGGATCGGCGCGACGTGCCGCGGTACGGAATCGAGGAGGCGGCTCGGTCTCTGGGGATGTCCGCGGCTACCCTGGATTCGTGGGTCCATGGCAGAAAATATCCCACTTCGGCTGGGCAGAAATTCTTCAAGCCCTTGATTGAGCTGCCGGCTTCCGGCAATTTGTCTTTTTATAATCTGGTGGAAGCGCATATCCTTTTGTCCACGCGCAAAAAGCACAAGGTGGAAATGCCGCCCATTCGTAGGGCGATGGACTACGTGCGCAAGACTTATCCTTCGGCCCATCCATTGCTCAGCGAGAATTTTCTGACAGACGGAAGAGACCTTTTCATCAAGAAGATCGCGGCGGTGACTGGTCAGGAGCAGACGATCAATGTTTCGAGCTGGGGACAGCTCGGTCTTGGCCCGATTTTGGATTTTTACCTTCGCCGGATAGAACGCGATGATAAGGGCTGGCCCGTCAAGCTCTTCCCGATACGAATGAACTGGCCGGGAGACATCACGACTGACCCACCGAGGGTTGTAGTCATTGACCCAGCCGTTTCCTCGGGCAGGCCGGTTGTGAACGGAACTGGTGTGATGGCAGAGGTGATTTTTGGCCGCTTCAATACTGGAGAGGGTGTCGAAACCATCGCGGAGGACTACGGGTTGAAGGTACCTCAAATTGAAGAAGCAATCCGCTACGCCCCAGCAGCCTGAAGTCTACATCTTCTTTCTCGATCGAAACTTGGGCAGCAAGCAGTTGGCAGAAGCGCTGAGGAAAGAAGGGTTCGTAGTTCGGGTTCACGATGAGCATTTCAAACCCGACGAGGCCGACGATGTGTGGCTGGCATCCTGCGGTCAGAGGTCATGGGTAGCGATCACTCCCGACCGGCGTATCTTGAAAGACCCGGTTAGCATGAGGGCCATCGGCGAAAGCAAAGGCCGAGTATTTTTTCTTCCACAAAATAATAAGAATCCTCAGATGTGGGCGCCGATTTTGATTGAGAATTGGGCTCGCGTTAAGGCGGTGCTTTCGAGTCGGACGGGGCCGTTTGTGGCGAAGCTATCGCCGAATGGGGTTTGGGGCATAAAGGAATTGAATCGCTACGGAAGAGAGAAGAAAAATCCCAAACGCAGGTAGGGGCGATGTGGGGCTGCCGCACGCGACAGAAAGGGTAAATTACTTGAGACGGTAGGAGCCGGGGGTGAGGAATTCGATTAGATCGAGGTCGCGGAGGATTTGAAGTTGTTGACGGATTTTGTCGCGAACGTGGGCATTGTTAGGGTGAAGCTTCACGAGTGATTCTTCTTGGTTGTAAACCTCTCTAAGTGTGAATTCCTCTTTGTTAAGTCTTTTGACGATCTGCAGCACGTCTAAAGTCCAGCCACGTTTCTGGACGTTTAACTTTTCCAGCGGACGAAGTCTCTTGTAGGCTTTGCGAACTTTGGCAGAGCTGACCAGCTGGCCGTCTTGAATTATGGGGATTCGCGCGTCAGCCGGGATTCGGTCCAGCAGGAAATTGCAGCCGACCCATCCTGCACGCCTTGCGTTCGGGGAAAGTGGCTTGCGCTTCTCCAGGAGGGATAACGTGAACGCGAAATGCGGAATTAACAGGACACTTTCGACGGTGAGCTTTGGTAATTGATAGTGAAGCAGAAATAGATTTGGAGTTTCGTCGCCGACGATGGCGCGATGCATTGCGACGTACGCACCGTCAATAACTCGATTTCCGAAGGCGCTGGATTTGCTCTTAAGTTGGAAGCGCGACTCGCAGGATGGGCACGTGAAGTCTGCGGCGTGCGTTCCTGAAGGTAGAGCATCGATGCGTCGGGAATCACAGGCTGGGCAGTAGAGGCTTGCGGCTCCCCAAGATTCGGTGCAGATGCGGGCGCGCTGGGAGGCGCTCTTGTAGTTATCGAGGCCAGCGGTCGGAAGTTGTAAATCCACGCGTGGATTAGATCACGGGCAACACTCCGGTGGCTATATTTTCCCCCGTGGAGGCTCCCCAAATACCTTCCGGACTGTTATAAGCTGACTTCGGGAGAAACCTTATGAGTAAAGACAATTATCAGTATTTAGCAAAATGTCTGGCTGCAGCAGTCAGCGCGCATTTCAGGGATAACACAATTGAGCACGAGATGCGCGTCTACAAAGACAAAGAGCCAGGCGAGCTTTACTACGCGGTTGCTTCTCTGCTTGTGCGTGCCGTACAAGGGAAAATCCCTGAAGACATGGAAAGATTGAGCCGTGCATTGGATGGGTACCCGAAGTGAAGAGTTCGACCTATCTAGAGTCAGGCTAGGTAAATTTCTGTTTCCGTTTTGATGATGAAGAGGGCGTCTGAATCGCGGTGGCCTGAGGCGCGGAATTTTTGGCGGGCGTCGTCGAGGGAATCGGCTAGGACGGACAAGATTACGCGACGGTCGGTGCGGCCGATGAAATGGAAGCGGAGCTCTTGTTGGACGAGTTGGAGTTGGGGTGACATTCGATGAAAATTTCCGCCGTCATGAATCGAGTGCGAGCCAATTGTGCAAGCCGAGCCAGGATTCTTCGCTTCGCTCAGAATGACAGCGCTTGTTTGGGCGCATTTGGATCGATCCACGGAATCGGTTTGTGGATCAACTGAAAAGTGCACGCAGGAGACAGAAAGATCGACTTGTACCAGATTGGAACAGATGCGGCGGATGGAGAGATTGATGTAGTCGAGCGAGAGTTCGCAGCCGATCGCGCGGCGGCTCAGGCGGAATGCGGTTAGGAGAGTTGTGCCGCCGCCTAGGAACGGATCGAGGACTGTGTCGCCTTCGTTGGTGGAGGCTAGGAGGATGCGTTCTAGGAGGGCGACGGGTTTTTGGGTAGGGTGTTTGCCGAATTTTTTCTCCCAGGTTTCGGGGGGTTTGATTTCCCAGACGGACTTCATTTGTTTGCCGCGATTGGTTTCCTTCATGAGCTTGTAATTGAAGGTGTGGCGGGACTTTTTGTCTTTGGCGGCCCAGATGATGGTTTCGGTCGCGTGAGTGAAATAGCGGCACGAGAGATTGGGAGGCGGGTTGGGTTTGACCCAGGAGATGTCGTTGAGGAGTTTAAAATTGAGCTGCTGCATGGCGAAGCCGACGCTGTGGATGACGTGGGCGGTGCCGGAGACCCAGATGGAGCCGTTGGGTTTGAGGACGCGCTGGCAGGCGGCTAGCCAGGATTTGTTGAAGGTGTGATTGGTCAGTTGTCAGCGCGGCCGCTGAGCGGCCGACGGGGCCTTGGGAGACGTCCCAGGAACCTTTGTTGACGGAGACCATTTTCCGGCGTGGCAGGTGATGCCGCCGTTGGAGAGGAAATAGGGAGGGTCGGCGAAGACGAGGTCGATGGAGGAGGGTGGGATTTGGGCGAGGACGTCGAGGCAGTCGCCTTGGTAGAGAGGGGAGAAGACGGGCACGATGTATCGTGCCCCTACGGGGTGATGATATTCTGCTACGACTATGCATGACTTAAATTACTTTCGGGATCATTTGGATGTGTTTGCGGCGATGGCGGAGAAGCGGGGGACGCCGCTCCATTTGGATGCGTTTCGCGTTTTGGATGCGCAGCGGCGGGAGTTGATTACGGCGACGGAGCAGTTGAAGGCGCAGAG
>DATFZY010000008.1:0-10798 GCA_035313865.1 Candidatus Acidiferrum sp.
ATTGATCGGGAGGGTTGCGGTTGGGTGGCGTGGTGGTAACGGGCGGAAGTGGCAGGTGGACGGGCTGAAGCCCACCCCTACAGGACGCACGAGGGCTGGGGTACCAGGACGCGGGTTGGGATTTTGGGGGGACATTTGGGCTATGGCGATGAGAGAGGCGCTGGGGTAGATTCGCGTGGCTGAGTTCGGCGGGTGGGTGTCTCGGAGACGACTTGGTGCAGCATCGCCCCAGACGAACGGGATGAAGAGGGAGCGCAACCCCAAGGTATTGATTAGATTGGCAAAGGGGCTTAGTTTAAGCGGCGCTCACAGGGAACGTTCAGTAAAATAGGAGTTTATTGGCGAAGGTGGCGTTTTGGGCCGGGAGGCTGGTTCAAAACGAGACACTCGCCGTGTAGGTTGCTGGTGGTTTGTGCCCTCCCAGGGCTCGTTTGCCGGGAGGTGGAGAATGCGGGATGACGCGGGCGGAAGTGCTCAAAAATGCGGGGATCGCGGCTGGGCTGGCCGGGGTGTATTTTGCCGCCGGCAAGCTGGGGTTGCAGCTGGCTTACGTGCATGCGAGCGCGACCGCGGTTTGGCCCTGTACCGGAATTGCGATTGCGGCTTTGCTGGTGTACGGGTACCGAGTTTGGCCGGGAATTTTGGTTGGGGCCTTCTTTGTCAATTTGACGACGGCTGGGACCGTTGGGACGTCGGTGGTCTCGGCGGTTGGGGATACGTTGGAGGCGGCGGCGGCGTGTTATCTGGTTACGCGGTTTGCGCGGGGGAAAGAAGCGTTTGAACGGGCGTCGGATATTTTTAAGTTTACGGTGCTGGCGGGGTTGGCGGCGACGTCGATCAGCGCAACCGTTGGGGTAACTACGCTCGCTGCGAGCGGGTTTGCGAATTGGGCGGCTTATGGATCGATCTGGTTGACGTGGTGGCTGGGCGATGCGGTGGGAGCCGTGATGGTGACGCCTCTGCTGCTTCTGTGGAAAGAGCATCCGCGGCTCGCGTGGAACCGGAGGCAGTGGATTGAGCTGGGGGCGCTGTGCGTGGGGTTGAATGCGATTAGCTGGATTTTGTTCGGCGGATTTCTCCATGAGGAATTGAAGAATTATCCGCTGGAGTATTTGTGCATCCCATTTTTGATTTGGGTGGGATTCCGGTTTGGGCGGCGGGAAGCGGCGACGGCACTTTGCGTCCTGGCGGGAATTGCGTCGTGGGGAACGATGCATGGATACGGGCCGTTTGCGCGGGAATCGCAGAATACTTCCCTGCTGCTGATGCAGGCGTTTATGGGGATTATCGCTATCACGACGCTGGCGTTGGCGGCGGAGGTTGCGGAGCACAAGCGGGCTGAGGAGCGGGTGCGGAATCTGGCAGTGAGCGATCCGTTGACGGGGCTGGCGAATTACAGGCAGCTTGTTGAGGCGCTGGAGACGGAGATCAAGAGATACGGCCGGACGGAGCGGCGGTTTGTAGTTTTGCTGCTGGATCTGGATGGGCTGAAGATGATTAACGATGCGCATGGGCACATTGTGGGAAGCCGGGCGCTTTGCAGGCTGGCGGATATGTTGCGGCTGTATTCGCGGGAGATGGATACAGCGGCGCGGTATGGTGGGGATGAGTTTGTGGTGATTTTGCCGGAGACGGATCTAGACGCGGCGCGGATGGTGGCGCAGAGGATTTCGCGGCGGCTGGCGGAGGATGGAGAAGAGCCGAAGCTGTCGGTGAGTATCGGAATAGCGATTTATCCAGAGGATGGAGAAACGATTCACGAGATTATGGGAGCGGCGGACCGGGATTTGTACCGGGAGAAGGGCGTGCCGAAGAAGAGATTTGTGTTGCCGAGTTAGAGGAAAAGGGAGTTTAGAAAGTTCAAAAGTTTAAAAGTTCAAAGGTTAAGAGTTTGAATCCCCGGCGTTAGGTTGATTTTGCCTCAGTTGTTCAAGCGGGTGGGGCAAGCCCCACCCCTACGAAAACTTCCTTTACTTCAAATTGGTTTCGAAAAAATGGAAAGCTTGCGTGGCTATTTGCGCGTGAATTTCGTCGCGCAGAATGCCCGCATTGTCGATGCAGAGTTCGGGACGGGTGCGGTCTCCCAGTTCGCCGCAGGTGGCCAGGAAAGTGTAATGGCCGACGGCTTGGTAGATGGTGAGTTGCGCGCCGGGAATTTTAGAGGCGAAGAATTTCGCGCTGGTTTCAATGGGCACGACTGTATCGGAATAACCGGCGTCAATCTGGGTGGGAACTGAGATTTTTGCGAGGGATTCGGGAGAGAAGGCCGGGCCGAGTGCCGGGGCCATGGCGAAGATGGCGCGGATGCGTGGGTCGCGATGGGATTTGGCGGAGTCGAGAAGGGCGGCCTGCATGGCGGGGTCGGATTTGGCGAGGGCGGCGACTTTGTTGCGTAAGCCGGGGAATTCGACCGGGTCAACGCACATGCCATCGGCTTTGGGGGAATTGCAAAAATCCTGATAGCGGGAGGGCTCGCCGATGCCGCCCGCGAGTTCGATGACCGTGTAGCCACCGAGAGAAAAGCCTGCCGCGCCAATGCGCTTGGGATCAATGTGGCCGCCGAAGGCTGAGTCGGCGAGCATTTGATCGAGGACGATGCTTAGATCGCCGGCGCGTTCCCACCAGAGTGAAAAACCCTGAAGAGTGTAGTCTTCGAGTGTATTGTTGCCGGGGTGATTTACGGCGGCCGCGATGAAGCCGTGCGAGGCGAGGGCGGTGCCGAGCCAGGCCATCATTTTGGAAGAAGCGCCGGTGCCGTGGGAAAGCAAAATCAGCGGGAATTTTGCCGGAGCGGCGAGGATCGGAGCGTCAGGAGCGGCTTTGCCTGCGCTGGCGAAAGGCGTTTCGGGGGAGCCAATCCATTGGAATTTCTCGACGGCAGTGGGTTCGGCGGGATACCAGATGTCGGTGATTAGTGCGTGGGTCTTTGCGCCCCGCCAGTCGAAAGGCTCGGGTGGAGTGAATTGGCGGGTGGCTACGCCGACTTTATATAGCACAACTTTAGCGGGAGGCGCCGCGGTGGTGGAAAGCACAAAAAAGGAGAGCGACAAACATAGAACGAGAAAAAAGGACGCTGCGCGTTTCATGGTGACTTCAGCCCCCGAGAAATTGCAGGAACACTTTAGACGATTTGTGCTGGGTTTAGCGAATTCCCCCACGTGGGTAAACTGGCGTTCGCGGAGCCTTTCACACGTTTGCGATTTCTTTCGAGGTGATCTCGTATTTGAAGTTGTCTGGATCGAGGCAGTCGAGGCGGCCGTCGGCCGTTTCCGCTTGCGGGTACATGAAGAAACCGATGGGCGCGCCGCTCGATCCCGGCAGGGCGACATCATGGGCGAAGTTGTAGGCCATCCAGTTCATTTCCCAGGACCCGAATAGGCGTGCGCGGGCCTTTTTGACCATATCGTCGTCGATCGCGCGATTTCCGGGCGGCTCTTCGAGGACCACTTTGCGGACGTCCGCTGGATCAACAGGAACCCAGCCATAATCGATCAGGTAGACTTCCGCGCGGCAGTGCTGCGCTTTCGTGACGACCTCGGTCGAAGGACCGAGGCTTTTGTAGCCCAACTCCGATTTGGCGACGCGGATGCCGTACGCGTCGCGCGCGGGAAGGCCTGCGGCGCGGGCCAGCCCGACGTAAAGGGCGTTGAGGTCGGCGCATTTGCCTCCCAAATCCCTGGTCTCCAGCATGAAGCGGATGTCGCCCAGGCCGCAGCCGCGTGTTTTCGGATTGCGGAAGGCGTTCTCGACAATCCATTCGTAGATGGCGCGGGCTTTGTCGGCGTCCGTCTTCGCATCCTTGGTGATTTCCGTCGCCGTTGTTTTCACGATGCCGTCTGTGGGCATGAGTTTCGTGGGCCGCAGGAAATGATTCAACACCGCCTGGTCTTCTTTCGGCGGCTTGCTCGGTGCGGAGAGGTCAACGGCAATATTTTTGGTTGAGATGCGGCTTGTCACGGTGAGTATCGGACTAGCGCCAGCGGGAAATTCCGCGGAGACGATGCCCAGGGCGTCGGCATGGTTTTCGATGATTTTGGCCGTGCCGCCCTCGGCCTTGAAATCATTCGAAAGGGTTTTTTGGAATGGCGTGGGCGCAAGCAACGCAGTCGGCGTCCATATCCGCGTTACGCCGGAAGGCTTCAGGACCTGGATTTTCGTTGTTACCTCAAACGTGCGCCAAGCCTCGGGCGCCGTCCCCTGTGCAAAGAGCACCGCCGTATTCGGGAACGCGGCGGCTGTTGTAACTACACCTGCTGTACGCAGGAAATCACGGCGTTTCATGGGACCCCTCTTGGGATTGAATGCCCTTATCAATATTCTTCGTCAATCGAGAATTTACTCCTGAACGCAACTATAGGCAAATGCGCCCGAACTGGTCGTTGGAATTTGCATTTCCAGTTTCGACCGAGTGAACTTGTGGCCGGCTTTGAGTTCAGGGGACACAAGAGGGCAGTTTCAGCTTCCGGCAATACGATTCCTCAGAAGCTGAAAATCCTTAGGGCATTTTGGGAGGAAAGTTTGCCGAGTCGCGGACTCGTCCGCTTTGCAGAAGGTGACGGCGTTCGTGGCTGGCAATGATCTGAAATCCTGTGCCAACCGTGAAGCGAATGCCGGGTACAAGCGGATTCCAGAACCGAATGGTGTTCACATTTTTATTACGGGCGCTGAGAATCAGTTCGCGGCACGCCTTGTTGCCGGAGAGGAATTGGTCCAGAACGGAGAGTTCGACGCGCGCCGCAGGGCGAATTTTCGAGGGAGCAGGAACACGGCTGCCGTTGGGAGAAGGTTCGACAAATTTGCGGAGAAACCAACCTCCGAACCATCCGGGAGTGATGTTTTCTGCCGGGGCATCCGGCTTTCCTGCAAGCGCGGCGGAAATCGCAGGCAGATAGGCTTCATTCATAAAGCATAGGTGCTCGAGACACTGCCCTACGCTCCAAGAGCCCGGGGCTGGTTGCCAATTGAGCTGTTCCTCGGTGAGTCCAGCAATCATCGTTTGCGCGCTCTGGTCATTTGCGCTTAGCTCCGATGCAAGGCGGGTTGACCAGGCGGATGCGTGCGTTTGCTGTGGCGGAGCCATTTGGAATACCTTGGATTATAAGCGGATATGCCTGCAAACGCACCGAGCGTTCAAGTCCGCTCACAACGAACTTGTCCGGCTGAGCCCGCACGGCTGATCAGGCACCAGGTTTCAATAAAGTCGCTCAGCGCGGCTTTCGCCCGATAGAATAAGATTTGCTCATGTCTGCCAACGTCCTTAACTCTTATCTTTATGCCGGGAACGTAAGCAGGAGGCATCGTGATCGAGCAAAAAATTAATGAATTCTTTGGCGATGCCGAGTCCACGGGCTTTGGAACGGGCTGGTGGAGTGGGATATTGTCCATATTTTTTGGATTTCTTTCCTTCGGCGGAGTTTTGTGCCTGCATTTTCCTCTGCTACTAAGCACTCCTGACCTGCGTCCTCATTATCCAATGCAGATCATGCGCGTTCTAATCCAATGCCTCATCGTGGCGGCAATTTTTTTCGGAGTTTTTTCTGCGATTAGGCGCAAGAAAAAGACTTTGGCATTGACTGGAATGTTGCTGGCCATCGCGGCCACGGCTTTAGGCGGATCCAGCGTACAGATTAACGGCACGGTTCACGGTGGGCTCGCCATCGGCCTCGACTGGTTTTTGCTTGATTTGTTTTTGATGGCACTCATTTATGTGCCACTCGAAAGACTCTGGCCCCAGTATCCAAAACAAGGCACATTCAGGAAGGATTGGACTTTGGATGTGGTTTATTTCATGTCCACTCATCTTCCGCTGCAAATTTTATCCTTCCTGGTTTTGCTGCCCGCTACCCAGGCCACTAAATATTTGGGTGTTCCGGTTCTTCAAGTATTTATCGCTCGCATGCCCTGGCTTTTGCAGTTTTTTTTGGCCGTGGTGGTTGCGGACGTTGCTGAATATTTTATTCATCTGGCTCTGCACAAAGTCCCTTTTCTATGGCGTTTTCATTCCATTCACCATTCTTCGAAGGCCCTGGATTGGATCGCGGGCTCACGCTCCCACTTTGTGGACGACACACTGGTGCGCGGATTTATCCTTGTTCCTCTCATGCTCGGCTTTTCGCAATCGATCATGCTGTGGTATTTGATTTTTGTTACCCTTCACGCGACCTGGACTCATTGCAATTTCGGTCCCAATGCGAAATGGCTCGAAAAGTTTTTGGTTATGCCCAGATACCATCATTGGCACCATACCTCTCAAAAAGAGGGCATCGACAAGAACTTTGCGATTCATTTTCCGTGGATTGATAGAATTTTTGGAACTTACTACTATCCCGATTCATGGCCGCAGGTTTACGGTTTGGATGGCCAGGAAATTTCACCCAACTTTGTCAGGCAAACGATTGATCCATTTCTAAAAAAGAAAAAGAGCGCCTAAAAATCCAGGGCGCCTAGTGGAACATCCTTGGGTATCTCTGCACCCTTTGTCGTTGCCTTCACCAAGCCCAAAAATTTCATCAGTTTGATGGTTATCAATCCAAAGTCGTATTCCGATTTGTCGTGGCTCAATCGCAAAAGCCCCGGATAGTGGTGATGATTATTTTGCAAGCAAGCGCTAAAGGTCGCCGTTACCGGCAGCCACTCGCCAATATTCATGGCGTTGTCTTCTTCATCGCTATACCGCCGGTACCCGAAGTCTCGAGTGTGGGTCCAATAGTTTTGAATCATATTTACCCACAGCGCAAAAATCCGGATTCCAAGCCACATCACCAGCACAAACTTCAGATCGCCAACTAACTTCCATAGGAGATAAAAACTAAGAGCCTGCGAAACGATTGCAAAAAACGGGTTAGCAACCGCCCGAAAAGTCCGGGACTTCAAAATCGGGTCGACGGCCAGATTCTCATTGCATTTATACGGCATCACACAGCGATACATCGTTCGCCAAAAACCATCGCCTGCAATTTTATTGGGATCCCCATCGTGGTCGGCGTTTTTATGGTGCAATCGGTGGCGATTCACCCAGGCGATTGGATCCACATAGATCCCGAAGAAGTTGTTCACGACCGTAACGGCTTTTATGAACCATTCTTTATAGTCGAGCGCGCGGTGAGCGATTCCCATATGGAGAACATCAGCCAGATACACCCCTGCAAGAAACCAGCAGCCGACAAAATAGACTCCGCCTATCAACATTCCAGCCCAGGGTCCCAAATGGCTTGGGGCGAAATACATACAAGCCAGCATGTAGAGCAAAATAATCAGATAGCCGTAGACGTTGTATATTTTCATTGTGACTCCCGGTGGGCTTATTCAAGCAGAAATCGGAGCTCGTTTCAAATAACAACTTAAAGTAACTAAAGTCTGTAGCCGCAGTCCTTCACCTGCCCACAGTATTTTGCGGTGGCCACGGACTCAGTGCCCGGTTGCCCCCCGTCCTTAGGTTCACAATTCTTCATCTCCTCATGGAACTATTTCCTCCCACTCTCGTCTACTAACTATTCAGAAGTGACATCGTCCAATCCAGGAGGCCTCGATGCACTCCTTTCTCTCCGACTTGCTCTTCACCGCTCGCGAACTTCGCAAGCGCCCCACTTTCGCGCTGACCGCTATCCTATCGCTCGCGCTCGGCATTGCCGCTACAAGTGCCGTCTTCAGCGTGATTTACGCCGTGCTCATCGATCCCTTCCCGTATCCCGGTGCCGATCGCATTATGGAACTCAGCATGCTCGACGCCGCAGGCAACGATCGCGAGTCCGGCTTCAACGGTCCCCAACTCGAACAGCTTCGCCAGGCCAAAACCATCGAAAGCATCGCCGCCGAGGATTTCTGGAACCTGACCACCACCGACGGTGACCTTCCCGAAGACGTTCAAGCCAGCTACATTTCTCCGGGTGACCCGAACCACTGGGGCACAAGGGCCCTCATGGGCCGCTGGCTGATCCCTTCCGACGCCCCTTTTGGCCAGGACGCTCAACCCGTCGTCGTTATCAGCTACAAATTCTGGCAGCGCTACTACATGGGCGACCCCAACGTCGTCGGCCGCACCATTCAACTCGTTCACAAGCCTTATCAGATTGTCGGAGTTATGCCTCCGCGCTTCCGATGGCGCAACGTGGATCTCTATCTCCCGCTACGCGTCACCCGCGACGTGAATATCCATCTCGGTGCCTCAATGAAGCTCCGCCCCGGCGTCACTGTCGCGCAGGCCAATTCCGAGCTTCAACCTTATCTTGAGCAGTTCGCCAAAGAATCGCCTGAAAAATACCCACAAAAATTTCGCGTTAACCTTCGCAGCATCATCGAGCTTTACGCCAGGCCTATCGGTCCCACTCTCTATCTCCTGCTTGGTGCGGTAGCCTCTCTCCTCCTAATCGGCTGCGCCAACGTCTCCATCCTCCTTCTCGCACGCGGTGCGGAGCGGCAGCAGGAACTCGCCGTCCGCGCCGCGGTTGGCGCCGGCCGTTTTCGCATGGTCCGCCAGTTGCTCACGGAATCTCTCGCCATCGCCCTCGCGGGCACTTCGCTCGGCGTGCTTCTCGCCTGGAAAAGCCTCGCGCTCATCGTCGCGTGGATCCCCAATGGGCCCTTTCCAGCCGAAGCCGTCATCAAAATAAACATCCCGGTCCTCTTCTTCTGCGTCGGCCTCGCTTTTGCCACCACGATCCTCTTCGGCCTCTCTCCCGCCCTCCAACTCTCCCGCCCCGATATCGCGCGCCTCATGCAAGGCAGCGGACGCCGTGTCATGGGAAGCTCCCACGCAAAGCGTGCCCACCGGCTCTTGGTCGCCGCGCAAGTCGC
Source organism: Candidatus Acidiferrum sp. (assembly GCA_035313865.1). GTDB lineage: Bacteria > Acidobacteriota > Terriglobia > Acidiferrales > UBA7541 > Acidiferrum. The sequence continues at coordinate 8,794 of DATFZY010000008.1, forward strand.
TCTCACCGTTCTTCTGCTTTCCACCGCAAGCGCCGCCGGCAAAGGCTTCGTCCGCCTGCTCAAAGCCGATCTCGGCTACGATCCCCACGCCTCCATGTCCGTCCCCATTCCTATCCACGAAAACACGCACGTCTCCTGGAAGGACCGCAGCGAATACTTCGAGCAGATTCGCGCCAGCATCGCGGCCATGCCCGAAGTCATTTCCGCCGGCATCTCCACGAACGCCACTCCTCCTGAAAACGGCTGGGACACGCGCTTCGAAATATTCGGCAGCGCCTCCGCCGAAAAGCCCGAAGCCAGCGTCAACTTCATCAGCCCCGAATATCTCGACGCGCTGCACATTCCGCTGGCGCAGGGCCGCATTTGGGATCACACAGAAACGATGCGCGGCGCTCCGCTCGCCGTGATCAATCAAACGATGGCACGCCAATACTGGCCCAACGGCGACGCCATCGGTCACCAGCTCCGCCTTCCCGCCATGAAGGATGAGCCGCCTTACTCTCCCGCCGCTCCGGGCGGTGGCGACGGCTGGCTGCAAATCGTCGGCGTGGTTTCCGACGTACGGGACGACGGCCTGCGCAATCCCATCAAGCCCGGCATCTATGTTCCCTACACGCTGAGTTTGCGCATGTTCACGCAGATTCTCGTTCGCTCGCACGTCGCGCCGCTGTCCATTCTTCATGACATTCGCGCCCGCCTCGTTCTACTCGATCGCGAGCAGCAAGTCATGCGCGTCCAGGACCTCGAAACCTGGATCTCCGATCTCCCGGAATACTCCCAGCAACGTTTCGTCGCCCGGCTCTTCGCGATTTTCTCTGTACTTGCCCTGGTGCTCGCGGCCGTCGGCCTTTACAGCGTGGTTTCTTACGGCGTCGCTACCAGAACCAACGAATTCGGGATCCGCATGGCCCTCGGCGCTCGTGGCTCCGACGTATTTCGCATGGTTTTTTCCTCGACCGCCATAAACGTCGGTGCCGGCCTGTTAGCCGGCATCCTCCTAAGCATCGCCTTCAACAAAATCTCCACGCGTTGGGTCATGGAAAGCTCGCGCAACCCGTGGATCCTTGCCGGAGTAACATTGGTCCTCATTGCCGCCGCGGCGCTGGCCTGCTTTGTCCCTGCACGCCGCGCATCCTCCATCGATCCGATGGAGGCGCTCCGCTATGAATAGACCCAAAGCGCGCCGGGAGTCCGGTTTTCCGTCAAGAGCGACGCAAATCGCCGGTAGATAGGCTTCGTTGGTCGCCCGAAGCTACTGCGGCAGCCCCACCTTCCGCAGCAACTCAGCAAACCGTGGGTCGGAACGTATTGCGTCGAGTGCGAAGTCGGTCTTCATTCGCAGTAGCTCTCCATTGCGCTCCTGATATGCAGTGTTGAGCCACTGGAAGGCCTGATCCTTGTCTCCCAACTCGGCGTAAAGAGCAGCAATCGCGTATGCGGAAGAATGCGTAGTCTGGCGGTGTGCCAGCAAGGCTTCAATCCTGTTACGAAGAACACCCTTCCAGCCCCCCGAACGGAATCCTTGCTCCACGGCCGAAACGGCTTCAGATGCGTTTCGGATGTTAGGTTGCGTGTCGGAGTTAAGTCAACGTATCCGCAAGACTAGCGAGCTGAATCCGGTGTCAAAGTCCGGTCAAAGTCCCGATTGACGCGGTAATCGGTAAAGTGGGAAGCTCGATTTTTGAGTCGCAGAAGCACGCAGAGACGGATGGTCCGCACACACGCACCGGTGGGGTAAATGCTCGCCTGGCGGTTTGCTGTTAGGCGTTGGTGCCGCCGTCGACGGTCAGGTTTGCGCCGGTGATGTAGGACGCTTCGGGGCTGGCGACGAACGCCACCAGCGCGGCGACTTCGTCCACGGTGCCGTAGCGGTTCAGTGCGGTGTTGGCCTTCTGGGGAGTGGCCCAATCACCTTCGGCGGGATTCAGGTCCGTGTCGATCGGGCCCGGCTGGACGTTGTTGACTGTAATGCCCCGGCTCCCTACCTCTCTGGATAGTGCCTGGG
>DATFZY010000009.1:0-90541 GCA_035313865.1 Candidatus Acidiferrum sp.
GGAAGCGGGGGTGGATTTGGGGCGGCGCTGGGCCCGGAAGAGCCCAGCGAGCGAGATGACCAGGATTGCGAAAAACGCGGTGATGAAAACTACTGGGCGCTTCATAGATATTTCCGGATGTTGTCCTGGTATTTGGTGTAGAGGAAGGAAACCAGTGCAAAGGCGACACCGAGGACAACGACAGTGACGGCCTTGTCGAGCAATTGCAGGCGCCAGAAGTCAATGACGCAGACTTTGCCGAAACTCAGCAGGAGCAGGCCAAATCCGGTGCGGAGAAAGATGCGCTCCTTGATGACCAGCGCGAGGAGGACGATCATCACGCCTTCGATGCCCCAGGAAACGGTGATCATGGCTTCCTGCGCTTTGAGCGCGAGCATTACCGTCACCAGAATGACGGGAACGAAAAATTGCAACAGTTCGGGGCGGCCCATGAAAAAAGAGGTGAAGTTGCTGCGGCGGAAGGCGCCGGTGGAGGGTTTGAATTCTTCGCGCAGCGGAAAGGCGAAAAACAACGTTGCGAGCAGAATAGCTACCGCGATGCTCACGACGAGGTAGTTGCCGCTCCAGTCTTTGCTCGTGAAATAACTGGAGCCGAAAAGATTGTGGGCCATGCCGCGCGCGAACGTGGTGAGCGTGACGAGAATTCCCTGGTGCAGAAAGATTTCGCGCTTGAGGAACCAGGCTGCCGCGAAGAGAGCGAGCGCAACAGCGGAGTACGCGACCACCACCCAGTCATCGTCAAATTGAAAATAGAATAGAGCCATGAGCGTGGCTGTGCCGAGATAGGCGACGAGCACATCGGAACGGAAGCGCGTCTCGGGGGCGGGGCCATCTTCTTTCTGGGAAAGCTGCGCGTACGCGAAAAAGAAAATCAGGACCAGTGGGAAGACCGTGTACGTGCGGGGACCAAAAAGATCGCCGCGCGGGTCCGCGCTGAGGTTTGCAAAGAAGATGCGGACAAAAGCTGCCGCGAAGGCGGCGTAGGCCTGATAACGAAATTGGGCAATTTTGCGCAGGAAACCGTATTCGAAGAGGACAAAACCGAACACGGCCCAGCCGACGGCTCTGCCGAGCGGGTCAAGCTCGTACCAGAGAAGCAAAGAGCCCAGGAGCGACGCGGCCCACGAATAGATGTGGTGGAAGTCGCGGTCGCGCCACTCTTCCGGCATGCGAATGAACTGCGCCATTGCGTAGAAAACTACCGTGACAATCGAGAGCGAGAGGAGACGCACGCTGAGGTCGTGCCAGAGTTCGTGGGTGTACAAGTTGACGCCGAGGCAGCGAAGCATGGTGATGGCGGCGAGCGCGTGGGCCTGCCAACGCAAATCGTCGAGTTCGAAGCGGCGATCGACGGCGGCGAGCGCGATGGCGAAGAGTGCCCAGAAGGCGGCGAGCCAGCCGGTGGTGGCTTCGCGCCACATCAAAATCGCCAGCAGGGTTGTGGCGGCGGTGGTGTGCAGATACGCGGCGATCAGGCGGTGCGAAGCGTCGTACAAGGTCGACCAGCGCGAGATGGCGTAGAGGCCGGCAGCGATGAGCGAGATGGTGAGGAGTCGAATGCTGAACGGGCCGTAGTGGCCGGTGACGTTCAGGTTGTAATCAAACGCGCGCAGGACGGCGGCGAGCGCGAAGAGATGTTCCTGAAGCGTGAGATGAACGAGATTCAGCCGGCGCGCCGCGAGAGCAAGGATAATCCCGGCGGCGAGGAAGAGCGGGGCCATCCAGATTGCGGGTGATTCGGTCCAGATGAGAAAAGCGACCATGCCCGCGCCGGCAAAGGAGAAGAGCGCGCGGAAAATGCGCTGTTCCTGATCGTCGCTGAGGGCGGCGAGCCAGGCGGTGGCGTAGAAAATCGCGGCGAGAAGCGGAAGAGTGATGAGGCGCGTTGTGATGTGCAGGTGTGCGGGGCTTTCCATGTGCAGATTGAAAACGAACGCGCGGTACAGCGTTAGCATACCGAGCAGAGCGCACTGAATCTGGAGGTGGCGCGACTCGATCTTACGGTTGGCGGCGGCCAGGCCAAGCATGATGGCGGCGAAAGCGACAGCGGTCCAATCGAATGCAAAGAGTGCCCAAGCGGCGGTGGCGGCGCTGAAGGCGCCGAGATACGAATGGATCACGGCAAGACGGCGGTCGAGAGAACCCTGGAAGGAATCTTTCCAGCGCGTGGCAACTTGAAGAGCATTTAAATAAAAAACGGCGGCGCAGAGAGCGAAGAGAACGCCGCTGGCGAGAACCAGGTCTTCAGATTTGGCACGCAGTTCGGCAAGCGGAAAGAAGTTGAAGCCGAACAGGTCAATGCCGACGAGAAGTCCAGTGAACAAGCCGAGACGCAGGAAGACGGCTTCTTTAAAGATAATCCCCGCGGCGAGAAAAATTTCCGCACAAGCAAGCCAGAGAATAGCGACATTGTTGCCGGAATAATGCGAAGGCACTGCGGCGAGCATGAGAGCCGCGCCCATGATGCTGAGAAGGACGAATGCGCGGCGGCGATGCTTCGTGATAGGAAGTTGGCCAAACGTAAATTCAAGCGCGCCTACGACCAGCAAGGCGATGTAGGCGAGATCCGGGTTGACGGATTGAAATTTTAGCGTGCCGAGCAGAAGCAGCGTGTTGAGGATCGCGGAGACGGTGGAGATGTGCTCTTCGAAGTCGGTTTGGATATCGCGCGCGATGTAGGAAACGCGGAACGTCAGCCAATAAAAGAACAGCAACGCGAGGCTGGCTTGGTATTGCGGAAAGTCTCGGCCGTGAGCGCCCTGGATGCCGAGGATTCCGTAGAGCCAATAAAGATGATTCAGATAGCTGGAGAGAATGCCGAAGACTTCGAGCTGGTACCACGCCATTTTGCGGACGATGATGACCAGCCCGATGGCCAGCATTACGCCGGCGCTCAGGCTGTAAACGGTGTCCTGGCTGAGGGCGACGGTGAAATATCCGAGCAGGAAAGCGAGGCCGGTGACGAGCTGCGATTTGTAACGGAGCGTGTGCGCGCCCATGGCAATCGCGACGACCAGCATGAGAATAGAGTCGAAAACGCCGGAGTCGAGGACATGCATCGCGGGGACGTAGTGAATACCAAAAGTGCTGAAGAAAAGCAGCGCCCAGCCGCCGCCAATGGCGATGCGGCCGTAGCGCTGGTAGCGCTCGCGTTTCTCCAGAAAAATTCCACCGGCGAGAATCGCGATAGAAACGACATACATCAGGAAGGCTTTGCCGCCGGCTTCGAGATGCTGGAGCGCGAGTTTGCCGAGGAGCGCGACGCCGATCACGGTCATGATCACGCCGAGAATGGCGAACCAACTGGTGCCCAGCGTTTCTTCGAAAGAGGCGACGGTCTTCTTGCGCTGCGGAAGAGTTAGTTGCGGCGCGGGAGTACGCAGCGGAGAAATCGGCGGAGGCGCGGAAACGGGCAGCGCTGCGGCCAGCGAGGCAGCTGGTTGCGGAGCAGTTGGCGGCAGAGCAGGCGGGTGCTGTGCTGGCTCGAGAGACGGTTTTTTCTCTGCGACGGGAATGGATGGCTGAGTTGGCTGTTTGACGGGCGGTTGCGCCTCGACGCGCGGCGTTTGCGTTTCGATGCGGGGAGGCACTGCCGGCCACTCTCTGCTTGGCGGAACGGGCGTCGGCACAACGGGATAGGGAAGCGGAACAGGAACCTGATGGGCGGGCGGAGCTACAACCGGCTTCTCCGCCGGTGGCGCAGTTTGCGTGGATGGCGCGGCAGGCTGCGGCGCACCTGGTTGAGCAGTTGCAGCTGGCTGCGCGGTTGCGGCGAGCTTACTCTGCAATTCGCCGATGGCGCGCTGCAATTTCGTGAAGCGTTTTTCGTTTTCAGCGGAGAGTTCGTTGATTTGCCGGCGAATCCTGGCTTCGCGCACCAAAAGAAAAATGGTGAGAAGAGGGGTGACAATCACCAAACCGGCGAATAGAACCACCATCAGGTAGATCAGGGGCAGCATGGGGTGTCCTTGGAGCTACCGCTCGATTAGTTCTGATGTTAGAACGTGTGCAGGGTGGAATCTTGCATTTTGTTCCGCGCCGACCTAGAGGTAGTAACCGGGCGCTCCGTAAGTAGTTCATTTTATTGCAGTTATGGAAGGCAGCTCAAAGCCGGCGTTTCGGGCCGTTTGCGCCGGGATGCGCGGCTGTGCTACACATCTTGCATGCCTGATTTTGCAGCTCCTGTCGAACGACTCATCGATGAACTGAAACACCTTCCGGGTATTGGACAGAAAACCGCGCAGAGGCTGGCGTTTCATTTGCTTCGGATAGCGCCGGAAGATGCGCTGGCCCTTGCGGAAGCCATTCGCGACGCGAAGGAGAAGGTCCGCGAATGCTCAGTCTGCAGCAATATTACGGACAACGATCCTTGTCTCTACTGCACCGGCGCGCACCGCGACAAAAAGACGATCTGCGTGGTCGAAGAAGCGCATAACATCATGGCCGTGGAGAAGACGCGGACGTACACCGGGATGTACCACGTGCTGGGAGGCTCGCTTTCGCCGCTATCTGGGCGCGGTCCGGAGCAGTTGCGGATTAAGTCGCTGATTGAGCGGCTCAAAGGCGGGACAGTTGAAGAGATAATCATCGCCACGAATCCGACCGCCGAAGGTGAGGCCACGGCGGTGTATCTGTCGAAGTTGCTGAAGCCGCTCGGCGTGCGCGTCACGCGAATCGGCGTGGGGATTCCCGTTGGGGCAGATTTGGAATATGCCGATGAGGTTACCATGCTAAAGGCGATGGAAGGCCGCAGGGAATTGTAGAAGGAACCGGAGCCGAGTTGTGAGGAAATAGCTCAGACTCGAAAAGCAAACGTTCATTATTAGATCGCCCTCATCAGCAAAACACCCCTGAACCGGCTCCTTAAATGAATTCTAATGCCGCGGGCTAGTACGTATAGCTGCCACTAGCGCGCAGACCATTTTGGGTATAGAGTTTCATTCCCGCGGAGTGGTCCCCACCGCAAGGAGGTGCGCTTTGCCGAATCTGGCGCACTATATGTCGCAGTACGATCACGAGCACTCATCTGGATGGAACAAACTGCTTCACGGAATCGGCATCCCCATGATTTTTGTGGGCCTTATCTTGCTTGTTCTTATGAGGTGGATTTGGGGCGCGAGTTTCTTTGTCGGCGGCTGGGTGTTTCTCCTGCTGGGACACAAAATCGAGGGGAACCATCCGGCGTTCTTTCAAGGACCGATTTATTTGCTGGTAGGACCAATCTGGGTCGCGAAGGAAGCCTGGGAGTTCGTCACTGGAACGCATCGAACTTCGACCTCTGCTAGCACGTCGACCTCGGAGAACGCACCGACCAAGCAGTCGTAAGCACACTGGGCCCCCGGACAGATTTTAGGAGCAGCGACGGTGTCCATGGATGAACAGGGCGGCAATCTTGCCGACGAAACAGCGGAAATGATGTCGGAATCAGTCGCGCATCAGAACGAGGAATTGCGGAAGCGCCGGAGCACGCGGATCATGCAGGCCGTGCCGCTGGCGGTGACCGGCGTGGACGCGCTGGGGCGTCCGTTCACGGAGCGCACTTCGACGCTCATCATTAATTGCCACGGCTGCCGCTACCAGTCGAAGCACTACGTTTTGAAAAATATGTGGGTGACGCTGGAAGTACCGCATCCGGAATCCGGGCAGCCGCCGCGGTCCGTTCGCGGGCGTGTGGCGTGGATTCAGCGGCCGCGCACCGTGCGGCAGCTTTTCCAGATTGCGCTGGAGCTGGAAACTCCGGGGAATACCTGGGGGATTGCTTTCCCGCCGCCCGATTGGTTTGCGCCGCAGGAAATAATCCGTACTTCAAGCGCTTATGAAGGCGCGCACGAGTTGCCGGCAAGAACTGCGGAGCCCGCCGAAATTCACCTGCCTTTAATGGAACCGGAACCTTCAGCTGCGCCGGCGCCGCAAGATAATTTGCGCGTGTTCCCTGCCCCGGCCAGCGCCACGGACGCGTCGCTGCAACTGGCGCGGCACATGGCACGCCTCATGGCAGACGCGAAGCAGCAGATCCAGGCAGCATCGCGCGAAATCGCCTCGCAAGCAGTCGCCGCCGAACGGCGCGTCTCAATGGACGAGTGGGAACAAAGAACCTCAGTGGCCAAAGAGCAGTTGTCAGAAAACATTACCGCCGCCATCCAAAGAATTCAGGAAGAATCCGAGCTAAGTTCCCGCGCGGCAAATTCCGCGGCGGCGGAAGCGTTGCAGAGAGACCTTCCCGTCTGGATTGCGCCGCAGCTTGAGCAGCTTACGCGCGACTTGACGCAGCAAATTTCGGATCGCGGCACTGCGGAGCGCTCGGAACAGGCGCAGCATCTCGCGAGGGCGGTCGAAACGCTCGCCGCGATCAGTAAACAAGCGGAAGAGTCCGCCGCGCGGCTTCGCGCGCAGGCAGAGCAATCGCAGAGCAGCGTCGTCGAGCGCGCGGCGCAGGCGGTGCGCGAGGTCGAAGAAGTGGCGCGGCAGCGGGAAGTGGCCGCGCAAGCGCATCGCGAAGCGTTGAGCGCGGCAGTGGTTGAGATTCAGCAGCAAGTTTCGGCCGCTATTTCCATCGCGCATGACTCCTGGCAAAGCCAACTCAACAGCGAGACGGAAGCAGCCCAAGGGCGCTGGCGTTCGACTGTCGAGACCACTCTGGGTGAAGCGCAGGAAAAGGCCGCAACGGGACTCAACGAGCAGGCCCACAGCCTGCTGTCGCAGGTTCAAGAAGAACTTGCCCGTCAGGCTGCTGCAACCCGTGAATCGCTAAGCGCGGCGGCGGCGGAAGCCGAACAGCGTGCGGCCGCACTGAACGAACAAGTGCGCAGCCATTTCTCGCAAGTGCAAGAAGAAGCTGCCAGGCAGGCCGCTGCTCTTCGTGAGTCGCTCAGTGCTCCGGCTGTCGAAGTCGAGCAACGCGTGGCCGGTGTGAACGAACAGTTGCGGTCCATCGTGTCGCAGGCGGTGGAGGAAGCGGAACGCCATGGAGCGGCCATCCGCGATTCAGCAAATTCCGCCGCTTCAGAAGCCGAGCAGCGCGTGGCCAGCCTGAACGAGCAAGTGCGCAGCAATCTTTCGCAAGCGCAAGAAGAAGCCGCGCGGCAAGCAGCCACAATTCGGGAATCGATCGGCGGCACAGCGGCCGAAGCCGAGCAGCGCGTCGGCGGATTGAACGAACAGTTGCGCTCCATGTTGTTACAGGTGCAAGAAGAAGCCGGCAGGCATGCCGCAGCTGCTCGCGAATCCGTTAGCGCCGCTGCTACACAGGCCGAGCAGCGTGTGACAGGCCTGCACAATTCCCTGCAGGAACGATCGAAGAATCTGGATGGCGCGCTGGCTTACGCTGCCGAATCCAGCGAGCGATTGGAACACTTGTCCGCGCGCATCGAAACAACGCAAGGACGCGCACTGGCAGCGTTTGAAACGCAGATTGACGACGTGCTCAACCTGCATCGCAACGAATTGCACCGGCGCTCGGAGACGCAACTTGAAGAAATCAATGGGCGAATTCGCACGACCTTCGACGAGTATTGCCAGCAGGCGCTATCGCGTTTTGACCAGCAAATCGAATCCATGGTCGAACCCCACGTCTCCCGAACGGAACAAGCCATCCACCGGCTGGCGGGCGGGCGCTCTCTGCTCGACGCCGCGATGACGCTCCAGCAGGACCGCATCCGCACTTCAGCGGACGAGGCTTTCGCAGAATCACTGGCGCGCTTCCGGGAAAATCTTGGAGGCGTGGATGAGCTTTTGCAGGAAGCGGCGCAAACCGTCGCCGCGCGCAACCTCACGGAGATCGAGGCGAAAGCCATCGACCTGAAGCATCAGACCGTGGATGACCTCATGAAATCCGCGGAATGGTACGAGAAAAAAGCCCAGACGCAAATCCAGAGCCTCACGGAAAAAACCGTGGAGCAGGCGGAAACCCAGTTCCGCGAGAAAGCCGGCGAGGTTTCCAGCGTTTTCGCGAGCGAACTCGATCATTCGAGCCGCAGCTTCATCGGCCACACGCAGACCCAGATGGACGAGGTCGTGCGCGACGCCTTCAATCAAGCCCGCGCCCTTTTTGCGGAAGCCGCCGAGACGACTACCGCTGCGTTCACGGATGAAATTCAGCGCCAAGCACGCCAGGAACTCGATGGCTTTGGCGAAGAGGCCCAGCGTTCCCTGGGCGAAACCCGCACGCAACTCGATGTAGCGCGAGCGGAGCTGGCGCACAAAGTTACCGCCGAACAGGAAACGTTCCTGCGCGAGTTTCGCAACCGCATGAGCGGCGCGGTGGAAGCCGGCGTCGTGGACGCGCGCGAAAAGGTGCAGTCCGGTATGTCCCCGCTGCTGGACGCCTGGAAGACCACGGTCGAACAGCATCGCGCGCAGATGGGTGAAATCTACGCGCAATTGAGCAATCAAGCTTCGGAAGTGCATCGCAACCGGCTGGAAAACGTTTCGACGCAGTGGCTGCTCGCCACGGTCGCAAGCCTCGACCATCAATCGCGCGAAGCCGCTGCGAAAATCGCCGCCAACGCCGAAGAAAAACTCCGCGAAACCTGCGCGCAAGTTTTCGCCGGCGTAGGTGAAACGCTACAACAAAGATTGCAGCAAATCGCCGCAAGCCTGACAATTTCCGAGCCGCCAGGGTCCATGAGCCGCTCCACAACCGCCGGCGGCGGAAGCTAGTTCCCTTCGCGATTCTGAGGTGCCTCGAATGCCATCTGGAGATCGTGTCTTGTTCGAAGGGCAAGACCGTCAAAGGCAATCCCGATGAATTCCGATCTGCAAGTCCCCGAACGCAAGCGACGCAAGAGTTCCTGGCTGATGGGAATACTCCTGGGGGCGTTGCTTGCCCTCCTGGTGGTCGGAACTGCCGTGTGGGCTTCAACTGGCGTGGGCTTACTACGGTTGATGGGAATATTTCGTGGCGGCGCGACGGTAATCAACGTAAACCAACCGACTGTGGTGCGCCAGATTCAACAACTCCAGCGGCTCGAGACGGTCGTCTACACCATGGACAAAATTATTTCAGGTGAACACAATAATCCCTATCTGCCTAAATTTCTGATCGGAGATCGCTTGCTTCTGGTCGTGCATGGCGAGGTGATCGCTGGCGTTGATCTGGGGAAGATTCAACCCGGAGATGTTTCCCTGAATGGGCGGACGATTTCTTTGCGGATTCCGGCAGCGGAAGTTTTCAGCACGCGCATTGACAATGCCAAGACGCGAGTCTATTCGCGAGACACGGGCCTTTTCTCGTCCCCCGATCCGAATCTGGAAAGCGAAGTGCGCGTCGAAGCCGAACGTCAATTGCACGACGCTGCCTTGCAGGATGGGGTACTGAAAACTGCGGAACAGAACGCCCAGAATACGCTTTCGAGCATGCTGAAAGGATTCGGCTTCGCTCAAGTGCAGATCCGCGGGCAGTGAACCAGCGGATTTAGATTCGGCGTTCCCGGATAACTTAGTATCGTCCACGATCCCCCCTACGAGGGTCCACAAGCCCCTAAGTTCGACGGGGCCGCGCCGCCCATGTACAATAATCACCATTTTCCGCATCCAAAGAAACTAGCATTTAGCGGATTTCAGCGGCAATACGGCCGCTGAGCGAACTCTTACCAGGAGATGACCATGTCTTTGCGCATCAACGATGAAGCTCCCAATTTCACAGCCGAGACGACCCTCGGCACCATCAACTTTCATGAATGGATTGGCAACGGCTGGGCGATCTTGTTTTCTCACCCGAAAGACTTTACGCCCGTCTGCACCACCGAACTTGGCTACATGGCCAAACTGGAACCGGACTTCGCCAAGCGCAACACAAAAGTGATCGGCCTCAGCGTCGACCCCGTCAGCAGCCACGGCAAGTGGGCGGCGGACATCAAGGAGACACAGGGCTACGGCGTGAACTATCCGATGATCGGCGACCCGGAACTGAAAATCGCCAAACTTTATGACATGCTGCCCGCCGACTCTGGTACCACATCCGAAGGCCGCACCGCGGCCAACAACGCCACAGTGCGCACCGTGTTCATCGTCGGCCCCGACAAGAAGATCAAGCTGATGCTCAGCTACCCGATGAGCACCGGCCGCAACTTCGATGAAGTCTTGCGCGTCCTCGATTCCATGCAGCTCACTGCTGCCCATAAAGTCGCCACTCCCGTAAACTGGAAGCAGGGCGAGGATGTGATCATCGTCCCGGCAGTATCGGATGAGGAAGCCAAACAGAAGTATCCCGGCGGATGGAAGTCTCCCAAGCCCTATTTGCGCATCGTTCCTCAGCCAAAGTAGCTTGGGCAGATTGCAGGCACATTTTGCATGGCTGCCTGTATGCGCCATAGGCTGTCGGGGGGCGAGTAATTCAGCCTGCCCCTTTTCACGGCGTCCCCGAAATTCCTCCTGTTGCAAGCCCAAACTGCCGATATTCCTATTAGCGCGTTGGCACAACCAGCGACCCGACGCTCTTGTTGCCCGCCAACGCGCGTGCTAACGTCGGCTTAACTTGGGAGGATAGTTTCTTGCCAAAATCCCTGACAACTCGAGCGGCCGTCTCCGCCCTATTCGCTATCGTCTTCAGCGGACAACACACCAATGCGCAAAACGCCGGCAAAGCAGAAATCGGTTTTTCCCTGGAAGCAACCAAAGGCGAGCGCTGGCAGACGGACCTGGACTCCTTCAAAGCCCGCGCCAAACAGTTAGGCGTCGAGGTAATCTCCAGCGACGCCAACGGCGACGATGAACTGCAGTACCAGCAAGTACAGGACATGATCAAAGCCGGCATCAAAGTGCTTGTCCTCTTGCCTCACGACACCGCAAAAGCCGCCCGCATGGTGGACGCCGCAAAAGCCGCCAATGTAAAAGTCATCAGTTACGATCGTCTGGCCCAGGACTGCGATGTCGATCTCTACATCAGTTTTGACCGTCTCGCCATTGGCAGAATGCAAGCGGAATTTCTCGTGAAACGCGCGCCCAAAGGAAATTACGTCCTCATTGCAGGCTCTCCAAACGACGGAGGCGCCAAAGTTCTGCATGACGAGCAGATGAAAGTCCTGCGCCCTTATATCGATCGCGGCGACATCAAGGTGATCGCCGACGACTACACAAGAGACTGGCAGCCTTCCGATGCCTACCTCCAAATGCTCTCTGCGATTGACTCCGCCCACGGGAAAATCGCCGCCGTTCTCAGTTCCAACGACGGAATGGCCGAAGGCGCGATTCAGGCGCTTAGCGAACATAATTTAACGGGCAAAGTGCTCGTCTCCGGGCAGGATGCAGATTTGGCGAATATTATCTCCATCGTTCAGGGCGCGCAGAGCATGACCGTCTACAAGCCCATCGCCAAAGAAGCCGCGAGGGCCGCGGAGGAAGCAGTTCATCTGGCAAAGGACGAAAAGTCGGGCGCGGATGCGACGGTAAATAACGGTAAGAACGATGTGCCCGCCATTCTGCTGAAGCCCGTCCTCGTGACGAAAGAAAACATCAAAACAACCGTCGTCAAAGACGGATTCCAGACCTTAAAAGACATCAACCAGGGATTGTCGAAGGGCCAGCAGATTCAGTAGAGCATTTGGCCGTGTCGCTCTGGCCAGGCAGTCGGCGTGTGCCTCTGATGCGGCGACAATGCTCGGGACTTGTAATTCTTTGCTCGATTCGCCTCGCGCCAGCCTCCCACGTATAATCATAGACTCGAACCCTTATGGCTAACCGATCCTACCTGCGCGTATGGACGCGCGACTTCTCTGAAACAACTTTGATTGCCCAGTTCGCGAGGTTTCTCACGGCGGCGCCGCTTTCCGCCTCCGAGAAAACCTTTAAAGAGCTGGTCGTGCAGCCCGTGGATGCCACCGAAATTCCCCTGGCCGAATGGGACCTGAAAGACCTGGGCTATGGCGCTGCGGAAGTCGCGGCCCTGGGCGCACAGCACATCAATCTCGACAGCGCCTACATCGCCTCAGCGAAATGGGACTTGTGGAGCTTTGACATCGAAACCCTCAAGTGGGCGCACAAGCCGGAACCGCTCGTCCTGACCTGCCACGGCCCGGAGTATGACAGCGGCATCGCAGCCTCCGAGGGAAATTTCACGGCCGATCTGGGCTTCGAGCATTTCTTCACCGGCCATGGCGGACTGCTGGCGCCGGGAGCGGCCTCGAATCCATTTGAATCCTCCGACCATCCAATGGAGCATACGTTCCGCCAGTGGATGGCCGCGCCCGCCAACCTGAAGGAATATCACGCAAAGACGCGCGCCAACATCCAACAGTTATTCAATTGGATGGATGCGATTCACCAGGCGCTGCCGGTCGAGCGTAGCCAGTTGTGGTCCGAGGGCGAAGAGAATTTTGAAGCTCGGCTGGACGCGATTCTGGGCCGCTGAATGGGCGCCATCGGAACAGGAAACAGTGCTCGTCGGGAACAGCGAGCGCTCCGTCCTTCCCCCGCGGGCTGGCAACGGCTAGAATCGATATATTGCGGGTATGACTGGCCGGAGCGGAACAGTCCGCACGGGATGCAGTTGCAGAGCACTCCGGAACATTCCGGAAAAGGATAGCAGCCCGGCGCAACGCGGGAATCGCGCTTGCGGCGGCAACTCTTTCATGAACGGATCACAAGCAAACTGCGAGTGTGAAACTAACACGGCCTCTGCTCTTGACTCATTCAAGACGGCGGATCATCCTGGCCGTTTTCGCATGCGGAGAATCAACCCTCGCGTGATTTTTCTTGGATTTGCAGCCGGCGCTCTCGCACTCACAGTTTCAGTGCTCGCCGGATGCGGCGATGATCCCGCGCCGAAGCCCGCCGCGGAGGCAGTAGCAAAACCAGCAGAGCCGGCCATCCCGGAAGACATGCAGTCCGCCGCAACAAGCCTGCTAGGAAAAGAAACGCAAGTCCTCATCTTCGGCGAACTCGCCAAGAACGGGAAGCAGCAGTTTCTCGCCGCAAACGTCGTCCCCAAAACACCCAAAAATGATCTGCCGGGAACGATCGTGACGCGCGCCGTGATCGCCGAAAGCGAAGACGGCAAATGGACAGAACTCTTCCGCTGCGACGAGTACCTGAAAAACGCCAAAGGCTATCTCGCCATGACGCCGCTCACATCCGTCAGCGGCTGGCGCCTCCAGTACGAGCAGGACCCCATCAAGGGCCTCCAGTTGTACGTCACTCCCATCAAGGGCGCCGCCGACCCGCACCAACTGCCCATCGGCGTCGCGTGGAACCCCGCGACGAAACGCTATCAGTCGCTTGACCGCACCTACGAACATTTCCTTCTGGAAACGCCTTCGCTCGAGAACGCCCATTCGGTGCTCAGATGAGTGCTGCTGCGGCCACCATCGGCCCCACCGCGGCGGCCAAAAAGCCGCCGAAGTCTTCCGCGTGGAAAAATCTGGTCGGCTTGTTTCCTTACCTGGGCCGTTATCCTGGGGGTATCGCTCTTGGATTGGTCGCGCTCGTCGTGGCCAGCATCGCGCAAAATATAATTCCTCTCGCCACCGGAGTCATCACGGACATTCTCGCGGGCAGCAGCCGCCCGTTTGAACGAAGCGCGCAGGGCCATCTGCTTGCCAATTCCTGGCTGACCCGCGTGATTCCCTTTTTCGAGCCGCACAGCCGCCACGCCCTTGGAATTTACTGCCTGATGCTCATCGCACTCGTCTCCCTGCGCGCGGTCCTTTCTTTTATGACGCGCTGGGTGCTCATCGGCGTCTCGCGCGACATTGAATTCGATATCCGCGGCGACCTGTTGAATCGCCTGCTGCTCCTCGAGCCCGAATTCTACGTGCGCAATCGCACCGGCGAGCTGATGTCGCGCGCCACAAACGACCTCAACGCCGTGCGCATGGTTCTCGGCCCAGGCATCATGTACAGCGGCCAGACGATCATAGGCATGGCCCTCGCGATCGCCGTCATGTGGCAACTCTCACCCACTCTGACTCTCTGGGTGCTGCTGCCGGTGCCGGTGGTTGCCGTCGTCGTGCAGCGTTTCGGAAAAGTGATTCACGAACTCTACGAAAAAATTCAAGCCGCGCTCGCCACTCTTTCCGCAAAAGTACAGGAAAATCTCGCGGGCGTGCGCGTGGTGCGCGCCTATGCCCAGGAAGACGCCGAGGTTCGCGGCTTCGACGAGCCCAACCGCTTGTACGTCTCGCGAAACGTCGAGTTGATCCGCACCTGGAGCATGTTCATGCCATCGCTTCAGGCGCTGATTGGCGTGACGTTCCTAATTGTCCTCTGGCAGGGCGGACACCTCGTTCTCGGCGGTAGAATTTCTCTCGGTGCGCTCATTGCCTTTTACAGCTATCTCGGCATTCTCGTCTGGCCGATGATCGCGCTCGGATGGGTGACGAATATTTTTCAGCGCGGCGCCGCTTCCATGGGGCGTTTGAACTACATTCTCGCCGCACAGCCGAAAATTGACGACCGCGCTGCGAAAGTCCCCCCCGGAATCGAAGTAGATGGCGAGATTGAATTTCGCAACCTCAACTTCGCGTATCCGACCACCATGGCCGGCACCACCGCCGCGAATGGCAGCGGCAAAGCGAACGGCTCCAGCTTCGACGGCGTGCTGCGCGACATCAATTTGAAAATTCCAGCGGGTTCGACTCTCGCAATTGTCGGGCCCACGGGCAGCGGCAAGACCACGCTCGCCGCATTGGTCGCACGCCTCTGGGAAGCCCCCGAAGGCGCTGTATATATTGATGGCCGCTCGATCCGCGAATGGCCGCTCGATTCTTTGCGCCGCGCTATCGGCTACGTTCCACAAGATACCTATCTCTTCAGCGAAACCGTCGGCGAAAACATCGCATTTGGCTTGCCCAAATATGATCCCGAACGCGTCCGCGCCGCCGCCGAAGTCGCCAGCTTCGACGCCGAAGTCCAGGAATTTCCCGCGAAGTACGACACCATGGTCGGCGAACGCGGAGTCACGCTCTCCGGCGGCCAGAAGCAGCGCACCGCCCTCGCACGCGCCATCGTGCGCGACCCGCGCATCCTGATTCTCGATGACTCCCTCTCCAGCGTGGACACGCAAACCGAAGAGCGCATTCTCAGCCGCCTGCGCGGCATCATGCGCAGACGCACCACGATTTTAATCGCGCATCGCACTTCAACCGTCCGCGACGCCGATCAAATCGTGGTTCTGCGCGATGGCCGTATCAGCGAACGCGGCACGCACGATGAGCTTCTCGCGCGCGGCGGCTATTACGCCGACCTTTATCAGAAACAGTTGCTGGAAGAAGAACTCGAACGGGCATGAGCAACATTCACGAAGAAGAAGCACTCGGTAAAGCTTACGACTCGCACCTGATGCGGCGCCTGCTGCAATATTTGCGGCCGTACAAGTGGCACGTAGTGATAGCGATGTTGCTGGTCGCGGTGGTGACGCCGCTCGAGCTCGCCCCACCGTGGCTTTTCTATCGCGCCATCGACGGCTACTTCACCCCCACTCTGAAAAATCTAATCCCGGAGAGCCAGGCGTGGCGCGGCATCGAGTGGATCAGCCTCGTCTTCCTCGCCGTGCTCATCACCGATTTTCTCGCGCAGTACATCCAAATTCGCATCATGCAGCGCGTTGGCCAGCAGACCATGTACGACATGCGCCGCGAAATCTTCGCGCACATCCAGCGCCTGCCGATGACCTATTTCGACCGCAACCCGGTCGGCCGCCTCGTGACACGTGTCACCACCGACGTCGACGCGCTGAACGACCTCTTCGCAGCAGGCGTAGTCACCATGATCAACGACTTCTTCCTGCTCGCGGTCATGGCCGCTCTGCTCTTCACCGTAGACCGCCGCATGGCCTTCGACGCTTTCGCCGTGCTGCCGTTCATTCTCGTCGTCACCTATTTCTTCCGCAAATTCGTGCGCGACGCCAACCGCCGCATCCGCACGGCCATCGCCCGCATCAACGCCTTCCTTCAGGAATACATCTCCGGCATGCCCGTGGTGCAGCTCTTCAATCGCGAGCGCAAAGCCCGCCTCGAATTTGAAAAACGCAACAAAGACAACATGCTCGCGTGGCGCGACGCCATCCTCGCTTTCGCGCTCTTCTATCCCGCCGTCGAATTTCTCAGCATCGCCACCATCACGTTCATCTACTGGTCCGGCGGCAACCGCGTCCTCTCCAGTGGCCTGAGCCTCGGCCTCCTCACCGCGTTCACCATGTACGCCACGCGTTTTTTCCGCCCCATCCAGGACCTCAGCGAAAAATTCAACATCCTGCAATCCGCGATGGCCGCTTCCGAGCGCATTTTCCGCCTGCTCGATGAGCCGTTATCCATCACCTCCGATCCCAACGCCGCGCGCCTCGTCTCTCCACGCGGCGAAATCGAGTTCCGCAACGTATGGTTCAGCTACCTCGAAAAGGGCGAGCCCACCGATGAAGACTGGGTTCTTCGCGACGTCTCTTTCCGCATCGCTCCAGGCGAAACGTTCGCCATCGTCGGCCACACCGGCGCAGGCAAAACCACGCTCATTTCACTGCTCCTCCGCTTCTACGACGTCCAACGCGGCCAGATTCTTCTCGATGGCGTCGACATCAGAACGATTAATCTCCAGGACCTTCGCCGCCAATTCGGCATCGTCTTGCAGGATTCGTTTCTCTTCACCGGCACGATCGAATCGAATGTCCGCCTCGGCTCGCCAGGCATTGACCGCGCGACCGTCCAGAAAGCCATCGACGAAATCGGCCTCGGCGATTTTGTCCGCGGCCTTTCTCAAGGCGTGGACACGGAAGTCAACGAGCGCGGCTCGACTCTCTCGGTAGGCCAGCGCCAGCTCATCTGTTTCGCCCGAGCACTGGCGCACAATCCGAGCTTCCTCATCCTCGACGAAGCCACTTCCAGCGTGGACACGAAAACCGAACTGCAAATCCGCGAAGCACTCGACCGTCTCCTTTGCGGCCGCACATCGCTGGTCATCGCCCATCGCTTGAGTACCATCCAATACGCGTCGCGCATTCTCGTCTTCCACAAAGGCCGTCTCCGCGAACAAGGCGCCCACCAGGAGCTTCTCTCCCAGCGCGGCATCTATTACCGCCTCTACCAGCTCCAATACAAAGAGCAGGAACTCGGCCTGCCCGACGACACGCGCAGCCCCGCCGGAACTCTCGCCGACCAGCCAAGCGGCTTGCGCCCCGCTCCGCAACCCGCGACAGATTGACCGCCGCCGCAAAAGCGAATGCCTCCCATTCCGCTCCTAATCTCCGCAGGCGAAGTTTCCGGTGACATGTACGCCGCGCGCCTCTCCACCGCCCTGCAAAAACGCATGGACGTCGCCCTCTTCGGCATGGGCGGCCCGCAAATGCGCGCCGCAGGCGTTGACATCATCACCGACTACTCCGAGGTCTCCGTCGTAGGCATCACGGAAATCCTGAGCCACCTGCCCTCGCTAGTCCGCGCCATGCGCCGTCTGGTAGCAGAAGCCAAGCGCCGCAAGCCCCCATTTGCCATCCTCACCGACTTCCCAGGCTTCCACCTCCGCCTCGCGCGAAAACTCCGCCCGCACGGCGTCCGAAACATCTACTACATCTGCCCGCAATTCTGGGCCTGGCGCCCGTGGCGAGTCCGCGTAGTGCGCCGCCGCTTCGCCCAAGCCCTCTGCATTTTTCCCTTCGAAGAAGCCTTCTTCGGCAACGCAGGCGTGCCCACAAAATTCATCGGCCATCCGTTGGTCGGCAACGTTCACGCCACCCAATCCCGCGAAGACTTTTTCCGCCAGTACCATCTCGATCCGGCACGACCGCTCGTCACGATATTGCCCGGAAGCCGTCACGCCGAGCTAACCCAGCACATGCCCGTCATCCGCGAAGCTTGTCGGTACCTTCAACACCTGCGCCGCCACTGCCCAGCGCAATTTGTAGTGGCCGCGGCTTCCCGCAACAGCGCCGAGCATCTCCGCTCCGGATGGGATCCCGCACTATCGGTTCGCGTCGTCGAAAACCAGACCTACAACGCCCTTGCAGCTGCCGATGCCGCCATCATCTCCAGCGGCACGGCCACAGTCGAAGCCGCTCTACTTGACGTGCCCATGCTCGTCGTCTATCGCGTCACGCCTCTCACCGCCCTGCTCGCCAAACCTCTCGTCCGCACGTCTTATTTCAGTATGGTGAACCTGATCGCCGGGCACCGTCTCGTCCCCGAACTCATCCAAGACGATTTCACGGTCGATCGCATTGTGGACGAAACCCTTCGCCTCCTGG
Source organism: Candidatus Acidiferrum sp. (assembly GCA_035313865.1). Lineage (GTDB taxonomy): Bacteria > Acidobacteriota > Terriglobia > Acidiferrales > UBA7541 > Acidiferrum. Next base: position 18,167 of record DATFZY010000009.1, read on the forward strand.
AAAACGACTCCGCTCGCCGCAACATCCGAGAGGGCCTCGCCAAAGTCCGCTCTAGCCTCGGTCCGCCTGGCGCCGTCGACCGCGCCGCCGACGCAATAACCGCTCTTCTCACCAGCACCTCTGGCAACACTTAGGCCGGTCTCTGCTATCCTATATAGGCATAAAGGTGTCGGTCTGCACCGCATAGACAAGTGCCCATCGAAAGGTGCCACCGAAAGGTGTTTGATGCTCTTCCGCCGAAGTAGCAGTATCTCTGAGAAACTCGCTGTGTTGCTCGCCGCGGCACTGGCCTGCGGCGCTTCCGCCCTCCAAGCCCAGGCTCCCCGCCCCCTCGGCTTCCTCGCCGAGCATTACGACATCTCCGCCACGCTCGACGCCGCCGGCCAATCCATCAACGCCATCGCCAAAATCGACTTCCGCGCCACCGACGTTACCGGCAACGTCCGCGTCGAGTTGCATCCCAATCTCAACGTAACCTCCGTCAAGACCGCCGACGGCAAAATCATCAATTACGAGCGCGATTCCAGCAATCCGCTCTATGTGCTCGCCACGCTGCCCACCCCCGTCGCCGCAGGCGGCCACGTCACGCTGATCTACACCTACGCCGGCCTCCTGGCCAACGAGGAAAACAGTCCCGTCCCCGGCGTTCGCGCCGCCGCCATCACCCGCGAGCACGCCTTTCTGCTGCTCCCCGCAAGATGGTTCCCCCTCACAAACTATCCCGCGAACCGCTATACCGCCACGTTTCGCTTGAACGTCCCAGACAGCTTCGCAGCCGCCGGCTCCGGAAAGAGTGCAGCTCCCACGCCCATGGCGGGCGGCCGCCTCCTCTACACCTTTGAATGCAAGACGCCCGGCCCACACGGCAGCTACGTCGCCGGCAACCTCCAGCTGAATCCCAAGCAGGCCGAAGGCATCGACGTCGCCGTCTACGCCCCTCGCTCCGATTCCGATAACGCCCAGGGATTTGCCGACGACGTCGCCCGCGCCGTCACCGTTTTCTCCGACATGTTCGGCGGCCTGCCAGAAACCGATATGACTGTTATTCAATTGCCCGACGGCACTGTCCGCGACTTCGCTGCTCCCGGCGTCCTCATGCTCAACCGCCGCCAATGGGAGCCGAAGTCCGCCGAACGCACTATCGCCCGTCTCGTCGCCTCCCAGTGGTTTGGCAGCTCCGTCCTCCCCGCTTCCCCCGCGGATGTCTGGGTTACCGACGGTCTCTCCCGCTATTGCGAAGCCATGTACGCCGAACAAAGCGCCGGCAAAGAAGCCGGCCTCCGCGCGGTCGACGAATTCGCGGTCGGCGCCCTGATGTACGACGACGCCGCCCCTATCGCCCAGTCCGCCCGGCTCGCTCCCTATTCCAGCGATTACCGTTCCGTCGTCCTGAACAAAGGCGCCATGGTCTTCCACATGCTCCGCGCCGAGATGGGCGATGCTCCTTTCAAAGCGCTTCTTCATGAGTTTGCAACAAGATACGCCGGCAAGACGGCTCGCATCGATGACTTCGTGAATCTCGCCGACCAGGAAGAGCAGTCGATTATGAAGCCTGGCTCAACGGGGCCAAACCTCCGCGGCTTTTTCGCACAGTGGCTGAACTCCACAGGAGTGCCCGATTTCACCACCGAATTCGTCGTCTACCGCACCCCCAAAGGCTTCCGCATCGTCGGCAAAATAAAGCAGCCCATCGACACTTTCAGCATGCCTGTTGAGCTGCGTATCGACACCGAAGGCAACCCCGAACTAAAAATGGTGGATGTCCTCGGCCTCGAATCGCCGTTCGTCGTCGAAACGTTTGGCCGCCCAAAACCCGGCGGCATCAAGGTCGATCCCAACAACCTGATTCTGAAAGGCAGCGTCGCGCTCCGCGCCCGCGCCGCCATCGCCCGCGGCGAAGAGCTCGCAGAGCAGGGCCGCTATTACGACGCCATCGGCCAGTACCAGCGCGCGCTCTCCATCCAACCCGGCCGCCCCCTCGCTAATTTCCGCATGGGCGAAGCCTTCTTCTACCAAAAGAACTTTCAAGCCTCTGCGAATTCTTTCCGCGAATCGCTGCAAGCCGTCCCGGAGCCTTCCGAAAAGTGGACTGAAGTCTGGAGCCACATCTATCTTGGCCAAGTTTTTGACATTTTGGGCCAGCGCGAACGCGCCGTAAACGAATACAGCAAAGCCAAGCAAACCAACGACAACACAGGCGGCGCTCAGGACAGAGCCGAAGGCTTCCTGAAGAAGCCCTATTCCGAAGGAGGCATCTCAGCAGCCTTACCAGCCTCCGGCACCACCCCGACCTCCACGACCCCTGCACCGCCTCCCGCAGGCGACCGTCCGACTCTCATCAAGAAGCCCAACCCATGGGTAACCGGCAGCGTCCCAGAGAACTAGCCTGACGGTCGTTCGACATAGGATAGTGCCTTGCCGAGGGAATTTTGTGGAGTGCGGCAGCCCGGCTGCCGCTTTTTGGTTTGTGGGGCCGCTGTCGCCTTATCGGTTAACTCTTTTAGAATCAACACTTACGAACCGCTCCGTAACTGCTGATTCTAAAAGACTTAGGCATTTTGTAAGCCCTTTATAATCAACACTTACAAAAAGAAAGGGGTAAGCGCCAGGCTGGTTCATCTCAAGGCGTCATCACTACACTAAGCCTTCGAGGCGGTTTCAGGTTTCAGCTTCTTCAGCGCTCGGGTAAAGACATCGCAGGCCCGATCGTCAAACAGCACGAAGTAGACCTTCTCCAGCGAAGTCTCGTGCCTCAGATGCTTCGCCGCTTCCTCCAGCATGATGTTCGCGCACTCCTCGAGGGGAAACCCGGCGATTCCCGTCCCGACAGCCGGAAACGCGATGGTCTTCAGGCCGCGCTCCGCGGCAATCCGCAGCGAGTGCGCCACGGAACTGCCCAAAGCAACCGCGGTAGTCCGCCCGCCAAGCTGCATGCTCGCGGCGTGAATGACGTACCGCGCCTTCAACTTGCCGCCGCCGGTGATGGCCGCGTAACCGACGGGGATGCTCCCAATCGCATCGCACTCGCGCTGGATTTCGTCGCCGCCCTTGCGGCGAATCGCTCCCGCAACGCCTCCGCCCAGTTGCAGGTCGTTGTTCGCGGCGTTGACGATGGCGTCGGTATCCATGTCCGTCAGGTCGCCCTGCTGGATCACGATTTTCTCAGCGAGTGATTTGTCCATGCCGTCTTTCACGTATCGCTCAGGTTCGGTTTTGCCGCCGCGTCAGAAGGGCACGCCGAGCCACACTCAGGGCAACCGGTTGCGAACCCCTGCTCATCCCGGACAATCGCAAGTTCCCTGCCCATGCGAAGCGCAACATCGCGGCAGGCCGCGATGGTTTCTTCGGAAGTCGCGCGCCCCGCTATCAGTTCGAGTTGTTTGCCAGCCCCGTCGGTGCCCGCGGAAAAGCGCATCCCAATGCATCGCTCGGGACAAAACGTCACCTCGGCAAGATCGGTGATGGCCAGCGTGGAGGTAGTGCTCGCAAAAATAGCGCCGGGCTTGGCGAACTTGTCGAAAATCGCGAACAGCTCGATCTTCATCTCGATTTCGTCGGCAACAGTTTCGATAATCAAGTCCGCCTCGCGGCAAACATCTTCGGCGGTTCTGGCGAGTCTGAGGTTTGCCATAGTGGCGACGAAAACTTTGGGATCAATGCTTCCTCGCGAACACTCATCGCCAATCGCCCGTACAATCGACGCAATTCCCTGCTCCAGCGTGGACGGCGAGATGTCTTCCAGAATGGTGCTATATCCCGCGAGAAGGAAAGCGGAGGCAAGTCTTCGTCCCAGATCTCCCGCACCGACGATGGCGATGGACTTTATTTCCATGCAGTTCGCTCAGTCTAGAGGAATTCATCAGCGTGAAGGAATCCGCTCCGTAACGCAAGTCGCGGCTCTGGGTTTATTTCAGGAGCTTCTTGTACGCCGCTTCATCGAAGCCCAGAACGATTTGTTCGCCGCGAATCACCACCGGCCGCTTGATGAGATTCGGCGTCTTGGACATCCGCTGGATAGCTTCAGCTCTGGACGGCGGCTTCTCGCCCATATTCTTCGCACGGTAAAGTTCATTCCGCGGATTGAGAAATTGCTTGTAATCCCGCGCCCCGATCAAACGGTCAAGTTCCGCTTCGCTCAGGCTGCCTTTGTCCAAATCGCGGCGATCCAATTCGGCGCCGTGTTCAAGCAAGAAACTTCTCGCTTTGCGGCAGGTCGTTCAAGTCGGCTTTTCAAGGAAGCGAATTTTTATCTTGGCCATGAACTATTCCTTTTTAATAGCGCGGAACTTTTGGATCGACTTCCACTGACCATCTCTCGATTCCGCCGGCCATGGATTTTGCGCTCTCAACGCCTTGCTGCCGCAGCCACACCGCGGCATCGAGGCTGCGCATGCCGTGATGGCAATAGCAAATCACTTCGCTCGCCTCCAGCAGCGTATTTACATTGGCCTGAAGCGTGCCGAGTGGAATCAATTTTGCATCGCCAATGTGGCAAAGCTGGTATTCCCACGGCTCGCGCACATCCACTAAAAGCACGCTTTCGCCACTCGCCATGCGCGCTTGTACGTCCTTGGCAGAGATTTGGATGTCGTCCATGTCTGTTAGATGTTTTGCAGGAGGCCCGCTCGTTTCACTCTACTTACCCTGGAATTTCGGATGCCGTTTTTCCATGAACGCCCGAATCCCTTCGCTGCAGTCGTCCGAGTGGAAGCACTTCATCTGCTGCTCGACCTCGCGATCGAGCGCTTTCACCAATTCCTTCTCGTGCGTTCCAAACAGCATCTTCTTGATGGCGCGGATAACAATTTGAGGACCCTGCGCAATCTTTAGCGCAAAAGCTTTCACTTCGGCTTCGAGCTGTGCCGCAGGCACAAGGCGATTCACGATCCCCAGCTTCAGCGCGGTCGGCGCGTCAATCATATCGCCGGTATAAAACATCTCCGCGGCGATGGAAAGCCCCACGAGCTGCGGAAGAAAATAAGTCCCGCCGTAATCGGGAAACAGCCCGACCTTTGCGAAATTCTGCCCGAAGGTTGCGGTATCTGCGGCAATACGGATGTCCGCCGCCAGCGCCACGTTCATGCCTGCGCCCGCCGCCGGTCCATTCACCGCGGCAATCACAGGCTGCGGCATCATGCGCATCTTCAATACGGATTGCATGCCGGAGCGCAGTATCGGGCCAAGCTCCGCCGTTTCATTGAGCTCGCGTCCCTTGCCAATCGCGCCGAGATCGCCGCCCGCGCAGAAAGCGCGGCCTGCGCCGCTCACCACCACGACGTGCACGGAACTATCGTCGGCAATTCGAGTGAGCGCTTCGTTCAACGCGGTCGAGAGCTCGCTATTGAGCGCATTCAGCTTGTCGGGACGGTTCAAAACGAGAAGTGCGATCCCGTCGTGCCTGGTCTCCAGGACGACCGGTCCCGCGGACGCCGTTTGCGCTGCGTTGCTCATAAGATTCTCCGTTCCGTGTCAGGGCGTTTTCGTTTCGCGTTCCTTTTCGGTCCGCGTAACCAACTGCGCGAGCTTGCGAAAATGTTTTAACTTCTCGGTCCTGCCGATGACATTCTGGCCGCTCGTCGAGGGCAGCACGTAGACGCGGGCGCCATACAGCAGTTCCTTCTGGAGCCCAAACTTGCATTTGCGCTGCGAAAACTGCTCGTAAGTAATCTTCCCGTTGAACGCCACGACATGCGGCGAGAACTCCTCGAGCTTCTGCGAAAGCACGATTCTGCCTTCGGCAAAATCTTCGCGCGACAGCTCTTCCACGCCTTTGGTGGGCTTCTTGACGAGGTCGGTGAGTCCAATGCCGAACTCGATCACGCGCTTGTCGTCGTGATAGTCAAACGGCTCCGGCACCACGCCGCTCTCATAGAGCACAGGCCAGAAAAGGTTCGTGCGCCCCGCGTAGTAGTGGCCCACGCGCACCGACGATTCGCTCGGATTGCAGCCGACGATGACCAGTTTCATACCTTTTCGCAGGTGATCGGGGAGTGTTCGCATCGTTCTAGTGTTGCCTATTTCCTGCCGCCGGATGGAAGCTTTCGTGTTGTGCGGTCCCAACGGTCAAGAGCTTGCAGACCAGCGGCTTGGATGCCAAACGCTTGGGTGAATTGTCCAAAACCGGTGGCCACTAATCTGGAACGGTGCGGGGAGAACAGTTCTGCGCGGGTGACGAGAGTCCGGTAGGCCATCGTGCTCTTGAGAAACGCTCTCCCAAAACTCTAGTCAGCCCGCGAATGACTGTCAAGCCCTCTTGCAACGGTGGCGGACAGTTCCGATTGGCAGCCTAACAAGGCAAACAGCACTGCATGGATGGGGCAAGCACAGCGCGTTAGAACGGATTGACTGCGGGAAAATGAATATTCAGCTTAAAGCAAATGAAGAGAATCAGAATCGCGCCAAGCGTGGAAAAAATAAGGCCTGCGGGATGATATCGTTCGTTCTTCGGACGCGAAAACATGTGGGTAACGGCGCCGCCGATGATCGATCCGATGATACCGAGCACGATCGTCCAGAACAGCGTCATATGGACGTGCATCACCGATCTCGCGATAACGCCGGAGATTAGCCCAATCAGAACATACCAGATCAAGTGGAACATACTTGTCCTCCAGCCTCCGCCTTCAGAACATTGCCGAGTAAGACCCTTCCAGCCTCCTGCGCCAAGGAAGAGAAGCGGTCAAGGGCTCACCCTAACCGCTTCCCGGTGTGTGTTCTAGGAGTGGTTTGACCCAGATAGTCGCAAAAGTTACGTCAAGGCGTCTGTCCAAAATCGCACAGCGTAAGTCTTCGACAAATGCTGACCATTCCGCGGAGGCAGTCCATTGCCCAATTAACGCACTATCGGGGGAGCGAAAATTGAGCGCCTGCTTGACTCGCTGACTGGGAACCGATCCGCTTGCCGTGGAACCGCAGAAGGCTGGCCAAGAATCCTCGCAGATTTCTGAATCCGGCCCCATGGGTGGCTCATCCAAGTAAGGGTATGAGGCGTGTGCTGACGTGCTTTGTGCTAATTTAGAGATGGAGACATTCGGAGCAGGGCTGATGGCGAGCCCGAACATTCTTTTGAGCACACCCAATCCACACAAGCTGCCTTCGACGGTTGCTCGCGAAGACGAGCATCTGCTGGTCGCTGCCGCCAAAAAGGGCGACATGGCGGCCTTCGAGGAGTTGGTCAGCCGCTACGAGCGCAAGATTTTTCGTCTGACCATGAACATCACCAACAACCGCGAAGACGCCGAAGATGCCATGCAGGATGCCTTCCTGAAATCCTATTCCCACTTGAAAAGCTTTCAGGGCGATTCTCGCTTTTATACCTGGCTGGTGCGCATCGCCGCGAATGAAGCCCTGATGCGGCTGCGCAAGCGCCGCCCGAACCAAATCTCGCTCGATGAACCCATCAAAGGCGAAGAAGAAGACTTGATGCCGCGCGAAATCCAGGACTGGGGACCCGGCCCCGACCAAAGATTTGCGCAGACCGAGATGCGCGAAATCTTGTCGCAGGTGATCGAACAGATTGAGCCGGAATACCGCATGGTTTTCGTTCTGCGCGACATCGAAGAACTTTCGACCGAAGACACTGCGTCCGCGCTGGGGCTTTCGGTTCCCGCGGTGAAATCCAGGCTGTTGCGCGCGAGGCTAAAATTGAGGCAGAAATTGGACCGTTACTTCAAGCAGGGCGGCGCAAATTGAACTGCGACGAAGTCATCCGCGAACTCTCGAACTTCATCGATGGCGAACTCGATGCGGCCACGAAACATGAAATCGAGAGCCACTTCACGGGCTGCCACGAATGCAAACTAGTCGTGGATCAGACCAAAATGACCATCAAAGTTTTCTGCAATAGCGAACCGGTGGAACTCCCGAGCGATTTGCGCAATCGCCTTCATGAAGGCTTGCGACGCAAGCTGGGAGAAGCAAGGCAGTAAGCGGCCCGGCCATTCCAGCGCCATCTTTAAAGTTCAATCATTGAATTTCATTAGCTGAAGTTCAATAGTTGAAGTTCAGTAGTTGACGTTCAATAGTTCGGCAGCGCTGCCTGCGCCGCGTCCGCCCAGAACGGCAATTCCCTTCCCAACCCCTTTTCCTTTGCCAACGCATACATTTTCATCGCGACGGCCAAATCCCACGACGCAATCCCGTTGGACTTGAAGAGGGTGACTTCCGTATCACTGGTGCGGCCCGAAGCTTTCCCGGCAACGACGTCGGAAAGTTTCTTCACGCCGGTCCAGCAGATTTCATCCTTGCCAAACGCAATGATCAGGTCGCCGGCTTCCTGCCGCGACTGTTCGATGGAATCCACGACGATCACATCGGCGCTCTTCACGGCGTCATCATCGAGCTCGCGCTTGTGCGCATGATTCGCGCCGATAGCGTTCATGTGCACTCCGGGCGCCAAATCCGCGCCGCTGGCCACAGGATTCGACGCGGTAGTAGCGGTGCAAAGAATATCAGCGCCGCGGATCGCTTCGCTCGAAGAAGCCGTGGCTTGCACAGGAAAACCGAGGCGATCGGTCATCTCTTTCGCAAATTTGTCGCGCTTGCCCGCATCGCGGCCATAGACTCTCGCCAATTCAAGCTTTCTCACCGCAGCGATGGCTTCAAGCTGCGTCCGCGCCTGGCCTCCCGTGCCGACAATCGCAGCGACGCGGCTATTTTGCCGCGCTAGATATTTCGTCGCCACGCCGGACGCCGCGCCGGTTCGCAACTGCCCCATATAATCGGCTTCAATCAACGCCGCCAAATCGCCCGTCCGCATGTCGTAGAGCGGCACCATAAATCTGATTTTCCCGCTCACATAGGTGTACTGCTTCATGGCCACAAAGCCCGTGGAAAAATCCGCCGCCGCCATGTAATGAAAAAATCCTCCGCCCGGCAATTCAAATCGCCGCCGCGGATGCACCACAACCTCTCCAGTCGCTTGCTTCCGCGAAATCACCTCGAGGGCCTCGATGGCCATCGGCATCGTAAGCACCGCCCGCACTTCCGACTCGCTGATATGCAGCGCCATTCGTAATTATTTCCTCTCGCTGAGTTGGATACGTTCGCACTCGATACAGCCTGCAAAGAAAGCAGGTTGCAGCTGACTAAGATGTAGATGTTATTATCCCAGAATGTGCGCCAAGAGTGTTGCTGCCGCGATTTTAGTTGTGACGGCTGCGCTCCTGCCGGTGGGATGTAGTCGCGCGGTTCACGGCTATCTGCTCAGCCGTCAGGGCGGCACGGAAGTCCTAATCCCGCCCGGAGTCAAACTTCCCGCGAAAGGCGCGTTGGAAGTAACGCTGCCACATGCGCGCAAAGCGCCATTTCCGCAAACCGGTTGCGAAATTGATCGAGACCCCATCGTAATGCAGTGGCGCGGCGATGCGGCTTACATTCGTGTGCAGCCCGACTCGGCTCTGCTTGGGTTCGGGGAAGGCAGCTTGGGTCAGCAACGGCTTTCTCTCGATCCCCTGCAATACATCAATGAATTTCGCGGTGACCTGGTCGCACTCGAATCAAATGGCTGCCTGCATCCGGGGGGAAGCCAGGCTCTGGCGGCCCAAATTGCGGAAAGGCTGCCATTTCCTCCTTTTATAGCGTATCTGCTTCGCTTCGGGGCTTTTGACCTCAACCAATTCATCGACTTGACGCCGGACTTTCGTCTGCGGGTCGTTTATCCGGTTTATTCGGAAGAGAGTGGGTCGCAGACGAAAGAGATTAAGGGCGTCGAGACAGTCTTTTACAAAATTGTTTCCGATCAAAAAGATGGCCGAGTGAGAATTTCCCAGACGCCTCACAGAGATTCTTCGCAAGACAGCGTGGCAACCGAGAAACTAGCAAAACAAATTGCGTCACCTTTCCCACGCTCATTTGCGTATTACCGCCTTTTTCTCAAAAAAGGAATATCGTCCAAGGAGCCTGTGACTCTGGCAATCGTCTTGAGTTCCGAGGACCGGAAACATCTGGATGACGCCACCAAGCAACTCAACTCCGATACTGAAGCTTCTTGCCGAACGATCGTGTCGTCCAGCGCAACTTGCGTCATATTTCCGCCCTTAACTGGGATGAATGCCGAAATTCGGGTGAAGGCTAATGGGAAAGACGCTTATGCGGAGATTGGAGCACGAGTAGACCAGCTGATTCATGAGCTCGGCAGCGACGATATTCCACGGTCCGTGCAAGTTAGAAGATTGTTTGACAAGCGATTAGTGCCGATAAGGGTCGATGCAGATGAGAAGGCCATCGCTGCCCTCATTCTTATGCCGGGAGATGTGGTGAGTTACCGGTAAGGCGCCACTTTAAAATACTCAAGCTCTCTAGCTTTTATTGTGGCCCATTATTTCGCGGATGGTTTTGGGGCGGCAGCGCGCACGGATTTCTTTGGAAGGTCGCCCTCTTGGTGAATGCGACGCACAACTGTCTGCACCAGGCGATAGACGCGCTCTTCCTTGTTGCCGTCCATGACCTGGAAGCGAAACTCCGGCTCGCTCTTTGGCCCTTTGCCGATACGAACGGGCAACTGGCCGCACAAATCATTTTCGATGAAAGCGGTTTCGTAGCGCTCTTTCTTCAAATTCCAGGTGTAGACGCGCAGCGTGGTGAAATCGCAGGGCTGGCCTTCGGAGCCACGTGCGGCGGCAACCAAATATTGGATTTTGTCGCCCGCGGGGTCGCTTATGCGATTCAGTTCAAACCAAGCGATGGGGCGAATGTTGGAGGAATTGGCGCCATCGCGCACCGCGTCCGGCAAATCCAATTCGAGGAAGCGACCAATCACCCAGCCAGCGATCGGCAACGATTGGTCGCCGGGCTGCGTGGTTGTGGTTTCCGCAGCGCGTCCGGCGGCGTCTCCAGGAGGACGCGTGGCCACGCCGCGAACCAGAAACCAGTCTTCTTTTTTTTTGTCCTGCGAATCGCCGGACGATTCTTTCTCGTCAGAGGCCTGGACCCAGTCGGCTACAGCGCGGCCGACAACTTCTACACGAACGCCGCGGCCGAATTGATAGAGGCGCGCCTGCGTGCGGCCAGGCTCGACGCGAAGATTGGTTTGGACTTTAGTGCGTCCGTGCGCTTGCACGGGCATGCCCGCAACCTGTTTGAGGAGTTTTGTGCTGCGCTGCCACAACGCGGGATCCATTAGGTAGCGGCCTTCGACCCAGCCCTGTTCGCCGGCCGAGGTGCGCACCTTGATGCTGTCATTGCGGCGGGCGACGACATCCACGCGGTCTCCGTAGTGCAGCGTGTCCAGCGGTTCGCGAACCTGCGCTACGCTGCTCCAGAGCGTGGCGGTGCGTTCGCCGACGTAAGCCTCGCCCAGAAATTCATGCTTGGGCCTGAAAAACCAGGCGATCACCGCGACAACCAAGAGCAGCGGCACGGCGATCAAAAGTTTGCGTTTCATTCCACGTTCCAGAAATGCCGGTTGAGGGAACGCCGCTTGGCATCACGGAGTGCAAAGGTTGGAGAATGCACTTCCACATATTCGTTAAATAGGCGACGTGCTGGCATGGGCGGTTGGGTTTCCCTGTTATTGTTCGCTAAATATTGTACCTGATTCTTCGATGCCGCCGGTGCTGGGCGTGCAGTGATTGTTTTCTGCTAAAATGCCGCTTCGTTTGGATCGTTCTTACACTTCCGCTGCAAAGGAACTCGATGAAAGCTCTCAATGTGCTGCAGCCGCTCGCGTTGCTGGTGATGCGCGTGGCGTTTGGTGTGATTTTTATTTCGCATGGATATCCGATGCTGGCGCACCGGGCGAACGCGACGCAGGCGCTCTTCGCGCAGCATGGTATTCCGGGATATTGGGTTTACATTTCCGGCGTGCTTGAGTTGTTTGGAGGAGGATTGCTGTTGCTGGGATTGTTTACGCGGGGAACGGCTTTGTTGCTGGCGGCGGAGATGGTGTTGTTGATGTGGAGAGTTCTTACGCCACATAGTTATTTGGCGGTGAGTGAGTATGCTTATCCGCTGGTGCTGGCGGCGGGGTGTTTTGCGCTCGCGGCGTTTGGGGCTGGGTTGATTTCGGTGGATTATCCGTTGTTTGAGAGTGGCGGCGGTAAACCGCGGGCGCCGCGGAATGATAAGAAGAAGTGAGCTGTGAGTATTGGGGTGCAGCGGTCATCCTCAGAAGGATGACCCTACCTGTGGTTCAGGCTTGTCCTCAACAGGTAAGGGCGGGCCCTGCCCTCGGAGTGACGGGGTGTCTGCCAGAGCGCTAGGTAGTCGTCATGCTGGCCGATGTGGGCACGATTCCGCCGGGGGCTATGGGCAGAACGATCCAAAGGATGAAGTAGGCCAGCACGCCCGCGGCACAGAAGATTAACAGCAGCCAAACCACCCGGATGATGGTGACATCCACGTCGAAATAATCGGCGAGGCCGGCGGCGACGCCCGCAATCTTCTTATCGGTGCTGGAACGCATCAGCTTCTTGTGAGCGCCAGTCTCCGGAGAGAGACCCGGCGCGCCGGATTCGGGCTGTTTAGCGCCGCAGTTGTAGCAAAACTTCGAGCCAATCGCGATGTCCTTGTGGCAGCTCGAGCAGATCATTGGAGTACCCCCTCGCAGGGCGAGATGTTGCCTTCCCTTCCATAGGATACGCCCAAATGAACGAAAAAGTTTCCTGTAAAGGAAGCCGCGAAACGCTGTAACTGGAGACTGCCTCCGAGTATCCAAATGTTAGGGTCTTACGGCGACATCGGCTTTATTGGCGGCTGGGTTGGACCATTGCCTGGCAAGAGGAGATCAACGTGACGAAAGCATTTGGAGCGACCTCAACGACAGAAGAGGTTTTGTCGGGCGTGAATCTGCGCGGGAAACGGGTTCTGGTGACAGGGGCGTCGGCTGGGATTGGCGTGGAGACCGCGAGGGCCCTTGCGGCGCACGGGGCGCACGTTGTGGGAGCGGCACGCGATCTGGAGAAGGCGCAGGCGGCGACAGCCGAAGTGCGAAGAGATGCCGCCGCGAACGGCGGAAGCTTCGAGTTGGTGGCGCTTGATCTTGCCAACCTCAAAAGCGTGCGCACATGCGCGGATGCGCTGGTGGCCAAGGGCGAACCCTTTGACGTGGTGATTGGCAACGCAGGCGTGATGGCCACGCCTTTCGGGCACACGGCCGACGGGTTTGAGACGCAGTTCGGGACGAATCATCTGGGGCATTTTGTTTTTGTGAACCGGATTGCGCCGCTGCTTCGTGCGGGAGGGCGGGTGATCAGCTTGTCATCGTCGGGACACCGCTTTGCGAACGTTGACCTGGCGGACCCAAATTTTGAGCGGACGGTCTACGAACCGTTCGTGGCATATGGGCGGTCGAAGACGGCGAACATTCTTTTTGCGGTGGCGTTTGACGAGCGACACCGGGAGCGCGGCGTGCGGGCAGCGGCGGTGCATCCGGGCGCAATCCGAACGGAGTTGGGGCGGCACCTTGATCCGAGCGTGCTGCAGAAACTGTTTGACCAGATGAACCAGCAGCTCGCGGCGCAAGGCAAAGATCCATTTCAGTGGAAGACGATACCGCAGGGAGCGGCGACTTCGGTGTGGGCGGGCGTGGTTGCTCCGGCCGAGGAAATCGGGGGGCGGTATTGCGAGAACTGCCACGCGGGGCACGTGGTTCCGGATGATGCGGTCATCACCGCGGTCAGCGAAGGAGTGAGGGGTTACGCGGTGGACCGGAAGAACGCCGAGGCGCTGTGGAAGAAAAGTGAAGAGATGACGGGAGAAAGCTTTGGCGAGCAGAGTCGCCGCGTCGCGGGAGGCTGAATTGGACGGGGCGTGGACGCGTTGCTTTGGCGGGTTAACGGGAATCAATACTCAATGAGCTGCTTTACGGCTGCGGCGATGTGGCTTGTTTGCGGGAGGATTACGTCCTCCAGTTTTGGCTGGTAGGCGCAGAAGGTGTCCATGGCGGCTACGCGCTTGACCGGGGCGTCCAGTTCTTCGAAGAGTTCGTCGGCAATGCGGGCGGCGATTTCTGCGCCGTAGCCCCAACTCAACATATCTTCGTAGGCGACGATGACGCGGTGCGTCTTGCGAACGCTTGTGGCGATGGCTTCCCAATCGTAGGGGGAGAGCGAGCGCAGGTCGATGATTTCCACCGAAACGCCTTCGCGCAACAATTGCGCGGCGGCTACTTCGGCGCGGTGGACCAGCGCGCCGTAGGTGATGATGCTGACTTCGGTGCCTTCCGTGACGAGGCGGGCTTTGCCGAAAGGTACAGTGTAGTCCGGGCCGGGATATTCGGAGCGATTGTACGGCTGGCGATAGAGATGTTTGTGCTCAAGGAACATCACCGGATCGTCGCAGCGGATGGCGGTGCGCAACAACCCGGCTACGTCCAGCGCGGTTGACGGCATCACCACGCGAAGGCCTGGGCAGTGCGTGAAAATCGATTCGCCGCTTTGGCTGTGATAGATGGCGCCGCCGGTGAGGTAGCCGCCAATCGCAACGCGCAGGACGACCGGCGCTTTAAAGACGCCGTTGGAGCGCCAGCGCAGGACGCAGAGCTCGTCGCGGATCTGCATCATGGCGGGCCAGATGTAGTCGAAGAACTGGATTTCCGCAACGGGCTTTAGACCGCGCGTGGCCATGCCGATGGCGCGGCCGACGATGCCGGCTTCTGCAAGCGGCGTGTTGAAAACGCGGTCGTGGCCGTATTTGCGTTGGAGGCCGCTGGTGGCTTTGAAGACGCCGCCCTTCCCTTTCAGCTGCTTCAAATTTTCTTCGCGGCTGAGGTCGGCGACGTCTTCGCCGAAGATGGTGATGCGGTCGTCGCGCGCCATTTCGTCGGAAAGCGTGGCGGCGACCATTTCCACCATGGTCTTCGGGGCGCCGTTCAGCTTCGGTTGCGCTTCAAAAGCGGAAGAAGTCGGATCGATGTCCGGCGAATAGACGTTCACGCGGATGGAATCGATGGTCGGCTCTTCGGCGGCGAGCGCTTCGTCGGCGGCGTTGCGAACTTCCACGTCAACTTCGGCTTCGAGGGCTTCGATTTCTTTCTGATCGAGGATGCCTTCGCGGACCAGAAACAGCGAGAATTTGGATAGTGGATCGCGATGAGCTTCGACTTCGCGTTCCTCAGGCGTTTTGTAGAGTTTCTCGTCGTCGGAGAGGGAGTGGGAATACGGGCGAGTGCAGTGCGCGTGGATAAGAGCGGGACCGCGGCGTTCGCGGCAGTATTGAACGGCCGGCTTGCAGACCGCGTAGCTTTCGAGCGGATCGGTGCCGTCGCATTCGGCGACGTACAAGCCCGGGAAGTTGCGCGTGAGCTTCGAGATGCTGCCGCCTGCGGTTTGCACTTCGACGGGAACGGAGATGGCGTAGCCGTTGTCTTCGATGAGATAGAGCAGGGGAAGCTTTTGGGCGCAGGCGGCGTTGAGGGATTCCCAGAATTCGCCTTCGCTGGTGGCGCCGTCGCCGGCCGATACATAAACAATTTCTTCAGGATCGTGGCGGACGTTTTCGCCGAGCGGAGCTTTTTTGGCTTGCGCCAGTGCTTTCGCGTGGTCCGCGTAGTACAGAGTCGCTTCCGCCGCGCCGACGGATTGCACAAACTGCGTGCCGGTGCAGGACGACTTGTTGACAATGTTCAGCCGGGGGAGGCCCCAATGCGAAGGCATTTGACGGCCGCCGGAGCTGGGGTCGTCTTTCGCGCCGACGGCTTGCAGCAGCATGTCGAGCGGCGTGACGCCGAGCATCAGGCAGAGGGCGCGGTCGCGGTAGTAGGAGTAGAGCCAGTCCACGCCGGGACGAAGAAGCAACCCCATAGCCGCGGTGACGGCTTCGTGGCCGGCCGCGGAGATCTGAAAGAAAATTTTGTTTTGGCGTTTGAGCTGGATTTCGCGGTCGTCGACGCGGCGGGAGAGATACATGGTGCGGTAAATGCGGACCAGCGTGTTGTTGTCGAGGCCGTGCCACTTTGTGGCGTCAAGCTTGGAAGGTTTGACGCGCGTTTGTAACGGCATTCGTTTCGCCCTCGTAGAAGAGAAGGATTTCGACTCTGCGGACTTCCATTATAACTGAAAGCCAGCCTTTCTGGAGACCGGGGCCGTGCCAGAGTTATTCCAGAGATTCAAACTGTTTTACGACCTCGTCGAACTGCGGCTCGTTCTGGCGCACGACCTTTGGCGAAGCTTCCTTAAACGGTTCCTCGGAAGGGATGCGGTCGAGCCAGCGCTGCTCGGTGAGCTTTTCGTGGCCGGAAAAATAGAGGCGCACGAGGAGATTTACCTTGCCATTGGAAGGCACGGCGTCATTGGCAGACTCTTTCGCATCGGCATCGGCGGGTTTTTGCTTGCCTTTGGCCTTTGCGTTAGCCTTGGGCTTTTCGGCTTTTGGAGCGGCCACTGCCTTGGCTGCCGGCTCAGGAGCTGCCTTTGTTTCGGATTCGGCTTCGCCGCGTTCGAGCTTGTATTGCAGCTTTTTATCGAGGCGGAAGGCTTGCTTCCAGCCTTCGAGTTTGTGGCGCGCGAGCTGAGCTTTTTCTTCGTCGGCGCCGAAGTCGAAGAGCATATACGTGTGAGCCATAAAATTAGTCTGCGACGCAGGCGCTGGCAAGTCAAGGCACGCGGGGCCACTGGTTCATCGAGTGTTAGTGATGATTGGGGCAAATGGGCGGCGAAAGGCGGGCGGGTACGCCATGAGAAGACCAGGGCGGGGCAAGCCCCGCCCCTACGGGGCATGCAGCGTTGGGATTATTGGATAACCAGACTGGGGTTACGAGCGTCTAAGTGGGGTATTATTGGGGCGTGTCCGGCTTCTGAACTTATGGCAAGGAACCAGCGCATTCGAATGGCCGTGGCCTGGGTTTGTCTCCTGGCGGTGGCACTTTTGTACGCGCCGCTGGCGGTTGCTGCCCTGGTGGCCAATGGTGTGGACTGCTGCGCAGGCGGGTATTGCCAAATCCCTGAGCATCATCATCACCAGCGCCAGCTTGGACACCAGTATTCCAGCGTACCAGCCGCACCTGCGCAGGATTCGTCTCACATGGATTGCGGGCACGAGATGAGCGGCATGAAACCTTGCACGATGTCGTGCTGCGAAGATCCGGCGCGCCCCGCGTTGACGCCCACCGTGTTCGTATTGCCTCTAGTGGATTTTGTGCCCACCGTTTTTGAAGCGATTCGTCAGGTGCAAGTGAAAAATTCTTTCGAGCCTTCGCGTTTCGTAACACCGCTCTCTCCTCCCCCCCGCCTGGCTTCCTCGATCCTCTAAGGGATCGCTCCCTCTCCACACACGCTCATCCACCCGAGCCGCGGCTTGCACGCCGCGCAAGAAATATCCCATAAGGAGAGAAAAAGGTTTATGCGAAAAGTTTTTCACGCATTTGCAGTATCTTTATTTTTGGGCGCTGCCGTGTTTGCGACAGTGTTTGGCACGGTGCGAGGAATTGTGCACGACCCACAGCACCGGCCGGTCGCAGGCAGCGAAGTGGTTTTGAAGGCTAAAACATCCGATTACACGCAGCACACGAAAACCAGTGCAAACGGCGACTTTCAGTTCGACGCCGTGCCGCTGGGGTCGTACACCGTTACCGTTTCCGACCCGGCGTTTGCCGCGCTGGAACAGAGCGTGACCGTGCTTTCGGGAACGGCGCCGATTCTGCATTTTGAGATGCACATCGCCACGCAAAACCAATCCGTTACCGTTTCGGCGGAGGCTGCGCCGGGGCAAACGGAATCGATAACGCCGTCCACGCTCGTCGATCGCCAGGAAATTGCCGAAACTCCCGGCGCCTCGCGAACGAATAGCCTTGCGATGATCACGGACTACGTCCCCGGCTCCTATTTCACGCACGATCAGCTGCATGTGCGCGGCGGTCATCAGGTCAGCTGGCTGATCGACGGCGTGACCATTCCCAACACGAATATCGCCAGCAACCTGGGGCCGCAGATCGATCCGAACGACATCGACACGCTGGAAGCACAGCGCGGGAGCTATTCTGCCGATTTTGGCGATCGCACCTACGGCGTGTTCAACGTTTCGCCGCGCACCGGCTTCGAACGCAACAATGAAGCGGAACTGGTCGCCAGCTTCGGCAATTTTTATCAGACCAACGACCAACTGAACTTCGGCGGGCACTCGAACCGCTTCGCCTACTACGGCAGCGTGAACGGGAATCGCACAAATCTGGGCTTGCAAACGCCGACGTCCGCGGTCATTCACGATGCGGCGAACGGCTTTGGCGGTTTCACTTCGCTGATTTACAACGTAGATTCAGCGGACCAGCTTCGTTTTGTGGCGCAGGCGCGGCGGGACTTTTTTCAGATTCCGTTCGATCCAAATGATCCGAACAATCTCACGGGGATTACCCCGGCCAATTTTCTAAAGGATGCCAACCGGGAAAACGACGAGTTCGCCACATTTTCCTGGGTGCACACGTTCAGTACCGGGTTGCTGGCCACCGTCTCCCCACTTTTCCATTACAACAGCGCCGACTATCAGAGCTCGCCGCTGGATTCGCCGGGAATCACCAGGCAAAATCGCGCGTCAAAGTATGAAGGCGGCGAGGCGACGATCACCTGGGTAGAGAAGAAAAACAATCTGCGGGCTGGACTCTACGGCTTCGCGCAACAGGACGACGATCTCTTTCAATTTACCTGCGTGGCGACGGCGATTCCTACCACGCCTCCGACTCCGCCGCCGTGTACCGGCAACCTTGCGCCGACAGGTGGCAGCCCGGACGGCGGCTTGTTTGCCGCGTATTTTGAAGACCAATTCAAGGCGACGTCGTGGCTGACGCTAAACGCCGGTGTTCGTCAAACGCATTTTTCCGGCGACGTGACGGAAGACGCCACCAGTCCGCGCGTGGGACTTTCCGTGCGAATCCCTAAATTGAAGTGGGTGTTTCGCGGCTTTTACGGGCATTTTTATCAAGCCCCGCCCCTGGAAACGATTTCCGGGCCGCTCATCCAGTTCGCGACGGACCAGAACCTGGGATTTGTGCCCCTGCATGGAGAACGCGACGAGGAGCACCAGTTCGGCGTGACGATTCCGTTCCGCGGATGGACGATTGACGCCGACAATTTCGAGACGCGGGCGAAGAATTTCTTCGACCACAACAATTTCAACAATTCCGACCTGTTTATTCCCATCACGATTCAAGGCGCGCGGATCAATGGCTGGGAATTGACGCTGCGTTCGCCGCGAATTCGCAATCGCGCGCAGGTTTATTTGACGTATTCGAACCAATTGGCGCTGGGGTTCGGGAACATCAACGGCGGCTTGACGGATTTTTCGTTTGGCAACGGGTTCGGGTTTCTTGACCACGACCAGCGCAACACCTTGCACACCGGCGCGCAATACAATCTTCCGTGGAACTCGTACGCTTCGACGGACATTTACTATGCGTCGGGATTTACGAATGGCAATTCTCCGCCGGACCCGAACAGCCACCTCCAGCCGCACACGACGTTTGACCTTGCACTTGGAAAAAGCTTCGGCGAAAGATTTTCCGTCAACGTACAGGGCGTCAACGTCGCGAATCGCCGCGTTTTGCTGGACAACAGCTTTACGTTTGGCGGGACGCACTACCTGAATCCGCGGGAAATCTTCGTGCAACTGCGGTTTCGGTTTCACTACTGATGGATGCGGGAACGGAGTGAGTGATGGGTCGGTTCCGGCTACTGCGTTAATCAGGAGTTGACCAAGCCGCCGGGAGAAATTGTAAGTCGGATGATCGGAAACA
This sequence comes from Candidatus Acidiferrum sp., assembly GCA_035313865.1. GTDB lineage: Bacteria > Acidobacteriota > Terriglobia > Acidiferrales > UBA7541 > Acidiferrum. The sequence continues at coordinate 37,827 of DATFZY010000009.1, forward strand.
GATCCACCAGGTAATCGCGGCTCCGATTGACTTCGTTACGCTTGCGAATTAGGCTGGCGCGCGGCGGATTGTGCGGCCGGGGCGAAAATTGTCAATGGCCACGCCTAAAAGGAGATTTTGATGCGAAGAATTCTGCTGGGTGTGCTTGTGTGCTTGCTTGGCTCGCTGACCACGTTTGCGGCACCGCCGTCGAAAGTGGTTTACGTCCGCTGCGGGAAACTCATTTACGATGCGGAAAAACCGCCGATGGTGCCGGCGGTCGTCGTGATCACCGACGGAAAAGTTTCGGCGGTCGGCAAAGACATTACTGTGCCGGCAGGCGCCGAGCAGATTGATCTCTCCAGTTACACCGTCATGCCGGGGTTTGTGGACGCGCACATCCATATCTGGTCTGGAGCTTTCGGGCAGCCTGTCTCGGAACCGCTTGCGGCTTTGCGAGGGAGTAAGGCTATGAGCTACGCGCTTTCGTCCGGGGTAGTCGGAGCGCGTGTGCTCGGCACCGGGGGCTTCATCGATGTGGCGCTCAAGGATGCGATTGAGGATGGCACGATTCCAGGCCCACACCTTGTTCCTGCCGCACACGCGCTGACGATTCCCGGCGGCCACGGCGATTTTTTCCCGGCGCCGCCTTACGCTCCGATGGACGATTTCTACACGCCGATGCACGGCTTCATCAACTCGCCCGCCGATGCGGAAAAAGCGGTGCATCTGCAAATCAAGTATGGCGCGCGCGTGATAAAAGTCCTGGCTTCCGGCGGAGTGCTCTCCCCGCTCGATTCGCCGACTGCAGAACAGCTATCGGCTGAGGAGTTGCGCGTGATCGTGCAGCAGGCCCATATGGATCACGTCAAAGTGGCTTCGCACGCGGAGAACATTCGCAGCATTCGCGCGTCGCTCGAAGCGGGCGTGGATTCGATCGAACATGGGTCGGAGATGGATCAAGCAGCGGTAGACTTCATGAAGAGCCACGGCGTCGTGTTTGTCCCGACCCTGTTCGTCGTGGAGGAGAGCGTGGCGAATGGCGTGAAGATGCATTTCCCGGAATATGTGATCACCAAGGTCAATGCGCTGGCGAAAACTCATTTTCCGAGCTTTCAGCTTGCGCTGCGTTCGGGCGTGACGATTGCGGCGGGTTCGGACCACTCTTACGGGCCGGGAACGGGGACCGTGCGCGACGAAATGATCAGCGAAGTAAAGTATGGGATGACTCCGCAGCAGGCGCTGGTTTCCGGAACGAAAACCAGCGCGGCGCTGCTTGGACTCGATCAGCTCGGAACGGTTGAGACCGGCAAGGAAGGCGATCTTGTCGGGGTCGATGGCGATCCACTGAGCGATATTCACGCGCTGGAGAAAGTGCGCGCGGTGGTTTTTCAGGGAAAGAGCGTGGCACCGGCGAACCACCAGTAGCCATTAGAGGCGATTGGTTGGTGTCGGCGCCCGTGCCGAGGCTCAAGATTGCCGCCGCAAACTTGCGGCACAATCGGAATACGGAGTATTGCTTCAGAATCCTGTGGGCGGTAGACTTTTGCTGGAAGCACATTTCGAAGGCGATGGAGTTCGCCTAAACCGTGCCGGCGCATTGTGCCGGCTCTGATGACTCCTGGCAGCCACGCGGCTCCAGGAGTTTTTTTGTTAAGCGCCGCGGGTGAAAGCGGATTGGAGATACGTTGCGCATCCTTCTGATCGCTGTTTTCGGAGCCATTGGAACGCTGGCTCGCTATGGCTTGCAGGGCGTGGCGCAGGTTCGCATGGGCGGCGCGTTTCCCTACGGCACTTTGCTGATTAATTTGACGGGCTGCTTTTTCCTGGGACTGATCGGGCAGTTTACTTTGAACCGCATGGTCATCTCGCCGGATTTGCGCATGGCCATCGCAGTCGGTTTCTTTGGCGGTTACACGACGTTTTCCAGCTTCGGCTGGGAGACCGCGAAAATGCTGGAAGCCGGAGAATGGCTGCGCGCGACGACGTATGTAAGCACCAGCGTGGTGATTGGTTTGCTCCTTTCTATGGCGGGAATTCGTCTGGCGAACCGGTTTTAGGAGTCGCGATGACACACGAAAAATTCGAAGGCGAGCGCACGCTGATGCGCATCCACATCGGCGAATCGGACAAATGGCACGGCAAGCCGCTGCATGAAGCGATTGTGATGTTGCTGCGCAAAGAAGGATTTTCGGGCGCGACCGTTTTGCGCGGCGTGGGCGGCTATGGCGGTTCGAGCGTGTATCACACGGACAAGCTTCTGCGGATGTCCCAGGATTTACCCATCATTGTGGAGGCGATTGAATCCACCGAGCGCATCGAACAGATTCTGCCGCGCCTGGACGAAATGGTGGAAGGCGGGCTGATCACGCTGGAAAAAGTGCGTGTAATTCTCTATCGGGCCGCGAAGAAATAATTCATTCCCTGGCAAGCAAGCGGCAAAACGGGACCCGCACCTTCCTTTATATACGCAGAATAGATTTTCCTCTGCACCAGGAACTACCGCCTGTAAACTCTTTTCCGATGTCGGAAAATCCGCAAAGCAAATCATGGCTGAACCGCACAGTTCTCGGCGTTGGACTTACCAGTCTGTTCAGCGACTGGAGCCACGAGACGGCCACGGCGGTTCTGCCAGCGTTTCTTGCGGCGATTGGAGCGGGACCTGCGTGGCTTGGGGTCATCGAAGGCGTCGCCGACGGCCTTTCAAGCTTCACGAAACTGAGCGCGGGCTATTTTACGGATCGCCTAAGACATCGTAAGCCCCTGGCGCTCTTCGGCTACCTCGTTACCGCGCTCTCCACCGGTTCGTTCGCGTTTGCCACGCACGCGTATCACGTCTTGATTGGCCGCGCGTCGGCCTGGCTGGGACGCGGCGTGCGTTCTCCTGCCAAGAAAGCGCTGCTCGCCGCGGATATCGAGCCGGGGGCTTATGGCCGAGCGTTCGGGCTCGAGCGGTTGATGGATACCATTGGAGCAATCGCCGGACCGCTCACCGCGCTCTGGCTACTGGAAAAAACGGGGCACAATTATGAGAAAGTTTTTCTCTGGACGCTTCTTCCGGGGCTGATGGCCGTCGTCGCTTTCTGGCTTCTGGTGCGGGAGCGCCCCATCGCCGCGAAGCCGAAACGCTCTTTCCTGATGGGCGTTCGCGATTTGCCGGCGCCGTTCCGGCGTTTTCTTCTGGCTGCGGGAGTTTTTGGAATGGGCGATTTTTCGCATTCGCTGCTGATTTTGTATGCTTCGCGCATGCTTGCGCCCGAATACGGAATCGCGCGCGCGGCCAGCATCGCGGTCGGGCTCTATACCCTGCACAACGCGTTTTCCGCGGGCGCTGCTTATGCAAGCGGCTGGCTGAGCGATTTTGTTCCGCAGCGCAGGCTGGTTCTTGCCGCAGGTTATGCGGTTGCGGGGGTTACGGCGCTTCTGCTTTGTACTGGAACGCACTCGGTGTGGTTGCTGGGAGGAATCTTTATACTGGCGGGGCTTTTTTTCGGAACCGAAGATTCACTAGAAGATTCCGTGGCCGCCGAACTGGTTCCCAAAGAGCAGCACGGCATGGCGTTTGGCACGCTCGCGGCAGTCAACGCCGTCGGCGATTTTCTTTCGAGCCTTCTCGTGGGATTTCTTTGGAGCGCTGTGTCGGTTGAGGCTGCTTTCGGTACGTCCGCGGTTCTGTTTTTTGCCGGCGCGTTGCTTGTGCTTCGTCCAAGCCGCTAGGCGCGTCCAGTGGCACAGACTTCCGTCTATGCGGGTGCAACCAAACTACTCGTGCGGCGGCAGCGCCTCGGGCCATTGCGTGACGCCGACTCTGCCGTTAGGCTCGAGCTCAATCGTCGGCGCGTAAAGCCCTAGCAACTCCCGCCTCCACCAGCGGCCGGTCGTTCTTCTTTCCGTCGTGGATGTAAACCAATATTGCCAGAGAACGGCGCGAACCTGGCGCGGCGGCCCTTGCGGAAAGGGATTCGCGGCGAACAGCGCGAGCACATCTGGGTCGTTCGAGAGAAGACGCTGTTCGGTGCGCACGACGAGCGGATTGTCGCGCCATTCTCCGAGCGAGGCGAACCACAAATTCCAGTCGAAACGCGGTTGATAGGGCGCGTAAATGCCGGGATGTTTGTCCAGCCCCTGCGGCTTGTGGAGGAATGGATAGGCGGTCCACGTTTGGCCGTCGTTGGATCCTTGGAACTCGATTTCGTAACGGCCACGGGTCATGACGGCGAAGAGGCCGTAGCGGTTGGCGATGCGAAATGGATCGAGCAGCGCTACCGGTGACGTCGGCAATCCGACCGGTGTGATCATCCAGATCATTTGGACCGTCGTGGCATAGAAGATCCACGAGAGAAGCACAGCGACAATGGCAATACGCGGCGGAGAAAGCACGGCGCGGATTTTCTTCCACGAGTCGCGCGGAGTTAGTTTCGGCGCGGATGCCTCGTTTGTAGATGTACTCGCGTCTTCCCTCAAGATCGAAAGTTTTTCATCGGCTGCAGCAGTCGGCCCGATTGCGGATGTAACCACTCGATCTCGCAAGGCCTTGCCCCATTTGCTCGGGACAAAGTGCAGCAAGAAGCGGTCGTCGAGCAGCAAAATAGCGAGCACGAGAACCAGATAGTTTAGAAACGTATAGTTGGCCGTCAGAATGATGCCGATCTGCCACGGCGTCAGGACGAAGAAAAGCGCGATGCGAAATGGGCGCGGGAGAAACGCAGCCCAAATCAAGACAAGTTCAAGCGCCAGAGTCAGGAATACCGAGCCTGCGTGAAACCAATGCGGCAGTTGATGCCCGTACCAGCCGATCCACGTGGGCAGGGGGCCGTTTTGATAGTAGTCGTCCATCGCGGTGAAGTTGCGCCATTCAGGATCGCGGCCGGCGATTTTTGCCACGCCGGATTCAAAGTAGATGCGGAACCATTCCCAAAGCAAGAGGTAGAGCGCAGCTCGCACCGGGGGCCGCGATTCCCCCCACCCAGGACGCAAGCCGCCGGGCGCGAAAAACAGCGAGAGAAATCCGGCTTCGAGCAGCATTCCGTCGGATTGGTAACCGGAGAATTCTCGAGCAGCGCTGACAAAAGAAAGAAAACACACGAAGCAAATGACAAGCATGCCGCGCGGCCAGCGATTTAGAATGAGCAATACCGCCGCGATCATACCGACCCAGCAGAGCGCCATCAGCATGTGCGAACCGCTGGAAATCCAAAGGAGGCTTGGCACATACCAATACCGCGCGTGGCCTACTTGTTCCGCTACATTTTTCAGGTATTCGTTCGCGGGAAGAATTCCTTGCGGACCAATCAGACCGCGAATCTGGAAGACAAGCGAGAAAAAAGCCGAAAAATAGATCGCGCCCAGCGCGCGCAGAAAAATCCACCGGGAAACAAAGCGGTCCGATGGACCGCTCGTCGAATCGAAGAGCCAGCGAATGACGTAGGCGGGAGTCCACTCCATAGACGCCGGCCATTATACTGGCGCAACGCGGACGGGCGTTCGTTGGACGGTTATCGGCAGGGCGGGTCCATTTTGTATTTAACCGCACGGTTAAGTAACATGGTTAAACTATTGATTTTACATATAGTTAAAGTCCTTTGGTTTGAATAACTTAGCAAGTTGTACATTCTAAATGACTTATCGTTTGCAGCTGCGACGAAAATGGCACGAACTTCCCTGTTGCAGCCGCTAATCCAGCATGCTAGCCTTGGCGAATAAAAGGCGAATTATAGGAGGTTTTTCAAGAGCGTAGGCTTTTCTCAAAACGTAGGTTTCTCCAAAGAGGAGGTTTCTCGATGTCCCAATCTCTCGCCGTGCGGGCGGCGGCCTCTAACTCGCTCGCAGCTTCGAGCGGCGCGGCAGTGACGCGCGTGCGCGAAGTGCTTGATGCTCTGGCGACGCGCGACATCAATGGCGATGTGCTCACCGCCATCCGCTACTTCCCTGCGCGCGAAGCGCAGTATGCCGAGTTCCCAACCTGGGTTCACGCCGATCTCGTCGCGGCGTACAACGCCAAGGGCATTCGCCAGCCGTACACGCATCAAGCGGCGGCCTCCGAAGCTGTTCATGCTGGAAAAAATGTGGTCGTGGTTACTCCGACAGCTTCCGGAAAAACGCTTTGCTACAACTTGCCGGTGCTGCACGAAATCCTGGAAAAGCCGGACACGCGGGCGCTCTATCTCTTCCCGACCAAGGCTTTGGCGCAGGATCAACTCGCGGAACTCTACGATCTGAACCAACGCCTCAACAATTGCTTCGGCGTCTTCACGTACGACGGCGACACGCCCGCCGACGCGCGCCGAGCGATCCGTGAGAAGGGCCATGTGGTACTCACAAATCCGGACATGCTCCACACGGGCATCCTGCCGCACCACACACGCTGGACGCGGCTCTTTGAAAATTTGCGTTATATCGTGATCGATGAGCTGCACACCTACCGCGGCGTTTTCGGCAGCCATCTTTGCAATGTGCTGCGGCGTCTGCGGCGCATCGCGAATTTTTACGGACGCGAGCCGCAATTCATTTGCTGCTCCGCGACCATCGCGAATCCGGGAGAGCTGGCCGCGCGGCTGCTCGAAAAAGATGTGGATGTGCTCAGCGAAAACGGCGCACCCGCAGGCGAAAAAACTTTCGTCTTTTACAATCCGCCGGTTGTCAATCGAGCGCTCGGCATCCGGCGCAGCTACGTCAACGAAACTTCGCGCGTGGCGCAGGAATTTCTGAAACGCGATTTGCAAACGATGGTTTTCGCAAATTCACGATTGCAGACGGAAATTCTCCTGACCTATTTACAGCAGGCCAATCCGCAACAGCCGGGAAAGCAGGAGACGATTCGCGGCTATCGCGGCGGCTATCTGCCCAACGAGCGGCGTGAAATCGAGCGCGGTTTACGCGATGGCCGCATTCGCGGCGTCGTCAGCACAAGCGCGCTGGAGCTCGGCATTGATGTGGGATCGCTGGACACGGTGGTGATGGCCGGTTACCCCGGCTCGATTGCAGCGACCTGGCAGCGAGCTGGACGCGCAGGGCGCCGCAGCGGAAGTTCGTGCGCGGTGATGGTGGCTTCTTCATCGCCGCTCGATCAATTCATGGTGCGCAATCCGGACTATTTTTTTGGCAATACGCCCGAGCACGCTTTCATCCAGCCGGACAACCTGGAAATCCTGCTCAATCATTTGAAATGCGCTGCGTTTGAGTTGCCGATTGCGCCGGGCGAGAGTTTTGGCGAAGTGGACATTCCCGATCTCTGCAGGCGGCTTGCGGAAGCTGGATACCTTCACCTTGCCGGGGATCACTTTCACTGGACGCACGAAGCTTATCCGGCGGACACCATCAGTCTGCGATCCATTTCCAGCGACAACTTCATCATCATCGACGTGACCGGCGCGCCCAATGTGATTGGCGAAGTGGATTTTCCCAGCGCGCTGATTTTTCTGCATGAAAAAGCCATCTATATTCATGGCGGCCAGCAATACCACGTCGAGCATCTCGACTTCAAAGAACGCAAAGCGTATGTGAAGCAGGTGGATGTCGACTACTACACCGACGCGGTGCGTTACACGCAAGTTCGCATCCTCGAAGCGGCGGCGATTGCCGCCCCATCTTCAGGTTCGGCGAACTTGCATTCTCACGGCGATGTACTCGTCCGCTCGCAAGTGATTGGCTTCAAGAAAATAAAGTTCTTCACCAACGAAAATATCGGCGACGGCAAGCTTGAACTTCCCGAGAACGAGATGCATACAACGTCTTATTGGATCACTCTGGAGAGGCCGCTGCTCGAATCGCTGCCCTATAGCGCGAGTGAGCGGCAGAGCGGGATGTTCGGCATGCTCCACGCGCTGGCTTCCGTTGCCGCGCTGCTGCTCATGTGCGACGGCCGCGATCTCGGCGCCGCCATCGGCGAGCGCCCGCCGGAGCCTGATGCTGACGCTTCGGTGGCAGGGGCGGGGCTTGCCCCGCCCCTGGGGCCTACGCCGGCCAACGCCGATGATGATTTCACACCGACGCGCCTTCGAGACGTCTCGCGTTCGAACCTGAAAGAATTCTTCGAGCCGAACCTCTATCTGTTTGACGCCTATCCCGGCGGCATCGGCTTCTCCGAACCGCTCTTCCGCGCGCACGATCTGCTCATCCACAAAACGCGCGAACTGATCGCCGCATGCGCCTGCGAACAGGGCTGCCCTTCCTGCGTGGGTCCCGCAGGCGACCTCGTACCGCGTACAAAGGAAGCCGCACTCGCGATTCTTGACAGGTTGTGTGGCTAGATGGCGAGTTCGCTCGATAAATTCTCGAGACTCGCGGCGCTGAGGCCGGCGCGGCCAGCGCCATCGCGTCCGCCGGCCCTGCGTGCTCCCAATGAAGAAGATTCACTCGCACGTCTTATCGGCGCAGGCGTAGCAAAAAATCATTTCGGCGAACATCTTGCGGTCCGCAACTGGTTCTCCACGCCCGAATTCTGCGAACCATCCGCAATCGCGCTGGAATTGCTCTCACGCACGCGCGACGAATCCATCGCGCGCCGCACGCGCGCCGCGCTCGCAGATCCGGCCAGGTGGCTCTTCCTCGACACAGAAACCACCGGCTTGGCCGGCGGCACGGGAACTTATCCGTTTCTGGTCGGCATCGCCTGGTGGGACGCCGGCGGCCTTCAGGTCGAGCAATTCTTCATGCGCGACTTCTCGGAGGAGCACTCGCTTCTTCACGAACTCGCCGCGCGCCTTGCGGAGCGGCCCGTTCTCGTCACCTTCAACGGCAAGTCTTTTGATTGGCCGCTTCTCGAAAATCGCTTCACCATGACACGCTCTATTTCCACTCCCCAACTGGCCGCGCATCTCGATCTTCTTCATCCCGCGCGCGCCCTGTGGAAACTGCGCCTCGGCTCCGTGCGCCTCGTCGAACTGGAACGCCACGTCCTCGATGCCCCGCGCCTCGGCTGGCATCGCGAAGACGATGTCGCTTCCTCTCTCATTCCTCAATATTATTTCGACTATCTTCGCGGCGGCTCCTCCAAGCCGCTGGTGGGCGTCGTGCGCCACAATCAGATGGATCTGCGCGGCCTCGCGGCACTCTTCGGCAAGATCAACACGCTTCTCGCATCGCGGGAAGCGGACCGCGAGGATGTGGACAGCCTCGATTTATTTGGACTTTCGCGTTTCTTCGAGCGCCGCGGCGAATCCGATCGCGCGCAAGCAGCCTGTACGCAAGCGCTCGATCTCGGTCTTCCCGCCGAATTCCGACCACGCGCCCGCCGCGAGCTTGCGCTGCTTGCGAAACGCCGCGGCGACCATGAGGCTGCCGCCACTCTCTGGAACGAGCTAGTCGCCGATCCGCAAGACGGTGTTCTGGCTTGCGAACAGCTCGCCATTCACTACGAACGCCGGGCAAGAGACCCCATTCGCGCCGAGGAATTCGCCCGCCTCGGCTTGGCCAAGCTCCAGCGCACGCGCGCAAACTCACGCGATCCCTACGCAGCGGCCCGCGTTGCACGCCTCGCTGAAAAATTCCTGATTCGAATCAATCGCCTGGCAGGCAGGAAAGGCAACGCCAAGGGCGCAGCCGCGGGACTATCTCTCTTGACCCGCTAGTTGACCAGGCATCCGCATGCGCGGCACCTGCCGTGAGCATTTTTTTGCATTAATTGAAGACGGGAGCGAGTTCGCGCAACGCTCGGAGAGAAGCCGCGTTTGTTTTTTGAACCGGCTTCGCGGCGGCTGCCTTGGCTGGCGCAGGGGGCAACCCGCTCATTTCATCCACGCCGTCAAACACCGCGCGCGTCGTTCCTTCCAACGAAATACAATCCGCCCCGAAGCATCGCAGGAAAACTCCTCCGTCCGGCGTATCCAAGGAAAAGAAATTCGGCGAACGAGGCACGCTTTCGTTGGTCCCATGCTTTTTCACTAGCGCGTCCGCATACGCATCAAAGAAGCGCTCCGCGTGCTCTTCGCTGTCCAGCTTCAAGTGCGCGACGAGCACCAGCCGCTTGGTCTCTTTCTGCTCGTAGACGGCGTAACGGTCTCCCTCCCAGGCAGCCGCCAGCGGCTTGGCTTTTTCCTCGCCAAGAAACTGTTTCAGGATCTCCAGCCAGCCGAACTCGCCCATGTCGTTTTCATCCAGCTTGGTCCAGTCCGCGCCGAGCAGCTTTTCGATGGAAGGAACCTTCACTTGCGCGGGAACTTTGCCGGATTTATAGAGAGCCGGGTGCATGATCTGCTGCGTGGAGAGCGGCGGCTTGGCAAAGACGGCTGGAAAGCTGTTCCATCCTCCCGGCTTGAGGATGGCCTGGGAAAAAATCAATCCGCCAAAATACGGAAAAATCATCGCATCTCGCATGAACGGGGGCGCTGCTTGCAGGTTGGGCGTGTTGGTCATGTCGCCTGCGAATAAAGAAGGATCGATCGCGGGCAAGTCCTGGACCGAATGTCCGGAACTCTGGAGCATGTAATCAATCATGGCGGCCATGGCGCTGCCTTCGAGCACGGCTTCGCGCGCCAGTTCTGCGTCATCGTTTGGCCGGGCGGCCTTAACCCAGGTTTCAATTTGAAAATGCTGGTCTTGCAGGGCGTGAGTCAACTCGTGGGCCATGACCATGCGCTGATCATCCAGGGGAATCCAATCCGCTATATAAAACTCCCGCGCCTTGGGATCGTAGAGTCCGGCAATCTGCTCGGTCAGCAAATCTACCATGAAGTTATCCAGATCGAATCCTTTGGGTATAAGACCGAAGGCTTCCGCGCTGCGTGCCCCTGCGTAACGCTCGGCAGGGTTCTTGTCCTCATCCATCTCGCGAATCACGAAGGCGCGTATTTCTTCCCGGGATCGCAAAGTCTTCTTCACAGGCGTCAATTGCTTAAGTCCTGTGATTTTACTGACTTGCTGGAGTACTTCATCCGCAGCGGCGGCAAACTCGGAATTGTCCGCCTTAGGCCGGGCGGAAGCGGGAGGGGCCGTCGCTGCCTGTTGCGCGCGAAGACTGCTTCCATCGGCCAGGAAAAATACGGCCAGGAGCAGCGCAAAAAAGGACTTAGCGCCGTTGCGGATGGAGAAGAGCCTCATTTACGCAGAATAGCAGATGTGGCCAGCCGAGAATGCCGCGGGAGGCGGACTGTGACGCCAGTTAGGAACGCTGGCCATCCGGCCAGAGGCGCGGCGACGCCGATGCCACAAAAAGCCGCAATCCCGTGCAAACAATTAAAAAGAATGAGGATAGGACGCATGGCAAGCATCGAAAAGCTGTACGGGAGATTCCTTACAATCTCGCACAACAAATCCACAGAATAATTTTGACGCAGCCGTGTTCCGAATCCTTAACAGAATGGTAACTCTGCTATACTCGCTTTGTTCAGGTCCAGCTCACTCCCGAGGAAAATATGCTCCCCGGACTTCGTCTACGGCAAGCCCGTGAACGACTTGGTTTTACTTATAGAGACGTGGAACGAGCCAGTTTTGAATTGGCAGCGCGCCGCGGCCGGTCGGAGCTCGTTCTCCATATCAGCCGTCTTGCGGATATTGAAAACCGAGGCGTGGTTCCCGGGCTTCACAAGCTCTATACCCTCGCGGTTGTATATCATCTAAATCCGCTGGATATTTTCCGCTGGTACGACGTTCCCATCGAAGACTGCTTCCCCGACGGCGAGGCTTTTCATGCGCCGCAGACGCATCTGGCGGCACCGCCGGTGTCGCTGCGGACTCCTTTGCGGTTCGACCCGGCGTTCGATCCGAAGCGGACGGAGCTACTGTCGCGCATGGTCGAACAGTGGGGCAAGCTGGAGGGCGTGCTGGGAAACGGAAATGCACGGCATCTTTACGGATATGTTGGCCTATCCGACCGGCGCATGGTGCCTATCCTGCGCCCGGGTAGCGTGGTCCTCGTGGATATCACCGTGCGCCGCATCGAGGACGACAATTGGGCTAACGAATACGACCGCCCGATGTATTTTGTGGAACTGCGGAATGGTTACCGCTGCGGATGGTTTCATCAGGACGGCACACGCCTGCTTATGCAGCCTCATCCACTGTCACGATGCGTGCCGGAGTCCTGGAGGCTTGCTGAAGAAGCCGAGGTGGTTGGCCGAGTGGTGGGGGTCGTTACTCGGCTAAACGAGCCGTGGAACAGTCTTCCTGGAGAATCTCCAGCAGCGCGCGGAGATTCGAGCAGAAAAGTTCCTTAAGATAGGTGGGAGCCTCTTCGGGCATTAAAACGCGGTAAGCCTCCATGCGGCGCCAATGAGCCACTGCCGCACAGACTCCCCCGGGCATTTGTTCGAGACAATCCCTTAAATCCTTTTCCTGCTCTTCCAGCCCGGTCTCCAAAACGCGCTCGAAGATCTGTTCGTGGCAAAGCTGCAGCGCCTGCTGTATGGCCTCGTCGGGGTACATGGCGGCGAGGCCTGCATGTTCATATTTCCCGCTCGAGAGATCTCGCAGGGAGGCCATATAGGCGAGTCTGCCGAACTCGCCCGAGATTCCCGCCAGCGTCGTCAGCGTGAAGTCCTGGATGATCCGGCGGTTTTGTTGAAGCTGCGTAAACACTTTGCCACTTACCTTGTTCCGAAGACGGAACGTTTTAGAACGTCATCCTCAGCCCAAACGATTCTGCTTCATGGTTGGACCCAGGAGGGGTTCAACCATCATGAAAAACATCGCAGTTCGCTTGGCTTTGCTCGTTCTAGCGGCCTTGATCGTACTCCCGGTTATTAGCACCGTCAACGAATTACACGGTAACAATGCTTCTAGCTCTCCGTTCCTTGCAGCCAGCGGATCGCCGCTACCGCAGCCAACACCGCCGCGGTCTGTCACGCTCAGCGCCAGCGGCTCTCCTCTTCCTCAACCCACGCCACCTCGTTCCGTCACACTTAGCGCGAGCGGCTCGCCCCTTCCTCAACCCACGCCGCCGGGCTCTGTTACGCTCACTGCCAGCGGTTCACCTCTTCCTCAGCCAACACCGCCGCGTTCCGTCACACTTAGCGCGAGCGGCTCGCCCCTTCCTCAACCAACGCCGCCGGGCTCTGTTACGCTCACTGTCAGCGGTTCACCTCTTCCCCAGCCAACGCCGCCGCGGTCCGTCACCCTCAGTGCCAGCGGTTCACCTCTTCCTCAACCAACGCCGCCTGGTTCCGTCACGCTCACTGCCAGCGGCTCGCCTCTTCCCCAGCCAACGCCGCCTCGGCAGATGGCAATAGCATAACGCCGAGGATACTCGAGCTCCGCGATTTGCCCCGATACCCGATAATGGAGGGCGAGTCGCGGAGTTGCTTTCTAAGAACCTTCTAATACTCATTGCAGCAGCCTCGCCCAGGAGAAGACCAAAGCAGTTGGTGCCCGCTCGGGCGTTCTGCTCGGACTTCGTGGCCCACGAATCCAGAGTTCGAAATTCCTTTCCAGAATGAAATCCTGCCAAAGTGCGGACGCTGACTGGGCAATTCCAGTACCAACTCTCTATCATCCTCGCTGCCACTAAATTATTTACCCGCCAGTCAAGACATGCTAGTATCTCAGCGCAATGCGCAGCTTGCCTCTCTATGTTCTTGTCTTGTGGGGCTGCAGTTTCCTGGTGCAGCTTGTGGTGTTGGTCCTTCTGTTGAGGGATGGAAATTTCCGCAAGTTACCTTTCTTCACCATGTACACCGCTTTTAACATCTGCCAAGTGGGTTTCCTTGCAATCGTGTATCAGATTAATGGAATGAGTCCGCTGACGACGGAAACCCTGGCATGGGTGTCTGAGGACATAACGCTTGTGGCCCAGGCTCTGGCCGCCACGGAAATTCTACGGATTGTGCTGAAACCTTATCAGGGTATTTGGGGACTGAGCTGGCGCCTCCTGGCGGGCACCTCGAGTTTGGTCATCGTCCTTGTAGCGCGGTCTACCCATGCCACCTGGGCCTGGGCGAAATGGTTCGATTTAAATCACGGGTATCATTTGACTTTTGCGACGGCTTTGCTTGCTTGCCTGATCCTGGCCCGGTATTACTCGATCCCTGTCCCCACCGCGTACAAAATAATTCTGATCGGATTTTGCTTCTATTCGTGTACAGAACTTCTGATCAATTCAATCTTTCGAGCAGTTTTCTACAACAAGGTTCCGGGGCATCAGGGGCTTTGGCAATTCTCCACGATTTTCTCTTTTGTGGTGGTGCTGTTTTTATGGGTGGTCGCCCTGAGGAAGCCCTTGCCTGTCGAAAATCGGCAGCTCGCTCTGACGTCGGATGCGGCTTATCAGCGGCTGTCCCCCGAAATTAATGATCATTTGCGGTTGCTGAACGAAAAGCTCTTACGGCTTTGGAAACTGGAGGCACGCTCGAATTGAACCCGCCTATTTTGCTATTCACAGGCAGTGCGGCGGTTGTGCTGATTTTGCTTGCCTGGCTTCTACGAGGGCCCCGCAAAATCGCACAGCGCGGCGCGGATCCTTTCGCGGAGGAGGAATTTGAGCGGCGCCATGTCACTTATTTTCCGCAAGTGCTACGTGCCCTCGCCGGGGAGGATCTGGAGTATTTGGCCTGTCGAGGGACGCGTGGCCTCACACGCAGAGTGCGCAAAGAGCGCCGAACAATTGTGCTCGCCTACCTGGCGTTTCTGCGCATGGATTTTCTGAAATTATGGCGGATGGCGCGAGTCATCGCCGTCATGTCCTCGAAGGTCGGCGCGGCCCAAGAACTGGAACGGTTCCGCCTGGGTTTGGTTTTCTACGTCCGGTATGAGTTGATCCGCTTCAAATTCCAGTTCGGCTTTGCGCCAATTCCAGAGCTAGGCTCTTTGAGCGATTTTGTCAGCAGCCTGGCGCTTCGCCTGGACATCGCGATGAGGGAACTCAGCGAACGCGCGGCGCTCGCTTCCAGACTCACTTCATCGCTGGACGGGCGCCACCTGAACACTCCCTAGCACGCTGTCTACAGCGGCCAAGAGTTCAGCGGCTTTAAAGGGCTTCTGGAGAGTGTAGTCTCCGTTGCTTGGCGGTTCGTTCGCAGGGCCCCCTACCGGGCTGACACCGCGCATCCACACGCAACGCTTTGCCATCCTTGGCCTGCGGGAAGAGACCCAATCATGCAGTATGTTTCGCCCCGCGCTACCCGTAAGGTCCAGATCCGCCACGATTAGATCGAACTCGCCTTTCTCGAGAAGCGCCATTCCATCCGCGGCGTTTCTGGCGGTTTCTACCTGATGATCGCGCTCGCGCAAGAGCGCTCCGATCGCTTCGAGCACGGAATCGTCCTGATCAATCAACAGGATGCGCGCTTCCTTGCCGGGTTCTGCCGGCTGTTCAGAACCGCGCTCCTTTGCCGCTTTTGAGGGTTGATAGGGAATCTCAATCGTGAACGATGCTCCGCGAGGAGGAACATTGCGCACCTGGATCGACCCGCCGTGTTCCGTGATGATGCCATAGCAGATACTGAGGCCCAGTCCGGTGCCTTTGCCAACCGGTTTGGTCGTGTAGAACGGATCGAAAACTTTGGACGCGTCCTTCACGCCCGGCCCGCTGTCCGTGAACTCGATGAACAGCCGGTCGCTCCTCGCTCCTGTTCTAACCCACAAATCTCCCTCGCTGGACAGCTCCAGCATGGCATCCACGGCGTTGTTCACCATGTTCAGAAACACCTGCTGTAGCTGGTGAGGATCGGCGGAGGTATAAGGCAGATCGGTGGCCAGCTCGAGATGCACGCGAATGTGATTCATGCGCAAGTCGTAGTCGCGCAGCGCCAGCGTTTCTTCCAGGATGAGATTGAGCTGCACGGGGACGCGCTCCGGTTTATGTTGCCGCGCAAAACTCAGCAAATTCTGCACGATGCGGTGCGTGCGCTGCGCCTGTTTGTAAAGCTTGTCCGAATATTCGATCCCTTGCGGCCCCATCTGCCCGCTCGAAGTGAGCAGCTGGCTGTAGCCCAGGATGGCTGTCAGCGGATTGTTCAGCTCATGCGCGACGCCAGAAATCAGCTGCCCGACTGCCGCCATTTTTTCGCTGTGCAGCAGCTGTTCCTGCGTTCGCCGCAGGTTTTCATAAGCCTGCCGGGCTTCCTCGTAAAGCGTGGTCCGCTCGATCGCGCTCGAAAGCTGGCTGCCCACGGCGATCAGCAGGTTGACGTCGGCGGGCGAGAACTCCTTCGGCGTCCGGCTGCCGACCGACAGGCCTCCAATAACGCGGTCCTTTGACCAAAGAACGACGATGTAAGCGGACAGCAGCTCTTCTTTCCGCTGTGCGTCGCGAAAGATGGCCGGCAGCGGCAATCCCTGCACCGATAGAAATGTAGCGTGCGCCGACTTGATATGCTGGAGCAGTTCGGGCTTCACGGCGACTTCCGGGAAATTCCTGGAGTACTCGGAGCGATGCCCCACGGCCGCAACCCGCCGAATCTTGGACCCACTGTCGTCGAACAAATAAAGCGCGCATGCATCCAGACTGAACAGTTCGGCCATTTGCCGCAGCGTCCGATGCAGCGAATCGGTCAAATCCATCGACTCCGTCAGCGTCTGCCCGATGGAATTCAAGACCAGCAGTTCGCGGTTTCGCCGGCGGATTTCCTGCTCGGCACGCTTCCGCTCCGTGATGTCCAACAGGAAGCCCTGATAAGCCGTGACATTTCCAGCCGGATCCTTCACCGCGATGGACGATTCCAGGACCGTGCGCACTTCGCCGTCCTTGCGTTTCATTTCAAACTCGAAATCCGCCACCGAGCCGTGTTCCTGAAGCAGTTTCTTCAACCGCTCGCGGTCCCCCGCATTGGCGTACATAGCCCCAGGAATGTCCGCGCCCAATAACTCTTCCCGCGTCTCGTATCCCGTCATGCGCATCATGGCGTCGTTGAAGTCCAGGAATCGCCCCTGCGGCGTGGAAATAAAAACGCCTTCCTGAACGCTCGAAACCAGCGTGCGGTATTTTTCCTCGGCGCGTTTGCGCTCCGTGATGTCTTTCAGGACGTGTACGGTTCCAAGCTGGTGTCCCGCTGGATCGGTAAACGTGGAATTAGAAGCCAGAAAATATCCTTGCAGCCACGGGTCGGGATCGTCGCCTTCACCGGCAACACCTTCGCAATACGGACACATCTGGTAGGTCAGATTTTTTCGGGAAAGCAGATCGAGCACTCCGCGCCCGACAAGCGCGTTGGAATCCCTGCCCAGCAGATGGCCCAGACGCAGGTTGCAGCGCAGAATTCGCCCTTGCCGGTCGTGCACCAGAATCGGATCGCCAATCGAATCAAATGTGTATGCCCATTGCTGCTGAACGGTGGCCACCTGCTCAAACAGCCTGACGTTTTGCAGGGTTAGCCCCAGCAAGTTGCTGATATTCAGCAGGTAGGAAATTTCGTCGGCCTGAAAGTGTTCGCTGCGCGTCGAACCGATCGCGATGATCCCCAGCGGCCCGTCCTTTCCAGGCAGGGCCATAGTAATGACGTTGCCGATGCCGCTCTCTCCCATCCGCGCGCGAACGGTTGGGTCAGGTTCATCCTCCATGCGCAGGAATTCGCAGTCTCTGTGCAAAACCTGCTGCGACCACGGCTCCTTCGCCGCCAGCTTCCCATATTTCTGCAAATACTCCTGCTGGAAGCCGACAGACGCGTGCACCACGAGCTGCGCTTTATCTCCTTCGCCTTCCAAGAGCCGCACCAGTCCGTGCGTCGCACCCAGGCTCTGCACCAAATGCGTCAGCACGCGGTCCAGCACGTCCTGCACGGACAGCGTTTGCGTGCTGGCCGTTGTCAGCAGCGTCAGCCGCCGCAGCTTTTCGTTCAGCTCGACAGTTCGCGAGCGCGCTCCTTCCAAAACCACCACCACCATGGCAATGCCCAGCGCCACGCCCAGCAAGTGGTCAAACGCCACTCGCAATAAAAACCACGGATGCTCCGGCCACTTCCAGCGGTCCAGCCCATGCAAGCCGATGAGCAGGAAAACTCCCTCGAGCAATCGCACCCCGTGCCCGCGCTGCAGCAGCGGCGACCTCCACAACACCATTCCTGACCACAGACAGACGCTGCTGCAAAAAAACGTCGTCCCCAGGCCCACGTTCCCGTAAGAAGGGATTAACCCGAGCTGAGAGTAATAAACACCGAATAACACCGCGCCGGCCAGCGGCAAAACGGGCCAGCCCCTTTTCCCATCTCCGGTCGTGAACTGCATCACCGCGGCCGAGAAAAGCAGCATCGCGGCCACTTTTCCGAGCACTACCGCCATCCATAAGTTGGGAAGATTGCGGCTCAGCATCGCCACTTCGCCGAGCGAAGCCAGCGTGAAGCAGATCCAGCCCGCGAGCCACAACCGGAAATACTTATTAATATGATCGCGCTGAAAAATGAAGAACAGCACCAGCAGAATGATGAACGCTGTCGCTTCGAAGAAAGCGATGCCGAGCAGGCCCTGGTTCACCAGCACGATGAGCTGCCTCCTGGCCTGAACGGCCGTCCCCGCGGTGCACACACCCTTGATTTGCTCGTGGTGGACGGCACTAAGCCTTCTTTGGAGCTTCCTCCGACGCTAACATGCTATTTTCTGAATGGGCAAGAGCACCCCTTTCCTACTGTGCTGTCCCGTATAATGGCACTGGGAGCAAACACTCGTGGAGCTAGAACAAATACTGGTCGTGGACGACGAAGAAGCGATTCGAGAAGTAGTTTCCACTATGCTCGAATCGAAAGGCTACCGCTGCACCGCCGTCAGCAACGGTAGAGCCGCTCAGGAGCAGGTCAAGCGCACCACGCCGGACCTCGTGCTGAGCGACATGATCATGCCCGAAATGGACGGCATCCGGCTGCTCGATTGGCTGCGTGAGTATGATCCCGAAATCCCGGTGATCATGGTCACCGCCATTCACGATATTTCCACGGCTCTCGAAGCGATTCGCCGCGGCGCCTACGACTACATCCTCAAACCCTTTGAGAAGGATCAGCTGTTTCTCGGCGTGGGCCGCGCACTACAACACCGCCGCCTCGTCGCGGAAAACCGCAGCTACCAGCTGAAGCTCGAGCAACAGGTCGAGGACCGCACCGCGCAGCTCACCGGCGCTTTGGCTCAGCTGGAACAGTCTTACGACGACACGCTCGAGGCGCTCGGCAGCGCGCTGGACTTGAAAGACGCCGAAACCGAAGGCCACTGCCAGCGCGTTACCGCTTTCACCATTTCTATCGCCAAAGCCATGCCCGTTCCGCCGGCTTATCTGGCCATTCTCGCGCGCGCCGCGTTTCTCCACGACATCGGCAAAATGGCCATCCCCGATGGCATTCTCCGCAAGCCTGGGCCGCTTACCGACGACGAAAAACAGATCATGCGCAAGCACTGCGAAATCGGCTACAACATGCTCATCCGCATCCCGTTCCTGCGCGATGCCGCCGAAATCGTGCTGGCGCACCAGGAGTTCTTCGACGGTACGGGCTACCCGCGCGGCCTCAAGGGCGAGCAGATTCCACTCGGCGCCCGTATTTTCACCATCGCCGATTCGCTCGACGCCATGATTAGCGACCGCCCTTATCGTAAGGCGCTTCCCATGGCGCAAGCCCGCGAAGAGATTCGCCGCTGCTCCGGCACGCAGTTCGACCCCAAGGTCGTCGAAGTCTTCTCCACAATTCCGGAACAACATTGGATTGATTTGCGCGAACACCTCGGCTCGCCGTTCCGCCTGGCCCACCTGAAAAATCTGTAAGCAGCAGCCCGGAGCGTGATTGTCAGTTTGAACCGCAGAGCCCTTTCGGAGACGCCCGTGCGAAGTTTGAAGGGGCGGGGCAAGCCCCGCCCCTACCGACTCACTAAAGCAAGAATCGATCCAAGAATAAAAAAAGGAGGCCGACTTCGGCCTCCTTTTTCAACATTGTTTAGATTTGGGCTAGAACTCGAGGCGCAATGCGATCTGCATTTGCCTGGGTCCTTCGCCGACTGTCCCGGTTAGAGCTCCAAATGTGCTTGGAGAGTTGATGTTTGTCGACGGCGGAGCAAAGTTCTCATGGTTAAACAAATTGAACGCTTCCGCGCGGAACTGCAGGTTTAGTCTCTCGGTCAGCTTGATGTTCTTCAGCAGCGCCGCGTCGATCGTCCAGAAGCTCGGCCCCAGGATATCGTTCCTGTTGCCGGTCTGCCCCCCAAGCGGGTTGGCAAACTCCCCGATCGTGGTCGTCGGATCAGCAAAGTACTGCAGCGTTCCGTTCTCGTTATGGATTCTGCTGCCGAGGCCAGTCAGACTGCCGGTGAGCACTCCGGGCGAACCCACGAACCCCCCTCCCCCGAAATAATTGCTGACCGGGAACG
Source organism: Candidatus Acidiferrum sp. (assembly GCA_035313865.1). GTDB lineage: Bacteria > Acidobacteriota > Terriglobia > Acidiferrales > UBA7541 > Acidiferrum. Next base: position 58,011 of record DATFZY010000009.1, read on the forward strand.
AACTGGTGGCGGTGCTAAAGGGAAAGCCCGTCCGCCACGTCCAGATGCCGGAAACCTCCCAACCTCCCACGACGCGGTCGGCCCATCCGGGCATGTTTCTCCCGATGTATCCCTTGCGCCCAACAGGCAGGTCATACACCCAGTAGGAAGAGACGATGTGCCTGGCGTCAAAATCCGAACTGCCGCGGCACACGCGCAGATTTCTCAAGTCGCAGACAATCCCTCCGATTGACGTGTTCACGACGCTCGAAAGGTTGTCAATCGAGTGAGAGAACGTGTAATTGACGTTCAGCTGAAGGCCGTTCGAGAATTTCTTGCTCAAGGTCGTCAGGAGTCCGTTGTAGTTTGAGGAGGAATTGCTGGTCACATAAGCAATACTCGCCGCCTGTGCGGCGATGCCTATGTTCGGCTGTATAAGCCCTTGTTGGTCCAGGCCCACCAGGAAGTCCGTGATGTCGCCATTCAGGAAGAACTGCGAAAAGGTGCTCCCCGCTAAAGCCTGGGTGCAAGAGCTGCCAGGAAATATCACGGAGCATGGCGTTCCTCCGAAATCGGGGCTCGCGGCCAACTGGTTTTCAAAGAACGGCTGCGGGGTTATATTGTTGATTGGTACATTCGCCCGAACTTGTTTCGCGATGTTGTTGAATGCGGCGATCAAGCCCTGTTGGGACGACGGATCCGTGAAGTCCGTGAGTTGGGCGCCATCGGACTGCGCGAACAGCCGCCGGCCCAATCTTCCCACGTAGTTCACTTCCAGCAGGACGTTGCCCGGCAATTCGCGCTGGATGCCAAGCCCGAAGGTGTCCTCATAAGGAGTCTTGAAATTGGGATCAACAGCATAAATCAAGTTATCCTCACTGGTTCCGAACGGGACTCCGTTGTTAACGAATGGCGTCGTTGGCGATGTCACGATGGGCGCCACCACCGGCGCTGGCAGTGCGGTCAAACTCGTAAAGCGTGGGTCGTTCATCAAGGCCGTCACTGGATTCGGGTCGCCGAATATCACCGAATTGGAATTCTGGAAGAGGAAGCTGTTTTGGTCCGCCAGGAAGCTGACGGCCCCAGCGATACGGTCAAAAACGATCGATCCGCCCGCCCGTACGGTGGTCTTGCGATCCCCGAAAAGCGATCCCAGCAAGCCGTCTTTGAAGGAAGGATTCCAGGCTATACCCAGGCGCGGGCCAAAGTCTTTGTAGTCCGGCTTGTAATAGCCCTGACCGTTATTCGCCGGTCCGCCAAGACTATACGTCAGATTCGGAGCGGCGTCATTGCCCGAAATTCCCAGCAGACCATTGTACTGTCGCACTGAAAAAAGCGTATTCAGGCTGACATTCGGAACCGTCTCAAACCCATTCGACTCAAACGGAACGCTGTCGAAAGACCATCGTACCCCGTAGCTGATGGTCAAGTCGTTCCGAACGCGCCAGTTGTCCGCAAAGTAGAGTTCCGTCTCGTTGTAATGAAAGTCCCGGGCCGCCGTTGCGCCCGCGGGTTGCGGCTGCAAGGCTTTGTTGTAGATGAAATTGGTGGACTCGCTCGCATAGTGGCCGAGCAGCGCGGTAAATGTGCTGTCCCATTCGTTCATCTGCGCTTGCGTCTCTAGAATGTCGCTGGGTCTCAAGGGCGACCCGCTCGGCCCCAACGAGGGCAGCGCTTCGCCGAGTCCAACTCCCAGGAAATTGAAAGAATTTGTGAGTGTGGACTTCTCGCGAATCGGCCTGATGTTCGTCCCGAACTGAATCGTGTGCTTCTCGTGAATCCACGTATAGTCATCGCGAATCGTGGGAACGGGAACGGTGCGGCCCTGCGAGCTAACTCCGGCTGCGAACGGCGTCGAGAACGGCCCAAACGTAAACTCGTTCGGGAATGTGGGAAACGCGCCCGGTCCGGCGGGGAAATTGTTGTATTGCTGCGTGATTCCAAAGGTTGCGGCGTTTATGTTGTGCGAGTTGATGGTCCACGTGTGGCCGATCACGAAGGCCCAGCTCTTGTCCTGAAATAGCTGGGCGGTAGGATCGCCGGGGAACTGCTGCACCGCCTGCGTATCGCTCTCGCGCAGGACATTGAAGCGGCTGAAAAGCTTTTGATTGGAACTTATCGTGTAATCCACGCGCCCAACATACGTATTGTGGTCCACTTTCACGGGAGCGTTAAACCGGTAGAAGCCAGTATTGACGCCGTCTCCGCCGGTCAGATCATTTGCCGCTGGAACCTTGGTCAGTATTGCCAGTTCGGCCGGGTCGTCCCCGATTCCCTGTGGATCGAAGGTGGCTAACTGCGCCGGCGTCAATTGGGTAATGCATTGCGCTGTAACTGGATCGTTTAGCCGGGCGCTATCCGAGCAGGGATTTCCTTGCGAGTCGTTGTTGTTTCCGTTGACGTAGTTGATTCCGCCGGCGCGGACATTTGCCAGCGGTACGGTTCGCGCCTGAGCCGATTGGCTCGCGTCGCGCCTTCCCTCGTAATTGAAAAAGAAGAACAACCGGTCTTTCTTTATCGGGCCACCGAGGTCACCCCCGAACTGGTTTCGGGTCAGCGCCGGGCGCGCGACACCTGAGCTGTTATTGAAAAAGTCGTTGGCTGCCGTGGCTGCCGTGCGATTGTATTCGTAAGCCGCGCCGTGGAAAGAGTCGGTGCCGCTTTTTGTCACCAATTGAATCTGGGCTCCGGCGCTTCGTCCGTCGTACGCTTCGGCATCCGCGGTCGTCGCCCGGAACTCTTGCACGGAATCGATCGGCGCATTGCCTACCGTCGCGAATGCAAATCCGCCTGCCTGATCGTTCACATCGATACCGTCGACAGTAACGTTACTTTGGTCGGTTCGGGCACCTGTGACGGAGCCCTCCTGATTTGTGCCTCCTCCGGAATTGGCCACCACCCCGGCCTGCAAGCCCAGCAGCGATGCTGGCGTTTCGCGAATCAAGGAAGGGAGGTCTCGTAGAGTTCGCACGTCCAGCACGTTGCCGATGCTCGCGTCCGTGGTGTTCAGCGTCTCGGCAGCCGCCGCCGTCACTTCCACGGTCTGCGACGTTTCGCCTACTTCCAAGGTCGCGTTCCGCGTGCTTATCGTCTCCACGCCAAGCGCAACGTCGTTCAGCTCAAGCTTCCGGAAACCGGTCTTCGTAAATGTCAATTTGTAGCCTGACCCGGGCGGGACGCGCAGGAACTGATAGCTTCCCTGGTCGTTCGTCGTCGTCTCCTGATGGAAGCCGGTCTTGCTGCTGTCAAGAGCTACCTGTGCTCCGCCGATGGCTGCGCCGGATTTATCCAGCACGACGCCCGTTACTCCCGCAACCTCTTGCGCTCGCATGGGCGAGACCGTGAAAACCAAGAAAGCCAGTGCAACCGAGAGGAATCCCCACACCTTCATCATGAAGCCTCCAAAGTAGACACAAAGGAATCCAAACTACGCCGGGTAATAGAAATATGGAAAGGCTTGATTTTTTGTTTGCAAGCGACTTGCCAGATACACACCCCCGTGCGTATTGACTTCTTTCGGCACTAAATCGCTCGCGTTAGGTAAGTTAGCAGTTCCACGCAAGAAATAAAGAGGGACCTTTAGATTTTGTTTATCTGGATTTACATAGAAGTACTGGCGGGAATCCCAGATTGCGTATCTGCGATGATGGAGTTCTCTAGATGAAGGAGCTCTCTAAACGTCCGGAAGGCCCCCAGCAAACAAATGAGGCCCGCTTTTACTGCGTTAGCTTCCTGCGGTCGGGAGACATTGGCCCCGGGAGGCCTGTCTCGACTAGATTCGGCCTCCGCGCACACTTCCCCTTCTTCCTTACATCGAGAGCAGCAATTTTATTCCCTTGGCGAACTCTGCAGCAGGTGTGATCAGACTGACGACCAGATATCCATCAGAGGCGAAGTCATAAAAGTGGCCGGGGTGAACGTAGACGCCCTTGGTTGCGAGCAGGTCGAGGGCGAGTTCTTCGTCGGAACGGGTCGCGGGCACTCGAATGACGGCGTTCCAGCCGCCTTGCACTTCCAGCCGGCTGCCGGATTGTTGCCTGGCTAGCTGCCTATCCAATTCGGCGAGGTTGCCGCGGACGCGCTCCAGCAATTGCTTCTGGAAACCGTGGCGTTGACCCAAAAAAGACGGAATGGCCAATTGGATCGGGGCGTTCATCGAGAGAAAAGTGTCCGCAATGACCTCGATTCGCGCGGAGGCTTCCGTTTTGCATTGGCCGGGGCCGCTCACGATTAGCCACGCGGCCTTCATCTGTGGCAGCCCGCAAATCTTCGAGAGGCCGCTCATCGTAAACGTCAGCGCGCCGGTATTCCCCGCAAATGTCGCGTGCTGTTCTGCTTTGACGGCAAAATCCAGGAACACTTCGTCGGCGATGATCGCGAATTCGCGGACCGCGCAAATCTCGTTGAGTTTGCGCATCTCCTGCGGTTTGCAAAATTGTCCGGTGGGATTGTTCGGATGCACCACAATCACTCCGCGTGTGCGCGGAGTGATTGCTTGCTCCAGCGCATGGAAATCGATCTGCCAGCCGTGGTCGTAAAGCAGAGGGTAACGCACCAACCGGACATCCTGGATATCAGCGAGAAACTCAAACAGCGGATAGCTCGGTTCGGGGATCAGGAGTTCGTCCTGCGGATCGCAGAGAGTTCTGAAAACAAAGGAATACGCTTCGCTGGTGCTCGTCGTTAGAAAAATGTCGTCGATGAGGACGAGGGCGCCGCGCTCGGCGTAATACTGGGCGACCGCGCTTCGTGCCGCGACGAGTCCTCGCGGATTGGGGTCGTATTTCAGAGCCGCCGGATTTTGCAATGCGCGGAGGATGGCCTCTTCTTCATAACGGAAACCACACTCCGTTGGATTGGAGACCGTCAAATCGATCAGCGGCTTCGCTGCTGCGCGATGCGCTGCGAGCGCGGCACTGAGGCGATTCGACTCGAGATTCCAATTTGTGCGTTTCGCGAACATTTCGGCGGGGCGCGTCGTCAGCGAGCGTCATTTCTTGACGAATTCGGCGACAGCCTCCGCGACGCGCGCGATTTGTTCGGAACGCAACTCTGGATACATGGGCAGCGAAAGCACTTCGTTCGCGGCATGTTCCGCATGGGGAAAATCGCCGGCCTTGTGGCCCAGCGAACTGTGGAGCGGCTGGAGGTGCAGCGGCACCGGGTAGTAGACGGCGCTGCCGATGTTTCGCGCGTGGAGAGCTTGTAGCAACGCGTCGCGCTGCTCGACGCGAATGGTGTACTGGTGAAAAACATGCTGGTAATTTTCCGGAATAAGCGGCGGCGCGATTCCTGGAATGCCTAGCAACAGCTTTGAGTAAGCGTCCGCATGCGCCTGCCGGGCGCGCTGCCATTCAAGAAGGTGCAGCAGTTTTACGCGAAGAATCGCGGCTTGAATTTCGTCGAGACGGCTGTTCCATCCCGGCTCGGTGCTGACGTACTTCGCGGTTTGGCCGTGGTTGCGGAGCGTCTTCAGACGCTCCGCCATTTCGCCCGAATTTGTCACGACCATTCCCGCGTCGCCGTAGGCGCCAAGGTTTTTTGTCGGATAGAAACTAAGGCATGCGACGTCGCCGATGGAGCCTGTAGGACGTCCTTTGTAGCTTGCGCCGATAGCTTGCGCGTTGTCTTCAATCACTCGCAGATTATGCGCGCGCGCGAAATCCATAATCGGGTTCATGTCGGCGGAGAGGCCGTACAAGTGCACGGCGATAATCGCTTTCGTTTTTTGCGTCACGCGGCGCGCGAGATCCGACGGATCGAGGTTGTAGGTGTCCGGGCGGATGTCGGCGAAACGCGGTTTTGCGCCGATGGCGTTGACGGCGCTGGCTGTGGCGACAAAAGTGAAGGGTGGAATGATGACTTCGTCGCCGGCCCCGACGCCGCAGGCGCGCAAAGCGAGAATCAGCGCGTCGGTTCCGGAGGCGACGCCGACTCCGTGAGCGACGCCGCAGAGTTGCGCAATTTCTGTTTCGAGGGCGTCGCCTTCAGGCCCCAAAATAAATTGTTGCGAGACGAGAACTTTTTCAACGGCGGCGCGAATTTCTTGGCCGATGGCGGCGTACTGCGCCGCGAGGTCGAGTTGCGGCACGGCTGCGAACGAAGACGTAGTTTGTGTTTGCGCGCTCACTACTTCCATTCTTCCATTTATTTGCCCAGATACAAAAGCGCCAGCAGGAAAACCCAGAGACCATCCATGAAGTGCCAGTAATAAGAAGCAATTTCCGCGGCGACGGAGCGAGAAACTTTCGCATTTTCAAATTTGCGCAACGAAACATAGAGCAGCGCGCAAACTCCGCCAAGGAGATGCAGGCCGTGCAAACCGGTGAAAATATAGAAAAAGCTGCTGGCTTGATTGGTGGACACGTAAAAACCGGCGAGGACAAATTCGCGCCACGCGGCCAACTGTCCGATCAGAAAAAGCACGCCTAGCGCGGTAGCCACAGACCAGAGCCGGCGAAATTGCTTCACATTGGCGCCGGCGAGGCTGCGACGCGCCAACTCGATGGCGCCGCTGCTCAAGAGCAAGATCACCGTGTTGACCCAGACAAGCGCGGGCAGGTGCAACGGCACCCATTTGTTGCTGGTGGAGCGCAGGAACAGGAAAGCAGCTGCCATGGCCATGAAGAACATGACGATGGAAACGAGAGCGATCACGATCGCCGTGGCATAACGACGCGACGAAGGCAGTTGCGGGCCGCGGCGACGGTTGCTATCGCCGCCGTCGCCGTCGTCTCCGCCGGCGGGCGGACCTTTTCCGCCGCCACCACCGATGTCTTCGATGATGAGTTCAATGTCTTCGAGAGTTGTTATGCCGGGCATGAATACTTTCTTTATTTCTCCGTTGAACCCGTTTTAGCTGCCTGCTTCGGCTCGGAAGCGGCTTCGGAACGTGTGGGAGCTGCGTTCTGCGAAATAAAATCCGGGGCAGCCCCTGACGCGCTGAATTCGTAGGCTCCACGATAGACGATTGGCTCGGTGGCGCCAAAGTTGCCAAAGGGCGGCGGCGAGGGGACGCTCCACTCGAGTGTCGTGGAGCGCCAGGGATTGCAATCCGCCGATTTTTCGCCACGCGCGAGGCTCCAGATAAAATTGAAAAGGAAGAGAGCTTGCGCGGCAACCGTGACGAGTGTGGCGACGGTGATGAAGGTGCGAAACGATGCGCCCAGCGAAGAGACAGCGGCCAAATCGCCGCTGGCTGTTTGCGAGCGGGCCATCAGGCCGAGCCAGTGCATCGGCATGAAGACGCAATAAACGCCGGCGAACGTAAGCCAGAAATGGAATTTGCCGAGAGTCTCGTTGAGGCTGCGGCCAAACATTTTTGGGAACCAGAAAAAGAGTGCGCCGAGAATCGCAAACGTGGCTGCGACGCCCATCACCAGATGGAAATGGCCGGTGACAAAATCGTCGCTGACAGAGACGGAGATGGCTGCAAGACTGTTGCCCGCTAGAAAAATGCCGGAAATTCCGCCTGTCAGAAATAGCGAGACAAAACCGAGAGCGAAAAGCATTGCGGCGGTGAATTGGATTTTGGCGTTCCACAACGTGCCGAGCCAGGTGAACAAAAGCACGCAGGCGGGCAAGCCCAGGGAAGACGCGAGAAGCGAAAAAACCAGAGGGGACCAGGGATTGAGGCCGCTCGAAAACATGTGCTGGCCCCAGACGCAAAAACCGAAGAGGCCGACACCGCAGAGAGCGAGGACTGCGGCGCGCTCCGCCCAGACTGGCTTGCGGGAGAACGTGGAGAGCAGGTGCGAGACGATTCCGAAACACGGAAGCATGGCAACGTAGACTTCGGCTTGGGCGAAAAACCAGAAGAGGCGCTGCCAGAGAGAAAAGAGTGTGGACTGCGCGATGGATGCCGGCTGATGAGAAAGAAAATTGAGGGGCGAGAAAAATTGCGAAGCGAGCAGACGGTCCGAGAGAAGGAAAACGCAAGCGGCCAGCAAGATGCTGAAAATCAACATGCTGAGAATGGCGTTGATGAACCAGGCCCAGACGGTGAGCGGCATGCGCGGCAAGGTCATGCCTTTGGCGCGAAGGTCGAGCGTGGTGACGGTGAAATTGATGGAAGTGAGAAGCGCTGCGAAGCAGAAGAGCGCAACGCTGGCGGTCCAGAGCGTGAGTCCAGCATCGGGCTGAACGAGAAACGACGCGGTGATGCCGATGACAGAGATGACGGTGGCCCAAAACGAAAAAAGATTGAGCGACGGGAAAGCCACTTCGCGGGCGCCAATTTGGAGAGGCAGGAAGTAGTTGCCGAAGCCGGCTTGTGGCGCGGTGGTAAGAACCAGGAAAACCATCAGCGAGCCGTGGAGCATAGTCAAGGCCGCGTAGCGCTCTGGAGCGTTGGCGAGCCCAGAAAAAAATGGAATTTGCGCGGCGGGCCAGACCAGGTGGATGCGCATCAGGAGAGAGAGGAGCATTCCGAGGAGAACGCTGCCTAGAGCGAGCCAGAGGTAGCGGAGGCCGATCGTTTTGTGGCCGGAATTGAAGATGGTTCGGGCGAGAAAGCCGGCAGGGGCTGCTTCGGGTGCTGGGCCGCCGCTGTGGTTGGTGACCATGCCGAGTGACACTATACGCCTGCTGGTCTGATGCTGGAAGCGGAGTGCTGGAGATGAGGGATTGGTGGATTGCGATTCGTCGAAGAGGAGGCGCGCCCCACTCTCCGCAGGTGCATGCGAGAGCGCGGAAATCGATGAAAGCACATGAGTTGCGGGAGTTCCTGTGCGCTCGCAGACCAGAGACAGGGGCTGACTCGTACGTGGTCGGGTACCCTCCCCCCCGGTGTTTTTTGTAAAGATGTGATTCCATGAGGGTTAACGGGTGGGGGTCTGCAAAAGATTTGATTCTAAAGAGGTTAGAGGGGGATTGTGATCCTTCTAGTTTGCGCAGTTTGAACGAGCGAGGAGAGAAAAAAAAGGAGAGAGGAGAATAAGAGGAAGAGAAGGATAACGCAGAGGCGCAGAGAGCGCGGAGGTTGCGCAGAGAGATTTGGGTTGCCGGAACGAGCTGGCTGCTGACTATCACACTCGATGTTACCATAAGCGTTACATGCTTGTCAATAGTTTACTGGAGTGGCATTCGAATCGGCGGTGGAAATCTGTGGAAAACTTTTGGGTTGGAAATGAAGAGAGTAGGGCCTTCGATGCCGCGAGGTGAAGACCCACGAGCATGAAAATGGCTTAGTTGCGCTTGACGCCAAAATGGTCATCCGCAGAAACGGTCCTGCTGAGAAAGGGTCATCCTCAGAAGGATGACCCTATAGTGATTTCGTTGACGGGATGGTTGCGGGGAACTAGACTGCGCTGGCGTGGGTGAACTCTATGACTGAAAAGAGTGGGGCGCATTATCTGGAGATTGGGTGCCGGATTCCGAAGGACTACTTTTGGGTGATTGGATGGGGCGAGAGTGACGTGGGGGTGGAAACGGGGTCGTACGATGCTGCGTTGACGATGGCTGGGATTGAGAACTTTAACGTGATGCTTTACACATCGGTGTTGCCGCCGGAGGCTGTCGAGATGGCGCAGTTGCCGGCGATTCATCATGGGTCTGTGCTGGAGGGGATTATCGCCGTGCAACATACGGACCGGCCTGGGAAAAGAGTTACGGCTGGCGTGCTTTTGGCGAAGGTCTTCCGCAAGTCGGGATCGTACCTGGGGGGATTTGCCTGCGAGTATGCGGGGAATGGGACAGCGGAGCAGGCTGAAGCGAATTTACGGGAGGCAATGAAAGGGCTTTTTGCGAGGAGGTATTCTTCTTCGCTTTACCAGATGGAATTTGGGAAGTCGGTGGTGAGGACGTTTACGCCGAAATGCTGTTATGGGACGGTTCTGGTGGGGATTGGATTTGCGAGTTATTTGTCGCCGGTTTTGAAGACGGATGTGGAGGTTACGGCTTCGCATAAGGATAAGTCGCATGTGAAGTATGAGACGCGGTGAGGCGCTTTGGCGGTGCCGGTTGTGCATATGTGGATTGCTGAAGCCATAATGCAAATCAAAAGCGCCGACGGGGACGTCGGCGTTCCCGGGTGCTACTTTATGCCGCGGAAGAGGAAGGCGATTTCGATGAGTAGAATAATTACGACCGTCATCTCCAGGACGAAGCTGCGGCTTTGGTTGAATTGATCGACCATGAAGCGGTAGAGCTCGCCGGCGGTGCGGAGTTTTTGGTCGACGAGGCGGCGGTAGTCTGGGACACCTACCTTAGCAGCGACTAAGCCGTAAAGACGCGCGTAGAACATGTCGCTCAGGAACTTGATGGCATTGTCGACGCGTTCGGTCAGCTCCATGACGTCGAGGCGAATGGTGTTGACGCGTGAGGCTTCGCGGGAGAGGCGCCAGGCGGTCAGCAAGCCGCCTTTGTGTTCGAGGAAACGATAGACGCTGGCGAGAACGGTGGTCAGAAGGCTGTCGTAGTAGCGAAATTCGAGGAGCTGGGTGTTGGCGTATTCGAGAAGTTGAATTGTGGCGGCAGCACCCTCGAGGCTGCCGTAAACGAGAGCACCTGTCCAGCCGACGACGAGCAAGTCCTTTTGCGAATACGAGATGCTGGACTGCAAGACTTCCTGGCGCTCAGCGTCCGAGAGGGAAAGGGATTCACCGCGAACGAGCTGAGCAATTTTGGGGGCATGGGATGCGAGTAGCTCGGATGCGGAGAGCGTTGGGCCATCGGCTTCAACGATTTCTTGAAGATGGATGATGTGATAGTCCTCGTGGAGCCAGGTTTCGTAGGGTTTGACGAGGGCGGGTTTCACGCGGGCGAGGGTGACGCGAAGTAATTCGAGGGCGCGGGTTTCCAGTTCAGTCGCGCCGCTTAAGCGGCTGGATTGCGTGACGAGAGAATCCCAGTCGCACTCGAAAGGTAGTTCCAGCTCGATGCTGAGGACGCCGTAGTCGTAATATTTTGCGCGGGCCTCGGCACGCTGGCTGGCTTCGAGAGTGATCGAGCCGATGGGCTCGGCGACGGGGGGCCGCTCGAATCGAAGATATTGCGGGACGGGAGGAGTCAGGCTGGATGGAGGCTCCGTGGCATGAGGATCGCGGAGTGATTTAATCACGTCCAGGCGGATGGCTTCGGCTACTTCGTAGAGAAAGAGAATGCGAAAACAGCCGCGAAGCGTAATGGTTGCCTCCTGGGAGCAGGTTCTAAATTACACGCGAAGCGGAAAAGTTGCGAATGCCAATTGAGGTGATGGATCGGGCTTGCTGCGCAGGGCCGGAGGGGCGGCGGCTGGCCCGAGGCGGCCGGGTCTGCATGGCGTGAAGGCGGAAATTTGCGCAGCGAAACTTATTTGCGATGCCGGGGTTAGCTCCCCACAGAGGGCGAAAGATATCGAAGTTTCCCGCCATAGTGGTCAGATCAAGAAGAGTTAAGCCCCCTCGAGGACCTTGCGCCGTGCCAAGCGGAGCAAAAGCAAGGGAGAACGAAATCATGTCAACCGCAGCGGAACAGATTGTGGTTTCGAGCGCCACGGTAGAGCGGCGTTTTTATGAGCGTGTCTCGCCTTCGGGGGTGGTCAGCATCGCGCTGGGCGAAGAGAATCCTGGAATGCTTTTGAATGTGAGCGAGAACGGTTTGCTGGTCTCGGCACCAAGCGGACTGGCGCGCGATTCGGTTCTCCCGTTGAGCTTGAGGCTGGATGGGCTGCCTAATTTTATTGAGGTGATTGGGCGAGTGGTATGGACTGCGGAGAGCAATCGAGCGGGGATTCAGCTATTAAATCTTCGCGATCACGATCGGGAACAGATTCGCATGTGGGCGACATCGGGAAGAACGGAGAGCGGTGATGCGGCACGGGGCGTGGTTAGGGAAGACGAGCGATTGAAGCATGTGGACGAGCGCGTTAAAAGAACGCGGGAGAGAAGGAACTTCACGCGAGTTTCGCTAGCCGTGGGCGGGGCGATAGCTGTGGTTGTGCTGGCGATGGGGTTGAGTTTGCGCGGGAGTGTGCTGCGGACATGGTTAAGCCGTTCTTCGAAAGCGAGCTTGAAGATCCCAGGCGCAACGGTGGGAGCGGAGGCTGCGGGGAGCGGGCGAAACGAGAGTGATGTCGCCGCCTCTGCTGCTGCTCATGGGAAGACGTCAGAGGATAGGGGCGCTGCATCGAAGGTGGTTGATGGAAAGCGGAGTGCAGGCGCTGCAACCTTGAAAACTGGTCCGGATGGTCAGGGGGAGAAGGATGCGGCGCCTTCCGGCGCAATGGCAAGAGCGCCGGTGCGGAAGAATCTGAGTGGCAAGAAAAGCGTGGCGAAGGCAAATTCATCGGCGGATTTGGCCGAAGCGAGTCTGGCGAAAAGTGGGACGGCCTCGGACGCATCGGGCGCGAAGGGGACTGCTGCGAAAAAATCCGCGGAGGACGGCGACGCTGCGAAACCAGAAGGGGGCAGTCCCTTGCCGATTCCTCTCGATACACTCGATACAAATGATGCCACCGTGGGCGCCGCGACGATTGGTGGGTCGATCTCTGCTGATTCAAACTCCAGGGTGGGGCCGGAAGTAAACCCAAAAAGTGCGCCGCTCCAGGCGACGAATCCGGTGGTGATACAGATGGAAGGGCGGAAGAGCCAAGTGGTGGAGGTCACGCTGCCGAATGGCCCGGGCGCGACTCTGCTGAGTCTGCCGGGGGAGAGAGTGATTCAATCGGCGGCGGTTACGATGCATGTGCAGAGGTCCGTTCTGGTGGCGGGCGGGCAGGGTTGGTGGAGTGCGAACCGGAAGAAGAAAGTGGTGCTTGGTGAGTTGCGGGAGCGAGTTGATCCGCAAACGCCGCGAGTGCAAAGTGAACGTGGCGGGCGGGTGAGCGTGCGAGCGATGATTGCGAAGGACGGGCGAATTGAACGCGTGCGGCCCGTGAACGGCTCGATTGCGCTTGTCCCCAGTGTGGTGAGAGCGATTCGGGAGTGGCGATTTGAGCCGACATTGGTGGATGGGAAGGCGGTCGAAACGGGAGTGTTGTTATCGGTTGAATTTCACACGACGGCTAACGGCGCGTCAAAACCTTGAAGCGAACCTTGGAAAAAAGATTCTTGCGGGGGAGGCGAGGGAGAGAATTGGGGATCGTCTAAGGTTGCGGGAGTTTGGATGTTGAGACGAACCAGTCTTGCAGGGCCGAGGCGACGCGGAAAGTTTTGGAATTGATTTTCCAGGGAATGGAGGCCCAGAAGACGGTTGCGGAGTTCGTGAGACTGTCAATGCATACGCGGTCTTCGGCGCTGGCGGTGGGCTTCCGCATCCAGAGGACAGTGCCGTCATCGGTTTCTTCCACATCCACGAAACCATTGTTGCGCGCGGCGATTTGAAAATCCTGGAGTTTTTGCATGGTTAGTTCAGTCTACGCCCGTGCGAAAGCGGCGGCTGGTTTAGTTACGGGCGGTTTCTAGTTGGCCATGGAGCGGTAGACTACGCCGCCTTTCATTACGAAAGTGACTTTTTGAAGGACAGCGATGTCGGTGAGGGGATTGCCGGGAACGGCGATGACGTCGGCGAGATAGCCGGGCTTGAGCGCGCCAATTTCGTTTTGCCAGCCCAGGAGCTTGGCGCCATTCAGGATGCCGGCTTGCAGTGTTGCCAGCGGAGTCATTCCGTATTTGACCATGAGGACCAGTTCGCGGGCCTGGGTGCCGTGGGGGAATGGGCCGACGTCCGAACCGGCGGCCATGGGGACGCCAGCGGCTAGTTGTTTGCGGAACTGGTCCGCGTGGAAATCCTGCATGCGGTGCTCGCGATCGGCTTGGGCAGGGGATGAGGCGTGTTCGGCGAAGTATTCGGCGATGGCGAAGGTGGGGACGGCGAAGATTTGTTTTTCGCGCATGAGGCGCATGGTTTCGTCGCTGAGGTTGTAAGCGTGATCGATGGAGGCGACGCCTGCGCGGGCAGCGTAGAGCGTGCCTGGTTCGCCGGTGGCGTGAACTGCGACGCGTTTGCCTGAGCGGGCGGCTTCTTCTACTGCGGAGCGGAGTTCGGCTTCGGTGTACTGGAACGGCGTGGAAAAATGGCCGTCGCTCAGGGAGTCGTGGCCGGTTTCGTACATTTTTATGAAGTCGGCGCCTTCCTTGAATTGCTGGCGGATTACGGTGACGATTTCGGCGGCGTTGTTTGCGTAGGTCGCGTTGGAGAAGACGTGCTGCTCGGGGTTGTAATGGATGGCGTCTTCGTGGCCGCCGAGGATATCAATGGCGTTGCCGCTGATGCGCAGGCGCGGGCCTGGGATTTCGCCGTGATTGATGGCGTTGCGGACGGCGGCGTCGGCGGAGCCGGCACCTTCGGTGCCCATGTCGCGCTCGGCGGTGAACCCGGACATTAAGTCATCTCGGGCGGCGAGAGTGGCGATGATGGTGCGTTGCGGGACGGATTCCTGGACGGTTTGCAAATCTTCGGCGCCGGGGTGAAGAAAGAGATGGACGTGGACGTCGATCAGGCCGGGGAGAAGCGTGGTGTCGCCAAGGTCGATGAGTTGGGCGCCGACTGGGCGGTTTACGGAGGAGCCGACTTCAGCGAGGCGATCGTCTTGAACGAGGACTTCGCCGGGGGTGAGGATTTTTCCGGTTTCGATGTCGAGGATGCGGGCAGCGTGAAGGACTATTGCGTGTTTTTGCGCGGGCGGAGTGGATTGCGCGAATGGCGGTGAGGCTAGAAGAGAGAAGAATAGAAACAGGAGGAGCGTGAGGCTGAATTTTGTTTTCATAATGCTGGCGATGATACCACTGCGGCGATTGTTCGCGGCAGCCGCGGCGCCGACGATGGTGGTTGGGATCAGATGAGTGGTCGAGTGACAAAATCTACGGATTCGGGGGGGCTTTCAGGTCGAGGCCGGTTAATCTGGCGCGGACGTGGCGCATGAAGTCTTCGCCGGGGTCGGATTTGCCGGTGCGATAGCCTGGGATGGCTTCGTAAAAGAGAGACGTTTTTTCCATGCGGCGGTATTCGTGATGGCCGAGTAGATAGACGATTGGGAATTTGGCTGCGAGATAACGCACCAAGGCGGCGTCAGCGTCGACTTGCGCATCGGTTAACGGGAAGTCCTTTTCATCACCCACATTTTCGACGCCAATGGCTACGTGATTCAAGCCGATGCAGTGGCGGGCCATCCAGTTTTCCGGCATGAGACGGTAGATGGTGCCGTCGCGGTCGACCAGGAATTGCGCGGAGACGTTGAGCTCGCTTTCGCGCAGAAGCTCGGGGCGTTCGGCCTCGATGCGCGTGCGGTTGAAATAGTTCCAGGTGGAGATGAAGGAATTGATTGCGGTGAAGTGCAGCACGATGGCTTGCGGCTTGATCGTGATATCGTTCTGCTCGATGCCGTAATGTTTGCGCATGTATTCTTGCGTGAGGCGAATGCGTTCCTGGTCGAATTGAATGGGCTTGTCGACAATTTTTACTTCACTTTTCAAAACCGTTTTGGGCTCAATTTTAGTGGGCTGCGGAGTTTGCGCGGCGCTCGCGGTTACGAATAGCGTCGCGAGCAGCAAATTCAGGAAAGAAGACCCGCGCCAGAACGAGAGCAAAGAGACGCACGAAGTTGCGTTGTGGTTTGGCGGGGATGTGAATCTGGGGGCGAATCCGAAACCCAATTTGCGACCTCTGGCGGAGATACTGAAAGGCGCGGCGGGAATTGTCAATCTGGAAGGGCCGGTGGCGGCGAGTTTACCGGTGGGGCCGGGATTGAAACTGGTGAACGCGCCGGGTGGGCTTGAGCAACTGCGAGAGGCTGGAGTGCGAGTGGCCGGGATTGCGAACAATCATGCGAAGGATGCCGGGGCGAACGGAGACGGAGTTACTGCTGAGGCGGTGCGAAAGGCCGGACTCGAACCAGCGGGAGGGCCTGCCGGCGCGGCGGTTGTATCGATCGACGGAATGCGGATCGTCGTCGCGGGGTATGATTTGACGACTGGCGTGCCTCGAAGTCTTGCGGCTGACTTGGCTGCGGCGCGCGAAAAAGGCGATGTGCTGGTGGCGAGTTTCCATGTGACGGGTCCGGACAGTTATCTGCCGCGGCCGGAGTTGCGCAGGGCCGTGGAGATTGCGCTTAAGGCAGATGCGCGGGTCATTGTTGCGCATGGGACGCACGTTGTTGGTCCTGTGGAACGGCACGGGCAAAGCGTGATTGCGTGGGGGTTGGGAAATTTGGCGTTTGCCTGCGATTGCACGAAAGAGCGCGAGGGATTGGTTTTGCGGGTGAGGGTGAAGGCGGACAGGACGATTTTGGCTTCCATTATGCCGATTCAGGCTGGCTTGCTCGGGGAGCCCGCGAAGTTGTCAAGCGATCCAAAAGGGATATTCGATTTGCTCGCGGGAATCGGGAGCAGCAAGCTGGAGCGGCGTGGGGCGGAAGCGGATTTTTGAAGAGAACGAGGCTGGGCACGATGAAACGAGCAACTGCTACACGGTGGAGCTTAAGGGAGTCTCGCTTTATTTTTTGATGCCCGACCGGGCATCGGATAAGGCTATCAACTTTGGATTATCCAGCCGTCTTCGTTTTTGTGCTCGAAATCGGTGAGCGGGCCGCCGAGTTGGTCTTCAATGCTGCGGATTAATTTGATGTTGCGATTGTCGACGCCGGTGAGCCGGGCATCGGTGTATGCGGCATCGGCTTTGTACCAATCGGTAGCTTCGAAATAGGCGCGGAGCAGTTCGGAACGAAACTGGCGGCCGTGGCGCGCATAGATAATGTTGCGCAGAAGGCGCAAATCGCGACGGGAGAGATCCTTCAATTGTTCGACGGTGAGCTGTTTATCGAGAATCGCGGGATCCTCGAGAGGGGAGCGCTGGTCTTCGGGCGTGTCGCTGGAGCCGACCCATGTGCCTAAGCGGGCTGAGAGAAGACGAAGTTCGATTTTGTCTTCTGGCGTCGGGCCTTGCGCGCGGAGTGAGCTCATGACTTGTTGCAGCATGGCTTGCAACTGCTCGCGGGGGAGCAAGAGGTCGTACTTGGCGATGATTTCCGCGTTTTGTTTGTCGAGGGCGGTGAGCTTGGTTTCGTCGGTGGCGGCCAGAGGGTGATACCACGGTTGCGCGCCGAAATAATCGGCCAGCCACTTTTTACGAAAGGGATTTCCCGCGCGGGCAAAAATCGTGTTGCGCATCAGGGTTAGCTCGCGAAGTGAGCGGAATTTCAGCTCTTTCGGCAGGATCAGACGGTCGTAATAGAGCGGGTGCTGGACAGCGGTACCGTCGCTTTGTGGCTGGGCGGCGGAAGCGGGGGTGTTGTTTGCGGGTGAGCAGGGAGCGCCGTAACAGAGGACGAGGATGGCGGCGGCGAATACGGCGAGGGAGAATCTTTTGTTCTGTCGCATAAGCATGAGGGTAACAAAGTATGCGGTACTGGTTCAGGGGTCAACCGAGTTTCGCTCAATTAATTACTGTGGGGCGGGGCGGTATGATACGCTCCGCGCGCAATTTCGAAGAGGGAGACCTTGATGCGTTTTCGATGGCTGATGGTTCTTGGCGTTTTTTTGTCTTTGGCGACGAAGGATTGCCGCGGGCAGAGTTCGCCCGTTGATCTGGACGCCATTGTGCGGCAAACGATGAAGCAAGAGGGCGTAGTCGGTGCGTCCGTGCTGGTCGCGCGTGGAAAGACGGTCCTGATGCACAAGGGCTACGGATATGCCGATCTAGGATTGGAGGCGCCGACGAAGGACGAAACTGTTTATCACATCGTCGGGCCGATGCTGCCGTTCACGGGGATTGCAGTGTTGCAGCAGATGGAGCGCGGGAAACTGCGGCTGGACGACGACATTTCGAAGTATGTGCCGGAGTTTCCTGAGCAGGGACATCACGTGACGATCCGGCAGCTTTTGAATCACACATCGGGGATTGTGGACTATCACTACCTGGGCGACCCGATTGAAGCGACCAGCCGCTTGCCGAAGGCGCTGGACGAAGTCATGGCGCTTTATGCGGGGAAGAATTGGGTGAATGAGCCGGGGACAAAGTGGGATTGGTCGATTTCGGGATTTCAGCTTTTGGTTACGATTGTGGAGCGCGTGACGGGGCAGAATTTTGCGGAGTACGTGCAACAGAATATTTTCACGCCCGCGGGCGTGAAATCGACCAGCTATTGCGATGATTTCTCGCTGGTGCACGGGCTTTCGCATGCTTATCGAAAATTCGAGAAGGGATATGTGCTGGCGAACGAGAATGACATGGCGTACAACGCGGACTTGCGGTTTTGCAGCACCGCGGGAGATATCTACCAGCTTTGGAAATCGATTGGGGAGAAGAAACTGATTGAGCCGAAGACATTTGCAATGATGACCACGGCGGAAGGCGCTGCGGCACACATGAGTCCGCAGGATCCAAAGGCGGGATATGGATTCGCGGTGATTTTGAATCATGAGGAGGAGCATCGGCGGATTGGGCAGCACGGATCGCTGTTTGGCTACAGCGGGAGTTTGTACGATTTTCCAGAGGATGGATTGACGATTGTTGTGCTGACAAATACTGCGGGGCAAAATGCGTATGCCATTACGCGGGCGCTGGCAAGGGCGGAGCTTGGGTTGCCGCAGCTTCCTACGCCGCCGCCAGCTCCTACGGAGAAGGTGCTCGAGGATAAAACGATTTCGGCGGAAGAGCGCAGCCAACTGGCGGGGACTTTTGTTTTGAAATTGGAAAAGTTGACGGCGGACTTGCATGATTCGTTCGCGCAATACCGGCGGACTTATCGCGTGTTCGATGAAGACGGGCGGCTGATGATTCAGGCTCTGGGTGAGGGGCCGGAACGGCTTTTGAAGCAGGGGGATGGAAGCTTTGCGATTCAGTCAGAAGCGAACCGGCGCATTTCCTTTGTGGTGCAGGGTGGCCACACTGCCAGCTTGAAGATGGAGCCGTCCGGTTTTGGCGTTCCGATGAGCGGCGAGCGCGTGGGGGCGGGTGATCCGCAGACGTTTCACCACCAGCTGCAATAGACAAGACTGCAATCTCTGGCGTCAGGCGTTTCGCCGGAACACTTGAACGGACTTTTTCCACGAGGCTGAGCACGCTCAGAGTTTTTCGAAGAAGTGGGCGACTTTTTTGCCGGCCGATTCGGTGTAGTAGACGGTGACTTTGGCAGACTTGTCGGTACCCTTGCCGATGTCTTTGGCGGAAACGACCGTGTCGTGGCCCACGACCTTAAAGGTGTGCTCCGTGCCATCGCCAGCTTTTACGACGACGGTTTTGCCGTCTTCACTCACTTTTGTGACTGTGCCGGCGACAGCATGCATGCCGTCCTTGCCAACCTTATCTACTTCAACGGCAGTTTCCTCCGTGCCCTTGACGGTGTAGTGCGCGACGACTTCGGAGCCTTCGGTGAGACCGTGGAAGGCGTCCTTGGAGCCGGCAGCGGTGGCATCGGCGCCGTGGACCGTGGTCTTGTCGACGAAATGAAAAGTGTGCTCGGTGCCGTCGGCGGTCTTGACAGCGATGGTCTTTGCACCTGCGTCGATTTTGGTGACCGTGCCGTGAACGGCGGTGACTACGTCTTCGTCGGCGTGGGCGGGCGCGAGGGCGAGAGATGCTAGAAGCAAGAAGCGGACCGGGGACTTGAACATGATGAAGCTCCTTAATGTGGATGCAAAATATAGATGCAAGCCGAACTGAGGCAGATGCTACGAATTGGTGCAAAAAAACCGGGAAAAACGGAAGAGGGTAGCGAACAGGGGTTTACAGGCGCCTGTCGAGCGCAAACGAAAATAAAAGAGATTGGTGCGGCCGAGTGGATTCGAACCACCACGGTATTGCTACCGCCAGCCCCTCAAGCTGGTGCGTCTGCCAGTTCCGCCACGACCGCACAAAGAGAGTCTATTGTAACTGCGAGTTGGCAAGGTCGCAAGTTGGATGGATCTCCGAGGAAAAATCGAAGAGCGCGGGGCAAGCCCCGCCCCTACAAACTTCAAAAAGCGCTGGCCGGAAGCCGGCGCTACAAAGAACGTCGAACTATTGCTTTTTCGGCTGGGCTGGTGCTGGTTGCGTTGCCGCCGGGGTGGTGCTTGATGCCGGCGGGGTGGTTTGCGGAGCCGACGTTTGTGGCGCTGGCGTCTGCGTTGCCGGAGTTGACGTGGCTGGTGTCGTCGCCGGCGGCGTCTTCTTCGGGGCGGACTTGGAGATTCCCTGAAGAACTGATCCGCCAGATTCCACTGCTTTGTCTGTACGCAGGACCAGTGCGAAGGCGCAGATCATAAACATGATGGCGCACCACGTGGTGGCTTGCGAAAGAAGCGTGGCGGCCCCGCGGGGACCAAAAGCGGTCTGGCTGCCAGCGCCACCGAAGGCGCCGGCGAGGTCAGCGGCTTTGCCGCTCTGAAGCAGAACGACGATCATCAGGACGAGGCAATTCATTACGAAAAAGGCGGTCAGCAATGGTCCCGCCCAGCGGAAACCGACCACAATAATTGCAAAACCGATGAGCAAAGCGACGGTCCACTTCATCCAACCTGGCATTTCTATCTCCCTGCGCAATCTCTTACGATGCTTGCAAACGATTTCGCATCAAGGCTCGCTCCGCCGACAAGCGCGCCATCAATTTCTTCCTGTGCCATCAATCCCTGAATATTTTCAGGCTTGACGCTGCCGCCGTAGAGAATCCGCAACGCGGAGGCATGCTCTGGGGAAAACCTCTGCGCCGCGCTATGACGGATGAGACGATGAACCGAAGCGGCAATCTCCGGGGTGGCCGTGAGGCCGGTGCCGATAGCCCACACTGGTTCGTACGCAATTAGAATACGGGAGAATTCATTGGGCGTCAACGAACCCGGTCCGTTGAGAAACTGCGTGGAGCAGATTTGCTCGGTCTGGCCGGCTTCGCGGTGGTGGAGGAGTTCCCCAAGACAGACGATCGGCGTGAGGCCCGCGGCCAGGGCGGCTTTGGTTTTTTTCAGGATGGTTTCATCCGTTTCGCCGAAGAACTGGCGGCGTTCGGAATGGCCGATGATGACGTAACGGCATCCGGCTTCGGCCAGCATTTGCGGCGAGATTTCGCCGGTGAAGGCGCCTTCTTTTTCCCAGAAACAGTCTTGCGCAGCAACGGAGATGTTCGAATCGCGGGCGGCTTCCACGGCGGCGTGGAGCGCGGTGAATGGGGGAGCGATAACGATGTCGCATTGCGTGATGCCGTCAACGAGCATGGAGAGCGCAGAGAAAAAGACCTGCGTTTCTACCTGCGTTTTGTACATTTTCCAGTTGCCGGCGATGACGCCGCGGCGCCTGACTTGTGCCATGGCGCTGGCGATTTGCTCCGCGGGCTTGTCCGTGAGGGCTTCGACGCCGGGCAGCTTTGCACCGGCGAGAAACTCGAGCGAGGCGCCGCCGCCGGTCGAGATGTGGGAGATTCTCTCGGAAACGCCGGACTTGTGGACCGCAGCGACGGAGTCGCCCCCGCCAACGATGGAAGTTGCGCCAAGCGTGGTTGCGGTGGCAACGGCCCTGGCAATTTCGAGCGTGCCGTTGGCGAAGGCGGGCATTTCGAAGACGCCCATAGGGCCGTTCCAGACGATGGTCTTGGCTTTGGAGATTTGGTCGGCAAAGGCGGCGACGGTTTTGGGGCCGATGTCGAGGCCCATCTGATCCGCGGGAGTGGCGGTGACGTCGACGGTGGTTGCGGGGGAATCGGCTTTGAATTCCGGGGCGATGAGGTGATCGACGGGAAGCAGAAGCTTGCGATTATTGTGCTTGGCATCGGCGAGAATTTTGCGGGCGAGATCGAGTTTGTCGTCTTCGACGAGGGACTTGCCGATAGACAGGCCTTGAGCTTTGAAGAAAGTGTAGGCCATGCCGCCGCCGATGAGCGTGGCGTCGGCAATTTTCAGCAGGTTTTCAACGACTTCGATTTTGTCGCTGACTTTCGCGCCGCCGAGAATGGCGACGAAAGGACGCGCGGGATTGGTGAGCGCCTTGCCGAGGTAGGTGAGTTCTTTTTCCATCAGCAGCCCGGCGGCAGAGACTTTTACGAAGCGCGTGATGCCGACGACCGAAGCGTGAGCGCGATGGGCGGAGCCGAAAGCGTCGCAGATGAAGATACCGTCGCAAAGAGCGGCGAGCTGCTTCGAGAAAGCTTCGTCGTTTTTTTCTTCTTCAGGATGGAAGCGGACGTTTTCGAGGAGGAGGATTTCGCCGTCGGCGAGAGTTTTGCTTTTGGATTCCGGGACCGGGCCAGCGCAGTCCGAGGCGAACCGGACGGGTTTGCCGATGAGGCCTTCGAGCTTCTTGGCGAGTGGGAAAAGGGAAAACTTGGAGTCCGGGCCGCCCTTGGGACGGCCGAGGTGCGACGCGAGAATGAGTCTGGCGCCTTTTTGAATGGCGAGGCGCAACGTGGGGAGCGTTTCGCGGATGCGAGTATCGTCGGTGACGACGCCGTCTTTGAGAGGGACGTTGAAGTCCACGCGAATGAAGACTCGCTTGCCGCGGAGATCGATATCATGGATGGTGAGTTTGCTCATGGTTTTCGGTGCAGCCCAGAAAAGAAAGAGGGCGGGGCAAGCCCCGCCCCTACGACTAGAATTTTGCGGCCATGAATTTGATTAGGTCACGGCAACGGCAGGAATAGCCCCACTCGTTGTCGTACCAGGCCAAAACTTTGACGCAGCGATCGCCGACAACTTTGGTGTAACCGGAGTCGACGATAGAAGAGTGTGAGTTGCCTTTGAAATCGGAAGAGACGAGTTCTTCGTCCGTGTATCCGAGAATGCCCTTCATGGGGCCGTGGGCTGCGGCTTTCAGTGCGGCGTTGACGGATTCGACGGTGGCTGGCTTGTCTACGAAGACGGTGACGTCGACGACGCTGACGTTTGGTGTGGGCACGCGCATCGCGTAGCCGTCGAGTTTGCCCTTCAACTCAGGAATTACGAGATGGAGCGCTTTTGCCGCGCCGGTGGAGCTGGGAATCATGTTGATGGCAGCGGCGCGGGCGCGGCGGAGATCCTTGTGGGGCAGATCGAGGAGCTTTTGATCGTTGGTGTAGGAATGGATGGTGGTCATGGTGCCGCTGTGAATGCCGAAAGTGTCTTGCAGGACTTTTGCGACGGGGGCGAGGCAATTGGTCGTGCAGGAAGCGTTGGAAACGACGTGATGATTCGATGGGTCATAGGTCTTGTCATTCACGCCGAGAACGAAGGTGGCGTCGGGACCATCGGCGGGGGCGGAGATAATGACTTTTTTGACGGGGCCGCGGAGATGCTTTTTGGCGTCGGAGCCCTTGGTGAATAGACCAGTGGATTCGATGACGATGTCGGCTCCGACGCTAGCCCAATCGAGTTCGGAGGGATCTTTTACCTTGAAAACTTTGAAGGCATGGCCATCCACGGAGATGGAATCTTCCGTGTTCGTAATGTGGTTCGGCAGGTTGCCGAGTATGGAATCGTATTTGAGCAGGTGCGCGAGGGTCTTGGCGTCGGTGATGTCGTTGACCGCGACGAATTGAATGTCTTTGTCGTTGAGCGCGGTGCGAACGATGTTTCGACCGATGCGGCCGAAGCCGTTGATGCCGACCTTGATGGGCATTACTTCCTCCGTTGGGGGTTGTTTCGTGATTGGCGGCGCTCTCCGGGGAGAATCGGCCGCAAAGCCGAACCCAAAATGCTATGGGGTGCGCGGACAAAAGTCAACGCGAAGGAAAAAACACGAAAACCAACTAAAGAAAAGAAATCAGTTCGTCTACGCTGATCCCGGCGTCGCCGAGAATATTTCTCAGTGTGCCGCGAGCGAGTTCTCTATGCAGTGGCACCGTAACCGGCAAGCGTTGAGGATCAGCATCGTTGCGAAGAAGCACATGGCTGCCTTTTTGCCTAACGGCTTCGCAGCGGAATCTCTTCAACACCGTATTACATCCTCACCCGAGAGAACGGGCAGCTTAGGACTCATCGAGTAACAAGCACGCTGCCGATCAATATATTGCCAGGATCAGGAACCGCCTCGCCGCGGCTCTCAATGTCTTCCAAACACAACTCAATAGCCTCTCAAATGTGGGCCAGCGCTTCTTCGACAGTTTTTCCCTGAGAATAGCAGCCCTGAAGAGACGGGCAGACGACCGTATATCCACGGTATTCGTCGTCTCGTTCGAGAAAGACTTTGAAATCGAGGGCGTTCATCTTTCAGTTCCCTGTCGCCATGAAATCCATATTAGGAGGAACCAACTTCACTTCCGTCATCAAGGGTAACATTCCTAGCTTGCGAACCCTGCGAGAAATTATTGCGGGTATTGCTTGATGTTGGTAACGCGGTCGCCGTTGAAGCGGACGAAGACGGTTTTTGACGGGGGCTGGCCGTAAATCCAGTCTTCGATGTCGTTGCCTTCCTGGTCGCGTTCGCGGATTTTGTGATCGGGCTTGCCGATGGCGGCAACGACCTGCTCGCGGTCCATGCCCACGATGGGCCGGCGTTCCTGGATGGCTTTCTTCATTTCCGGAGGTAGGGTGTCCACCCATTGAACGGAGGCGGAGTGCTGGCGTGAGAAGTCGAGTAAGGGAGAGAGCAACTGCTTCAGGTCGTTCGGAGACAAATCGGGAACGGGTTTGCTGAAGTCGAGGTAGATGGTGCTGCCTGCGCCGGGCTGCAAGCCCGGGGGACCGGTCTGCTGCTGCTCCGAAGTCGACGAAACCGTAGGAACCCCGCCCATTTCTATATGAATGCGGTCGCGCAGGCGCGTTTTGCCGCGACCGCCGCCGTTCAGGTCCACAATAATCTGATGATCGCGAAAATCGAGCTTGGTGATCTGGACTTTGTCGCCGGTGTTTACGGCAGCGCCGTGGGTGGCCAGGGCGCGCTCGATCAGTTCGCTGTTCAGCGGCTTGCCTACATAGACGATCAAGCCCTCTTTGCCGGCAGGGAGCGACTTGGTGGCTTTGGCAAACTCACCGGAAACAAAGCGAATCAGCTCAAGTTTTGAGGATTCCTGGAGAGTGGCCGATTTTGGCTTGGCTGGCGCCTGCGAATCGCCTTGCCCGTCGAGTGCTTCGGAAACCGTGTCCGGGAAAAGCGAAATTTCCTCGCCGGAAGGGAAAACGGGGAGGGCGTGGGAGGGCGGACGAAAACTGTCGATGCGCGGCAGGTCCACGTCAGCGAACAGGAAGACGGTCAGAGTGAGAATGAACCGAATAGGCATAAACCATTGGGCCGGAGCGTCAAGGCCAGCGCCCCTATTCTATTACGAAATGGCCCTCGGAAAACTAGGATGCAAAAAACGGGAAAGGGGGCTGTATCCGCCCCGGGATTAAGAGGCGGAGGCTGGCGGTTGGGGCTGACGGGAGGCACGCCGCTACCCGATACACGGAACGCAAATGGCGAACTACTTCAACGAAGGGCTAGCGGGAGATTACCTGGACGCCCTGCCGGTCGATCGTTACGGGAAGCACTTCGCCTCCTGCTTCGACGATGGCTGCTTCGACGCGGCGGCGGGCGTCCGGCTCGATTAGCATGACGACGCAGCCGCCGCCCCCCGCGCCGCACACCTTGCCGGCAAGGGCGCCGTTCCGCCGCGCGCCTTCGATGACCCGATCTATCGTTTTGGTGGAGATCGTGGGAAGGTTCCTTTTGCGGAAGGACCACTCTTCGCGCATGAGGCGACCGGCTTCGTGCCAGTCGGGCTTTTCCAGGGCAAAGCGCATCTTTTGCGCGACGTCGGAGATTCGTTCGAGGCTGTTCTGCACGGCGCGTTTGCCACCGATTTGCGCTTTGAAGACTTCCCAATTGTTGATGCCGTGCTGGCGCGGCTTTCCTGTGTAGCAGACCACGACGCGGCGTTCGAGTTCGTCGAGGTTGACGCGCAACTCGACTCGGTGTTCGCCTCCTGGCGGGAGTTCGATGGCGGCTGCGCCGCCAAATGCCGGCGGGTAATGGTCTTGCGTGCCGGTGGGGACATTGATGACGATGGCTTCGGCGTCGCGGCTGATGTGAATCCAATCGATTTTGCTCTTCCCTGCCCCCGTGTAGCGATCGAGCGCGGCGCAGATGGCGACGGCCATGGCGCTCGAGCCACCGATGCCCGCGCCGTTCGGAGCTTCGGAATCCGTTGTGAGGGTAAAACCGCCCTGCGGCTGAAAAAATTTAACGATCTCCGCGAGCAGCGGCAAGCGGTAGCGTTTGGTTTTCAGCAGCGCGGTGAAGGAAGCGAAGCTTTCTTCGCGTTTGGTGTCGCGGGAGACCAGCTTGATGCGCTCATCCCAGGGCGCGTGCGTCTGCAGAGTGCAGGAAGCGTAGCGGGAGATCGCGGCATTTAATGTGACTGAGCCAGGGTGGAAAAGATAAATAGGCCAGATGTCGAGCGTGCTTCCGGCAAAGTCAACACGCGTGGGGGCCTTGGATTCGATGATCATGAGAGCCTGCGATGTGAATTTGGAGTGTCGTCTGTCGAGACAGTTTGCAGGATTCAGGTGACAAGCTCAAGCGAAGTTGAGAGGGATAAAGGCAATTCGACAAGGGCTGCGCGGAAGAGATCT
This sequence comes from Candidatus Acidiferrum sp., assembly GCA_035313865.1. Taxonomy (GTDB): domain Bacteria; phylum Acidobacteriota; class Terriglobia; order Acidiferrales; family UBA7541; genus Acidiferrum. The sequence goes on from DATFZY010000009.1 coordinate 84,395, forward strand.
GAGTTCATGCAGAATGAAGGTAATCTGGCGGCACGGTGGCTGCGGGCGCTACTTGCTGGGGCTTTTCTTAAGACCGCGGCTGGAAATGGAAATCGAATTGCCGGCAGGATCCTTCGCATTGCAAAACTCAAAACCATCGACTTCGTGAACCACACCAAACTTCAATCCCTGTTTTTCTTTCGCGTCGCTAAACGCCTTGACGTTGAGAACGCCAAAAACAAGTTTGATGGCCGCGCCGCTTTTCTGCGCAACGCTTGCTTTGTGCAGGGCGATCGTGCAGCCGCTGGCGTCACCGGCCAATTCCAGCCAGCCATCCGTTGCACCCGGGAGCGGATGCATTCCGAAGAACTTCTGGTAGAACGCAGCAACCTTGGGAATGTCTTTAACGTAGAGGATGACACGAGCTATTGGCGGGGAGTCTGCCATAACGCTTTCCATGTTTGCGGAGCCTAGTTGCCGGAACCACCGGCGCCAGCGGCGCGGTTGCGGATCATCAGGTGGGGGCCGGCGTCTTTTTTCTCTTGCGCGAGGGCTGGATTGGGTTCAAAGCAGCGGCGGCAGCGTGCTTCGTACATGCCGCCGGCACCGACGACAATGAGCTCTTCGCTTTCAACAAGGCGCTGCGTGTGAACAGCAGGGTTGCCGCAGCGCATGCAGATCGCGAGCAGCTTGGTGATTTCTTCGGCGATGGCGAGAAGGCGCGGCATGGGTTCGAACGGGCGCCCGCGATAGTCGGTATCCAGCCCCGCTACGATGACGCGTTTTCCGAGATTGGCCAGCCTGGTGCAAACGTCCACGATTTCATCGCCCAAGAATTGGGCTTCGTCTATACCAATGACTTCCGTGCGCGGCGAAAGCTTTTCCATAATTTCCGAGGCTTTGCTGACATTGTCCGATGTTATGCCCAGACCGGAGTGCGAGACGATTTCATTGGCGGCGTAGCGTTCGTCAATCGCGGGCTTGAAAATCTGCACGCGCTGGCGCGCAATCTCGGCGCGCCGCAAGCGGCGGATCAGTTCTTCGCTCTTGCCGGAAAACATCGGGCCGACCACCACTTCGATCCAGCCCATGTTGCCTTTGACAATGTCCACGCTTCTCTCCTGGCCAAACTCGTCGTGCTCGCGATGACCGCAAAAATTTAAATGGCAGCTTTCGCCGATCTGCCGTACATCTTTGCATTATAGAACGGAGCGAACGCCGTGATGACGGCAACGCGAAACGATTCGTCGCGCGGGATCAAATCTCCCGACAGCACTCCCCAAGCGCCTTGTCCGTCGCGAATCCCGACGGCACCGGCAAAGCGGTCGATAGCATCTGACAATTCGAATCCTCGCTCGAGAACTTCGTGGGCGAGTTCCTCCGGCAGTTCGATGCCGCCGGAGCGGCCGTAGTGAGCTCGCGTGCCGTCGCTCACGTAAGCCCAACTCTCCAGGAACACTCGCCGGCTTCTTTCATCCTGCAAGACTTCGAGGCCGCCTTCGAGCCCGACAAAGTAGCGCCACGATTTGCGAGTCTCTCGGGCAAGGTGCACGAGCGCTTCCGCGCGCTGCCGCGCTCCGCGCATCAATTCCTCGCACGAAGTGGGCGTGGGGTTGACTCCGCTTTCCACCTCGACCCCGATGACTTCGAAATCCGCATCGGGAACGAGTTTCGACGCAAAGCCCCCAAGGGCTTCGGTAACCGCCCGGAGCTTCGGCTTGCGAGTGCTTCCGACCGCGACGATGATCTTCTTCATGAGGGCTGCAAACGGGTGCGCTGATTCTACCGGGAATCGGACGGGAATATCACGCGGAAACATTTGCCTGAGGAAAACCCGGGACAGCCAAGCGAGGCGGAACTCTGTAACCTGACAAATCAATCTCCCGAGCAGTTGTCCCGGGCAATATGGGAACACATAGATCCTTTGCATCTTTGCATTCCTTTATAAAGGATACATAATAAACGCGTTCGCGTGCGCAGAGCGCGAAGTCCATGGTCTGTCCAGAGTGTAGCTACGAAAATCCGGAATCCTCGGTGCAGTGCGTAAAATGCACCACGCCGCTCCCGCTGAGCGACCAGACACTGGCCACAGGTGGACAGGGCTGGTCGGTGCCCGCTGCCGAAGGCGTCATTTCTTCCAGCACCATCGTTCAACTGAATCCAGGCAGCTCCGTCGGAGCCCGCTACGAAATCATACGATTGCTGGGACAAGGCGGGATGGGCGCCGTCTATCAGGCCCACGACAAAGAGCTGGACCGCCAGGTGGCGATCAAAGTCATACGGTCGGACATGGCGTCCAATCCGGAGATTCTGCGGCGGTTTAAACAGGAACTCATCCTCGCGCGGCAAATCACGCATAAAAATGTCATCCGCATTTTTGATCTGGGCCAGGCCGGCGGAATCAAGTTCATCACGATGGAGTACATCGAAGGCGAGAATCTGCAGAGCCTTCTACGCCGGAAGAAAAAACTCGATCCGGCGGAAGCAGCGAACATCATGGCACAGGTTTGCCGCGCGCTGGAAGCAGCTCACGCCGAAGGCGTGATCCATCGCGACCTGAAGCCGCAAAACATCATGCTGGACAAAAGCGGCCGAGCTTACGTGATGGACTTCGGCATCGCCCGCTCGATGCTGTCCGCAGGCATGACGCAAACCGGAGCTTTGATCGGCACGCCGGATTATATGTCGCCCGAGCAGGCCAAGGGCATCACGCTGGATGCCCGCTCGGACCTATTCAGTTTGGGGATTATTTTTTACGAGATGCTGAGCGGCGTGGTGCCCTTCAACGCGGATACCACCATGGCCAAACTCTGGAAGCGGACCAATGAGCCCGCCCAGCCGGTCGGTGAGTTGGATAAAACCGTCCCGCAGCCGCTGAGCGACATTGTGCGCAAGTGCCTGGAAATTGATCCGCAGAAGCGGTTTGCTTCCGTTTCCGAAATGCTTTCGCAGATCGAGGTTTGGCAAGGTCCTGGGGCTGGGACGCGAGTGATCATGCCGTCGGCACGGAGCTTGCCGGCGTATGCAAAATGGGTCGCCGCTGGAGCGGGTGTTGCCGTCATCGCGGGAGGATTGTACCTTCGTACCAAGATGGTGTCGCAGCCAACCGCGCCGCACGCACCCGTGACTTTGCTGATCGCAGACTTCGACAACAAGACCGGGGATTCCGTTTTTGACGGGACGCTGGAGCCGATGCTGGGCATTGCGCTGGAAGGGGCGCCGTTCATTTCGTCTTTCAACCGCGGCCAGGCGAAAAAGGATGCGTCGCGACTTCAGCCCGGAGCGACCCACATGGACGCTGCGCTGTCGCAACTCGTGGCCGTGCGCGAAGGCGTGAACGTTGTGGTGAGCGGTTCCATCACGCAGGAAGGCAGTGGATACAAAGTTTATGTAAGCACTCTGGACCCGGCGACAGGCAAAACAATTCTCACCGAACAACGCGACGCCTCCAACAAGCAGGACGTGCTGGCGGTGGCCGGAAAGCTTGCGGAAGGCATCCGCAAAGGGCTGGGCGATACAACGCCAGAATCGGCGCAACGAGCGGCCGCCGAGACATTCAGCGCCGGCTCGCTGGAGGCGGCGCACGCTTACGCCGTGGGGCAGGATTTTCAGATGGCGGCCAAATGGGACGATGCGCTCAAGGCCTATGCCCAGGCGATTCAGCTGGACCCTGACCTGGGCCGGGCGTACGCGGGCACTGCCGCTGTGTATTCAAGTATTGGGAAGCGGCAGGAGGCCGAGAAGTATTACGGCTTGGCGATGTCGCACATCGACCGAATGACGGACCGCGAGAAATACCGCACTCGGAGCGGCTATTACCTGTTGACGCGCAATCTGCCGAAAGCGATGGAAGAGTTGACAGCACTGGTGAGCCAGTATCCGAGCGACACAGCCGGGCATGCGAATCTGGCGCTGCAATACTTCCTGAACCGGGACATTGTTAAGGCGCTCGAAGAGCAAAAGCGGGCGCTAGCGATTACGCCCCACAGCGTTCTGCAGCGCAACAATTATTCGATGTACGCGCTTTACTCAGGTGATTTTGATACCGCGGCGAAGGAAGCACAAGCGATCCTCCAGGAGAATCCCAAGTTTGACCAGGCGCTGCGCACACTGGCGATTGCGGAGTTGGGGCAGGGGCATGACGAAGAGGCGCGGCAAACGTATACGAAGCTGCAGGGCGTGAGCGCTTATGGCGCCTCGATCGCTTCCACTGGCCTCGCCGACCTCGCCCTGTATGAGGGGAAGCTGGCGGACGCAACTGGCATTCTGGAAAAAGCCATCGGGACTGCCGAGACGGCAAAGGACGTGGAATCCGCCGCTGAATCCACGGCTACTCTCGCTCAAGTGCAATTCGAGTTGGGCAAAGTACCTCAAGCCGTTGCATCGGCTGGCAAGGCAGCGGCCGGCAGCAAAGACCTGGGTGTCCTTTATCGCGCCGCACAGGTGTACATTGCCGCGGGCCAGGAAGCCAAAGCATTGGAGCTCGTAGCACCTCTTGCGCAACGATTGGAAGCGGAGCCACAAGTTTATGCAAAGCTGATTGTGGGCGAAGCGCAGCTGAAGAAAGGCAATGCGCGGGACTCCCTAAATTCCTTCCAGGAAGCGCAAAAACTCGCTGATACATGGCTTGGCCATTTTGATATGGGCCGTGCATATCTCGATGCCGGAGCTTTCACGGAAGCTTCCTCGGAATTCGATGTCTGCCTGAAGCGGCGCGGCGAAGCCACTTCCGTCTTCCTCGATGACATCCCCAGCTATCACGTTCTGCCCGCCGTTTACTATTATCAGGGACGTGCGCGTGAAGGATTGAACAGCCCGGGCGCGGCGGAGTCCTACAAAACTTTCCTCGCCATCAAAGAAAAAGGCGCCGGTGACCCGCTTGCCGCGGACGCCACCAAGCGCCTTTCCAAGCTGAAGTAGCCTTCGCCCGAAAAATCGAGCCCATTGTGCCGTGAACTACGGCGCCGGGTAGTAAATCTCCGCCGGTTCGATGGCGTTATAGCCTGCCAAAGTTCCGCCGACGAGGAGTACCGTCCCGTTTGACAGCAACACCGCTCCGTGCTGAACGCGATCTTCCTGCATGTACGCGTTGGTAGAGAACGTGCCGGCAACGGGATCGTAGAGTTCCGAGACGATGTTCTCGCCGTCGCCGAACACCCCCCAGCCGCCGGCCATCAACACTTTGCCGTTCGGCAAGAGCGTCGCCGTGTGCTGCGAGCGGCCGGCAATGAGCGAACCAGTCGCGGTAAACGAGTTGGTGATCGGGCTATACAGCTCGGACGCGTTGATGGATTGCACCAGGCTGCCGTTCTCACCGCCCGCAATCAAAACGATGCCGCTGGTCGGATTGAGCAGTGTGGCCGTGTGGCCCACATGGCTGTTGATCATATTCCCCGCCGTAGCCGTGAATATCTGCGTCGAAGGATTATAGGTTTCGGCAGTGTTGTCTCCCGCGCCGGTCGGATTCGCGGGCGTAAACCCGCCCGCCAGCAAAACGTTTCCGCTCGAGAGCAGCGTAGCGCTGGGCTGGTTGCGAGCCGTGACCATGTTAATCCCTGCGCCCAGCGTCCCGTTGATATAAATCTGCGCGGTCCCGACGGGATTCGTTCCGTTGTAGCCTCCGGCAATCAGCACCGAGGCGCCGTCAGAAAGAAGGGTCTGTGTGTGGCCTACGCGGGGAGAATTCATCGTGATACCGGCGAAAAGGCTAAACGTTCCCGTCGCAGGATTGTAGAACTCCAATGTGTTGCTGACCCCTCCCGTGAGGTTCGTGTTTCCGCCGGTGATCAGCACTTGGCCGTTGCTCAGGAGCGTGGCGCGGTGCTGCGCACGCGGCGATGTCATCGGCCCGTTCGTGGGCGTAAAAACGCCCGTTGTCGGGTTGTAAATTTCGGCGGTGGCCACGATGCCGGAGGGATCTTCGCCTCCGGTGATGAGGATCGTCCCATCCTGGAGAAGCGTGGTGGTCGCGCCCGAGCGCGTTCCGTGCGGCTGGCTGGCGAGATTGCACGAGCCGGCGTTCAGAAACGTCGCTGAGGTCGCCGTCACCGCCGAAGGAGCAGTCGCCAGCAGCGTAAAGCCGGGGCTTCCGGCGCTGGCGATACGCAAGCCAAAGAATGTCGCCGTGCCGGTTGCGTCGGTCGCGACGGTCGTCGCTCCCCCTAGCGT
>DATFZY010000010.1:0-27910 GCA_035313865.1 Candidatus Acidiferrum sp.
CGGCTACGTCGGCAACCTCGGCCGTCATGAGGTCATTCCCTTGCCCTTCAACCAGGCTGGCATCGCTTCCCCCAGCCATCCCATTCACGGCCAGATCTACTCCTACGGTTACACCGTCGAAGCCCCACAAGGCTGCAATCCGTCTCAGTCCACCCTCAGCTGCGCCCCCGCTCCTGATTGCAGCCCGACTGGCTCCACTCTCGGCTGCGAACCCATGGGCCTCCCCGATGGCACTTCCATGATGGCCAACTACGAAGGCGGCAACGTTGACCTCCGCGTCCCCTACATCGGCTACTCTTCCGAATCAGAGTCCTACACTGCCGCGGGCATCTCCGCCTACAACGCGCTGCAAACTCACTTAGAAAAACGCATCAGCCACGGTCTCCAGGTCGGCTTTTCCTACACCTTCTCCCACGCCACCGACGAACAAAGCGGCCTCGGCCTCTTCTACAATGGCAACAATGCCACGGACCTTCGTAGCGGTTACGGCCTCTCGGACTACGACCGCAAGCATGTCATTAACTTCACCTACCTCTATGAGTTGCCGAAATTCTACGAGCTGACCTCCTTCCGCGGCAGGTTCGCTGACGGCTGGGCCATTTCCGGCTTGGCCATCATCCAGTCCGGCCAGCCCTACAGTGTCATTGACTACTCCGGAGCCGTCGGCAGCCTCTTCTATGGCACCAGCGACGGCATCACCAATCCCATCGTCCCCCTCGCCCCCGGTTGCACCCCTTCCAACGCTTTCACCGGCGCCAGCGGAACGACCCCCGGCCAGCCAGCCCTCAACCCCAACTGCTTTACCTTGCCGCTACTCAGCCCCGGCGCTCTCAACGGCGCTATCCCTGCAGGCGATACGTACGAAACGACTTACACAACTGGCCAGCGCAACATCTTCCGCCAGCCCTGGCAGCGCCGCACCGATCTCTCCCTCATCAAACTGACCCAGTTGACCGAGCGCGTCAGTGCCAGGTTCACCTTCGACGTCTTCAATCTATTCAACACGCCCAGCTTCGACATCCCCATTAATAACGTCACCCAAAACCTGAATTTCAACGACTTCCCGGTTTACGGCACAACCCTTTATTCCTCGCCGACATTGAGCGGCATCGGCATCGTTAACAAGACCATCGGCAGCCCGAGGCAAATCCAGATGTCCCTGAAATTTATCTTCTGAGTTTGTACCCAGTGGAATCGCCCTGGTGGGGTATTCCACGTTCCCCGCGGAACGGCAGCGCCCTCTCCCGCTGCCGTTTCATCTCTTTTGCTCCACCCCTCCCCTCTTAGCCCATTCGCCCCCCCGCAACCCACTGACTCCTAATCACTTATAAATGACTTGACATGTTTACTCTTTTGTGCTATAAGCATCTATGACGTCGATTGCGCAACCTTCGCCGCTTCTCCCCACCTCTGGCCCCTTCCTTTGCACACCCGCCCGCCAATTGGCTGCCCTACCTGACTTGAGTCCATGGATTCCGGCTGACCTACGACCTTCCCGGTGCCTTCTGGCTGGCCCCACTCCATCAACCGTAAGCCTTTTAAAATCAACAGTTAAGTGCCCATCTGCAAGTGCTGATTCTAAAGCACTTACACAATATCTAAGTCCTTTAGCTGCAACACTTACAAAATATGGGGGGAGGGGTACCCTGTGCCTTTAGACCGCGCCACCCTCGCCGCCCTCCCCAAGGTGCTCCTGCACGAGCATCTCGACGGCGTCCTGCGCCCGTCCACGGTCATCGATTTGGGAAGAAGCGAAGGTTACCGCCAACTTCCCACCGAAGACCCGGCAGATCTCGCCCGCTGGTTCCATCAAGGCGCAAACCAGGGCAGCCTCCCCAAATACCTCGAAGGCTTCGTCCACACCATCGCGGTAATGCAAACCGAAGAAGCCCTCGAACGAGTAGCCTACGAACAGGCCGAAGACCTCGCCGGCGACGGTGTCGTCTACTTTGAAACTCGCTTTGCACCGGTTTTCCACACGCAAAAGGGACTAAGCCACCAGCAGGTGGTCTCCGCCGTTCTGAAAGGCCTGGAGCGCGGCCGAAAAGACTTTGGCATTACCTCGGGCCTGATCATCTGCGCTATGCGCAACATGGATGTCTCGCTCGAAATGGCGGAGCTCGCCGTCGATTTTCGCGAGCGCGGCGTCGTGGGATTCGACCTTGCCGGCGAAGAGGGCGGCTACCCTCCCAAAAAACACGTCGACGCTTTCCATTACATCCAGCGCCAAAACTTCAACATCACCATCCACGCCGGCGAAGGCTTTGGAAAAGAATCCATCTGGCAAGCCATCCAATACTGCGGCGCGCACCGCATCGGGCACGGCACTCGCCTCATCGATGACATCGCCCTCGCGGAAGACGGGAAAGTGGTGAAACTAGGCGACCTCGCCCAATACGTCCTCGACAAAAGAATTCCCCTCGAGATCTGCCTCATCAGCAACGTGCAAACCGGCGCCGCCCGCAGCCTCGCCGAGCATCCCTTCAAAATCTTCCATCAGGAGAAATTCCGGGTCACGCTGAACACCGACAATCGCCTGATGAGCGACACCACCATGACCAAAGAGTTCGAGGCCGCCCGCGACACCTTCGGCCTCACCCTCGAGGACTTCGAGAAAATCACCGTCAACTCCATGAAGAGCGCTTTTCTGACCTATCAACGCCGTTGGGAATTTATCTATTCGGTGATCAAGCCAGGCTACGCAAAAATCCGCGCCAAGTTGCCATCCAAATGAGCCCGAAAATCCACCCAGATCCAGACTGGGGTGCTGAGGTGCAACGAGGCCTATCGAGGCTGTTTGTCGAAGAGGGGGCCACTCTGGTAGACAGCACATATCTGAAGGCTAGTTTTGGCGCAAGGACCGCCACGATTAAGGTCGGCAACGTAATTCTCAAAGTGTGTCGGGATGTGATGCTCCCCTCGGCATACATCGAAGCGCGTATCGCGCCGGTCCATGCGCCCATTAAGTTCAAATCACCTGTCTCAGCGTGGCAGGCGCTGGCGCTAATGGCTGTTGGCACGATTCCACCGAACCCGCCCTACGAGGCCTTCGGCACCCTGCAAGGTCTCGCGACGTTTCTGGGGCAACACTTCAGCCAGTTAAATGAGGCCTACTCACCGGCTAATTACCCAACAGTCGGTCAAAAAATGAAAGAAGTAGAAGAGAAGCATTGGGGGGAGTGGAGACTAAAGCACCCTCCGACAAATCGACGTTAGTCACAAGATGTCCGTAGCGGAAAAGGAGTGGCCTCCGCTATTAGGAAGCAAGCGCAGCGAGCGTCTCCGCGAGGACGAGCACGCCGCGCTCAATATCTTCCGACGAAGAATATTCATCAGGTCTGTGGCTGTATCCATTGCGGCAGGGAATAAACAGCATCGCCGCCGGAACGATGCGAGACATAAAAAGTGAGTCATGATAAGCACGGCTCACCATGGGAATCGAAGCAATCTGATGTTTCGCGCAAGCTTGCGAAAGCGCGCCGGTAATTTCTGTAGCACACTGCGCTGGCGCGTCTGCATTCACAAGTTCCTCTCGGATCGTAACCTGCCGTTTCGTGGCAATGCCCTGCCGCGCTTCCTCAATCACCTGCAACACCGCGTCGCGCCGCTCCAGACTTGTATCCCGCAAATCCAAAGTGAATTTCACCTGGCTAGGAATACTATTCACCGCGCCGGGAAACACATCGCAGATGCCCGCAGTCGCCACGGTATCGATCGCCCCGCTGGTGCGCGCCGCATTTTCAATGGCCAGAATCAGCTCCGCCGCGGCGCACAGGGCATCTCTTCGCTCAGGCATCAATACAGCCCCAGCGTGCCCGCCCGCGCCTTCGACCACCAAACGAAAACTCGCCGGAGCCGCAATGCTGGTAACAATCCCAAGAGGAACTTTCTGGCGTTCGAGCAGAGGACCCTGCTCGATGTGCAGCTCCACAAACGCTTTGTAGTATCCATCGGCGAGTTTTACTTCTTCAAGCGCACCGCTAAAGCCTGCGTTGCGCCTGACTTCGTCCAGCGAAGCGCCTTCTTTGTCCATCAGCTTGCGCGCCGCATCAGCCGACATGGTGCCCGCAAGCAGCCGGCTGCCCAAACATCCGATTCCAAAACGCGTCGGTTCCTCCGAAGTGAAAAGGAGGAGCTCGATGGAATGTTTCGGACGGAATCCGCCGCGTTGCAGCGCGCGAATCGCTTCCAGTCCTCCCAGCACGCCCACGACGCCGTCATATTTCCCGGCATTCGGTATCGCATCGATGTGAGAGCCGGTTCCCACCGCCGGAGCGCTCGGCTCCGCGCCGTTCCATCGTGCAAAGGTATTTCCGACGGGATCGTGGCGCAGTACCAGCCCGGCTTGCTCGCAAAGGCCGGTGAACCACGCACGCGCTTTCCTATCCGTCGGCGAAAAAACAACGCGTGTGACCGCGGGCGTTTCGGCATCAGAGATCAACGCGAGCTCTTCAATTTCCGCGTGAAGACGATCTCCATCCACTTGCAAATTCATTTCAGAGTGTCCGCCGGCGGCGCGGAAGAAAGCGGATGCCGGTTCCAGTCCTTATATATGAGGTATTTCGCTGGAACCTTGCCAATCGCGCCGAACCATTGCGGGCACCACGGCGCCATCCAGATAAAGTCACCGGCCGTAACCGGATACCACGAATCGCCAAGGCGATATATCCCGCCGCCTTCGAGCATGAGCAAGCCGTGCTCCATGATGTGCATTTCCACTTGGCTCAGCGCGGCTCCGGGCTGGTAGACCATGGAGTTGACGGCAAAATCGAACTGCATCGTATCAGGCAGCAGGCATTTCACCCGCAGGCTCGAATCGTCGCCAAGCGGTTGCGAGGAAACCGCGTCTTCGCTGGAAATGATGGCGCCCGGAGGTTCGATGGAAGCGAGCGGCTGGTACGTTTTCTCGATGACGATAGCGAGGCTCGCGCGAGTGGCCGTCACGCGATGCGGCAAGCCTTGTGGCAAGTACGCGTAGCCGCGATCGTTCAGGTCGGCCTCGTGGCCGCCGGCTTCCAGCTTCAGCTCGCCGTTCAGCACATAGAGAAAGCGCTGGGCGGTGGTTGGGCCAAGTTCGCCGCCGTCCTCGAATTCAGCGGTGTACTCGGTGAATTTCGCGCCCATGGCGGGGCCTGCCTGCACGACGGCTGTGCAGCCCGTCATGCCGGGAAGAACGGTGCGGACGAAAGTATCCGGTGTCAGAAGAACATGATTGTCTTTTTGCGCGCTGCGCGTTTGACCAAGATTATGCACGGCACATCCTTTTCTGACGCTTCTTACGCACGGGGCATCCTTTCCTCACGCGTCCTTGCGCGCTTCGCGTCCCATCAGAAATTCAGGAGAAGCCGCAAGCTGATCGAGCAGATGCAGCCCGCATTCGAGCGCCTTCGCCACGTCTTCCAGCTCGACGGATTCCGCCGGATCGTGGCTGATTCCTCCGGGCGAGCGCAGAAAAATCATCGCTGCGGGAATTCTCTCGGCGAGGATCATTGCATCGTGACCTGCGCCGCTGACCATGCGATGAGGCTTGCAGCCACTCCTGCGGATGGCATCTTCGATTTGAGTAGCGAGAAAGGGATCCATCGCCACGGCTTTTTGATCGAGCAGAACGCGGTGCCGCAGCGACAATCCGCGACGCGCGGCAATTTCTTCGGCTTGGCGAACGAGTCCAGCCGTCGTTTCGTTGCGTACCTCATCCGAGTCGTGGCGAAGATCCAGAGTTACGCGCGCTTCCGCTGCGATGACATTGATCGCGCCGGGCTTGGCTTCGATTTTGCCCACGGTTGCGACCAGGCCGGAACGATTTTGCGCTGTGCGTTCGACGGCGCCGATCCACTCCGCCGCGGCAGCGATGGCGTCGTGGCGAAGATGCATCGGCGTCGTGCCCGCGTGGTTGGCGCGTCCGGAAAACACAAGCTCCACGCGAGTCTGGCCCGCTATGGCTTCCACCAATCCGAGCGACAGCGCGAGCGATTCGAGGACGGGTCCCTGCTCGATGTGAAATTCGAGATACGCAAAGGCGTCGTCGCTCAACGCCGCGCGCGGAATCTCGGATGGGTTCAGTCCAAAGTGTTCGATGGCGGCGCGAACCGAAATGCCGTTGGCATCGCGCGTGTCGAGCAGGGATTCATCCAGCCTGCCGACGAATGCTCGGCTGCCGATGAAAGGCTTGCCGAAGCGGACGCCTTCTTCTTCGGAAAAGGCGACGACTTCGATTGCGAAAGGAAGGTGGCGATGTTCGAGGGCCTCGAGGAGGGCGACGGCGATGAGTACGCCGAGAACGCCATCGAAGGCTCCGGCGTTGGGAACCGTATCGACGTGAGAACCGAGCAGCAGGCGTCGCGCGCCGGATTGCGCGGCGGCGTAGAGGGCGCGGAGATTTCCCGCGGCGTCGATTCTCACTTCGGCGCCCGCGGCGGTAAGCCAACTGGTGATTTCGCGGTGACAGTCTCGCATAGGAGGAGAAAGAAATGTGCGGCGGATTCGGCCTGCGTCCTCCGAGAAAGAGGCGAGCTGCGTGCAGCGGGCAAGAATCTCTTGGGCGCGAAGCTTTGCGTTACTTAGCGTAAGCACGTGGTCTCAACCTTGACGGCGAAGGCGTGCTTCTATGGTGCCGTGAGGCTCGTCGATTGGCACAAAAATTTCGTTGGGGTTGTCCTGGCCAAAACGAGAGAGGTCGGCGAGCAGGTAGTGCTTGTTGGGCATGGTCAATTCGATGTCTTCGATTTGGGGAACATTTTCCAAGGCGCTTTCACCCATGGCGTAGAGCGTGTGCTGAACGGATTTACTGGTGTGATCTGCGAACGCGCTCAACAGGATTTCGCGAATCCTCGAACGCAGGGCAGGAAAGGGCAAATTCGCAGAAGAGTAGTTCCACCGCGCGCGTACGGAGGTGGCAAAGAGGCGGTCAGTGGCTTCGGGAAGAGTTGTCAGAGAGTCTTTAATGAAGCCCGCGAATGCGGAGTTGGCGGTCTTCATGATGACGAGATTTTCGAGGCCGGAGCGAATCGACGGAGCGGCGTTCCTGTTTGCAGAGACTTCGGCGGTCTGATGTTCGCCGGAGGATTGCACGAACGTGGTCGGATGCGGCTTTCCGTTTGTGTGGAGATGATCCCAGTACTTTTCCGCAAGCGTAATTCGCGTCATGGAGACTTGTGGGTTGCGCTCGAGGAAAAAAGCGGCAAGTTCTTTGCCAAATTCCTCCATGCACTCAGCCGAGGAAGTTCTTGCGAGCGAGTAGACGGTGTTCTTCATGGTGTCCGTCGGAAGAATTTTGCTGTTGTCGCCAGCGACGAAGCAGGAATCGAAATCGCCCTGGAGCGAAATCTCGATGGTCCATTCGCGAAAATCGTTATGGTCCGCGTGGCGCTTCACTTTTGCGAGGCGGACTCGCGATTTGCCATAAACATTTTCGGCCAGCTTGCTCATCGGATCAGCTTCCCCGGTACGTCGTGTAACCGTGCGGACTCAGCAGCAAAGGAATGTGGAAGTGCGATTCGCCGTCTCGCACCTGGAACGTTATCTCGACAACTGGATACAGTCCTTCGATTTTTTGCGCGCGGTGATAGCTCGATGTATCAAACGCGAGACGATACGCGCCAGCGCGGAGAACTTCGTTCTCAGGAAGCAGTTGAGCGCAACGGCCGTCCGCGTCTGTTTGCGAAGCGGCGAGCACTCGCCACTCTCCGGCAGGTTCCTGCCTTTCGAGGCGCACCGGGACGTGTTTCGCGGGCTTGCCCTGCGCTGTGTCCAGAACGTGAGTGGAGATGCGGCTCATGAGTAGAGCCATTTCTTCAACCGGAGATGCGCGATCTGGCGCTGCTGCTCGGCTGCTTCTTGAAGTTCTGTGGCATCGTCGTTCTGCAAGCGGCGGCGAAGGATTTCGAGGATTTCGGCAGCGGATTTGCCCGTGGCGCAAACGATGAAGATGCGGTCGAAGCGCCGTTCGTAAGCGCGGTTGGCATCGGCAAGAGCGAGTTTTACATCTTCCTGCGCTACGCCGACTTTTTTCTGTTCCTGGTCCGACCACGCTGCTGACTGCGCGGAAGCGGCAGCTTGCGAACGCGATTCGCCAATGCGAGGATGGCTGCGAAAAGCTTCAAGCCAATCGGATTCGGGCAAATTCGTCCAGACTTGATCGCACGCGTGTAAAAGAGATGCTTCGCCGTGGATCGGCCGGCGATTGGCCATTTCGTGGGCCCAGGATTTTGATCCGCAACACGGCAGAATTTCTTCTGCGGCTTCGCCGGGGGGCAGCGCGTTCCACCGCGCCAGCGCACTTGCGATTTTTTGCGAGCGTTCGTGGTTTGCGGCGAGACACTCCAGGAATTCAGCAACCAGATTGCCAGCTACCGCTGCGCGATAGCGTTGTCTGGAACGAATGTCGTCAATCGGGCGGATTTCGGCGGCCGCGGTTGTTCTGGCGAGAGTGATGAGCTGAGGATCGATGTGTTTGCCTTTCACGACTCGTTCGGTTTCGCTCAACCGCAGCGGAACCGGCGCGACGCTTCCCATCGCGAGACGAATGTCTTCGACGACGCCATCCGCGATGAGCCCCAGCGCGGCGAGGCATACTTTCGAGATGGCCTGAGCTTTTCGCGCGCCTACTTTGCGCGCATGCGCATAGTAACCTGAAAACTGCCTCTTCAGGCAGACGGCGCGAATCAGTTCGTCGGATGCCAGCTGCGTTTTGCGATAGCCGATGTGAAATCCCGCATAAGGCACGCGACGTTCGCCTCTGGCCGAAACCAGAAGGAGTTCCGCTTCATAAACGAGAAGCGCGGGAAGAGAATCGGCGGCGGGCGAAGCGTTCACGATATTGCCGCCTAGGGTGCCGCGATTCTGATTGGCGATGCCGCCGGTCCAGCTTGCAGCCTGAGACAGCAACGGAAACTCACGTTTTGCGATTTCGTGTTCGCGCAAATCGGAGTACGTACAGCCTGCGCCGATTTGGATTTCGCCGGCCGAGATTTCGACGCGGCGCAGTTCGGAGAGATTCCAGATGCTGACGAGATTTCTGGCCGAAAGTTTTCCGGCGGAGTATTGAACCATGACGTCGGTGCCGCCGGCGATGGGAAGCCATCCGCCGGGCTTTTGCGCGAGGAGCGCTAACACGGAGGGCAACGTGCCGGGAGCGACGAGATCAAATTCGGCGGGATTGGCCCTCATGTACCGGCTCCCTGCCGCGCCGCTTCCGCTACGGCTTCGAAGATTTGCATGTAACCGGTGCAGCGGCAGAGATTACCGCTGAGGCCCTCGCGGATTTCGTCGAGCGTGGGCTGCGATTTTTTGCCAAGCAAATGGTGTGCAGCAAGGATCATTCCGGGAGTGCAGATGCCGCACTGCGCTCCGCCGCTATCGAGGAAAGCCTGCTGGAGGATTTGCGCACGCCGGACGGAGGCGAGGCCTTCGATGGTGACGATGTTCGTTCCGTCGGCTTGCAGCGCGGGAATCAGGCAACTGTTGACGAGCGCGCCGTCGAGCAAAACGGAGCAAGAGCCGCACTCGCCTTCGCCGCAGCCTTCTTTCGCGCCGGTTAATGCGAGGTCGAAGCGCAGGACGTCCAGGAGCCGCGCCATCGGGTGAGCGCGAACGGTTTGCGGCGTTCCGTTCACCGTGAAGGAGATTTCCCGCTTTGCGGGCGCGCTCGGCTCGTGGGTCATTCGCGGCCTCGGGCTGAAGTTGCGGCAGTTTCGGGAACGGCTTGTTCGGCGAGTGCGGCGAAGATATCTTCGGGAAGTAACGGCACGGAATTGAATGGGACGTGGATCGCGTCTTCAATCGCGTTGATAATCGCCGGGGCTGGGCCGTCCATCGGGAGCTCGCCGATCCCTTTTGCGCCGTAAGCGCCGTGGGCGTTGCCCAATTCTTCAAAATACGCGCGGATGACAGGCAGGTCGGCGGAAGTGGGCATGATGTAGTTGGTCATCTGGCCGTTCTGCATGCGTCCGCGATCCCAGATGACTTTTTCATAGAGGGCGAAGCCGATGCCCTGCGCGACGCCGCCGATGATTTGCCCTTTCGCGAGAACCGGGTGAAGCACTTTGCCGACTTCCTGAAGGGCAACGAAGTCGTCCACCGTTACGCTGTAAGTGGTGAGATCGACGGTGACTTCCGCGATGTAAACCGCCCAGGCGAAGGCGGCGTAGGCGGAGCCGCGATATTTTTCGTCGTCCCAAACGATTTCGTCCGGTTGTTCGTACTGGACGGTGGCACGGAGTTTTCCGTGTTGTGCAATATAGGCGCGGCAGGCGGCGCGAAATTGCTGTGGCGTATAGGAATCGGGAAGCATGCCGCTGAAGGTCAGCGTTTTTCGGATGACGATGGCGGCGGTTTGCACGAGCTTGCCAACCACCATGACGGTGCGCGAGGCGACGGTTGGGCCACTGTTCGGGACTTCTTGCGTGTCGGGTTGCGCGATGGTGACGTCTTCGTAGCGCAAGCCGAGTGCTTCCGCCGCGATCTGGCAGAGGACCGTGTTTGTCCCCTGGCCGAACTCCGTGCTTGAAACCAGAATGCGCATGGTGCCGGCGGCGCACGCTTCGAGGCCGACTACCGAGGCGAGAAAGCGCTCGCCGGAACCGGTGAAACCTGCGCCGTGGAGAAATGCGGCGATGCCAACGCCTTTTTTACGGGTGGCGTGCTGATTTTCTTTAGCGAATTGCTCTTTTTTCGCTTGGTAGCCGGAAAGTTCGAGCGCGTGGTCGAGGAGCTTGCTGAGGTCAATTTCTTCGCGGATGGTTTGTCCCGTGGTCGTGGTCTGGCCGGGCTGGAGAAAATTGCGCTTGCGGATTTCGATTGGGGAAAGTCCGACGACTTGCGCGATGCGTTCGATGTGGCGCTCCAGAGCGAACAGCGATTGCGGCGCGCCGAATCCGCGGAAGGCGCCGTGCGGCGGTGCGCTGGTGGCCACGGCTTTGGCGCGAATGCGAACGCTGGGCCAATAGTAAGCGCCGCCGGCGTGAAGCGCGCCGCGTGAAAGAACTACGGGCGACAACGTTTTGTAGGCGCCGCCGTCGATAGTGAAGTCGATTTCTCCGCCCAGAATTTTGCCGTCTTTGCTGACGGCGGTGCGGAGGCGCGTGCGCGAAGGATGGCGCTTCGTGGTGGCAGCCATGTCTTCCATACGGTCATAGACAATTTTTACTGGCTTGCCGGACTTCCTGGCGAGAAGCGCGGCGTGCGCGGCAATCATCGAAGGGTATTCCTCTTTGCCGCCAAAGGCGCCGCCGGTTTCCATCTGCACGATGCGCACTTGATCGGCGGGCAAGGCAAAGAGTTTCATCAGGGCTTTGTGAACGTAATAGGGGCATTGGAGCGAGCCCCACACGGTGACGCCCTTTTGCCGGTCGAAGGTGGAGATTACTCCGTTGTTTTCTATGTAGAGCTGTTCTTGCGCGCCGGTGGTGTACTGGCCTTCGACGATATGGGCTGCGTTTTCCCAGACGGCGTCGACGTCGCCTTTTTCAATCAGGATCTCTTTGAAGATGTTGTTCGTGCCCCAGATGAGTTGCGAGCGCGATTCGCTTTCTTCGATGGTGAAGATGGCGGGGAGCGAATCGTATTCGAACGAGATTGCTTCGACGGCTTTTGGAAGAATGTGGCGATCCGGATGCGCTAAGAGGAGAAGCGGCTCTTCGGGATGATTGACGGTGCCGTCGGCGAGGCAGGGCTGATCGTCTTCGATCAGCGTGATGCAGTTTTTTCCAGGAATGTCCGCTGGCGTGACGATTACAAATTCGCTCCAGTCGATTTCGGAGCTGAAGTGGAGCTGCTTGATTTCGCCGCGCGGGATTCGGCTGCGCACTGTCGCGCCATAGAGCATGCCAGGCAAAACCATGTCGTCGACATAACGCGCCTGACCGGTGACTTTGCCGCGCCCCTCCATGCGGGGTACGGAAGTGCCGACGATCGGAGCGTTTTTCATGATGGTCGTGAAATCTTCCAAACTATTGCGCCGGTATGGCTGCTGAGCCTAGTTTATGAAATTCCCGCCCGATTGGCTCTCCCGGAAATTCGCCGTCACTGAAAACCGGCGTGCCTCGAAGATACGTGGTTTTCACAACACCACGCAGCTTCTCTCCAAGATAAGGCGAAACGGGGTGACGGTAGAACAAGCGCTCGGTGCTCACGACGAACTCGCTTTCGGGATCGAAGACGACGAAGTCAGCGTCGTATCCTGCGGCGAGTTGGCCTTTGTGTTTTTCGCATCCGGCGAGCGTTGCTGGACCTTCGGCCATCCAACGGGCGATGTCGGTCAGTGCGAATCCGCGTTTGCTGGCTTCGGTGTACATCAGCGGAAGCGCGACGGAGAGACTGGCGATGCCGCCCCAGGCGGTCTGGAAATTTCCTTCGGCGAGGCGCTTCATCTCTGGCGGGCATGGAGAATGATCCGTGGCTATCAAGTCGATCGTGCCATCGTGGAGCGCTTCCCAGAGTTGGTCGCAGTTTTTGCGGCTGCGGATGGGCGGAGCGCACTTGAAGAGTGTGGCGCCGGGAGGAATTGTTTCGGCTGCGAGATGCAGATAGTGCGGGCAGGTCTCGATAGTGACTGGAAGGCCTTCGGAACGCGCGGCGCGGAGTTCCGGAAGTGCGCTGGCGGCGGAGAGGTGCACAATGTGCAGGCGAAATTTGTATTCGCGGCAGAGGGAGAGGAGAAGGCGGATTGCGGAGAGCTCGGCTTCTTCGGGGCGCGAGTTGAGATAGGTGTCGTAGAGCGTCCAATCCTCGTCCGCAAGATTTTTTGCGGCGGTCTCGATAGGGCCGGGAAGTTCGGCGTGAACCAGCAATGGCAACCCGGTGCGCGCCACGTGCGGCAGAGCTGCGCGCAGCTGCTGTTCGGTGACCATCGTGAAGCCATCGATGCCGGGGTGAACGAGGAAACATTTGAATCCCGGCGCGCCCGCGTTGGCGAGCGGCTCGATGTCGCACGGATTGCCGGCGACTACTCCGCCCCAAGCCAGCCAGTCCACGCGGCATTGGCCGCGCGCGGCGGCGCGCTTGGCTTCGAGCGCGGCGACGTTGGTCGTGGGCGGCAGGCAGTTCAGCGGCATGTCTACCAGAAGCGTGTATCCTCCCGCGGCTGCGGCGCGCGTGGCGGTTGCAAAACCTTCCCAGTCGGTGCGACCGGGCTCGTTGATGTGCACGTGGGAATCGATGAGACCGGGCAGAATTGTCAGTTCGCCGAAATTCTGGAGTTCGGCGTGGGCTGGAATTTTATCTGGACTGACAACCTCGCGGATTTGTTCGCCCTCCACGAGCAAGGCGGCTGGGCGCACGCCTTGCGGCGTCACAGCTCGTTGGGAGACGAAGGCGCGCAAACTCATAGGGAAAGACGGATCCTTGCAAGTCTCTTGAGATTGAGGCATGAGGCTGGCGCTGCGTCAATCGTTTTTCAATTCGGCAAAATCGATAATTCAACTCGAAAAAACTGCTAATTGGCCATTTTCTGGACATATACTTGCTGCCCGAAGCCGGCTGTCCAGGGTTATTACGCTGAAACTCGAGCGTTGCGCGAAATTGCAGGGCGAGTAGTGAGCGACCGACAAATTTTTTAAAGCGTATGAACAATCCTTTCATGGCACGCGCCATTCAGCTTTCGATCGAGGGCGTTCTCTCGGGGAAGGGCGGGCCGTTTGGGTCGGTGATTGTCGCCGACAGTCAGATAATTGCCGAGGCTTTTAATCAGGTGACTTCGAGCAATGATCCGACGGCGCATGCGGAAGTTCTAGCGATCCGCGCGGCTTGTAAAAAACTCGGCGTCTTTGAGCTGAAAAATTGCGAACTGTACACTTCGTGCGAGCCTTGCCCCATGTGCCTGGGGGCCATCTACTGGGCGCGGCTCTCGCGGATTTATTTTGCGAACACCGCGGAAGACGCCGCGAAAATCGGCTTTGACGATTCGTTTATTTACCGTGAGCTGAAAGAACCTCACGCGGAGCGGCGCATTCCGGCGATTCAGATGATGCGCGACGAAGCGCTCGCGGGATTTCGAGCCTGGGCGGAGCGGCTGGACAAGATTCCTTATTGAAATTTTGTGTGACGCGCTCTGGGCCTGCAGATTCCGGAATGGGCCGCACCTTTGTTGAGCCATAGCCGCGGCGCGGCCGAGATCGAACAGAAACATTTGGGTTGGGAGAGAGCGGAGGGGACGATTGATCGAGCGTTACTTCAAATTTGCCGAGAATCAGACTTCCGTGAAGCAAGAATTGCTGGGCGGACTGACTACGTTCATCACCATGGCGTATATCGTGGTGGTCAACCCGCAGATTCTCGCGCAGGCCGGAATGCCCGCCGACGGCGTGGTTTTTGCGACTTGCCTTTCGGCAGCGGTCGCAACGCTGGTGATGGGATTGTATGCGAACTATCCCATCGCGCTTGCGCCGGGGATGTCGCTCAACGCGTACTTCACGTATTCCGTTTGTCTGTCGATGCATGTGCCGTGGCGAAGCGCGCTTGCGGTGGTATTTTTTTCCGGCGTGCTGTTTCTGGTGCTTACCGTCACGCGCGTTCGCGAACAAATTGTGAACGGCATTCCCGATTGCTTGAAGCACTCGACGGCGGCGGGAATTGGCATGTTCATCGCGTTTGTGGGATTGCGAAACGCCAAGCTGGTGGTGGCCAACTCGGCGACGTTTGTCGGCTTGGGCAGCTTCGCCGACAAAGAAGTGCAAACGGCGTGCTTCGGGCTGGCGCTGACGCTGGTTTTGATGGCTCGGAAGGTACACGGCGCCATCCTGGTTGGGATTCTCGGAACGACAATCGTCGGGATGCTTCGAGGCATTTCGAGCTGGCCTTCGGCGTTTTTTTCGATGCCGCACCCTTCCTCCACTTTTCTTCAACTGGATTTTCGCGGAGCTCTTCACCTCGGGTTTCTGGAGATTCTTTTCGCGTTTTTGTTTGTCGATTTGTTCGACAACGTCGGCACGCTGGTCGGCGTGTGCGAACAAGGCGGCTTTGTTAAGGATGGCAAGATTCCCCGCGTCGGGCGCGTGCTGATGGCCGATTCCGTGGGCACGATTTTTGGCGCGTTGACCGGCACTTCGACTGTCACAAGCTACATCGAAAGCGCGGCGGGAGTTGCGGCCGGGGCGCGCACGGGTTTCAGCAATATTGCCGTGGCGGCGCTTTTCGTTCTGGCCATGTTTTGCGCGCCGCTGGCGACGGCCATTCCGGGCTTTGCGACGGCTCCGGCATTAATCCTGGTGGGCGTGCTGATGTCCCAATCGCTGGCGCAGGTGAAATGGCTCGAATTCAGCGAAGCGCTGCCGGCGTTCATCACCATGCTGGCGACTCCGCTTACTTTCAGTATCGCGACCGGCATGAGCCTCGGCCTAATTTCTTATACGGTGGTGAAAGTGGCGTCAGGCAAAATTGCGGAAGTCAACACGCTGATTTGGATTCTTACCGGGCTTTTTATCTTGCGTTATATTTATCTCGCAGCAGCCTAGATTTAGAGATTTGGCGCTGTGAGAATGTGGCTTGTTTGCCGCCGCGCGAAAATAGGCGCGGTCCGTTAAGTCTCGTTGAAACTCCACTTCAGTTTTTTCACTTTGACAGCGGAGTGTAAGGCGGCCTAGGCCGGACCTCAACCGTCAAAATTCCGGGCTGGCAGCCGGGCGAAAAAACGGGTAGCTTTCCCTTCACACAATGGACACATCGCGCCCTAAACCCGCATCGGGCAACTTGCGGTCGCCCAATGAAAGCGCGGCGGCCGATCCAGGGCCGGCTATTGCAGTTTCGGCCCGCAGCGGCTACTTCCGCTGGGCCATTTGCGCACTCCTTCTGTTCGGGACCACGAAGAACTACATGGACCGCCAGGTTCTGGGAGTCCTCAAGACAACTTTGCAGCACGATTTTGGCTGGAATGAAATCGATTACGGAAATCTGGTCTCTGCGTTCCAGATCGCGTACGCATTCGGAATGGTGCTCGCTGGGCGTCTGATCGACAGGCTGGGCACGCGCCTGGGTTACGCCCTGGCGATGATTTTCTGGAGCCTCGCGTCGATGGGGACGGCTCTGGCAAATTCCCTGAGCAGCTTCGCACTTTCCCGATATGCGTTGGGATTCGGGGAGTCCGCGATTTTTCCCGCGAGCATCAAAGCAGTAGCGGAATGGTTCCCCAAAAAAGAACGGGCGCTGGCCACCGGCATTTTCAACGCAGGAACCAGCATTGGGGCCATCATCACGCCACTGGTCGTCCCGGGGATTGTCGCGCATTGGGGCTGGCGCGGCGCGTTTGTGGGGATTGGCGCGCTCGGATTTGTCTGGCTCGCGTTCTGGCTTCTGATTTACCGCAACCCGGGCGACCATTCGAGAGTTTCGAGCGCCGAATTGGAATATATTCGAAGCGACCCCCCGGAGCCCGCGGGGAAAATACGGTGGGCCAGCCTCATTACGCTGCGGCAAACCTGGGCGTTCCTTGCGGGAAAATTTCTGACCGATCCGGTCTGGTGGTTTTATCTTTTCTGGGTGCCTGGATTCTTGCAAAGCAAACACGGATTGGACCTGTCAGGAGTTCGATTTCCCATTGTTGCGATCTATTTGATTTCCGATGTCGGCAGCGTGGCGGGAGGATGGATTTCCTCTTCGCTGATTCGGCGGGGGAGCACTGTCAATGCGGCGCGAAAGACTGCGATGCTTCTTTGCGCCATCGGGGTCGTCCCCGTGATCTTCGCGTATCGCGTGGAGAGCACGTGGTCCGCGGTTTTGCTGATCGGACTTGCGGCAGCCTGCCATCAGGGATTTTCCGCGAATCTCTATACATTGACTTCCGACATGTTTCCCGTGCGAGCCGTGGGATCTGTAGTGGGAATCGGTGGCATGGCTGGGGCGATGGCGGGAAGTTTTAGCGCGGCGGTGGTGGGTCACGTGCTGCAATGGACGGGGAGCTACATGGTGCCCTTCGTGATGGCCGGATGCGCGTATTTGCTGGCGATTGCTGCGATCCATGTTTTGGCGCCGAGACTGGAACCGGCCCGGCTTGGAACGGATGCGCAGTGATACAGTGTGAGACGATTCCAAAAAGAAAAGAGAATTCGAAGATCACAATTGAGAGCGCTGGTTGAGGTGAGTTCATGGGGTTGACGATCAAGACGAGGCATGAATGCCGCTGGGATTTGGTCAGCTTGGGCGAAGTCATGCTGCGATTCGATCCTGGCGACCGGCGCATCGCCACGGCGCGCTCCTTCGATGTCTACGAGGGTGGCGGCGAATACAACGTCGCCCGTGGATTGAAGCGCTGCTTCGGTATGGAGGCCGCGGTCGTTACGGCGCTTGTGGATGACCCGGTCGGGCGGCTGCTTCAGGATTTGATTTATCAAGGCGGCGTGGATCAGTCGCTGGTGCGCTGGGTCGAGCACGATGGCGTGGGCCGGGCGGCGCGCAATGGATTGAATTTCACCGAGCGCGGATTCGGAGTCCGTGCGGCGCTAGGAAGTTACGATCGCGGGCACACTGGGGTGTCGCAACTGAAGCCCGGCGACATCAATTGGGAGGAGATTTTTGGAAAACATGGCGCGCGCTGGTTTCATACCGGCGGCATTTTCTGCGCGCTTTCCGCAACGGTTCCGGAAGTTGCGCTGGAAGCCATGCAGGCTGCCAAGCGCCACGGGACGATCGTTTCGTACGACCTCAATTACCGGGCTTCGCTTTGGAAGTCTCACGGCGGAAAACAGAGTGCGCAGGAAGTGAATCGCCGCATTGCACCGCACGTGGACGTCATGCTCGGAAATGAAGAGGATTTTTCGGCGGCGCTGGGGTATGAAGTGCCGGGCATGGACGAACATCTCTCGACATTCGAGGCGGAAAGTTTTAAGCAGATGATCGCCAAGGTTGTGAAGGATTATCCATTCGAAGCCGTAGCCACGACGCTGCGGAAAGCGAAAACGGCGACGGTGAATGACTGGGGCGCGATCTGCTATTGCGACGGAGACTTCTTCCAGGCGAAGAATCGGGAAAATCTGGAAATCTTCGACCGCGTGGGAGGCGGCGATTCATTTGCGTCAGGCCTTATTTACGGATTTCTTGCGGGGAAAGGTCCGCAATGGGCCGTGGACTGCGGCGCGGCGCACGGTGCTCTTGCCATGACCACACCGGGAGACACTTCCATGGCCACGATGCAGGATGTGTTGCAAGTCATGAAGGGAGTGGGAGCGCGCATC
This sequence comes from Candidatus Acidiferrum sp., assembly GCA_035313865.1. Lineage (GTDB taxonomy): Bacteria > Acidobacteriota > Terriglobia > Acidiferrales > UBA7541 > Acidiferrum. The sequence goes on from DATFZY010000010.1 coordinate 18,162, forward strand.
GCGCGTTGAAGGAGTAGATTTCGGGACAAGGTGACCGTCTAATGCACAAGCAAAGAGTTCGCGAGCGAATCCTCGAAATTGGAATTGTTCCGGTCGTTCGCGCGTCGTCGCCAGCCGAAGCATGCCTCGCTGCGGAAGCTGTTTGCGCAGGAGGGATTCCCATCGTCGAAATTACGATGACGGTTCCCGGAGCCATCGAAGTGATTCGCGAACTGGCCATGAAATGTGGTTCTGATGTGCTTATCGGAGCTGGAACTGTCCTTAGTGCAGAAGCTGCGCGCAAGTGTCTCGATGCAGGCGCGCAGTTCCTTGTCAGCCCGGGGTTGAATGTTCCGACGGTGGAATTCGCAGCGCGGGAAGGGAAGCTGATCATGACCGGCGCATTGACGCCGACGGAAATTATGGCTGCGTCGGAAGCGGGCGCCGATTTCGTAAAAATATTTCCTTGTGGCCAGGTCGGAGGCGCGAAATACATCAAAGCGCTAAGGGGACCGTTCCCGCAAATTGCGTTTATCCCGACCGGTGGAGTGAATTTGCACACCGCCGCGGAATTTCTTGAAGCGGGTGCAGTGGCGCTGGGAATCGGCGGAGAATTGGTGCAGGCAGAGGCGCTGAAAGCCAACAAACCGGAGATCATTATTGAAAATGCGAAGAAATTTGTAGAAATCGTGAAGCACACACGAGCCCGACTGGCCGCGTCAAGCGCTGCGGGAAAGAGCAGCCACTAGCCAAGTTTCGAATTGCCGTCGCAGCAGGCTCCATCTCGCCGGTCGCGCCGTTCTCCCGGGTTACTTCCACTGACTATTTGTTTGCTGTTTTTGAGGAAACGCTGAGAGTCAGTGATTCGGCGGCGATTGCATCCAGCTTCTTGCGAACGCCTGCGGCCTCTCGGCCCAGACGCTTCTCGCTGTCCTCGCGTGCTTGCTTTACTGTCGTGAGTTCGTCTCCTGGGGATTTCTGCAATAAATCTTCCGCATGGAGAAAGCACGCCAACACGTAGCGCTCCGGCTGATTTTGTTTTCGCAAGAATTGGCCGAAGTTGAACCAGTCCGACGCCGCACCCACTGGATCGGAAAGACCCGCATCCAGCCGCAAAGCCCGCTGATAAGACTGTGCCGCACCGCTGATGTCGCCTTGCTTCTCCTGCAAATCCGCGAGGTGCACGAGCGCCAGGCTTTCCAGAGGCTTCTCGTTGGCTTTCTCAGCAAACGCAGCGGCGGCTGTGAAGCCTTTGAGTGCGTCGCTGACGTGATTCACCGCGGCATCCGCGTCGGCAATTTTTATGAGCGCTGCGAGCAACGGACCTTTCGCGGCATTCTTTTCGTGGCGCGCGGTGACGATTCCTATGTAGGCGCGGTAATGGCGAGCGGCAGCTTGCAGTTGCCCTTGCTGATCGAGAGCTTGCGCGACGTAAAGCTGCGCGTTGGGCTGTGCCGGGTCCGCGTCGATGGCGCGTTGCCAGCTGTCGACAGCCTCTTCGTCGTGGCCCAGGCGATGAGCGAGGATGCCATAGTTGATGAGCGCGTCGGCGTTGCGCGGCCAGCGCTCGATCATTTTCTGGAACTGTGCGTAGGCATCAGCGTCGCGGCCCGCTTCGATTAAGTTGCGGCCGTAGGATTCCTGGATTGGGAGACTCGCGGGATTGAGGGACGCCGCGCGTTGCATGGCCGTGAGCGCAGCCTCGCGCTGGCCGGCTTGTTGCTCGGCAAGGCCGAGCCGCGCTTGGACGGAGCTGTCGTTGGGATTCAGCCCGGCAGCCCGCTGAAGCGCAAGGACACTGCTCGCTTCGCTCGACCACCAGAAGTGCAGTTGATCCAACGCGGCCCAGGCGAAGAGCAATGCGACCGTGGCGATGCGCAGCGCGCGAGCGGCCGGCGCGCCTCCAGTCAACCAGTGAGCCGCGGCAGCAAATCCATTTCGTTTGACTGCGCCTTCGGGAAGCGATTGTTGCTTCGCGTCGAGCAGCAGGGAGGCGATGCGCGAGTCGCGCAATTTCCAGATGGCGCCGTCCAAAATAAAATGATGAATGTTCACCAGCGCAGTGAAAGTGAGAAAGCTGGCCGCGAAATCGTTGTGAAAAACGCGGCTGACAATCCACGGCCCGGGAATGAACAGCGCAACGCCGCCGGCAATCAGCGTCACGATGTATCGCCAGAACGACCACTTCGAATCGCCGGCCGCGACAGCCTCTTTCTTCTGGTAGTAGCTCGTGATCCATAAATATTGCGTGGAATGTAGTACCGCGAGCAGGCCGCTGCTGTACCGCGTCTGCGGAATTTCGTGCCCGCCGATGAGCTCGATCGCGGCCGGCAGCAGAAACCAGAGAAATTGCGTCACGGTCAGCGTGAGCACCGGAAGGATTGCGCGGAAACTGCTTCTGCGAGCCAGTGACGCCAGCGCCCATCCGCTGCACCCCACAAAAAACAGCGCCAGCGCCGCTCGTGCCGGCAAAGTGAATTTTGCAGCAAGGCCCAAAGAAAGAATCAGCGCATCGCCAGACGGCCCGGTGTGAAAACTCAGCATCAGCAAAATATAGGAGGCAATAAAGGAAAGTCGGAGCGCGTGCCGTTCCGCTTCCGTCGGCGAAACACCGGCGCGCCGCGCGAACATCATCATTAACCCGAAATTTTGCCCGGTGTAGTGCCACGGGCTCCAGCAAATGTACAGCGTGAAAATCCAGGGCAGCAGCCCGTACCACACGTGCGTGACAACGCCCGCCAGCCCTAGCAGAAGCGCCACGTGCACCGTGTAGATCCGATATTTCTGAAACTCCTCGCGCGTGTGGTACGCGCGATAAACCGTGGCCATGAAGTGCGGATAGTTGGAGAGCAACGCGAGAAAATAAAATGCCACGGTCCAGCCGCGGTTGTACGAATTTGAAAAATAAAATCCCGCTAGCAGCAACGGTGCGGACCACGCCCCGCAGCCAACGGTCAAATCAATCCACGGCCGATAGATCCATGGATTCTGTGCGGCAGCAGACTGAGCAGGCGCCGAAGCGTGCGGCTCGGGCGGAGCTAGAGTTAATGTTTCCATTCCATTGCAGAGTAACGCAGCCGAGCCACGCGCATACACGCAGGGCGCGTGCCGCATGTGGAATCGGTTACTTGTACTTGCGAACGGTTGCTAGGAAACAGCGAGGGAGCGCAAAGGCAGCCCTGCCAGTGCGCCATCGAACGGAGGACCGATCAACGGGCTCTGCGGAGACTTCGCTGCTCGAGCGCACCTCCGGCAGCATCACTCGCAGAATCTCAATCGCCGAGAGCAACTTTTCATCTCAATCCAGTGTTATATGAATGTGCAGTTGCGTCCGGCTCGCGTTGGTTACATCGGTGAAGTGAATTCCACCTTTTGGCCCGCCGCTTAGGTTCCTGACGAGAAAGGCATCAATATTTCCAAACAGCAGCTCACCTGCGGCGGCTTTTTCCATCGCGTCCGGAATATGTCTCAAAGCTAGCGAAGTTTTGGGCTGCTGAAATAGGAGTCCACTTCCGTCTCGCGGAACATGTACACCCTTTCAATTTTGTACGCATCTAATTTACTGGGATGAAGGAGAAGGAGTAACAATTATGAAAATGAATCTACGATCGAAAGGGGCTCTGTTGTTGGCTGCTATGGCTCTGGCGATGGCGGCTGAAGTTTCGCTCGCACCGAAAGCAGCGGCCGCTGATTCCGCTGCGGTCACCACGACGGTCACCGCCGTCGGCAAGAAAGAAACGCAGCCGCAACCGCTCACCAGAGATGACGTGCAGCTTTACCAGGGCAAAGAAAAAGTCCAGGTTGCGGATTGGAAGCGCGGCGACACGCTTTTCCTCGCGATACTGATTGACGACTCGCTCGAGAGCGTCGTTGCCAATCAATGGGACGATTTGAAAGCCTTTATGATGGCGCAGCCCGAAAACACCTACATCGCCGTGGCCTATGCGAGAAACGGCGCAGCCATGGTCGCTCAGGACTTCACCAAGGATCACGCGCTGGCCGCTAAAGCGTTGCGCATACCCCTTGGCAACGCAGGCGCTTTCACCAGCCCGTATCTCGCCGTCCAGGATTGGGAGAAGCGCTGGCCCGATTCCAACGAGCGCAAATCCCTGATTCTGTTCTCTTCAGGCGTCGACTATTTCCGCGGGAGCTTTGATCCCATCGATCCCGATCTCGATACCACCATCGCGCACGCTCAGAAGAAGAACATCAACATCTGGACGATTTACGTTCCGGATGCTGGCCACGTCGGCCGCCGTTCGTTCCGCGTGTTCAACGCGCAGTCGAACCTCAGCCGTCTCTCGGAAGAAACCGGCGCCGAATCGTACTATCTCGGCTTCGGTTCGCCGGTCACGTTGAAGCCCTATTTCGACGAAATACAGATGCATCTCAACAACCAATACCTGCTCACCTTCGTCGGCAACGGCGGCAAAAAGGGAAAATTCGAGCGTGTGCGGGTGAACACCGAAGCTCCGAACGTGGAGTTTCTGACCCCCTCGGAAGTCTTTCTGCCTGCCGTGCAGTAATCCATTTCCGGCGCGTTAGGTAAACTCAGAGGAAGAAGGCGCGGGCCGCAAGGTCCGCGCTTTCCGCTTTCTGGATGCCCCTTGTCTCTTTTCTCGCCCTCAGGCTAAACTACCGCCCGTCGGCGTCTGAACCGCGCGTGCGGGAGAATGTGCTCTATTGAAACGGTTTAAATGAAACCGTTCGTATGGCGTCGCGGCGGGGAGCGCATCATGATTCCTGAGGACATTCAAGAAAGTTTGGGTTTGCGATTTCGTTCGTGGCCTGTCGCGCAGCCTAAAGCTTTGCGTGGAGTGCTTATTGTTGCTGCTACGGCGTTCCTCGCCGCTGGAATGCTGATGGCGCCCCTCTCGCGTGCCGATGGCGGCATCACACTGCGCGAAGGCTGGACGGTCGAATCCTCCGCCAAAGTAAATGCCGGCGGTGAATCCGTTTCCACGCCCGGTTTCGACGCCTCCGCTTGGTACAAGACTTCCGCGCCAAGTACCGTCTTCGCCGTCCTCGTCGAAAACGGCGTCTACAAAGACCCGTACTTCGGCATGAACCTGCGCTCCGTCCCCGGCGTTTCCTACACGATCGGTTCGCAATTCGCCAATCAGGAGATGCCGGCGGACAGTCCCTACGCCGTCCCGTGGTGGTACCGCAGAGAGTTCGAAGTTCCCGCCCAATTCAGCGGCAAGACGATCTGGCTCGCGTTTCGCGGAATCAATTACCGCGCCGAAATCTGGATCAACGGAAAGAAGCTGGCCGGATCGGATCTAGTAGTCGGGGCATTTCGCCGCTATGAATTCGACGTCACATCCTTTGTCAAAACCGGCGCAAAAAATGTCGTCGCCGTGGAAGTCTCTGCCCCGCACGCCAACGAACTGGGAATCACCTGGGTCGATTGGAACCCCACGCCACCCGACAAGGACATGGGCCTGTGGCAGGAGGTTGTTCTCTCCGCGAGCGGACCCGTATCCGTGCGCCATCCCGCGGTCGAAACAAAACTGGATCTGCCTGAAACCGACAAAGCTCATCTCACCGTGCGCGCCGAGCTTCAGAACGCGTCCAACGCCACCGTAAAAGGATTCCTGCGCGGCACAATTTCTGACGTCAACGGTTACATGGGCCTCAATCCAAGCAATTTCTCTCGAAGCATTGAATTAAAGCCAGGCGAACGCCGCGCCGTCGCGATCGCTCCGGACCAGGCCGCCGCGCTGAATATGCAAAATCCCCGCCTCTGGTGGCCGTATCAGATGGGCAACCCGTATTTGTATACACTGGAGCTCGAATTCATTCCTGAAAACCGCCCAGTTTCCGACAAACAAACCATCAAATTTGGCATTGTCCAAACCGATTCCGAGTTGACGCCCGAGGGCTATCGCCTCTTCAAGGTAAACGGCAAACCCGTCCTCGTGCGCGGCGGCGGCTGGGCGCCGGACATGATGCTGCGCATCAATCAATCGCGCCGCGAAGCCGAATTCCGCTACGTCAAGGAAATGGGCCTCAACACCATCCGCCTCGAAGGCAAGCTCGAGGACGAATCCTTCCTTGAGCGCGCCGATCGCGACGGCATTCTCATCATGGCCGGATGGTGCTGCTGCGACGCCTGGGAAAAATGGGGCAAGTGGGGCGACGAAAACCGTCGCGTCTCCGTGGACTCGCTACGCGACCAGATTCTCCGCCTCCGCGCGCATCCCAGTCTGCTCGTCTGGCTGAACGGCAGCGACAATCCGCCGCCGCCCGACCGCGAACGCGCCTACCTCGACGTGGAAAAAGAAGCCAACTGGCCCAAGCCAGTCATTTCCTCCGCCACGGGAAAAAAAACCGAGCCCACTGGCGACAGCGGCGTGAAAATGTCCGGCCCCTACGAGTACGTCTCCTCAAACTACTGGCTGCTCGACACTAAAGCTGGCGGCGCCTACGGTTTCAACACCGAAACTAGTCCCGGCCCCGCCGTTCCTCCGCTCGAAGAACTAAAATCCATGTTCCCGCCAGACAAGCTCTGGCCCATCAACGAAGTCTGGGATTTCCACGCAGGCGGCGGCAAATTCAAGAACATCAAAGTCTTCACAAACGCCCTGGAAAAACGCTACGGCATCGCGAAAGATGTCTCCGACCTCGCCTGGAAGTCGCAAGCCATGACCTACGAAGGCCAGCGCGCCATGTTTGAAGCCTATGGCCGCAACAAGTACAAATCCACCGGCATCATCCAGTGGATGCTGAACAACGCGTGGAACGGCCTGATCTGGCATCTCTACGATTACGATCTGCGCCCCGCAGGCGGCTATTTCGGCTCGAAGAAAGCCCTTGAACCTGTCCACGTCCAATTTTCCTACGACGACCGCACCGTCGCGATCGTCAACGGCAAACAGGAAGCCCTCACCAGCCTGAAAGTCGCCGCGAAAATATACGACACCGCCATGAAAGAAAGGTTCTCACACGAGGAAGTTTCCGGCGTGTCGGCGGATGGCGTGAGCAAAGTGTTCTCAATCCCAGAGCCCGATGGGATCACTCCGACTTACTTCCTGAACCTCCAGCTGTATTCGCCGTCGGGCGAATTGCTCAGCCGCAATTTCTATTGGCTCTCCGCAAAACAGGACGTCCCCGATTTCGCCAAAACCGAGTGGTACTACACCCCGCTAACCGAATACGCCGATTTCGCCGCTCTGCAAGATCTACCCAAAGCCACACTCAACGCTTCGTGGAAAGTTTCCAACGCAGGCGCTGACACGACCGCGCACATCACGCTCGAAAACACCGGCTCCGGCCTGGCCTTCCTGGTCCGCCTGCGCATCCTCAAAGGCAAAGACGGCGCAGAAGTCCTGCCAGTCTTCTGGGACGACAATTACATCTCGCTTCTCCCAGGCGAAAAACGCGAAATCACAGTTAAAGTAAGGAAGACCGACTTGGGCGGAGCAGCACCAGTCTCAGCCATCGACGGTTTCAACGTCGCGCCCGTCCAGCTCCAATAGCCGCGCGCGCAGTTCCATGCAGGGGCGCGCTTCAGCGCGTCCCACCCCTTTTAATCGTTCGAACTGCCGTGAGAAACGGCCCGCGTGGAATCCCGAATCACCAGCTCAGGGTTCATCTTCTGGCTCACAATACTCCACTCGCGCTTCTCCAGTCCGGCCTTGATTCCGTCCATCACAATATTGACCGCCAGTGTCCCCATGTTCTCCAGTGGCTGGCGGACGGTAGTTAGCGAAGGCGCGCTCAACGCGGAAAACGCCACATCGTCAAATCCGGTGACCGAACAATGCTCCGGCACCTTCACGCCGGCCTTGGTCAAAGCGCGAATCGCTCCCAGCGCCGTCAAATCGTCAAACGCCAGCAGCGCCGTAAACTTTTTCTTCTTCTGCAACAACTCATCCGTCAGCCGGTGACCACCGTCGAATCCGGAATTCGGATCGAACGAATCCGGTAGCTGCATCACGAGCGCAGGATCAATCTCCAGGCCTACGGTATGAGCAAACTTTTGTATGCCTCGCCATCGCGGAGCGCTGTCGATCAGCATTTTCGGTCCGCGAATATAAGCAATCTTGCGATGTCCAAGCTGGTGCAAATGCTCCAGCGCCATTCGCCCGCCGGTCTCGTTGTCCACCATCACGGAACTCACTGTGGGTAGTTCCCAGCCAATCGTGGCCGCGGGAATATTCCGCTTGCTCAAATCGGCCAGCAGATGAATGTCCACCACCAGCCAGTTCGCCACGACGATCAGCCCTTCGACGTGATGTTCCAGCACCATTTCCAGGTAACGCTCAAAACGATTCCGCTGGTTGTGCGCGTCCGCAAAAATCGAAACGTAGGAGGACTCATAAAGCCCATTTTCAATCCCCCGCAGAACCGGCGTGCAGAAAGGATCGGTGACGTCGAAAAACACCAGCCCCACACTGTGGCTGCGCTTGCTGCGAAGAAACCGCGCCATGGCATTCGGCCGGTAGCCCAGCTTTTTGGCCACTTCTTCGATGCGCTTTTTTGTCGCGGGAGCGATGTAGCGGGCCAGCGGCGCATTGTTCAGCACAATCGAGACGGTTGCGGGCGAGAAGCCGCTGTCTTCCGCGACGTCCCGCATCGTCACTGTCTGGTTCTTCCCGCTCGCGCGCTTCACCGGCGTGCCTCCAGGGGGAGTCATCATACTGCCAGAGTCCTCTCTTCTGCTTGGGAATATGCCGCTCTGCGGGCGCTCGTCTACTCGGCAGGCACATCAAACGAAAGCGGCTCGCGAAACCATTTTGTTTTCCAGATGCCGAACGCGATCCCCGCCGCCATCCACACGGTTCCCGCGACTAACGCCGGTTTGCTCAGGTGCCACCAAAGTCCGAGGCAAACAAAAAATCCTACAATCGGCACGATGAAACTTCCGACCGTTCTCCCAGCGCCCTTTAGAAAATAATACACAAACGAAGATGCGTTGACGCCCATGAACGCAATCAGCGCGCCATAATTCAGCAGCTCTATGCCTTTTTCAAACGTCAGGAAAAAAGACCCCACAAGCACAATCAAGCCGACGAAGACGACATTGTTTCGCGGAACATGGTGCTTCGCGTCGACTTGTCCAAAAAAGGATTTCGGCAGCGCATTGCTCCTGCCCATTCCGTAGAGAAGCCGCGCCGCTCCAAGTTGCGCGGCCATTCCCGATCCGAAATTGGCCACAAGCAATGTCGCGCCCAGTATTGAAAAAAGCGGCGCCCAGGTTCTTGCCGCCGCATAAACATACGCCGTGTCCTGATTCGGAAACGGTTCCGACGCCGGCCACACCAGCTGCGCCACGTAGACTTCCGCTGCCGATAGGAGCCCGATGACCACGCAAGCCAAAACGGTGGCCAGCATGATATTCCGCCGTGGGTTCTCCACTTCCTCCGAAAGCGTTGAGATTCCGTCGAATCCGATATACGTGAGCACGGCCAGCGAAGTACACCCAAAGAGATCGCTGTACGTGAATGTTTTCGGGTCGTAAAAGGGCCGCGTAAAAAATCCAGGATCGCTATGCGGATGGCCGAAGATGTAACGAATCGTCGTCACAAAAACGATGACCACGACGCCGCTCATCAACGCGGCGAGAGTCGCGTTAACTCTCGCGGAGGTCTTGATCCCCCGCATGTTCAGCAGCGTGAATACCACCGCGAAAAATATCTTCCAGCCCCACACCGGCAGCCCCGGCGCAAATTCATGCGCCTGCCCCGCGCACCAGATCGTGCAGATCAAGGGATTCACGATGTAGTCCATCACCATGCTCCACCCGGTGACGTACCCCATCGAAG
>DATFZY010000011.1:0-44439 GCA_035313865.1 Candidatus Acidiferrum sp.
TGGCGCCGTCCGGGTACATGGGAGACTTTGAGTACGTCTCCGTGTAATCCCATTCGCCGAGATAAAATTTCAGCCGCTCCATCTCAGACGATGATTTGGCGGGCTCCGCGGCTTTGCTTTGCTGGGGGGAGCTGTTGTGCCGCTTAGCAAGAGCGGTTGCCGCGAACGAAAATGCGAGCAGAACTGCCACTGTCAGGATCGCTTTGCGATTACGACGGAAAATCATTTTTCTCCTCCAGGGAGTAGGTTGTTGTTCTTCGCGGTGGGAATTGGATAGCATCCTACTACTAACCGGAACGGGCGGCCCTCAGCAGCCGTGCCATCCGCCTTTGCAAACGGCGAGCTGTGCCGTCCCACCACTTCGACAATGGCCCGTTGCAATTCTTGCGTGAATGCCGCGCGCTGCTCAGGTGAGGTAAACCGCAACTCTGTGTTGATGGAAAGCGTTGCCAGCCGCTTCCCTGCCTCAGACGCCAGTTCCGCCGAACGCGCCAGCTCCGATTGCACCTTGGAAGCCAGCCCCAGCAGATAGTTCGCCGAAAACGTGTCCGCCATTTTCGCCGGGTCAGCCGCAAGACTGCCCAGCATCTCCGGCGACAGCACGTAACCGTGAGCCGTTGCCACGTAGCATTGCTCGAAAAGGTGCCGGCGGCGGCGGCGACCCGCGCGGGTCAACAGCCGCGCACGGGCCAGCTCGCGCACATGGTAATTGACGGTCTGCCTCGGCAGCTTCATGCGTCGCGCAACGCCCGTCGCCGAATCCGGCTCAAGCAGAGCGGCCAGAATCTTCAATCGCAGAGGATGATGGAGCAGCGCCGCAGCCTGAGTCCGCTCGCGTAGGAAATCAAGGGCCGCCGAGCCGGTGCGGCTCGCGGCGGCAGGCGCCGGGCGCGTGCTGGGGAGTTTCCAACCTCCGCTTCGCGTGATTTGCATCTCTACAAAGCCCCCTTCTCTCAATGCCCGCGCAGTTTCTATTGGACCAATATATTTGTCAAGACCTATTTTATAGTCTATTGGAAGCCGGGGCCGCTCGTGCCGCGTTCGCCCCTCTTTCCCAGCCCAAATCCGCACACTTAACCCTGTTTACCTCCCGCCCTCCCCTGGAGTAAAATGTGTGTCACTATCAGTTTTTCAGAATCACTAGCGTACATTGGCTAAGAAGTTGGCTAAGACCGTCCGGCGCATTAGCAGCAACTTTGACATGAACACAACCCCGCAGTAAGCGGTACATAGCAGCACATAAGGAGACCACCATGGCCACCGCAACACTTTCAAAGCAAGCCGCAAAAGGCGGCAGCTTCCTCCTCGAAACTACCCTGCCGCAGGACGTCTTTACACCGGCTGATCTCACCGATGACCAGAAGCTCATCGGCCAGACCGCCGAAGAATTTGTCACAAAAGAAGTGCTCCCGCTCGTGAAGGATCTCGAGAACAAGAAGCCCGGCCTGATGCCGTCCCTGGTCAAGAAAGCGGGCGAGCTGGGCCTGTTGAGCGCCGGAATTCCTGAGCAGTATGGCGGCGCGGGCCTCGACAAGATTGCCACCACGGTCCTTACAGAAAAGCTCTCGGTCTACGGCGGCTTTTCCGTCACGTTCGGCGCGCACGCTGGCATCGGCACGCTCCCCATCGTCTATTTCGGCAACGAAGAGCAGAAGAAAAAGTACTTGCCCAAGCTGGCCACTGGCGAATGGATCGGCGCCTATTGTCTATCCGAGCCGCAAGCCGGTTCCGACTCGCAGAATTCCCTGACGCGCGCGGAGCTGAACCCCGAGGGCACGCACTACATTCTGAACGGCCAAAAGATGTGGATCACCAACGGCGGCTTCGCGGACCTCTATATCGTGTTTGCCAAGGTCAACGGAGAAAAGTTCACGGCCTTCATCGTCGAGCGCAGCTTCCCCGGCTGCAAGCCCGGAAATGAAGAGCACAAGATGGGCATTCATGGCAGCTCGACAACGCCGGTCTTCCTTGAAAATTGCAAAGTGCCCAAGGAAAACGTGCTGCACGAAATCGGCCGCGGCCACATCGTGGCCTTCAATATTTTGAATTCAGGCCGCTTCACTTTGGGCGCGTCCGCGGTTGGCGGCTCGAAAAACGTGCTCCGCGACACTTCCAAATATGCCAGGGAGAGAAAAGCATTCGGCAAGTCCATCGGCGACTTCGGCATGATGAAAGAGAAGCTGGCCGAAATGGCCATCCGGATTTTTGCGGTGGAATCGATGGTGTACCGCTCGACCGGGAACATCGAAGCGGCCATGGTGGCGGCTTCGGGCTCAGGCGACAAAGTCCAAAACGCCATGAAAGTGCTCGAAGAGTACGCCATCGAAAGCTCCATCTCGAAAGTGTATGGAAGCGAAATGCTGGGCTTCGTCGTGGATGAGGGCGTGCAAATCTTCGGTGGCTATGGCTTCCACGAAGACTACCCGGTTTGCCGCGCTTACCGCGACGCTCGAATCAACCGCATTTTTGAGGGCACCAACGAAATCAATCGCATGCTCATCATCCAGATGCTGATGAAGCGCGCCATGGGCGGCCAGCTTGCTTTGATCCCCGCGGCCATGAAGCTGGCGGATGAAATTCTCGCCGGTCCGTCTTTCGAGGAAACGCCCGAGGGCGCGCTGGCCGAGGAAACAAAAGTCGTGGCCAACGCGAAGAAAATGTTCCTGCAAGCGGCAGGCGGTGCGGTTCAGAAATTCCGCGAGAAGCTTGCCGAAGAGCAAGAACTGATTGCCGCGCTTGCGAACATCGTGATGGAAGTTTACGGCATGGAATCTTGCCTGCTCCGCGCCCAGAAAGCGGCCGCATCCAAAGGCGAGGCCGCGACGCAGACCATGATTGATGCCGCACGCGTGTTTATCGCGGACGCCGCCGAGCGCATCGAGCATGAAGCGAAGCGCGCCATCGCCGCGGTTCACGAAGGCGATATGCTCACCACGCAGATGGCGGTTCTGAAGCGTTTCGGCAAGCGCGCTCCGGTGGACACGATTGCGCTGCGCCGGCGCGTTGCCGCCGCGGTCCAGTCCCAGGACCGGTATCCGTTTGAAGGCCGCTAAGTTTGGCGGATTAGCGAAAAAAACTACGTAGCGATCTGGACCAGCTCCGGCTTTTTGCCGTTTTGCGGGCCGCTGGAATTCCAGCGCGTAGGTTTCGGCGCCCGGCGGCGAAGCCGGTTGACCAGCGAGCCCACGCCCACCGAGCTGCGTACAAAGTGTCCTACCTGCAGCGGGCCGGCAACCTTTACGGTGCGAATCCAGTGCAGGCCGCTGCTCGCGGCGCAGCCGCATTCCGCACAGTTCGGTGTGCCTCCAAAAACGCAAGGCTCGACGCGCGTCTCTAAATCGGCGGAGTAGTTCGCCGACATTTTCGCAAAAAGGCAATCGGAAGGATTCGCGGGCGGCTTCAGAAACGCTTGCGCGATGCCGTCGTTCATCAGAAATTTCGGATACTTGCGCGACAGCGGCGGCAAGACACGCGCGATTTCCTGGCGATTCTCGAGAGTCAGCTTCTCCGCGCTCTCTTCGCCTATCTGAGGCGTGTAAAGGCTCACCCAAATGTGATCGACCTCCGGACGGGCATTCCAAAAGGAAACGTACTCTTCCAGGTAGCCCGGCCGCTCCAGCATCGGGCGCGTAATCACCCAGTGCACGTTCACTTTGCGGCCTTCAATATTTTTCAGAATGCGCTCGTAGGTCGCCGGTTTGCGGCGGACGTCGTGGTGTTCGGGGAGGCCGTCCACGGAGATCGCGACGCGAACGCGCGGAAGGTCAATCCACTCCATCGGAACGGGGATAACTCCGCTCGTAACCACCAGGCTGAAGACATTCATTGCGCTCAACGCGGGGAGTATGGAGCTCAATTCGCGATGGCGCACGAGCGGCTCGCCGCCCACCAGAGACACGTGCATCGGCTGATTCTTGCGGACCAGGTCCAGGACGCCATTGACCAGCGCGTCGCCACGGAAGTCGTTCAGTTCCGTTAGGAGCTTGCCGCCGCCGAGGTGCGTGTCGCCATAGGCGTAACAGCCGGGACAACTGAGCGGGCATTCACGCGTGATTTCAATGGAAAGCATGGGCGCTTTGCCGCCCAGAATTTTAGCCCAGGCGCTGAGAATCTCGCGGGGACGGATGCTTGCATTTGGTGTAGTCGCAATCATGCTGGTTGGATGCGCGACGGTTGCTCGAAGCTGCCTGATCGTTTCGTGGTGGTGACGTTTCGATTCATTCGAAGTTTTCGAAACGGAGCACTTCGAAAAACCGCCGAGTCCGAGCTCCGCAGTGAAAGTATAGAAGCATATGACTCCGAAAGATAGCGGAAGCCGGGCTGCCGCACTTCAAATTGCAACATCGCCATATCGAAAATTTGTTTAGTACTATGTCGGTACTTCCGGTTCGCGCCATCCCACGCCACTGTGGAGCAGTCCGGACCGTTGGAGTCCCTTAAAAAAACGTTGCGCTCCAAGAAACGAGGGCCCAACGAATGAAATGCTTTATCCGGTAATTTCGCTAGAATTAATACCTGGGATCATCTTTTTTTCAGCTCTCGGAGAGCAGCCTGGAATGCCTCGAAAGCTTCTCATTCTTGCGGCTACTATTGTCGGCGCCCATATTGCCCAGGAGCTGATTCTCGGAGTGTCTCCAACCGGGTCGCTCCTGGCGAATTTTCTGGAAGTCGCAGCCACCGGCTTGGCCGCGTGGATGTGTTTCCGCGCCTCGCGCCGAGCGCGCGGGATGGCCCACCCCTTTTGGACATTACTCGGTTGCGGGATGGTCATCTGGGGCGTCGCGAATCTCGGATGGATGTACTACGAGGTTGTTTTGCATACCGAGCCATCGACTGGCTCTGCGGTGCGATTCCTGTATAGCGTGCAGGGCGTTTTCTTTGCGATGGTGCTATTTCTGGACCAGGAAAAGGACTCGTCCGAGTTCGAGCCCGAATTTCTGCTGGATTTCACACAGATCGCCATTGTTTTTTTCTTCCTGTACCTCGGCCTCTATTACGTACCGATGGAGGACGCTCCCCCGGCAGGTGTCATGGCAAAGAAGCTCTGGGTGGAGTTCGGAGAAGTGGGCACGATCCTCGCGCTGGCGTGCTTGCAGGTTTTCCGCGCGCGGGTCGAACATATCCGCCGACTCTATTCCGGCTTTGCGATTTATCTCACGGCGTTCATCGTTGGAATGGCGCTCTCGGCTTATCACGAAGCGGTTCGCGGGACGCCCACCGGCACCGTTTATGATCTCTGCTGGACGCTGCCCTTTCTGTGGGTCGCATTTTGGGCCGCGCGATGGCAGCCGTCGGAGGCGGCACAGTCGGCGCATCCGCGAGGCCGCAAGACGTTCAGCCGGGTCGTGCTGCCCAAAGCTATTTTTGTTCTGGCTCCTCTGATCGTGCTCGTGCAGGTCGCGCAATTCCCTTCCGAATGGCGCATTCTGCGCTTTTCCCTTTTAGGCGTCTCGATCCTTTGCTTCGCTTTGAGAATCGGGATTAGCAGTTACCGGGAAGCGAAAACGGAAGAGACCGTTCGCCGCCAGGCCATGGCGATGGATTCCGCCGCCGATGGCATCTCCATCATGGGCGAAAATGGGGAGACCATCTACGTTAACGCCGCGTACGCCCGCATGATGGGATATGAGAGCCCGGAGTCCCTGCTGGGAATGCACTGGCGAAAAATTTACGATCTTCGCGACGTCGAACAGTTGAGCGTGCCCGTTCGAAAGGCGCTGGAAGCCGAGGGCAAGTGGTCTGGGCAAATCAACCTCCGGCGGCGCGACGGAAAAATCATCCCCGTGGAGATGGCGGTCACATACCTCGCAAACGGCGTCATCGCGTGTATCGGACACGATATCAGCGCCCGCAAAGAAGCGGAGAAAGCGCGCGCGGATGCGGAGAACAAGTACCGTACGCTGGTCGAGCAAGTCGCGGCAATCAGCTACATCGCGGAGCTGGGAATTACCGGCGAGTGGTTTTATGTGAGTCCGCAGATTGAAGCCATTACGGGTTACTCCCAGGAAGAATGGCTGGCTAATTCTCGCGATTGGATTCGTTATGTGCCGAAGGAAGACCACGCCGTTATCGAGGCCGCCGAAGGGGCGAGTCAGCGTGGCCAGCGCTATCAGGCGGAATACCGAATCGTGCGCAAAGATGGCGCGGTGATCTGGGTCAGCGACACGGCGGTGGTTGCATCCGGAAGCGACAGCCATCCGGTAATGGAAGGCATCATCGTTGACATTACGGAACGCAAGCTGCTCGAAAATCAGTTGCAGCAGTCGCGAAGAATGGAAGCCGTCGGACGGCTGGCCGGCGGCATCGCGCACGACTTCAACAATCTATTGACGATTATCAAGGGCTACGCCGAGCTGGCGCTCCAGCGCGGCGGGATTCCTCAGGAACTGCGCGGGGATGTGCTGCAGGTGGAGAACGCGGCCGAACGAGCATCCACGCTGGTGCGGCAATTGCTGGCGTTCAGCCGGAGACAAGTGCTTCAGCCGAAGATTATCGATTTGAATGCGATCGTCATCGGATTGGACAAACTCCTGGGCCGATTGATGGGCGAACACATCGAGATGGTGACGCGTTGCGGGGCCACCGTGGGCAACGTGAAAGCCGACCCAGCGCAAATCGAACAGGTGATCATGAACCTGGTGGTAAACGCGCGTGACGCGATGCCCAAAGGCGGCCGCCTGACGGTCGAGACGACCAATGTGGAGTTGGACTCGACGTATGCGCGTGATCACGTGACCGTCAAGCCGGGGCCCTACGTGATGCTGGCTGTATCCGATACGGGGATTGGCATGAGCCCGGAAACCCAGGCTCACATTTTCGAGCCGTTTTATACGACCAAGGAGAGCGGGCAAGGAACCGGGCTGGGGCTCTCGACGGTTTACGGGATTGTGAAGCAGAGCGGCGGATACATCTGGGTGTACAGTGAGCCTGGGAAAGGGACGACGTTCAAAGTGTATCTGCCGCGCGTCGAGGAACAAGTGGAGAGCAAGGCGGAGGCAAAGGAAACGCCCGCGGCACGAGCCGGCACGGAAACAATCCTGCTGGTGGAAGACGAGGAAGCTGTGCGCGAACTCGCGAGCATGATCCTCTCAGCGAAAGGCTATTCGGTGGTGGAAGCGAGAAGCTCGAAAGAAGCGGAGCAGATCGGCGCGCAGCGCTCGGGCGAAATTCATTTGCTGCTGACGGACATCATCATGCCTGGGACGAGTGGGCGCGAACTTGCGCGGCGGATGATTGCGCGGCATCCACGAATGCGCGTGCTGTATATGTCCGGATATACCGACAACGTGCTGGCGCAGGACGGTGTGCTGGAACAAGGAGTTTCGTTTCTGCAGAAGCCGTTCACGCCGGCTGATTTGGCGCAAAAAGTACGCGAAGTGCTCGACGCTCACGTGCCGCAAAATAAATAAGCTACGGAGCTAGCTGGCAATAGGGCGGCGGAGATCGTAGTCCAGTTCCGATTTACGTCAGTGTGATTCCGTCAGGTGAATCGTCTTGCCCGTTGCGGCGGATTGCCGGGCTGCGTCTAGAATTTCCGTGACAATCATGTTGGTTTCGAGCGAAGAAAGTCCTTGCGGTTTCATTCCACCCAAAACCACGGCCCTCAGATAATTCACGGAATCGCTTTCTTGGGTATCCAGAGGCTTGGCATCTTGCAGCTTTTCTTCCTCGCCTGGGAGGCGGACGCGGACTGCGTCGCGCTCTACCGTGATGGCGTAGCCGGTTTTTCCGTAGACTTCCATGTCCTTTCTGGAGAAAGGCCAGTTCCAGGAGGCTTGCAGGATCGCTTGCGCATGTGGGTAGGTGAGGACGATTGTGGCTTCGTCGTCCACTCGTGGATAGATGTCCGGCTTGATGCGCTGCGCTACGGCCGTTACCGTGTCCGGCCTGCGATAGTCCATGAGCCAGGTCATGAGGTCGGCGCCGTAGCAGCCGAAATCGAAGAGCGCGCCGGCTCCGTTGAGTTTTGGATCGGTGAGCCAGTTGAGGAACCAGGGTTCGACGTTGATTTCCTTTGGGCCTTGATGACCGTCGTGGACGACCACTTTGCGGATTTCGCCGATGGCGTTTTCGTGGACCAGGTCGTAAGCGGCGCGGTTGCTGCGATACCACGTTGTTTCGTAGTTGACGAGGACTTGGATGTTGCCGCGCTGGGCGGCGGATTGGATGGCGCGGGCGTCTTCGTTGCTGACGGCGAGGGGCTTCTCCATCATGACCGGGATGCCGTGGCGAGCGCAGGCTTCCACTACCGCGCGATGGTCGTAAGTGTTCGTGTAGATTAGGACGGCTTGCGGTTTGGTTTTCACGAGCATGTCTTCGACGCTCGAGAAGAAAATTTCGGGGGAGAGGGCAAACTGCTTGGTGATCGTTTCTGAGAGTTGTTTGTCGGATTCGGCGACTCCGACGAGTTGAATGTCTGGGCGATGGAGATTCTGACGGAGAAAGCCGCCGACGTGGCCGTGGACGAGGCCGGCTATGCCGATGCGAAGCGGGGCTGAGAGGGATGGCGGGGTGGCCGGGTGCGCCGTTTGGGCTGACGAGAGAGGCGTGGAAGCGGTTGCCGCGAGATTAAGGAAAAGAGCTACGAGTACGAGTCGGCGCATGTTACCCCCCTGATTTCGGGGGCATGTTAGCACTATCGAATGGCTCGGAAAGAGGGAATCCGGGCGGCTGGAAATTGGGAACGGCTAGTTAACAATAGTCGGGTACCCCCTCCCCCCTTTTTTGTAAGTGTTGATTCTAAATGAGTTAGTTTTTCTGTAAATGCTTTAGAATCAACACTTATGAAATGGTGCGCAAGTGTTGATTCTGGGGGAGTTAGGTTGCTGCGGGTCTGGCCGCCGGTCCTGTCCTGAGTTTCCTTAGCGCGGAGGTCACAGAGGCAGAAAGAAAAAGCAGATCCCTGGCTACGCTCGGGATGACAAGCTGGCGGGGTTAGTTGGCATCGCAGGGAAAAGGGCGCCGTCAAAGAGTGCCCTTCGAGGCTCAGCGCAAGCCTGTGCTAGCCAAAAAGCAAAAACGCCAGCGGGACGCTGGCGCTACCAGGAAGTTTAACGCAAATGTATACAAGAGAATTATACGGTAGAAATAATATTTTGTCAAGGGATAAAGACTACGGTTTTTCGGTGGGAGGGGCTTCTGGGTCTTTTGGTTTGGCTACTGTGGAGAGGGTTTCTACGTTGAATTTTTTGTAGTCGGAATAGCGTGTTGTGGCGTTGACTTTGAAGCCTTTGACCAGGAGGACGCGGACACCTACGTGGGCTTGTTCGTACGTGGGGAGCCAGACTTCGTTGTTCAGGTAGGCTTGCTCGAAGACGAAGCTGGTGCCTTTTTGCAGGTTCGCTAGCATTCCGCCGGCTACTTTGAAGTCGCCTACGAAATAGGCTTCGAGGCGTGCGACTTCGTGGGCTTTTTCGTCGATCCAGATGACGCCGGCGAGCTTTTGGATCACCTTTTCGACCATTTTGTGGGCTTGGAATTCGGGGTTGGGCTCGAAATCGAAGACCAGAACGTCCTGGCCGCGGAAGCGCTCGCGGCGCGGGTTGACAAACTGGCAGGCGCGCAAGAAGACTTCAATGCCGGGGTCGTCTTCGTCTTTGTCTTTTTTGCCTTCTTCCTTGGCCTTTTCTTCTTTGGCTTCTTTCTTGGCTGCGCGTTTTTGGATTTCCTGAATTTCCTTTTGGGTTCTTTCGTTTTCTTTCTTTTGTTCTTCGTCGCTCAGAGGTTTGCCGTCTTTTTTCACCAGGGTCGAGATTTCATCGCCGTTCAGGTAGAAGAAAGTGTATTCCTTTTGTTCGGTTTTTTTGACTTTGCCATCTTTTTCAAATTCGGTTTCTTCTTCGGCGCGCGTGCCGGCGTAGTTTTCTTTCAGCTTGTCGTTGGCTTTCTGGTTGTCGTCGATTTCCTTAAAGAGGGCTTTCAGGTCGGGGAGTTGGACCTGGGATTTTTTGGGGAAATCGAAGACGCGTTCGCCGACGGTGCCATTTATTGCAGCGCGGGTAATGTCGATGGTGTAGACGTCGTTGCCGCGGTGCAATTCCAGTTTGTGAGGCAGTTGTACGCCATCGACCTGGCGGTAGTCGTCGTAGAAGATTTGCTCGTCGACACCGCCGGTCGCGCCTGCTTCTTCGACGATGAGGTGGGATTGCGGATCGAAATACACCTGGCGTTTGAGACCGGCCGGAGAAGTTACTTCCAGCTGCAAGGCATCTTTTCCGCGTACCTGGGCGTGGCCGACGAAGGCGAGGTCCAGCTTGTTCTTTTTTAGGTTGAGGAGGCGGGAGTTGTAAAACAGAGAGGCGGCTTCGAGTTGCTGGCCTTCCTGGCCCACGAGGGTGCCGATTTCTCCGGTTGCCGATTGATGCCAGGCGGATTTGCCGTTGTAGGCTTCGATTAACGGCTTGTCGCCGATGACGAGTTCGGAGTAATAGCGGTTGGGGAGTTTCGTATTGAAGGTGTAGGTGCCCTGCTTGCCGTCGGGGGCGCTGGTGATGGTGCCTTCGAGCGTCATGGTCTGGATTTTGGAGAGGGTTTTGCTGCCGCCGGAGGCTTTGATGTATTGATCGGCGATTTTTAGTGGGTCCTGGGCACGCAGAGTTGCCGAGGCGAAGAGTAGGGAGACGAGGAGAAAGGCAGAAGGAAAAGCGGTCATCCTCAGAAGGATGACCCTACGGAGCGCTGCGTGGGTGAGGTGACACATGGGGCCTGTCTTTCTAAACGCGGCTGCGGTTCAAAAGTTTCGCCAAAATGGAAAACGGACTGTCAGTAGTAAGACGCCAAAAGCGGGCGGAGATTAACGGTGAAAAGAGGAATTCGGGTAAGTTACCCATAACCGCGTTTGCCAGGACTTGAGCTACTTGTTTGCGACCGGTGGTTTTTCTTTTGTATGGCAAGGAACAATGCTGAGACCCTAGAGTATCCATCTCGGGAGGTGCGAGTTTGAAGCGAAGTCTAGCTTGGTGCGCGCTGCCGTTGATGGTCGCGGTGGCCACTATAAACCTCCGCGGACAAACACAAAGCGCGCCGTCCGAGCATGACCTTCGCAATCGCATCGGAGCGTATCTCGCCCCGTTTGTGGATAGTGGCAACTTCACTGGAGCGGTGCTGATTTCCCGCCATGGCAAGGTTTTGCTGCGCGGAGCCTATGGCTTGGCGAATTATGAATTGGGAGTTCCCAATTCGCCGCGCATGCGCTTCCATATTGCCTCGGTTTCGAAGGCGTTCACGGCTGCTGCGATTCTTCAGCTACAAGAAAAAGGGCGGTTGACGCTCTCCGACCCTGCATCCCGCTTTCTTCCAGACTTCCCGCAAGGCGATAAGATCCAAATAGAAAATCTGCTCACGCACACCTCTGGAATTCGCGACATCAACGATCTTGCCGACTACGACGATTTCGCCCGGAGTCCCCATACGCTGCCCGAGTTGGTTGCGAAGTTTGCCGGGTTACCTCTACAGTTCCAGCCCGGCGCGAAGTACAGCTACAGCAATTCCAACTACAATCTGCTGGCTCTCATACTGGAAAGAGCCACAGGCGAGAGCTATCCAGATTATTTGCGCCGGCACATTTTCGGGCCTGCCGGAATGGAGGAATCTGGTCACGACGGAGATGCCGCAACGCTCATTCCGCTTGCAGCGACGGGGTACGAACCTGCCGGCGAGAAGGGCTACGAGAATTCGCCGTACATCGATTGGTCAACGAAGACTGGAAATGGTTCGCTCTATTCCACCGTTGACGATCTTTACCGGTTCGATCGCGCTCTCAATCGCGAAGTCATCCTGAAGAAAGCGACGTGCCAGGCGTACTTTGTGGAAGGTAAGGGCAATCGCTATGGTTGGTACATTGGCAGCCGCCTCGGACACCGTGTTATGTCCGCGAAGGGTCGCAGTCCCGGATTTACCGCGGAATTGGACCGTTTCACGGACGATGATTTGACCATAATACTTCTGAGCAACAGCTACGGCACCGTCACGCAAGATCCGATCGCAGAAGCTCTTGCCGCGATTGTCTTCGGCCAACTACCCGTGCCTCCGCCCATGCACGCAGTGGATGTCCCTCAATCCGCGCTGGCGTCCTACGCAGGCGAATATCAGTACGGACCGGATTACTTTGCGCCAAACGCGAAATTTACACTAATTCCGCAGCCTGGGTACCTGCTGCTGCAGCTCGGAAACAGTCGCGCGCCGCTCGTTCCCCTTCAGCCGAATGAATTCTTCGACCGCAAGTTCTTCGGGCGTGTCGTGATGCAGAAGGACAACTCTGGCGCAGTGATCGGTCTAAAGGTTCGCTACGGCACGACAGAATTCCGAGCACAGAGGTTGGGGGCGCGGCCAGCTACCGAGCCTTAACCGGAGCGGAGACGGGCGGCTACTCGTATCGTAAGGCGACCAAAGGGTCGACGAGGGTGGCGCGGCGGGCTGGGAAATAGCAGGCGGCTACGGCGACGATCGTTAAGAGGACGGAGACGCCGACAAACGTGAGCGGGTCGTAGGCGCTGATGCCGTAGAGGAAGGTCTTCAGCAGGCGCGTGAGGGCAAGAGCCGCTGCGAGGCCAACTCCCACGCCGATGAGGGCCAAGCGCAAGCCTTCGCCGACGATTAGGCGGAAAACATCGGTGGGTTGCGCACCCATGGTGACGCGAACGCCGATTTCGCTGATGCGCTGCGTGACGGTGTAGGACATGACGCCGTAGACGCCAACCGCGGAGAGCACCAGGGCGAGCATCGCAAAGATGCCGATGAGCCAGGCGCGGAAGCGTGGCTCGGCTACCGTGGTGGCCATGTTTTCTTCCATGGTGCGAACTTTCACTAACGGTTGATTGGGATCGATTTCCGCTAGAGCGCTGCGGAGGGCGGACGTTTGCTGCAGGGGATCGCCCGCGGTGCGCATGACGACGGAAAGCTGAAAGACCGGCAGAAGCAAATCCGCCTGCCTGTAGGGCAGATACATTTCTGATTGCGGATCGATGCCGAGACCGGGAAGTACGTCGCCGACCACGCCAACGATTTCCATCGTGGGGACTTCCTGCTCGGGCAGGGCGCCGAGTTGGAGGCGTTTGCCGAGAGGATTTTCGCTGGGGAAAAACGTGTGGGCCATGGTGGTGTTGATGATGACCACCGCGGGGGACTTGTCGTTGTCGGCGGCGGTGAAAAGGCGGCCTTGCATTAATGGGACGCCGAGAGTTTCCAGGTAATTGGGCGTGATGGTGCGATAGCCGGCGGCGACAAAGTCATGAGGAGTTTTGGGAGGACGGCCGGTGATGTTGAAGTGGATGATGGAGCCGCCGCCGCTGACGGGAAGGAAAGAGGCTGCCGCAGCGGAGCGAACGCCGGGAAGTGTCTTGGCGCGATCCACCAGGCGATCGAAAAACTGGTAACGGTCCTGAGGCTTGGCATAGGCCGTTTGCGAGAGGGGAATATCGGCTACGAGGAGATGATCGGGCCGAAAGCCCGGCGGGAGTTCCTGGAGGCGGGAGAAACTGCGGAGGAGGAGACCCGAGCCGACTAGCAGGAGCATCGCTAGCGCGATTTCTGCGGCGACGAGCGCGCCGCGGAGGCGGTGCTGGCCGGGGCCTGCTGTGGAACCGCGGGAACCTTCGTTGAGCGTTTCGCGCAAATCGAGTTTTGCGGTGCGGAGAGCGGGGACGATGCCGAAGAGGAGGCCGGTTACGAGAGAGACTCCGGCGGTGAAGGCGAGGACCCAAGGATCGAGACCAATCGGGGCGCCTTGCGGGACGCTGCCTGCGGCAATTTTTAGGAGCGGACCGAGGGAGGCCCAAGCCATCAGAATGCCGAGGATGCCGCCTGCGAGCGAGAGGAGAACGCTTTCGGTTAAGAGTTGACGGAGGACGCGGGCGCGGCCTGCGCCCATTGCTGTGCGAATGGCGACTTCACGGCCGCGAGAAGCGGCTCTGGCGAGTAGAAGATTGGCGACGTTGACGCACGCGATGAGCAAAACAAAACTTACGGCGCCGAGCAAAAGCAGCAAGGCGGGGCGGGAATTTTGCACGATCTGATCCTGCAAGCCGATGACGTCGGCGCTGGTTCCGGTATTGTAGGTGGGATATTGCTGCTCGAGGCGCTTCGTGATGCCGAGCATTTCGGTGCGGGCTTGCTCTTTTGTTACGCCGGGTTTCAGGCGTGCGAGGGGGATGATGCCGGGGTGCCAGTTGCGATCGTCGGGGAGGGTTTTTGCCCAAGGCATGAAGGGGAGAAAGACATCGGCGGGCTGGAGAATCTGGAAGCCGGCGGGGAGGACGCCGACGACCGTGAAGGGCTGCGCATCGAGGTTGATGACTTTGCCGAGAATGTCTGGCGCGGCACCGAAGTGGAGTTGCCAGAGGCCGTAGCTCAGGAGAGCTACCGGCGTGCCGCCGGCGCGATCTTCTTCGGAAAGGAAAGTGCGGCCTAGGACCGGTTTGATGCCGAGCATGGGGAAGAGGCCTGCGGTGGCCATGCGCGCGTTGAGGCGGAGGGGTTCCCCGGCGCCGGTTAGAGTGGTGGCGGCGCCGCGAGTGGCTTCCATGGATTCGAAGGAGTGGCTTTGGTCGCGCCAATCTAGATAGTTTTCGTAGGAAGTGGAGATTACGGGGAAGGAGCTTTTTTCGGCGATCAGGACGAGGCGGGCGGGATCGCGGAAGGGGAGCGGGCGGAGGAGGACGCCGTTTACTACGCTGAAGATGGCGGTGTTCGCACCGATGCCGAGGGCGAGAGTGAGGATGGCTATGAGCGTGAAGGCGGGGCTTTTGGTTAGGAGGCGGAAGGCGTAGCGGAGGTCTTGGAAGAGATTCATTTGTGTGGTTCTCCCTTGGGCGCGGAGAGTCTATATGAGTCTGACGGATGATGCGATGGATGGTTTCGCGAGCAAATAAAAAGGGCCGGGCAAGCCCGGTCCCTACAAAGACGAAGACACGCAACGGCCTGCTTACGCCTCGATGTTTGGGGCGCAACAATGTTGCGCCCCTACAACGAGGTGCCGATTAGTTAGTTTGCAGCGGTGGGTTTGGGGCGGTTTGAATATTTTTCGTAGAGACGGAGATGGCGATTGTCCAGGGACGTGTTTTGACCCTTGATGAAAAGGAACTTTATGTCCGTGGTTAGTTCTAGCGGGTCGCCGTTGGTGACGATGATGTTGGCGATTTTGCCGGTTTCGAGGGTGCCTACCTGATCGGACACGCCGAGAATTTGCGCGGGATAAATCGTTACGGCTTTGAGGGCTTCCTCATAGGGCAGGCCGTAGGCTACAGCGTTGGCGGCTTGCTGGCCGAGACGGCGGGCGAAGGAATTGTCGAAGCTGCCGAAGGCGAACTTCACGCCTGCGGCGGCTAGTTCGGCCGGTTGCGTGAGGAGACGGTCGTAAGCGTCGTCTTCTTCCGCGGGCAGGGTCAGAGTTGGGCGCAAAATGACGGGGATGCCCTTGGAGCGGAGAAGGTCCTTTACCTGGTAGGCTTCCTCGCCGCCGGCGAGAATCATTTTTAGTTTTTGCTTGTCGCAGTATTCGACGGCGTTGCGAATGTCGCGGGCGCGATCGGCGAAGACGAGCACGGGCAACTGGCCGCGGAGGACTGGGGCGAGGGCTTCGAGTTTTACGTCGCGCTGGAAATCGGAGGGGCCGCCGTGGCCCAGGGCCTGGGCGTAGTGGCGGGCGCGGTCGAGATAGTCGGTTAGCTCGTTGACTTGCTTCTCGTAGTCCTGCTTGGCTTCGCTGAAGGGCTTTTCTTTGCGGGAGAACGTGGCGAAATCGAAGGACGACGTTTGAATTGTGGGCCACGTCAGGACCATGGCGGCGGTTTTTTTGAGGAGCATTTCGTTGATGGTCCAGCCGGAGAGATGGATCGCGGAGGCCTGGCCGCCGATGACGCCGCGCGAGCCGTTGAAATCGAAGCCGCCGCTGGCTGGGGCGACGAGGACTTCGGTGATGCCCGCGGCGCGGGTCACTGGAATGTGTTCACTGGAGGGGAAGACGGCTGTGGCTGCAACCACGTCTGGATTGTACGGGCCGGTTTCGGAAGAGTCGACTGTTGCGTTGACGGCGGAGATTTCGCTTAGGCCCATTTGCGTTAGGGGATCGAAGAGGCCGGGATAAATTTGCAGACCCTTCGCGTCGATGATTTGCGCGCCGGTGGGGACTTCCACGTTTGCGCCAACGGCGGCGATCTTGCCGTCACGAATGACCAGCGTGCCGTCTTCGATGGGGGCGCCTGCCAGGGTGAAAATTTTTGCGTGGGTCAGGGCGTAAGTTGTGGGAGTCTGGGCTTGCGCTGAGGCGCTCAAAAAGAAAGTGCAAGCGACTGCAGCGATGGCGATAGCGACGAGGCGTTGAGTCAGTTTGGCGCTTTTCACAGAGCACCTCCGGTGACGGCGTCTGCTTGCGGCGGCTTGGGCTTGTCGTCGGGTTTCTTTTCGTCCGATTTTTTCTCGTCGGGCTTGGCGCCTGGTTTTTTGCCCATTTCGATTGTGGCGTCGGGCTTTTTCTCTCCGGCCTTCTTTTCTTTGGCCATGAGAGCTTTCTTTTCATTTTCGAGGGCTTGGCGTTCGGAAATGTCGCGCTGGCGATCGAAGTAGACGCGGCCGTCGATGAGCGTTTTTTGGACGACGGCGTAGGCGCTGAGCGGGTCGTGATTGTAGATGACCAGGTCGGCGTCCTTGCCGACGTCAATGGAGCCGACGCGGTTGTCAATGCCGAGTTGGATGGCGGGATTCAGGGTTACGAGCTTGAGAGCCTCGTCGTGGGTGAGGCCGCCGTACTTGATGGTCTTGGCGGCTTCCTGATTGAGGTGCGTGGCTTCTTCGGCGTCGTCGGAATTGATGGAGACGATTACGCCACGGTGTGTCATGAGAGCCGCGTTGTAGGGAATGGCGTCGTAGGCTTCGACTTTATAGGCCCACCAGTCGGAGAAGGTGGATGCGCCAGCGCCTGCCGCGGCGATTTCGTCGGCGACTTTGTAACCTTCGAGGACATGCTGGAGAGTGCGGACCTTGAAGCCGAATTCTTTGGCCACGCGCAGGAGCATGAGGATTTCGTCTTCGCGATAGCAGTGGGCGTGGACATAGCGCTTGCCCTGAAGAACTTCGACGAGCGGGTCGAGGCGCAGATCGCGGCGCGGGGCGACAGCGTTTTTGTCGCCTGCGGCGGCGCGCTTGTCGTAATCGGCCCAGGCTTTCTGGTAGTCGCGGGCTTCGGTGAAGGCGGCGCGAATGGTTTCCTCGACGCCCATGCGCGTGGTGGGATAGCGCGGCGTCAAAGCGAGGCCGCCGGAATTGGAGCGCTTGGGATTTTCGCCGAGAGCGAATTTTATTCCGGGTAGGGCGCCTTCAAAGGGGAGCTTCGAGGCAGGCTGTCCCCAGCGCAGTTTGATGACGACAGTCTGTCCGCCGATAGAGTTGGCGGAGCCGTGAAGGACGTTGGCGACGGTTACGCCGCCGGCGAGGTCGCGGTAGATGTCGATGTCATCCGGGTTGAGGACGTCGGCGATGTTGACGATGGAGGATACGGAGATGCTGCCTTCATTGACGCTGCCATCGACGGCGATGTGCGAATGGCAATCGACGATGCCGGGGATTACGTACTGGCCTGCGGCGTCGAAGACCTGGGCGTCTTTGGGGGCTTTGATGGAGGTGCCGACTTCGGCGATTTTGCCGTCCTTAATAAGGACGGAACCGTGCTCGATGGTGCCGTGCGAGACGGTGAGGATGGTGGCGTTTTGGATGAGGATGACAGAAGGCGCGTCTGGCGCAGTTGCAGGCGGAGTAGCGGCGCGGGATGTTGATGGGAGTGGGAGCGCCGCGAAGACGAGCGCGCAAAGAATGGCTGTGCGCGAACGCTCGTTAAAGAGTGCAAATGAAATTTTCACAGTGCACCTCCAGAAACGGATGAACCATTTTTGATTTGGCTCCTAGTGGCGGAGGCCGCTGTGTTTGAGGCGTTCGCTGTCGGTTTGACGCCTGTGAATTCGATGGAGTAGCCGAGAACGTCGATGTTGCCTTTGAGCGTGGTGCCGTCAAATGTGCCGGTGAAGACTACGTCGGTTGCATTGCCTTCGACGGGGATGTTGATCGTGTAGCTGAATTTGTCGCCGCTGAGGTAGCCACTGATGATGCTGGTTGTGCCGCGCTTGCTGGAGGTCGTTCCGGAGAGCGAGCCGTCGGCGGCCATCTGCAGATCGAGAGTGGATTCTTCCGCGCCCTCCGGCGTGGTGTAGGAGAGCTTCCACTTGCCGGACAGGTTTCCTTTGGGCGGGTCTTTGGGCTTTTCTGGCTCGTGGATTTCGTATCTGCGGCCGTCCACGAAGACCAGTTTGATTTTGGTTTTTTCTTCGAAGAGATCGCCGTCAGTCACGACGAGATTGGCGATTTTGCCGTTTTCGATGGAGCCGAGGCGGTCGGCGACTCCATAAATTTCGGCGGGAGAAAGAGTGAGTGCGCGCAATGCGGCATCAGGGGCCAGGCCGGCGTCGATGGACTTCTTCGCTGCTTTAAGGATGTCTTTCGGGGCGGTGATACCGCCGGAGTAAAAACCGAATTTGACGCCTGCTTTGGCGAGAGCTGCTGGGGACGAGGGAGCTTTGTCGCGGAAGCGGAGAGCCCGCAGAGATGGCTTTTCGTCGGGGTCGGTGTCTTTCTCGGCTTCGGGCCATTTCAGATTGACGAGGACCGGAATTTTCTGGGCGGCGATTTCAGGGGCAACTTCGTAAGCCATTTGGCCTCCGTAGATGACGCAGTCCATCTGCCAACTGTCCACCTGCCAAACGTCCGCGAGTTCTAGAGCGCGGCGGAGCTGTACGGAGTTATTCGCGGGAATCAGGACGAGGGTGTGATCTTCAAGGGCCTGACCGAGGACGGCTTCGGTGCGGTCGTACCGCGGACGAGCGACGCCCTTGGGATTCTTTTCGTACGCGGCCTGGGCGTGGGCGGTCCAGTCAGTGTCAATCCAGACTTGGTGGACGTAGGCGAGCGCGCCCATCAGGGAGCCGGGGAAATTGCCAAAGCCGCCGCCGGGCTGCAACGAAACGGGAATAGCTACCGGCGTTTTGACGACCATGTCGCTGGCGCGTTCGCCGCCGAGATCGAGGACGGCGGCTTGGCCCGGGAACATGCCGCCCTTTGGAGCGGAGACGACCGTGGTGAAGCCGGCGGTACGCCAGGATTCTACGCGTTTGTCGCTGAAGGTTGCTTCGTCAGCGGCGCTACGCCAAGGTGTAGTTGAAGGACGATCTTCAGGACCGCGGGAGGTGACTTCACCGCCGCGGCGCGGGCCGGCTTCGGCGCCCGGCGTGGGAGCCGGTGACGAAATACCGACGTCCGTAAACGCATCAAAAAGGCCGGGATAGACCGTGAGACCCTTGCCCTCGATGATCCAGGCGTCGGGGGGAATGGTCACGTCTTTGCCGATGGCGGTGATGACGCCGTGAGCCATGACGATCGTGGCGTTTTCCAGCGGCGGGCCGGAGACGGGAACGACTTTGGCGCCGCGAATCGCAAAATATTGCGGCTCACCGCCTTGCGCGGCGCCTTGTGGCGCGCCGGCGAGAAGAGCGAAGAGTGCTACGAAAAACGCGAGTGCAAAGAGGCACCGGCGCGCGAGGACAGAACGCATGCAAGCTCCTTTTGGGGAAAAGATAGGAACCACCATCCCTAACCGTCTGCTGAAGTAGACGCATGAGGCTAGTCAGAAGTTGCGGAAGAGTCAAGGCGCGGCGGAAAAACGGAGCCAGTAGAGCGGGGCAGGCAGGTGAGGCTTCCGCCGCGTCGAATTCAAAGAAAATCTGAAAAAGGCATGAAACAAATGGCGACGCCGATCGTCTCTTCTATTGTCATCCCATAGGAACTGTGGCACCTTCGGTATGGGCTTCCCATAGGAACCGAGAGGAGAACGATGGGCGAAAAGGCGGATGTTTGGCAGGGGACGCTGGCGCTGATGGTGCTGAAGACGCTGCAGGCGATGGGTCCGCTGCATGGGTACGGGATTGCGCGGCGCATCGAGCAGACCAGCGGGGATCTGCTGGCGGTGAATTACGGGACGTTGTATCCCGCCTTGCTGAAGCTGGAGCAGGAGGGCTACATCTCGTCGGAGTGGGGCTTCTCGGACAACAACCGCAAAGCGAAGTATTACAAGCTGACACGCGCTGGACGGAAGCAATTGAATAAGGAAGAGCGCGATTGGGAACAGACGACCGCAATACTTGCGCGCTTTCTGGCACCGGGCGAGGAGAGGTCTTAGCGGATTTTGCGGAGGGGTTTATGAGGCGTTTGCGGGCGTGGTTCTCCCGGCTTGGCGGAGTGTTCGATAAAGAGCGGAGCGAGCGCGAGCTTTCCGCGGAGATGGAAAGCCATCTGGCGATGCACGTGGAAGACAACATCCGCGCGGGGATGTCACCGCAGCAAGCGAGGCGAGAGGCGATCATGAAACTTGGCGGCGTGGAACGGACCAAAGAGAGCTACCGTGAGCGCCGCGGCCTGCCACTGGTCGAATCATTCTCCCAGGACATTCGCCACGGGTTTCGCATGTTGCGCAAATCTCCTGGTTTCACTGCCGTCGCTATCCTCACCCTCGCACTCGGCATCGGCGCAAACAGTGCCATCTTCAGCATCGTGCAAGGCGTTCTACTGGCCCCGCTGCCCTACTCTCAGCCGGATCGGCTGGTGCTGATTAGAGAGTACAACCGGACGCTGAAGCATCCGGTGTGGGTCTCACACCCGGACTTTCTTGATTGGCAACGGGGCTCCCGCTCCTTCCAGCAAATGGCCGGCCAAGGCGGAAGCGACGATTACAACCTTACAAGCCCCGGCACGCCAGAGCGCCTGGAGGGCAGGACCATCTCCTCGGGTTTCTTCAGCACGCTAGGCGTAAACCTTGCCCTTGGACACGAATTCTCGCCGCAAGAAGACAAGCACGGCGGCGCGCCAGTCATCATCATCAGCGATCGCTTGTGGAGAGAGCGGTTTCATGGCAGCGCTGATGCGCTTGGTAAGTCGGTCGCTTTGGATGAAGTTGACTACACCATTGTCGGCGTCGCCCCGGCGGGGTTCTGGTTCGGAGACAACGCAGACTTTTATATTCCGGTCGGACAGGGCAATCCACTTCTCCTCGAGGATCGAACCATCCCGAGGATCGTCTGTATTGCCCGCTTGAAGCCTGAGGTAACCATTGCCCAGGCTCAGTCCGAGCTGGACGCGGTCCAGGAGAATCTCGATCGTCTTTATCCCGCCGCGGACCGGGGTCTGGCGACGCACGTCGCGCAGCTTAAGCAGGAAATCGTTGGAGACACAGGTGGAATGCTCCTCTTGCTGCTCGGGGCGGTTGGAATTGTCCTGCTCATCGCCTGCGCAAACGTCGCGAACCTCTTGCTTGCGCGCTCCGCTGCCCGCACGCGCGAGTTTGCCATTCGCTCCGCGCTTGGCGCGAGCCGTGCACGCATCGTGCGGCAGTTGCTTACGGAGAGCGTGCTTCTTTCTCTCGCGGGCGGTGGTTTGGGACTCCTGGCTGCAAGATGGAGTCTCAGCGTGGCGCTCGCGGCCGCACCGGGAGAACTGTTGCGGCGGAGCGCGAACATAAGCGTAAATGTTTCTGTCCTTTTTTTCGCGTTTTGCGCCTCGGTGGCCGTTGGCATTTTGTTCGGCCTCGCGCCCGCTCTCAAGAGTTCGAAGGCCGATCTGCAAACCTCGCTGAAAGCAGGTGGCCGCGGTTTTACGAGTTCCCATCATCGTGCTCAAAGCAGTCTCGTGATAGTCCAGATGGCTCTGACGCTGGTCTTACTTGCAGGCGCTGGCCTGCTGTTCCGCACCATCCACCACTTATGGGAAGTTAATCCCGGGTTCGACCCGCACAACGTCATCACCTTCAAGGTAGGCCTTTCGCCTTCGCTGGCAAAAACTCCATCGAGCAAGCAACTTGCCTACAAGCAATTGATCGAGCGAATCCGCCAAATCCCCGGCGTACAAGCGGCAGACCTCACCGTGCTCGTTCCCCTAAGCCAGGAAGTGAATAGCGGCCCCTTCCTCGTTGGCACGCAAGAATCCGCTTCGATTCCAGAGGCTCCGCGGGCGCTTTTCTATTGGACCGGCCCCGACTACCTCCGCGTAATGGGAATCCGCCTCCTTCGGGGGCGCTATCTCACAACCGACGACACGACGAACTCGCCTCCCGTCGCCGTCATTGACAGCGCTCTCGCGCGCACGTATTTTCCCGGCAAAGATCCCATCGGTCAGATCCTGACGATTCCTCATTGGCGCCCTGTCCAGATTGTCGGCGTGGTCGGCCACGTTCAACACTGGGATTTGGGTAACTTGGAAAATCCCGAGTCAACCACAGTCGGCGCCAATCGCTTCATCCAAAACCAGATCTACGCCTCGCTCTACCAGCTTTCCGACGAGTGGATCGCCAATTTCTATGACGGCATCACAGTGACTGTTCGCACTCCGCTCGATAACGCCGCGGTTCTGCCTGCGATCGAAGCGGTGGTGTACGGAACCGGCGGCGATCAGCCCGTTTACAGCGTACGAACCATGCAGCAGCTCGTCTCGGAATCCATGTCGTCGCAGCGATTTCCCATGACCCTGCTTGGCGCCTTTGCAGGCTTGGCGTTGCTGCTGGCCTCCGTCGGAATTTATGGTGTGATTTCCTTCTCGGTAGCCCAACGCGTGAACGAAATCGGAATTCGCATGGCGCTGGGCGCGGAGAAGCGAAACATTTTTCGCATGGTAGTTGGGCACGGTCTTCGTCTGGCTCTCGCGGGACTCGCAATCGGGGCAGCCGCCGCGTTAATTCTCGCGCGCCTCCTCTCCAGTTTCTCGCACCTTCTTTATGGAGTCGGAGCCAGCGATCCGTTAACGTTTGCCACAGTTTCGCTCGGGCTGACAGCAGTAGCTGTTCTTGCATGTTACCTGCCCGCGCGACGCGCAACGAACGTGGATCCCATGGCGGCGCTCCGTTATGAATAGATCCCGGGCATCCGCGATCGGCTCACTTCTGTTTGGAAAACGGGAGCACCCATGAGGCAGTTGCGGGCGTGGTTTTCTCGGCTGGGCGGCGTCTTCAACAAAGAGCGGCGCGACCGCGAGCTTTCGGCGGAGATGGAAAGCCACCTTGCGATGCGCATCGAAGACAATTTGCGCGCGGGCATGTCCCCACAGCAAGCGAGGCGGGAAGCCATGATGAAACTCGGAGGCGTGGAACAAACGAAAGAAAGCTATCGCGACAGGCGCGGACTGCCGATTCTGGAAACCACGGTTCAGGACTGCCGTTACGCCTTTCGTTTGCTTCGCAAGAATCCTGGCTTCACTCTTGTCGGGATATTGACGCTCGCGCTGGGCATTGGAGGGAACACGGCGATGTTCAGTGTGATGAACAGCGTCCTGCTGCGCGGCCTGCCGCTGCCCCATCCGGAACAACTGGTGCATCTGACTCTGCCCAACGACCAGCCTCCGGGTGCCTGGAACACGGGCGACGGCGACACGTCCTTTTCGGACCCGGAATTTGAAGCCCTTCGCCAGGAGCACACTGCGTTTTCGGATCTGATGGCGTACGTTCCGCTGGCGATCGGCAAAACGCCTGTGCGTATCGGGCAGGATCCGGAAGAGGCCGCGGTGGATATGGTCAGCGGAAACTTTTTTTCGGGACTGGGCGCCGGATTTGCTTTCGGCCGTGGTTTTACCATCGAAGACGAGCGCGTGCACGCGCCGATCGCGGTGCTTAGTTATGCTTACTGGACCACGCGCTTCGGGCGCAGTAGCTCCGTTATCGGCCATACGATTTACGTCGAAAGCGTACCGATCACTATCGTTGGAGTAGCCGTGCCGGGCTTCTATGGCCTGGATCGCGGGAATGCTACCGATCTGTGGATCCCGCTGCAAAACCGGCCGGAGCTGAACGCCTGGGGCAATCCCCCCTCGATGAACACTTTGTACGGCACGCCCAAATGGTGGTGCCTTAGGCTGATCGGGAGGCTGCAGCCGGGCGTTTCCTTGCCGCAAGCACTGGCTATTCTCGATCCTCCGTTTCAACGAGCCGCGTGGATTGGCGTCGGCGATGCGAATCCGAAAAAGTTTAAGCCGCTGCTGGCACTGGCGCCCGCGCGAGGCATCCAGGTGGTGCGCGATCAATACGAGCAGCCGATTGAAGTGTTGATGGCCATGGTTGCGCTGGTGCTCCTTATCGCGTGTACCAACGTGGCCATGCTGCTGGTGGCGCGCAACTCCGCCCGCGAGCGCGAATTTGCTTTGCGCATTTCTCTCGGCGCGGGGCCGGGGCGCCTGCTACGTCAGTTACTCGCAGAGAGTTTGCTGCTGGTCGGCGCGGGAGCGTTGTTGGGTTTGTTTTTCGCGGTCTCCGCCAGCAGCGCGTTGGCCTCATGGTCACAGATCGAGCTTCCCTTTTCGCTGGACCGCAACGTACTGCTGTTCACGCTGGGGATTTCGCTCGCCTGCGCGGTCGTTTTCGGCTTGGCGCCGCTGCGCAACGTGCTAAGTGCCTCCGCGAATGCCACACTGAAGGCTTCGAACGCACCATCTCAACGAAGCAAACAGAGTTCCTGGGCGGACAAGATGGTCGTCGCGGCGCAGATGGCGCTGTGTTTGACTTTGCTGTTGGGCGCGGGGCTGCTGGTGCGCTCGCTGCGAAATTACGAGACACTTCCGCTCGGCCTGCGCACGCAGGGTCTGCTGGTATTTGGCACTAGCCCGCTGAACACGCGCAACGACGACGAGAAGACACTTTTCTACCAGAGGCTGGTCCAGCGGGTGCGGGCGGTGCCCGGTGTGGAGTCCGTCACGTTGCTCGGAAACCGTCTGGGCTCCGGCTGGAGCGACAACAATGTTTATTCCATCGACGGTGTAACGCCTTCGGGCTCGTGGGAACAAGTCGGGATGCGTTCGAACGACGTAGGGCCCGATTTTCTTCATACCCTCGGCATTTCATTGCTGGAAGGGCGCGACATCACGGACGCCGACGGCCGCCAGGCGCCACGGGTCGCCGTCATCAACGAAACGTTTGCCAGACGCTTTTTTCCCAAGAATTCGCCCTTGGGCCACATGGTTGGCGGAGTGGAAGCCGAACGCCAGTTCACGATTGTGGGCGTCGCCGCAGACAGCAAATACACGTCGGTCGGCGAGAAAGCGCGGCCCGTGCTCTACTTCCCTTTTTCTCAACGAAGCTCGGTTTCCGATATGGAAGTTGAGGTACGCACCTCCAGCGATCCCCTGGCGTTGATTCCGGACCTGCGTGTTGCCTTGCGCGAGTTGGATCCTAACCTGCCGATGCAGAAGCCTTTGGCACAGCGCGCCGTCTTCGAAGAATCCTTTTCGCAGCCCCGGCTTTTCGCGCGCCTGGCGATGTTCTTCGGCCTCATTGCGGCTTTGCTGGTAGCTACGGGCTTGTATGGAACGCTCGCTTATCGCGTGAGCCGGCGAACATCGGAAATCGGCGTGCGCATGGCGCTGGGGGCGCAGCGGTCTGAAGTGCTTTGGATGGTATTGCGCGAGAGTTTGCTCATCAGCGCGGCGGGCATCGCGGTTGGCGTGCCGCTAGCGATCGCGGGTGCGCAACTGATGCGCTCAATGCTCTTCGGTGTGCTGCCTGGGGATTCGCTGTCGTTTGTTGGTGCACTTATTGCCGTGATCGTGGTCGCACTTGTCGCGAGCGCGATCCCCGCGCGGCGCGCTGCGTCGGTGGACCCGATCGTTGCGCTGCGTTACGAGTGAAAGGAATATCCGTGAGACACTTGCGCGCATTCCTAAGACGGATGGCTGGAATTTTCCAGAAGGAAACTCGCGAGCGCGAGATTTCTGCGGAAATGGAAAGCCATCTTGCCATGCACATCGAAGACAATTTGCGCGCCGGTATGGCTCCGGAAGTGGCGCGGCGCGATGCGCTTATGAAGCTCGGTGGTGTCGAGCAAACAAAGGAGAACTATCGCGACCGGCGCGGATTGCCGCTGCTCGAAACTTTCTTGCGTGATTTGCGTTTCGCTTTCCGGATGCTGCACAAAAATCCCGGCTTCACCTTTGTCGTGGTTTTCACGCTGGCTCTCGGCATCGGCGCGAACACCGCCATCTTCAGCGTTCTCGAATCGCAACTCTGGCGCCCTCTTCCCTTCCCTGATTCCGAACGGCTTGTGGATATCCACACCGTTCTTCGCGACAATCATCGCCAATGGGATGTAATTCCGAACTCGGTCTACCTTGCTTGGGCCGCGCAAAATCATCAATTCTCCAGTCTCGGCGCTTACAACTACCCGGCAAATCGCAACCTCGCCGCGGGAGGCACCTCCGAGCGCGTGTTCGTTATGCCGCTGACGGCTTCGGCTTTCAAGACGCTGGATCTTCCAGTCGAACGTGGACGCATTTTCCTGGCTGAAGAAGAAAACACTGGTACCGATCGCGTGGCCATTCTCAGCAACGAATTGTGGCGGACGCGTTTCGCTTCCGACCCGGACGTAATCGGCAAGCCGATTCGCATCGATGGCGAGTCGTACGTTGTCGTGGGTATCGCCCCGGCTCGCTTGCGGTTTGAGTTCATCCCCGAGCCGGCAATCTACGTCCCGATTGCAATGGATCCTACGGCAAAACTTGACCGAGGCCTCTACGTCATTGGCAGGCTCGCAGGCGGCGCTACCGCCGAGAGCGCGCGCGCCGAACTCGATGGTATCCTCCAGCGCCAACTGCAAGCCGAAGGAGCGAAGTCGGAAGACGTCGCCGCGGTCACCAACCTCCGCGTGACCTGGACGGAGTCCAGTGCGCGTTCTCTCTATTTTTTTGCCGGCGCGATTTTGCTGGTGTTGCTCATCGCCTGCGTCAACAACGCGGGATTGCTCCTCGCGCGTGGCCTCGCTCGCCGCCGGGAGTTCGCTCTGCGCGCCACGCTGGGGGCAAGCCGTTCGACTCTCATTCGGCAATCGCTAGCCGAAAGTCTGCTGCTCGCCTTCGCCGGAGGAACCGCCGGAACTTTGCTTGGCATCTGGGGCTCCGGCGCATTCGCGGTTTTTTGGAATGAGGACACGCTTCCCCGTCACACCGAAGCTTCCCTCGATATCCGCGTGCTGCTCTTCGTCGTGGGTCTCTCCGTTTTCTCTTCCCTGCTCATGGGAGTTTTGCCGGCACTTTTTTCTTCGCGGGTAGACGTCAACGAAACGCTGCGCAAAGGCGCGAGCGGGCTTTCCGCCGGACGGGGTGCACACCGAACTCGCAATCTGCTGATTGCCGTAGAAGTTTCGCTGGCACTGGTCCTGCTGTTCGGCGCAGGTCTATTTCTCTCGAGCTTTCTTCGCCAGCAAAATGCGCCTCGCGGATTCGACGCTCCCGGCGCGCTCACCTTCCGAATTACTCTGCGCGGCGAAAAGTACGCACAACCCGATCAGCAGAGACGCTATTTCCGCACCTTCACCGATCAAATCCGTGGACTCTCTGGCGTGCAAAACGTGACCTTCGCGAGCAGCATCCCTCTGAGTGGCTCGTTTCTCTTCTCCACCGTGGCCGTGGCTGGCCGCCCCCTTCCGCACAAGCATGGCACCGGTGTCATCATCTGCGCGGTCGGCCCCGGGTTTTTTGACGTTCTCCACATGCGCCTGCTAGCCGGGCGCAAAATGGATTCCAGCGATAGCGCAACTTCGCCGCGCGTCGCTATTCTCAATCGCAACGGGGTGCACACTTTGTTCGGCAGCGAAGATCCTCTTGGGAAAACCCTCGATTTTGTTGCCGACGAGCGCCGGGATGTTTCCGGCGAAGCCCCGGTTCAAATCGTAGGCGTTGCGGAGAACACGCAAGAGTTCGGGCCGATCGAAGTTCCTTTCGACATTCTTTACGTTCCTTTTTCGCAGCGTCCGGATCCAACTGGCACATTCGTCGTTTCTGCAAATCTTCCGCGCGGCGCGCTCCTGAGCGCGACTCGCGATGCCGCGTATTCGCTGGATAAAGACCAGGTGCTCTTCGATATCAAAACGGTGGACCAGGTCATCGCCGATTCCATGCGCGGGTCCCAGTTCAACCTGATTCTCGTCGGCTGCCTCGCCGCCGTCGCGCTGGCGCTCGTTTCAGTCGGAATTTTCGGCACCGTTGCGTATTTCGTGCAGCAGCGCACGCAGGAGTTTGGAATACGTATCGCACTTGGGGCGACTCCGATACGAATCTTGCGCAACGCAATTAGCCGCGCGCTCCTTGCTGGAGCCGTCGGCTTGTTTTTTGGCGTTGGCGCATCTCTCGCTCTCGGCCGCATTCTGCGCAGCGCGCTCTATCTTGTGCCGCACGAGCATACTGGCATGCTTTATGGCGTAAGCATTTACGACCCGCTCTCTATGTCTCTCGCTTGCGCAGTGCTGCTGGCCGTCCTGGCGCTGGCGAGCTTTATTCCCGCCCGCCGCGCGATGCGAGTCGATCCAATGGTGGCACTGCGTTATGAATGAGTTTTGTAAGCTGGCGTCTGGACTTTTGCGGCTGCTGGAGCAGGAGTGCGCGTGAAACGACTCCGCGTGTGGTTTCTTCGATTCGGCGAATTTTTCCGCAAGCCCGGCCGTGAGAGCGATCTTGCCGCCGAAATGGAATCGCATCTCGCGATGCACATCGAAGACAATCTGCGTGCAGGCATGAATCTCGAAGAAGCTCGGCGTCATGCGTTCATCAAATTAGGCGGCGTCGAACAAACCAAAGAAGTCTACCGCGACCGCCGCGGCCTTCCCATGCTCGAGACTCTCTTGCAGGACCTTCGTTTCGCTGCCCGCGTGTTGCGCAAGAATCCGGGCGTAACTATCGTCGTCGTGCTCACGCTGGCTCTCGGCGTTGGCGCCAACACCGCTCTCTTCGGCCTGGTGAATGGCGTCCTCCTGCAGCGCCTGCCAGTGCCGCGGGCAGAGCAAATCGCGGCTCTGCCGATTCAATCCAGCGGCTCGGCCCTCGGCGCTCTCGGCTTTTCCTATCCCCAATTTGTGGAATTCCGCGAGCAAATGGCGCCCATCTGCGAAGTCTTTGGCTCGGCCACGGCGTGGCGTTTGAACTTCACCGCCGACGGCCACAGCGACACGCTCACGATCGCCGGCGTCAGCAACAACTATTTTTCTGCGCTCGGAATAAAGCCAGCTCTCGGACGGCTCGTGCTTTCGGGCGAAGGCGAACATCCCGGCGAGCCGGCGATCCTCGTGCTGGGCTATGGCTTCTGGCAAAGAAGATTCGGCGGCGATCCGCGAGTCATCGGCAAGCAGGTGCGCGTAGACGCAAAACCGGCAACGATTGTTGGCGTCGCACCCAAGGAATTCAGCGGCCAGCACGCCGTTTTTGAAATGGACGCATACGCCCCGCTCAGTACGGCATTCGACCAATCCTCAGCCACCAATTTTTGGAACAGCCGCGACATCCATGCAATGCTGGTTCTCGGGCGGCTCAAGCCGGGCGTTACTTTGTCTGCAGCACAGAGCCGGTTCGACGTGGTCTCGCGGCGGCTTGCCGATGAATATCCGGCCACAGACAAGGGTTTGAGAGTGCGCGTGATGGACGAACGGCTCTCGCGTCCCATTCCCTACGCCAACAATGCATTCATCATGTTTTCGGTCGTGTTTCTGGTCCTCGGCGGCATCGTTCTGCTGCTGGCCTGCACGAACATCGCGAACATTCTCGTGGCCCGCGCTTCCGTCCGTCAGCGGGAGATGGCCATTCGCGCGGCTCTTGGTGGTGCGCGCTCGCGCCTGATCCGGCAGATGCTCACGGAAACCATCCTCACTGCTCTGCTTGGCGGGGTCGCCGGTGTGTTTCTCGGCGCATGGCTGAGCCGGCTCATCGGTTCCATTCCTCATTTGTCCAGGCTTCCTATTCGCCTCAGCTTTGGCTTTGATTGGCGCGTCTTTGCCTATGCGCTGGCGACGGTCTTTTTCACTGCCATTTACGCCGGCCTGTCGCCCGCGCTTCGCGCGACGCGCGCCGATGTCAACACCGTCTTGCATCAAGGCGGCCGCGCGGATGCGCCTGGCAGAGTCCGTCATAAAGTTCGCGGCGATCTGATGGGCGCTCAAGTCGCGGGTTCGCTGATGTTGTTGATCGTCGCGGGGCTTTTCGTCCGCAGCCTCCACGCCGTCGAGCACATGGATTTGGGTTTTGACCAAAATCAACTGCTAAATGTCCGGATCGATCCTTCCCTGAACGATTACAATCCAACGCAAACCACGGAGTTCTATCGTGCGCTCGAATCAAAAATCCGCGCGCTGCCGGGCGTGCAATCCGCCAGCTTGGCCACAGCCGTCCCTATCGCGACTGGCCGAAACAAGAGCTCTGTCTATGTGGAAGGTCGACCCGTGCCAGCGGGCCAGCGGGCGCCTGGAATTTTCTTCAACGCAGTGGATCCCCCTTATTTCGAGACCATGCGCATTCGCCTCCTCTTAGGTCGAGCTTTCTCCGACGCCGACAGCGAAACGACTCAGCGCGTCGCCATCGTCAACGAAACAATGGCGAAACAGTTTTGGCCCGCCGAAAATCCTATCGGCAAGCGTTTCAGCGTGACCGGCGATTCGGGGCCCTTCATCGAAGTTGTCGGCGTGGCCCGTGACGGCAAATACACAACTCCCGCGGAGGACCCTCAGCCTTATTTTTATTTACCGCTCGCGCAGAATTACGTTTCGGAGCGCACCTTGCAAATTCGCTCCTCGCTGGCGCCAGAGTTGCTCATTCCCGAAGTGCAGCGCGAGATTCTCGCTCTCGACCCCCGCGCGCCCATCGAGGAAATCCAGACCATGAAGGAATCGCTCGCTGGGGCGTTGGGATTTTTTCTGTTCCGTCTCGGCGCTACGCTTGCGGCCGCCATGGGCTTGCTCGGCTTCCTGCTCGCTGTTGTCGGAGTCTACGGCGTGGTGTCCTACGCCGCGACGCAGCGAACGAAGGAGCTCGGGATTCGCTTGGCTCTCGGCGCGTCGCCGCGCCAAATCCTCCTATTGCTTCTGCGGCAGGGAGCGCAACTTGTGGCCGCTGGTCTTTTCTTTGGTCTCGTGGGTGCCTTGGCCCTCACGAGAATCATGTCGCACATGCTGGTCGGTGTCAGCCCCAGTGATCCAGTCACGTATCTGGCGGTCTCCGCGCTGCTTTCGAGCATCACGTTGCTGGCCTGCTGGATTCCCGCGCGCCGAGCAATGCGTGTAGACCCCATGGTTGCTCTCCGCTACGAATAATCTAAATAAACTTCCTAAAAATACAGCGGCAAGCGGAAGAAGCCGGCTGCCAAGCGACTAAGGCTGTTTTTTCTTGAAGAGCCCGCCGAGCGTTTTTACTGCGTCGGCGGGGGCCTTCCCGGCGTCTTTTCCGACGCCTTCACCGAGTCCACCGACGCAACCAAGTTGCGATTTGAGCATGCCAGCGGCAAGTCCGCCTACGTCGGGAATAAATTTTGGATTGGCGGTGGTGCCTTGAATTTGGAACGGCACAGTTGTGCCGCTCTTGCAGCCGCCTCCGCCACCAGTCGCTTTGCCGAGCACTCCGCCCACGCTGGAAACGGGACTGGCAGCGTCGCCTAGAGCGCTCGTCAGGGTAGCGGCCATTTTGAAATCCAGATTGTTCTTGGAATCGACCGTGCCCGCACCATTCAGATTGCCGATGCCCGGCAG
The DNA here is from genome assembly GCA_035313865.1 of Candidatus Acidiferrum sp. Taxonomy (GTDB): domain Bacteria; phylum Acidobacteriota; class Terriglobia; order Acidiferrales; family UBA7541; genus Acidiferrum. The sequence goes on from DATFZY010000011.1 coordinate 31,563, forward strand.
AACGGCGATGAAATTGTCAGCCTTCAGTCCATCGGGCGCCATACGTAGATTCGTGGTGAGCTTCTCGATTTCCAAATCCTTGCCGCTCTTGATGCCCGCCAGCGAGCCGACGCCGGACATCATGGAACCGAGGTCGAAGCCGGACAGCTTCCCATTAAACAATCCAACGCTGCCCGTCGTAACCAGCTTGTTCGTGGGACCGGTGAGAGTCATGTCCGCATTCAGCGCGCCCGCCGTAAGCGAAGCCCCTTTTGGAAGATTGATGCCGAGCGCCGGGAGAAATGCTTCGAGATCTTTGGCCGGCATGTCTTTTGCGTCGAGCTTGATATTTACGGCCGTGGCTTCTCCGCCCGTTTCGTAGGTCCCGTTGAGATGAGCAGCGGCGCTCCCGATTTTGAGCGTCGACGGATTCAGAACGCCGGCGTTCTTGTGCAGGTTGTATTTCGTGTCGAAATCCACGGTGACCGGAACTCCCGCAGGAGATCCACCGGCAACGAGCAAAGCTTTGGACAGCTTTACGGTCCCTTTTGTTTCCGCTTCTCCATTTTGTGACGAGAGATTGGCGTCGAGATCGACCAAGCCGCTGAGGCCCGCGGAAGGATCGAGGAATCCGGTTGCCGCGATGTCCAAGGCGCTGATGGTGAGTTTGGCATCGAGGGGAGTCAGAGAAGCATCTTGCGGATCGATCGGCCCGGCAGTTCCATCCAGCTTGAATTTTCCGCCCGCGGGAAGATCGGCGGTGACAGTGACCGGAAACTTGGACGTCATGGAAAAGTTGGAAGCAACGATATTCAAATGATCGTAAGTACTTCGCTTTTGCGAGTTGGTCGAGCCAACCGTGATGCGACCGTCCTTCAGAGTGAATTTGTCGACCGAAAGATCGGCGGGAGAAGTGGAACCGCCTGCGGCGGGCTTCTGAGAGGACTTGGCTGCGGCGCCGCCGAGCGAAGAATAATTCCACTGGCCGGCGGCATTGTGAAGCAGCGTAACTTCGGGACTTTCAATCGTGATGCCGGTGACGTTAAGCGTCTTGCTGAAGATCAGCGGAAGAATTTCGACGCCGACCTTGAGCGATTTGGCAGTCAAAAACGGCGACGTGCTGAACTTGGGATCATCGCCAATGGAAATGCTCTCCGCGGAGAGCGAGCCGCCAATGAGAGAAAGACTGAGACTGCCCAGTTCCACTTTGCGCCCGAGCGCCTGCGAGGCTTTCTCTTCAATGGTCGGGCGGAACTTGTCTACGGGGATCAGAAATGGCGCGATGACGACAATCACGATGAGAACGGCGACAACGATAAGAACGATGCGAAGCGTGCGGTTCATAACAGTCTCCAATTCGGGAGGATGAGAGATGGGTTGAAAAGTGGGGCGATAATAGCACGGGGCGAAGAGAGGGGGAATCGGGAACGAGTTCGTGGTGAGGGCAAAGGGGCCCGTAGTTGGCGGGTCGGTCTGGGTGGTGGCGCGTGTGGGTTTTAACGCGGAGTTCGCAGAGCCAACGAAAACAGAACGTCTTCGGCGGCGATGGGCGAAGTGCAGTACCAACGCAGCCGTGGGCAAACGACTGGCGCGATTCACCAAATAAAAATTATGGCTGAAGCGGCGGCGTCTCGCATCAAAACACGCATGCTATTATGGCGGCCATGATCCGACGGACTCCCCTTCTATTTGCGGCAATCCTGATCCTGCTTGCGGGCCGTGGGGCCACGGCACAGAAGGGACCCTGGGGCACGGAACTTCCCGATAATCCGGCGCCGAAGCAGGACCCGCCGAAGCAAGACACGAACGCGCCCCCGCCAAAACAGGATAAAAACCCCTGGCAGACGCCGATGGGGCTGATCGCGACCAAGTCTTACTTCTATCCAGATCTTGCGAGAACCCCTGGACCGCTGAGTTCGCTGCAAAAATTCGAACTGTTCCTGACCACCAGCTTATCGCCGCCGCAAATTCTTGTGTCGGCGGCCGGGGCGGGAATCAGCGAGGCAAGAGGCACGCTGCCGGGTTACGGACAAGGCGGCGAAGGATTCGGGAAGCGATTTGGTTCTTCGATGGCGAGCGACGCTTCGAGCCATTTTTTCGGGACGTTTTTGTTGCCGTCGATTCTGCGCGAAGACCCGCGCTACTTTGTGGCGGGCGGGAGCATGAAGAGACGCGTGGGGCACGCGCTGCTCCGCACGGTGATGATTCGAACGGACACGGGCGGGTATAAATTCAATATACCGGGAACGCTCGGACCGCTGGCGGCCGAGGGATTGGCCAACTCCTATCTTCCAGATTCAGAACGCACCGTGGGAAAAACATTCCAGCGGTTTGGGATCCGCTTTGGGTTCGGCGCTGCCAACAACCTGCTGAAGGAGTATTGGCCGAGCATATTCAAGAGCCTGGGCCTTAATAAGGTTGCGCCAGGTTTGAAGCCGGATCCGACGCCTGTACAACCGCCGGGCCAACCGCCGAATTAGTGCTTCCTGCCACCGGAGCAAAGGGCTGTGCGTTTCAACGCATCGGCTCCGGCATGCCGCGATTCTAACTTGGAATCTAACGTTAAATTTACAGCTTTCACCCGATGTACGCTTGAATCCCGCCGTGAGACAATGTCCTTGTCATTGCCTCGACACCCAAGGACGCTCTGTAACGCTTCATAGAAATATGAGGCGACCGGGCTGGGACGGAGCGTCCTTTCGTAAATTCCAAGACCATTCACATTTTAGCGATGGCAGTGCAAAGCAGAAAGGAACGGTTTCCTGATGCCGTGTCTCATCGTCATATTGCTTGTGGCCTTTCCCAGAATCGCGCTGGTGTTCATCTTTCTTACGTCAAATTATCTTCAACGCGCCTATCATGGGCTGCTTATTCCACTGCTTGGATTCATCTTTCTGCCTCTCACGACTCTTGTTTACGCTTGGATGGTGAATACACGACTGCCGCTGGTGGGCATCAATTTGATTATTCTTGTGATCGCCGTAGTCGTTGATCTCGGCGGGTGGGGTGGCGGGGAATACCACCGACGAACGCGCTGGGTTTAGCCATCGCGGCTGGGCTTTTGTTCTTGTTTTTGGGTTCCTATAGACCGCTTAAAGTGGTGGGGCTGGGGAGGTTCGAACTCCCGACCTAAGGTTTAGGAAACCTACGCTCTATCCATCTGAGCTACAGCCCCGGCAAAATTATTTTATCACGATCAACGTTGTATCCGGCTGCGTCCAAAATCTGAAAATGACTGCCACGACGCTTACAGTTGACGGATGCGCCGCCGTCGCGTAGCGTTGGCTTTCAGCATGCTGCGAAAAGCTACAACCCATAAGGTCTCGAGGAAGGTCTCGCAGAGGACCGCCGTGCTTGCACTCGTGACAGTGCTAGCGATACTAATTGCCCCAATTTGTGCGCCCCTTTGCGCAGCAGGGGCGTGTTCGTCGTCCTCGGCAACTCAAGAACAATGTCACGAAATGGCCTCCATGGCGGATAGCGGTATCCAGCAAATTGCCGCCTCCACAAAAGCATGCAGGCAAATCGAAATTTCTGCCGTACTCCTCAAGCTCGATGAACGTTCCTCGCCTTCGCAAAACCGAAGAAGCAACCTCACGTCTGTGGCCATTTCTAACCCGAACCAACCGGCCGTCAGTGGATATATCGCGAGTTCGGCACGCTGGGGAGAACCCATCTCTCTATCGGAATTATCAAGTTCCCTGCCGCTGACAACTATCCTGCGCATCTGACAGCCACTTCCAATTCCAACTGGCATTTTATCTGTAGGGGCGGGGCTTGCCCCGCCTTTCTAGAATCGCAGCTCCAACGTTCCGTTGTAGAAGAGAATCCCAGGAGGTAGCCATGAGTGGTTCAAGAAGAAGATTTATCCAGGACGCTGCGTTTCTAGGCGCAAGCGTGCTGGGGCTAGCGGAAGCCCTGCGCGGCGACACGCCGGAAAACGACCCACAGACCGCCCGCGAAATGGAGCAAGGACGCCACCACAGTCCCTACGGCAACCACCCGAAAAAAGCAGCCCCAGCTGCCCCGGCCCCGTCCGATCCGTACTTGCCCATGGTCACTCCCGACCTGCCGGATCTGCCGCACGAGACGGACGGCGCCGTAAAAGTTTTCCATTTGGTCGCAGAGCCAGTGAAACGAAAAATCGCTCCATTCAAAACGATCGACGCATGGGGCTACAACGGCACGTGCCCCGGCCCCACGATTCAAGTGCAGCAAGGCGAACGCGTGCGCATCATCCTCGAAAACCGCTTGCCCGAATCCACTTCGATTCACTGGCACGGCCTCGAAGTTCCCATAGAGCAGGACGGCGTGCCGTGGATCAGCCAGAAGCCCATCGCGCCAGGCGAAAAATACGCCTACGAATTCACGGTCCATCAGGAGGGCACATTCTTCTATCACTCCCACGGCGCCATGCAGGAAATGATGGGTATGATTGGATTCTTCGTCGCGCATCCAGAGCGCGCCTACAAGCCCCGCGCCGATCACGATTTTGGCGTGATTCTTCAGGAGTGGGCCGTCCTCCCAAACAACTCCGTTCCGAATACCGCCGCGATGGAGTTCAACTGGCTCACTTTCAACGGTGTCTCCGCCCCAGCCATCACCCCGATGATTGCCCGTCTCGGGAGCCGCGTCCGAATGCGCATCATTAATATGGGCATGGACCACCACCCGATTCATCTGCACGGAAATCAGTTCGTTCTAACCGGGACGGAGGGCGGCCGCGCCCCGGAATCGACCTGGTATCCGATGAACACCGTTCTGGTGGCAGTGGCGCAAGCCCGCGTTGTTGAATTTGAAGCGAAGTATCCCGGCTCCTGGATGGTCCACTGCCACCTTCCACACCACATGATGAACAACATGATGGACCTTTTGCGCGACCGCGCCACCGAAACGGCGAGTTCGACGGATGCCAAAGCGCTCGGCCAGATGGAAACGCTGGCGAAAAGCGTGCCGTTCGAACACGTCCATCACTCCCCGATTGCGGAGAACGCGAACAGCGTGCCGGGCTTTCCCCAGGACGCGTTCATGGAAATGGGCATGGATGAAGCGGTGGCCAAGCCCGAAGTGCACGGCCTGCCGCCGAATTGGAGCGCGGACATGATGGGCATGATGACTCTGGTACGCGTGCTGCCCGACAAGGAATACGAAGAAATGATGGCGCGTATTAGTGAAGGAAAGAAGGACCAGAAACCGGAGCACCACCATGAATCGTGAATGTAGTGAACGAAAAAGAATTTACGCAGAGGTCGCAGAGTTTTCAGAGTTCACGGAGAAGATGGGGATGAACAGGAAATTTGCTTCGCGATTTGTCGTCGGATTTCTGGCAGGAGCGATGGCGTTTACAAGCGCGGGATTGGCGCAAGACAACAAGCCATCACAGGCAATGCCGATGCAGGAGCAAATGCATCACCATCACGGCGACGTTCCGCTGGTCCAGCCGGAATATCCACAGCTGGGACGGGCGCAGGCAAACGCCGGCGGACCGATTGTTACGCTCGAGCAGGTGGAAACGATGGCGCGTGACACAAATCCCACGTTGCGGCAAGCGGAAGTGGAGATTCGCGCGGCCAAAGCCCGCCAGCAACAATCCGGTCTCTATCCGAATCCATCTGTCGCTTACACCGGCGATGAAATCCGAGGCGGCTCTGTCGGCGGCGGCAAGCAGGGATTTTTTGTGCAGCAGACCATCGTTACGGCCGGAAAACTCGGCAAAAGCCGCGATGTACTCGCGCGCGAAGCCAAACTCGCCGAAATCGAAGCGCAGGAGCAGCGCACGCGTGTAGAAACCGCCGTGAAAATGGCGTTTCTGCGCGTGCTGGCCGCGCAGGAATGGCTCGACGCTCGTCGCGACCTCGCAAAGATTGCGCAAGACGCAGCGCAAACGCAGCGTGAACTGATGAACACCGGGCAAGCCGACGAATCCGAAGTCCTGGAAGCAGAAGTGGAAGCGCAGCGCATGAGAATGGCGGCGCGCATGCAAGAAAACACGCTGCGCGAAGAATGGCGCTCCCTCGCGGCGGTGGTTGGACAGCCCGCTATGCCGATGGCGACGGTAGCCGGCGACCTGGAACATGGCTGGCCGGAACTGAATGAAGAAGAAGCCGTGGAAAACATCGCGAAAAAAAGTCCCGCCGTAGAAATCGCGGAAACCGCCACAGGGCGCGCGCAAGCCACGCTGATACGCGCACAGCGTGAACCCATTCCCGACCTGCTGCTGCGCGCCGGCATGGAGTACAACCACGAAACTCTCGGAAGCGTGCCCTTCGCCAAGGGCTGGGAAGGAATCGCGGAAGCCAGCGTCGAGATCCCGATCTTCAACCGCAACCAGGGCAACATCGCCGCCGCGAAAGCCGATGTGGAGCGCGCCGAGGAGGAGAAGACGCGGATCGCGCTTACCCTGCGCGAGCGCGCAGCCACGGTCGTGGACGAATATTCGAACGCAAAATTGATGGCCCTCGAGTACCGCGACGAAATTCTCCCCCACGCAAGAAAAGCCTACAGCCTGCTGGTCGATAAATACGGTCAGATGCTGGCCTCATATCCGCGAGTTCTGGATGCGCAACGCAAACTCTACGAACTCCAGGTGGAATACATCGCAGCGCTGGAAGGCGTCTGGACCAACGGCTTGGCTTTGCAGGGCTATCTGCTGACCGACGGCCTCGAAGCTCCAGCGCGGCCCGGCGAAGTCGACCGGCCCGTCCGCGAAACGAACGTGCCCATGCCCGAGCGGAGCATGTCCCCGGGCGAAGCCATGCCGCGTCCATAGCGCGCAGCCTAGCCGCCCGTTCCTCGCCCCGCGGAAGTACCGAATAAGGCTGCGGCCAGCACGTATCGAGTGCGAAACACTGGTACCCCAGTAGCGTTGACCAAGGGAAAATTTAATGGGTACTGTGCAGGATAGGGCGCCCGGGTGTCGGAAGACGTGTTTCCAATACTTTAGCAGTTGGCAGGTGACCTCCCCATTGCCCGTGGTACTAGTCCTGGGCGGTGGCGACAGGGCGATTGGCCGGTTTTCTCTGCCGGAGAGCACCCGTATTTAACCATGTGGTTAAATACAAAGACCCAAAATTTGGCTCGCGGCAGTTCATGGTCAGTGCGCGGAGTGGATGGAAAGTCGAACGGGGCGATGACAACTAGTTTGAAAGCAGGACGTTACGAGATTATCAGCGAGCTGGGCCGCGGCGCCATGGGTGTGGTTTACAAGGCCACCGATCCGGTAATCGGCCGCACCGTCGCCGTAAAAACCATCAAATTGAGTGAAGAAGGCACCGGGTTGTCGCGTCCCGAGTTGCTTGCGCGGTTCCAGACGGAAGCCCGCGCGGCTGGCCTGCTGACGCACGCGAATATCGTGGTCGTTTTCGACGCTGGCGAAGAAGACGGCCTGTATTACATCACCATGGAACTGGTGGAAGGAAAGAGCTTACAGGCGCATTTGGACGGCGCACAGGCCTTTCCGCTGCCTCGAGTTTTGCGCATTATGGAGCAGACTTGCAGCGCCCTCCAATTTGCCCATGAACGCAACGTCGTTCACCGTGACATCAAGCCGGCAAACATCATGCTCACCGCCGACGACACGGTCAAGATCACCGACTTCGGTACCGCGAAGATCCTTCAGTTCGGGACCATGCAACAAACCGCTCATGTAATGGGCACGCCAAGCTATATGTCGCCTGAACAAGTGAAGGGCCGCGCAGTCGACGGCCGCAGCGATATTTTCTCGCTGGGCGTTCTCTTATATGAAATGGTGACGGGAGAGAAGCCCTTCCCCGGGCAGAACATCACCACTGTTATCTATAAGATAGTGAACGAGGAGCCGGTTCCCCCACGGCAGATTGATCCGTCTATCCATCCGGGAATCAGCGCTGTCGTAATGAAGGCCCTCGCCAAAGAACCGGAAGCGCGCTACCAGAGCTGCCGCGAGATGCTCGAGGATTTGCGGAATTACCGCAGCGTCGCTCCAGGCGCAAGTCCCGACAAGACCATGGTGGTCAGCAGCCAGGGCGCGCCGAATGCCACGCTACCCCTCGCCGGAATGGGCGTAGGAGCCCAGGGCGGGCGTAACTTCCACGCCCAGGAACAAGATCCGATGGTGAATGCGACGACGCGCTCTTTGAATGTGCGCGCGTCCAGCCCAACCTCGACACCTACCGTGCGCCGGACCGGCCCTGTGCCGCCCTACATAGAGCCCCCGAAAAAGAAAAAGAGCATAGTCGGAACCATTCTTATCGCATTGATTCTTATTGGCGTTATCACCTACGGCGTGCAAAAGCTGCGTCCTGTTGTGGAAGAAGTTCGCAAGCTGAACGCAGGACAGAAAGCCGCTGATGGGGATACCGGGGCTACAACAACCCCTGCGGACAACGGAACGGCCAACGCTTCTGCGACTCCCGGTGCGAACGATACTCCGGCTGCGGCGGGCAACGATGCTGCTCCTCCGGAGAAAAAGGCCTCCGAGATTCCTGTAGAAAAGCCTCTGCCGAAGAAGACCGAACCGGTGGTGAGTGCGCAAGCGGCTGAATACAAAGGGCGGATTGAAGAAGCCATAGCTGAAAGGGGTCTGGTTGGACGCGCCAAGGTGCTGGCTATTGGAAGCACGCTGGTTCTATCCGGGAAATTGCGTCCGGCGGAACACGGCGGGCTGCTGAAGTTTTTGCGTGACGCTCCTGCCAGCGTTCGTGTCGTGGACCATATCGAGTATGAGGATACTCCAGTGGCGGATACTAAAGCGGCGGATGCGGACGGCGGGCACCCGGTTCCTTCGGCGGGCCATGGCGCAATCCATGTCGTGACGGATCTCCTTGGAGCAACGGCAGTTCTGCGCGGACCAGCCGGGCGCGTCCTGAATCAATGCCAGACGCCTTGCGGCTTCAACGACCTCAACCCCGCTCGCTATAGCCTGGAAGTCACCAAAGACGGCTACCAGCCGATGCAAACCGCATTGCAGGTGAAGGCTGGAAATGTCGTCGACCAGAAAGTGACGCTCGAGTCGCTCGCGAAGGGCTTGTATCTCACCAGCAAACCGGCAGGGGCGGATGTCTTCATTAATGGTGCGAAGCAATCCGGACAGACCCCTGTGACTCTGCCTTTGGCACCGGGGCAATACAACCTGGTGATGCGCATGCTGGGGTATGAAGCCTATGCCGGAAGCGTGCAGGTGAAGGACAACATCCAGACGCAGCTCGACGTGGATCTTAAAGAAAAATCGACGGTTAAAGTGGCCTGGGCGCAGGTGGATACGACTCCCAAGGGTGCCGAAATCCTGGTAGACGGGAAATCCACCGGGCAAATGTCGCCAGCCAGAATACAAGTTCCCACGGGACTGCACACCATCAGCGTGAAGCTGGACGGCTACCAGCAAGAACGACGAACCATGCAGGCCAGCGAAGGCGGCACGAGCAACATTCAGGTCACCATGAAGCCCAAGTGAGGGTGCACGGAAATCAAGGTTGCGCAGTTTTACGTCCTTACGGATCGCCGGATGTGCCCATTCCCCTCCTACTAAATACGTAACATTTTGTTACAAAGCCTCTGAGCCAGTCCTAGTATCCTGAAATTAACGCAAACAAAACAAATGCTTTAGCCTTGGAATTCGGGGGCAGGAGGCGTGCTTGCTTTATAGCTAAGGGTACCCTGCCCTCGATCAACCGCATTGGGGAATGCGGGCAGGACTCCTTCCTGATGACTGGTTCATCGGGGATCGACAGATAGAAGCAAGCGGGGATTGTTTTGGTACTTCGGGCGATCGTGCCGGTGGATGAGCAGCGTTACGACGCGGAAACGCGTCCGCATGCCGAACCTCCGGCGAAAAACAAGGCGAGGCCGATCTCGGTGTCTGACCGGGACGCGGCAGGACCATCTCCGGATGCCCGAACTGCGGGATTGATCCACGCACTGCGTTGCCTTCATTTGCTGTTCCGCTCGGAACGCATCTACGACAGAAACCATCCGCGGCGGCTTCAGAGTCTGGACACTTCTTATGAGGCGTTGCACGATTTTGCCGGTGCGGTGAACGGCATCGAAATACACATCGAGCGCGGCGGGCTGGTGGCGCCGAAGCTGAGCGATGCGCATCTGCCCGATACACGCGGCGAAATGCAATCGCTGGCGCTGGATTTGCAGCGCGCGGGAATTCAAGCGCTGGGATTCGGGCGGCAGTTTCATGTAGGCGAACTGGACACGCTCGCGCAACTCTTCAAGGCATCGTTGCTAAGATCGGAAGATTCTATAAAGCGCGGCGGCAACTCCTGGTGGACCGCGAAGCTGCTCGAGCATCGCGTGGAAGGAATTACGATTAATACGCAGACGGAACGCAAAGTGGATACGGTGCTGGCGAGCCTGATGGGCGCGCTGGTGGCGTACGGCGGAAATTCGCCGCGCGAGGCCACGGATGCGCCCATTCTGCCGCCGGAATTTGAGGATCTTGCCGGCGCGCTGCGCTTGATCGGCCGGCTGACTCCTCCACTGGAAGCGGCGCGCGGGCTATCGCCGGAAGAAGCGGCGCGGGCGATTCACGGAGCGATGGAAGACGCCAGCCGCGAGACGGTTCGCATGCTGCTTAGTTCGATTTCGCAGTATGCGCCGCGCGAAGGCGAGCGTCCGCAGCCGTATCTGGTGAGACTTTCGGAAAGTTTGATTCTGGAATTTCTCGGAGCGGAATTTTCCGCCGGGACGCTTAAACCTGCCGGGGTGAAGCAGACGATTGGCCGGCTGAGCGACGTGCTAGTGACGTCGGGCGAATACAAAGGACCTCATTCGTCGCAGCATTTGACGGTGCTGGCGACAACGTGGGCCAACGATTCACACCGGGAACAGATCTTCGAGAAGTTCTGGCTGGAATTGCCGCCGCGAGAGAAATCGGCGGTGCTGCGCGGGCCGGATGTGTGGAGCGTGCCGGTTGTGGCGCTGAAGAAGACGCTGGGACAACTGGCGGAAACGGGAGCGGACGCTCCGCGGCGCGAAGCGCGAAATATTCTTCTGAATTATTCGCGGCGCGTGGAACAAGACAACGTTTACGCGCGGCGCGCGGTGGCTGCGGGACTGAATGAGATGACGGCGATCATTGAATCGCTGTGGCCCAATCAGTTGCCGGAGGATTTGAGCCGCGGGACTTTGAAGGCGTTGGAAAAGGAAACGATTCCGGAGACGGCGGCGCTGCTGGCGGCTTTTCTGGAAACCCTGGGACGTATCGCGGTGGTTCGCGGCGATTACACGGGGTTCGAAACGATTCTGATTGGGCTGGAACGATCGCCGCGCGACAAAGAGCACGACCATATGTCGGCGCTGACGCTCCGCCTGGTTGCGCAAGACCGCTGGCTGTTGCTGGTGGATGCGTCGCTTGCCAACCGGCCGCTCGATCCTGTTCTGCCGCGGCTCTTGCAGCGCGACCCGGAGCGATTGCTGGATCGGTTGACACTTCTGATGACCGAACCGCGTGGGGCGGAAATGATCGCGGCGATGGCGCGGCTGTTGCGAACGATCGGCGTGCCGGTGCTGAATCTGCTCGAGACACGACTTTATGAAGCGCGCCGGCAGCGCGTGAGCGCAGCTATCAAATTGCTCGCGGCGGCAGACGCGGAGCGCTTGCTGCGCGGACTGGCGCGGGCTCTGGCCAGCTGGGAATGGAATTTGCAGGACCTGGCAGTGAGCGAGCTTTCGCGTCCTGCGAATGCTGGTTCCGCGCAAACCGCGGCTTTTGTGTTTTCCGCCGTGCTGGCGGATGCACACCCGCTGGTTGTGCCGATGATGATCGATCAAATCGGCCTGGCGATGGAGACAACCGCCGTGCCGCAATTGATGGAAATTGCCGCGGGCGAGCATGAAGTTCTGCGCGATCTCTTTGTGCGCATCAAGGCTATCGAAGCGCTTGGCCGCATGCGCGCCATCGAGGCCGCGGAACTGCTCAAGATGCTTGCGGGAGGCCGCGAAGGACTGGCTTTTGCGGAACCGTCCGGACTGCGGGCGGCGGCGGAAGATGCACTGGCCATGATGGAAGACCGGCCGTCTTCTTCGCGTGCACGGGCGGCGTTTGAATCGGCAACGCCATCGAATACCAGCTATGTTGTGCCGCGAAGGTATGTGCGCGTGCCGCTGGAGTCACCTTTGCGGGCGCACATTGACGGGGCGCAAGCCGGCCTTGCGCGTGTGAAGACGATCAGCCTGGGCGGAGCTTACCTTGAATCGCCTAAGAAACTCACGGTGGGCGATTCCATCAAATTGGAAGTGCGCTCGGGGCTGCGCAAGATTCATTTCACTGCCGTGGTGCGGAATATCGGACCGGACGGCAGCGGCGTCGAATTCGTGCACATGAAGGACGAAGACCGCGACAAGCTGCGCAAGCTGGTTCAGCGGCACTTGCAGATCTAAACCAAAACGTCTTTGAACGGTAGTTATCTTTCCGCGCACTCCCCCCAGTTTCTCCACTGAACTGTTCCTCCTCCGGTGTAAATATCTCCTCCATGGCTTAGACTTGGGGCCTAGACTTGGGGGTCCTGCCGTTAGAAGTTTTGATTGAACTCGACGGATTATTGAAGTAAACCGAGTGTTCCATCGAGTAGCCATCATTCGGCGGGACACCCCGCCTCCGCTAGGGGTAGCGGAAAATGCAATGGTTTCCACTAGGAGGAGTCAGATGCAGCGACGTCATGGTGTGTTTGCGTGGATCACGCTGTGCATGTTGGTGCTGGGTTGTGCCGCGATGGCCGCGGCGCAAGTGAATACGGCGGCGCTTTCCGGAACGGTAAGCGACCCGCAAGGGCTGGGCGTGAAGGGCGCAAAACTGACGCTTACGAACGCGGCGACCGGACTGGAACGCACCGCGGTTGCCGACGATGGCGGGCGGTACAAAGTGGTGGGACTGACTCCCGGAAAATACAAGGTGCGCGCCGATGGCGGTGCG
>DATFZY010000012.1:0-39099 GCA_035313865.1 Candidatus Acidiferrum sp.
TTCTTCGGGCGGCGTCGGATTGATGTAAAAGCCAGTTCCCCACTCAAATCCCGCAACCTTGGTGAGCTTGGGAATGATCTCAATGTGCCAGTGGTAATGGTCGTTAATTTCTTCGCCGATGGGCGAGGTGTGGATCATGAAATTGTAGGCCGGGCGGTCGAGGACGGCGTCTAGGCGCATGAGCGTGTCTTTCAGCATGCGGGCGAGGCTGGAGTACATGGTGCTCTGGTTGTTTTCGTAAGAGCTGCCGTGGACTTTCGGCAGGAGCCACATCTCGAACGGGAAGCGTGGGGCGTAGGGAGCCAGCGTGATGAAATGGTCGTTTTCGCCAATGACGCGTTCGCCGGTGTCGCGCTCCTGGCGGATGATATCGCAGAAGATGCAGCGCTCTTTTTCGTCGTAGTAGTGCCAGGCGCTGTCCACTTCTTCGCGGACGCGGCGGGGGACGATGGGCAGAGCGATTAGCTGCGAATGAGTGTGTTCTACCGAGGCGCCGGCGGCTTCGCCGTGATTTTTGAAGATTAAGACGTAGCGGAAGCGCTTGTCGTTTTTCAGGTCGAGCATGCGGTCGCGGTAGGCCCAGAGAACGTCTTCGACAGCGCGTTCGGGCAAGGAGGCCAGGGAGCCGACGTGGTCAGGAGTTTCGACGATGACTTCATGGGCGCCGACGCCGTTCATTTTGTCGAAGAGGCCGTCGCCTTCGCGATCGAGATCGCCTTCGATGACCAGGGCGGGAAATTTGTTGGGAACGACGCGGACAGACCAACCGGGAGCGTTGGCACCGCCGTTGCTTCGGCCGTAGACGAGAATTTCGGGTGGAGTCTTGGACTCGTGGCCCGGGCAGAATGGGCAATTCTTATTGTCGGGAGCAATGGCGACGCTTTCGCGCAGAAAATCGTTGGGGCGCTTTCCACGTTCAGTGGAAATAATCACCCAGCGGCCAGTAATCGGGTCTCTTCGCAACTCCGGCAAAGCAAGCCTCCTCGACGAGGTTAGAAAATGCGATGGGGTGCACCGCCCCTGAGAATTGATTGTACCGCTTCTGGCGGCGGTGAGAAGGAGTTGGGGGGATTTTCTTGTGGAATTTTACATTTGGGGGCTGAAGGCGTCTTTGTGGAGGCGAACGACTGGAGGATGGCCGGGGGAATTGTCGATGGCGAGGACGTCGAAACGGCAGGGGCATTCGCGGACGCGGCGTTCGGAGAGGAAATGCCGAGCTGTGCGTGCCAGGAGTTCTTGCTTGCCTTGAGTGACGCTTAGTTCGGGGAGGGCGGAAAGGCCGTCGCGGATCGTGCGGGTGCGGACTTCGACGAAGGTTAACGTTTGGCCGTCGTAGCCGACCAGGTCGAGCTCGCCTTTCGTGGCGCGGGGAGTGAAATTACGGGCTACGAAGATGTAGCCTTGGCGGCGGAGATACCAATAGGCGTAGGTTTCGCCGCGGATGCCTGTTTGGCGAGCGGTGAGCTTTTTTTCTTCGCCGCGGAGACCATCGGCATCCGTTTCCTGAAGGCCTTTGCGGGCGGCCCAGTGGACGGTTTTGAAAATCAGGTAGGAGAGTACGGGCATGGAGATTTCTTTGTATGCACAAGAGTACATCAATTGACTTATTCTGTTATAGTAATTAATGGAAATACATCTTCCCGGCTGAAAGTGGCGCTGCGTGGGAATGGGGATTTCAACACAGAGGGCACAGGGGACAGAGAAGAGGGCGGGGCAAGCCCCTACATCTGTGCGCGTAAAAATCGGAGGAGTCCTCCTCAGAAGGAGGACCCCACGAGATTAGATTTTGGATTCGGCTTCGTGGATGCACTCTTCTAGAGTGTGGGCCGCGAAGTCGGCTTGTTCTTCGTCGATTAGCAGCGGCGGAGAGAGGCGGAGGGTGTTTTCTCCGGCGCCGAGGATGCAGAGGCCTTTGTGGAAAGCCAAGTCCACAATGGCGTTGCGGAGGTCGGGGGCTTTCTCTTTGGTGCGCTGATCGCGGACGATTTCTATGCCGATCATGAGGCCGCGGCCGCGGACATCGCCGACGATTCTGAACTTTTTGGTCCAATCGGCTAGGCGGGCGAAGAGGTAATCGCCCATGCGGCGGGCGTTTTCCATGTACTCGGTCTCGATCAGGTCGGTTGTCGCGAGAGCGGCGGCGATGCAGACTGGGTTTCCGCCGAACGTTGTGCCGTGAGAGCCGGGTTTCCAGTTCATGATGCTGGCTGGGGCGAAAATCGCGCCGAGCGGCATGCCACTGGCGATGCCTTTGGCACTGCAGACGATATCTGGCTCGATGCCGGCGAATTGGTGGGCCCACCACTTTCCGGTGCGGCCCATACCGGATTGGACTTCGTCGGCGATCAGCATGATGCCGTGCTTGCGGCAGATGCGCTGGAGTTCCTGCAGGAAGAAGTTGGGCGCGACGACGTAGCCGCCCTCACCCTGGATGGGTTCGATGATGATGCCAGCGACTTCCTCCGGGTCGAAGAGGCGCTTGAAGATTTGCTGCTCGAGAAGTTCGAGGATTTCGGCGCCGCAGGTTTCTGCGGTGTGGCCGTGTGCGCAGCGGTAGGAGTACGGGAACGGAATGTGCTCGACGCCAGAGAGCAGCGCGCCAAAACCTTTGCGCTGTGTGGTTTTCGAGGCAGTCAGGGAAAGAGCGCCCATGGTGCGGCCGTGGAAGCAGCCGTAGAAAGCGATCATTTTGTCGCGCTTCGTAGCGTAACGCGCGAGTTTGATGGCTCCTTCGACGGCTTCGGCGCCGGAGTTGGTGAAAAAGGCTTTTTTCGGCGCGCCGGGAAGCGTATTGACGAGCTTTTCGGCTAGTTGCGGCATGCTTTCGTAATAGAAATCCGTGCCGGACATGTGGATTAGTTCGGCGGCTTGCTTTTGAATGGCGGCGACGACTTTGGGATGGCAGTGGCCCGTCGAGCAGACAGCGATGCCTGCGGCGAAGTCGAGGAATGCGTTGCCGTCAACGTCTTCGACGATGGCGCCGAAGCCGCGCTTGGCGACGAGCGGATAGTCGCGGGTGTAGGACGGCGACATAAACTTGGCGTCACTTTCCACAACGCGGCGGGCGTTGGGTCCGGGCAGCGCGGTTATGAGCCGGGGTAGTTTCGTTTCCATTGCGGTGATCATCTCTTCCTCCTCGGGAATTAAGGTCGGCGGTTAATGTGGGTCGGCTACCGCGAGGGCAGGTTTGAGTGCGTACACCAATCCATTAAGAGGAAAAAGTGAACGCCCTGCCAGAGGAGAGGTTTATTAGTCTACGCCGAAGAGGTTTGGACGCAACTCTGCTGGAGAGAAATTGCACGGGAAGCGATGGAGAGTTGAGAGTTTCATTTGCGTTTCCAGCGGACGCTGCCGTCCTTTGCGTCTTCGATAAGTATACCACGATCGGCGAGTTCTTTGCGGATGCGATCGGAGGCGGCAAAGTCGCGGCGCTGGCGTGCGGATTGGCGGTCGGCGACTAGTTTGTCGATTTCGGCGTCGGAGGGACCAGTTTCTTTGGGGCCAAAACCGAGGGCGCGGAGCTTTTCGTCATCGTTGTCGTCCAGGACGGCAAAAATGCGGTTGAAATTGCCGAGGAATTCCTGGACGGCGGGTACGTCTCCCTGGCAAAAGTCGCCTTTGTCCATGGCGATGTTGGTTTCGCGAAGGAGATCGAAGGCGGAGGCGAGGGCGCGGGCGGTGTTGAGGTCATCGGACAGGCCGGCATCGAATTCTTCGGCCGCTTCAGCGATGCGGGCGGCCATGCCTTTTTGCTTTCCGGCAGGAAATTTGCCCTGCGCGAGGCGGGCGGCGAAATTGCGCAGGCGCTCGACGGAGCTGGTGGCTTGTTGCAAGCCGTCGAACGTGAAATTGAGTTGCTTGCGGTACGGGACGCTCGCCAACGCAAAACGGAGGGCGGATGGTTTGTAGCCCTTGGCGAAGAGATCGCGCAGCGTAAAGAAATTGCCGATCGACTTGGACATTTTCTCGCCTTCGACGAGGAGATGTTCCGAGTGCATCCAGTAGCGGACGAAGAGCTTTCCGGTGGCGGCTTCGCTTTGGGCGATTTCGTTTTCGTGATGGGGGAAAGACAGATCGATTCCGCCGGTGTGAATGTCCAGAGTCTCGCCTAGATATTTCATGGCCATGGCGGAGCATTCGATGTGCCAGCCGGGGCGGCCTTTGCCGATAGGGGTATCCCAGAAATGTTCGCCTGGTTTGGGAGCCTTCCAGAGGGCGAAGTCGCGGGCGCTTTCTTTTTCGTAGCGGTCGTTATCGACGCGGGCGCCGGCCTGGATTCCGGTGACGTCAATATTCGAAAGTTGGCCATAGTGCGGGAATTTTGCGATGCGGTAGTAGATGGAACCTTCGCCGGGATAGGTGTAGGTCTTCTCTTGCAGGCGCTGGATCAGCTTGACCATGTCGTCGATGTGATCGGTGGCGCGGATCCAATGCTCGGGGGATTCGACGCTGAGGGTTTTGCAATCGTCGAAGAAAGCTTGCGCGAATTTTTCGGTGTAATCGCGAATGCTTACGCCCGCGGCGGCCGCGTTGGCAATGATGCGGTCGTCCACGTCAGTCAGGTTCATAACGTGGTTCATTTTGAAGCCGCGAAGCTTCAGGAATCGCCGGAGAATGTCCTGGAAGACGAAGGTGCGGAAATTGCCGATGTGCGCGTAATCGTAAACGGTGGGGCCGCAGGTGTACATGCGGACTTCGCCGGGCTTTTGCGGAACGAAGGCTTCAATCTTTCCGCCGAGCGTATTGTGGAAGCGTATTTCGTTCATCGGTGCTTACACGGCTTTCCGAACCAAGGGACAAACGTCAAATTGTATCTGAGGGTTCCGGGAAGCCGCAACGAAGAAGGGCGCGAGGGTTTGAAAGAGTTTCCAGATGTCGCCGTCTTTACTATCGTGGAGAGCTGCGACTCCAAGGCGATTCCTCCTGGAACCGCTGAATCTTCAACGCACTGCGAGGGATGACAATGATTACGAATCGCTCGGTACCTTCCAATATTTTGCTGCCGCACGTGGTCTATCAGAGTCTTGAGGAAGCTATACCCTGGCTGAGCAAGACTTTCGGATTCATCGAGCACTACCACTATGGCGAACCTGGAACGATCAACGGTGCCCAGGTGCGTCTGGGCGAGGCGTGGATCATGCTGAGAAAGGCGCGACCCGGCGACGCGAGCCCGGCTCAAATCGGCAATGCCACGCAGAGCTTGACGGTGTTCGTTGAAGATGTGGATGGGCATTACGAACGAACAAAGGCGGCGGGGGTAAGGATTGTGGAGGAACTTAACGTCACCGCTTATGGCGAGCGGCAGTACGGGGTGGTGGACCTGGATGGACACCACTGGCTGTTCTCGCGGCATGCACGGGATATTGGCCCTGAAGAATGGGGAGCGACGAAGGTGTCTGAGGTTCCGGCCCGCGTGGCCTTACGGCCTCGCCCGAGTTTTTGCTACTTGCAGATTCCCGCGGTGGACGTTAACCAGTCAGTTGCATTCTACGAGGGCGTATTCGGGTGGAATATCCGGAAGCGGGACACGGATCATCCGAGCTTTGACGATGCGGCAGGAAATCTAAGCGGGGCTTGGGTTACCGGGCGAGAGGTGGCTGCGAAGCCCGGTCTGTTGCCGTATATCTGGGTGGATAGCATTGAATCCACACTGAAGATGATAGGTGCAAAGGGCGGCGCGACCGTCGAGGGCGGGCATCCGGATAATCCGGGCAGCACATCGTGGATCGCAACCTTCCACGATCCTGCGGGAAATCTGATGGGCCTGTGTCAAGAGGATGTGGGCTAAGGAACTGCTAGCACGTCCACTTTAGGTTCATGGCCGAGCGAGACGGCGCGAGCACCGAGCCACGCGCCGCGAGCCCAAGCGAATTCTACGAAGAACGCGCCTCAGCCTCAGTCCAATAACCGGTCACGACCCTCTCAGAAATAGAATTTCAAGGCCAGCTGCACGAGCCGCCCTGGCAACGCTTCCGTAATCTCTCCAAAATTAGGCGAACTTATGTCGTTGTTCGGCAAACGGAAGTTCGCGTGATTGAAGATGTTGAAGAGCTCCGCACGGAACTGCAGGCTCTTGGATTCGCGAATGGGAATGTTCTTGAAGGCCGAGAAGTCCCACTGTTGCAAGCCGGGGCCTTGCACGATGTTGCGGCCTTCGTTGCCGAACTGGCCAGCTTGCGTGGTGGGGTTGAGCTGCTGGAATGCCGCGGTGTTGAACCATTCCTGCGGAGTGTGTGGACCGTTGTTCGGGTTGCCGACCACGTCTGGACGATTGCTGGAGAAGCCGGAGATTTCCGGAGCGCTGCCTTGCAGCGAGACGTCGGTGTCGTCGTAAACGGTGAATGGCGTGCCGGTCATGAAGGTAGTGATGCCGTTGAGCTGCCAATCGCCAAAGGCATGCTGATACCAGGTTTGCGGATGGTTCCAGAAAGGCACATGCCATTCGTAGCTGATGACGAGGCGGTGGCGAGAGTCGAACATGGAGCGGCCATGTTCGGCAGCGAGGTCAAAGGGATTTTGAGCGAGATCGTTTTCGCCGGCGACGCTTTGTGAGGCGGAGCCGGTGATGTTGAAGGAAGAAACGTCGTCGAGGGTCTTGGAGAAAGTGTAGGAGGCCAGGAAGGAGAGGCCGT
Source organism: Candidatus Acidiferrum sp. (assembly GCA_035313865.1). Taxonomy (GTDB): domain Bacteria; phylum Acidobacteriota; class Terriglobia; order Acidiferrales; family UBA7541; genus Acidiferrum. The sequence goes on from DATFZY010000012.1 coordinate 6,633, forward strand.
GGCTAAAGCGCTTTTTGAGGCTGGTTTGCAGCGCGTTGTAAGTGGAATTCGCGATACCCGCGATGATGCCGGCGGAGGCGAAATTGCACGGTGGGCTGGTAGGAGAAAGAGTGCAGCCGGAATAGAGGCGGCGATTGTTGACGTTGTCTTCCGTGGAATTGGGCTGACCGTTGGTCTCGCCGGGGACGAAGACAGCGGGATTGCCTTCGATAAAGCGCGGAAGCTTGGTGCCTTTGGTGCCGACGTAGCCTACTTCGAGGAGCCAATCGTTTGCGAAAGAGCGCTGAATGTTCAGGTTCCAGTCCTGCGCGTAGGGCAGGCGAAGATTTGGTGAGAGTGTGAGCAGAGTCATGGGTTCCGCGAAGCCGCTGCCGCTGAAGGGATTGGCGCCGCCGAAGGGACTCTGGAAATTGGGAAAGTTTAGCTGGGGAGTTTGCAGGAACGGCGGAGCGCTGACGGGCGCCTGAAGCGGGCCGCCCTGGCCGTTGTAGTAAGGATCATAAAAAATTCCATACGCCGAAGTGACAAGCCAGCGGCCGCTGCCGGTTGGATCCCAGGCAATGCCGACGCGCGGAGCGAAGGCATCCTTTTCCGCGGGAATCAGACCGGCGGGAACTCCAGGATCGCCAGGATAAACAAGACCGGCGGGAGCGTCGGGCATGACGACGGATTGCACTCCGGGTTCGAATAGGTTGGTGCGGTTTTTGATTTCGGTGTACGGAAATGGAAGCTCGTAGCGCAAGCCGTAATTCAGCGTAAGGCGTTTTGAGATCTTGTAGGTGTCTTGTGCGTAGAAATTGACATTGTTGCCGCGCAGGCCGCGGCTTGGGTCGCCTCCGCCTTGCAGGAAGAATGCAGGCTGGCCGATGAGGAAGCTGGCGAAAGCGTCGGAGAGCGGAGCAGGAGCAAAGACGAAAAAGCCGTTGGTGGCGATGCCGAACAGCACGTTGACGGAATCGTGGCCGTAGCCGCCCCCGAATTTCATTTCATGGCGGCCGCGAATCCAGGTGACGGAACCGGATAGATCAATGGCGTCTTCGTATGTGTCGCGCGGGCCGGTGATGGGATCGCCCGTGGAAGCATAGCCGCTGACCTCAAGAAAGGGAGGGCCGATGGCGGCCTCGAGAGACGGCGAGTATTGGAAACCGAGGCTGGCTGGCGTGGTGTGGTTGATGGCCTGATTGAAGAGAAATTTGTTGCGCAGGAAGGAGAGCCGGAGAACACCAATGAGGCTCGGAGAAAATGTGTGAGTTTCCTGAGCGACAAAATTTTGGGCGCGTTGATCTTCGCCGACCGGAAAACCGGGGACGTTGGCGCCGGCAGTGGAGAGCGGATCGATGGTGTTTCCCTGCGAGAACAAATAGCGGAAATTCAGGACGTCGTGCGAGGTTAGATAGTGGTCGACGCGCATGCCGAACTGATCGTTAGTCTGATCCAGGGTTTGCGTGGTGCTGTAACCGTTGGGGCCAAGGGCGGTATCGTTCGGCAGCGGAAATAGAGGCAGCAAGCTCTGAGCAAAGGGATTGACGCCGGGAAGTTTGTTATAGGGCAAAGGTGTTGGCGCGGGGCTGGTGAAGACATTCAAAAGCTGGCCACTTGGTACGCTGCAAAGGCCCGAAGAATTAAACGTGCCGCCTGCCTGCGTGCAGAGGAGGCCGAAGTCGCCACCGCGTTCCGCTAGCGTAGGAACGGTCGCACTGACGGTTTCACCCTGGCGAAGGCGGAGGCCTTCGTAGTAGCCAAAGAAAAATGTTTTGTCGTGCCGGACGGGGCCGCCGAAAGTTCCGCCGAACTGGTTGCGCTTGAGCGGTTCGACGCTGGTGGCGAAGAAACTTTTGGCGTCCAAGGCGTCGTTGCGCAGAAATTCCCAAAGTGCGCCGTGGAACGCGTTTGTGCCGGTGCGAGTGATGATGTTCGTCGTGGAGCCGGTGCTGTGGCCAAATTCAGCGCTCGCGGTGTGCGTGAGGATGTGAAATTCCGCGATCGAATCGATTGGTAGTTGAATGACGAGCCCGCCGTCGACAGCGTTGTAATTGTTCGCTCCGTCGATTAGGAAATTGTTGGATTCCGGACGCTGGCCATTCACGGCGTATGCCTGCCCATTGCGGAGGGAGCCACCTGCTTCAGCCAAGCCTGGCGTGATGGGGACAACACCAGGTTGAAGCAAGCCAAGCTGCGAAAAATTGCGGCCGTTCAAAGGCAAATCCAGAACTTCGCTTTCACCGACCGTTTTCCCCAAACTGGTTACAGTGGTTTCGACCAGGGAAGCGTCTGCCTGGACGCGCACCTCCTGGGTGGGAATTCCGACTTGAAGATGAATGATGATCGTGGCGGTCTGATTTACATCCAGCGAGATGCCTTCCTGAATGTATTTCTTGAAACCCTTTGCTTCAGCTTCGATGCGGTAGTGACCGACGAGAAGCTCGACGAGTGTATAGGAGCCCTGAGAATCTGTCGTGGCAGTTCGAACGAGGCCGGTTTCGGTTTGGATGGCCGTCACACTGGCGCCCGAAACCGTGGCGCCGCTGGCGTCGAGCACCGTGCCGCGGATGCTCCCTGCGATTTCCTGCGTAGAGGCATTCGTGCATGTGAACAATGCGATCGTTGCGAACGCCAGGACACAAATCAGCCTTCTGAAATTCCTCATGCGATTCTCCGATTTCCGCTCGACGGGTCTTTTCTTAAGTTGGGGCAGACAAGTGCGACGAACGCAAAATCAGATTGCGCGCAGGTCGTTTGTGACGGACATCACCCCGCTTTTAGGTGGCGCATTATAAGAGGCAAGGTAGAGGCGGGGTCAATAATGCAAAAGAATTATCGCGCGACACTGGACAAAATTGACGGTAGACCATTCGATGGATAGAGTCCTTGTTTCTTCTATGCGAGGTGCGGTGATGAAGTGCTCTCTGTTGCGGATCGGACTCCTCTTTGTTTTGGCGATTGGCGGAACGGCTCGCGCCCAGGAAAAGGCTGCGGACGCGGGCACGGCCAAGCTGCTGACGCCGGAAGCGTCGCTAACTCTTCGCACCATTTCTGATTTGCAATTTTCTCCAGACGAGACACGTGTGGCTTTTGTCGTCACGGAGCCTCCCAAGGGCGATCGGCGGGCTCGGCACATCTGGCTGTACGACAAAAAATCGGGCAGCGTGCGCCAATTCACATTTTCGCCGAAAGATGAATCCGCGCCGCGTTGGTCCCCGGACGGAAAGCAGCTTGCGTTTCTCTCGAACCGGGACGAGCAGCAGCAGGTCTACGTGTTGCGGATGGAAGGCGGAGAAGCCTCGGCGGTGACCAGGGGAAAGCGAGGCGTACAAAACTTCGCGTGGTCTCCTGACGGCAAGCAAATTGCATTTCTTGCGCCGGATGCCAAGACGGATTCCGAGGAGAAAAAAGACAAGGATAAAGATGATGCGCATCTCGTCGACAAAGAGGACAAGCATGCGCGGCTGTGGCTGCTCACTTTGGCTACGAGCGAAGCAAAAGCTCTTACCGACGCCAAATGGGAGGTCAGCGAGATAGCGTGGCTGCCTGCGGGCGACCGCATTGTCGTCAGCGCAACGGATCATCCGGAATCGGACGAGGAGACGCATCGGATTTTTTCGGTGGCAGTGGCGGATGGCTCACGCAAGCTGCTTCTGGCGCCGCACGGGCCGTTTAGCGATTTGCGCGTCTCGCCGGATGGCATGACGGTGAGCTTCGTTGGCTGCCGCGTGGATGGTCCTGTACCGTATGACCTGATGCTTCTGGATATCGGCAGGCGAGCAACGCGCAATCTCACCGGGGCGAGCCTAGATCGCGGTGTGCATGAGCATCGATGGATAAAAGATGGATCGGTGCTCGCGGTTTATGGCGATGGGTTCCGAAACAAGTTTGCGGGCTTTTCGCCGGATGGGATGAGCAAGAATCCGGAGAATCCGGCAGCGGGCAATGTGGCTGGATTTGCGGTTTCTGACTCGGGAGAAGTGGCGTTCGTTGGGCAGTCTGCGACGACGCCGCAGGAGCTTTGGGTTTGGGACCAGAAGAAAGCCCCTCGACAGGTTTCTCACCTGAATGATTCGTGGAAACAGTTCGCGCTCAGCACCCCGGAAATCTATAAGTACAAATCCTTCGACGGGTCGGAGATTGAAGCGGCGCTTTTGAAGCCCGCGGGAGCTGACGGAAAGTCGCGGCTGCCGCTCATCGCTTTGATTCATGGAGGGCCGACCGGCAACTGGCAGGACTCGATCGAGACGTGGGGCCAACTCCTGGCGACGCACGGCTACGCTGTTTTCTATCCGAACATTCGCGGCTCATCTGGTTATGGTCAGCAGTTCGTGGAAATGAATCGCGGCGACTGGGGAGGTGCAGATTTTAAGGATGTGATGGCGGGGGTAAAGGATCTCATTGACCGCGGGATCGCCGATCCGGCCAGGATGGGGATTGGCGGCTGGTCCTACGGCGGGTATATGGCGGAGTGGGCGGTCACGCAGACGAACGATTTCAAAGCAGCGGTCTCTGGCGCAGGGCTTTCCAATTTGATTTCGGAGTACGGCAGCGAACAGCATCCTTCTTATGACGAATGGTTTTACGGTGTGCCGTACGAGCCAGATAGTCTCGTGAAATTCCTGAATAGTTCGCCGTTTACGCAGGTCAAGAATGCAAAGAAGCCGACGCTCATTCTGCAGGGCGATGCGGATACGACCGATCCGTTGGATCAGAGCCAGGAACTTTATCGCGGGCTGAAACACTATGGCGTGGAGACCGAATTGGTCGTATATCCGCGCGAACCTCATGGATTGCGCGAAGAGAAGCACCTGCTGGATCGCCTCAATCGGATTTTGGCGTGGTTTGACAAGTACGTGAAATAACTTCCATCGGTATTACGCGAAACGTTGCCGGTTTGTGGAAAGAATCGTGGTTGCGCGAGAAGGCGACGTAAAGGCACTCCAAGGAAGAGAAGAATTTCGGCTTCGCGTCGGCGATTACCACCTCCTTTTTGTCTACAAGCCAACTGAAACTCTCGAGATTCGACGCGTACTCCATCGTAGGGAAGCCTACCGCTGACCGACCACGCCATTGGCCGTATGCAGAGCACCTGGCGCTGAAGGTGCGCAATGGCTATTGAACGCCGACGAGCTGGAATTTCGAGAGTTTGCCGATCGGGGGGAAGGACTCCAGTAGCGTTACGGTTCGCTCTGCCACAGTCGTTCCAGTGCGCAGAGCTTTGGTCATCAGTTGAACGGCCTGTCCCGCCATGGGCGGCACAATCACGGTGGCGGTAAGCTGCCCGGTGCGAACCCAGGCCTGGCCGGTTTTCGGCAGGCCGTCGCAGCCGATAAAGGTCAGGCTTAGCCACTTTTGCTTTTCCTGAGGACTGCTGATTTCCTCCAAGGCCTTCCTGGCACCCATGGCCATCGCGTCATTCTGGGCAGCAATGGCGTGTACGGTGGACTTGCTCGAAACGCCCAGCTTCAGCCAAGTGGACATGCTGCGGTAGCCACTCTCTTCGGTCCATTTTCCGCGCAGTAGCGTGACGTGCAGATTTTTTGCGCAGACTGCCTCGAAACCCGCTTTGCGGTCCTTTACGACAGCACTCTCCGTCGGGCCGAGGAGGTAGAGTGCCTGCCCGCCTTCCGGAAGCAGGGCCGTTAATTGCCTGGCCTGAATTCTGCCAATCTCCATGTGGTCACTGGTCAGGAGGAACGCTGGGATTTTCGTGCCTTTGCGAAGGTCGGCGATGTAGTCTGACTCGCGGTTCAGGAGCCCCCAGCCGATGCCCGCGGCGATGGCCGCTTTGGCAACTTGCGGCAGGCCCGTGCCGCCGGCGGGTTCAACAAAGATTCCGTCGGGGCGCAAGGTAGGATGGGCTTGGATGGCTTTGAGGATTTGCGTGCTTTGCGTGATGGTGTCGCCATCCGCGAAGGCGATTTGGAGATCTACTCCCAGTTGGAGAGCCGCGGCCTCCGCAGAAGCTGCCTGCTCGAGCTGGAAGTCGTTGTCTTTGGTGATCAGCGAAACGAGAAATCGCAGTTTTTTCACAGTGCGGCGCCCCCAAGTTGCGCCCAGCCGTTCTCTTTCTGCTTGTTGCCATGGTACGGCGATTTCCACTGGCCGGGCGTAAGAAACACGGCCGTGGTTACATCTTGGATAGCCAGTATTCAGGAAGTATCAGAGGCCCTCGCTATCCAAAGCGTAACGGTTACCGCGAGTAGGGAGAATTGTGGCCTCCGCCAATCCCATACAATCTGTTGCGTAGCTCTTTACAGCCGGGAATACTAGTGATACGCTTTTTTCCCGTACCGCCATCCAAGCGCCAGGCGGCTGGGCCTCTGACTGAGAACCTGCCATACGTTTGTCTAAGCGGCCGTAAAACGGCTGACTTGTCGCTCGAAAGACCCTCCCCACGAGGAACAATACGTCGTCTCTCGACGCACGTTTTGCCTCCGGCTCCTGTTTTGAGGTGTGTATTTACAGGCTACAGGGCAGCATTTGTGGCCAAAGTCGTGTCAAATTTAGTAAGGGCAATCGCTGCGGGGGTAGCGTCCATTGCGTCTGCAGGCCGGTTGAAGTCGAATGCAGACGCGCAGCGGTTGACGATAAAGAGGGGACATCTTGCTTAAGCTGCGAAAAGTGGAAATCGTTGGCTTTAAGTCGTTTTTCGACCGGACTGTCGTAACGTTCAGCGGCTCTGGCACGACGTGCATTGTCGGGCCGAATGGTTGTGGCAAATCCAACGTCGTGGACGCCATCTCCTGGGTTCTTGGAGAGCAGAGTCACAAGTCTCTGCGCGCCGAGCGCATGGCGGATTGCATCTTCAACGGCACGACCAAGCGGCCGCCGCTGGGCATGGCCGAAGTAACCATCACCATGGAAGATCCGGAGCTGGCGGAAGCGGCGCGGTTTGTTATGGAAAGTGCTGCCATGGAAGCGGCTGGTGTTGCTGCCACAGCGCTTGCGGCGCAGGCTGTCGAAGGCGAACCATCTGGCACCGATGGCTCGAACTTACAAATTCTCTCGCTTGACCCCGCGCCGGCTCCCGAGCACCAGCAAGATCTGGAAATTGTGCAGGATTCCGCGCCACAGACGGAGGAAGGGGCTCCCGCGTCAACTGAGTTTTTGAAGGGTAAGCGGCGCAAGAAGGCTGGTGACAAGCCAGTGCTTGCGATGAAGCCGGGAGAGGTGGTGGTCACGCGCCGGCTGTATCGCTCCGGCCAGAGCGAGTATTTGATTAACGGGCGCGTTGGACGGCTCCGTGACATTCAGGAAATGTTCATGGGCGTTGGGCTGGGGCCTGATTCTTACGCCATCATTGAACAGGGCCGCATCGGGCTGATCTTGTCCACGAAGCCGATGGAGCGGCGCGCGATTATTGAAGAAGCCGCCGGTGTCACGAAATTCAAAACCAAGAAGCGGCTTGCGGAAGCGAAGCTGGAATCCTCAAAGCTCAATCTTGCGCGCGTGAACGATATCGTTGTGGAAGTCGAGAAGCAACTCGGGTCACTGAAACGGCAAGCGTCGAAGGCACGGCGTTACTCGGAAATTCGCGACCAGATGCGCGGGATTGTCCGTCAGATGTTGGCGGGTAAAGCGCGCGAATTGGATGCCGAGGCGGAGCGCATTGCGAAGCAGCTTGCCGAACTTACGACCGACGAAACGCAGCACGCGCTGACCATTCAGCAACAGGAAGGCGAGCAGGACCGGCTGAACCAGCGCATTTATGAGCTGGATGCGGAGACTCGCCAAAACCAGAATGTGCTGAATCTCACGGCACTCGAAGTGGACCGCACCGAGAACCGCATCAATTTCAATCACCAGCGGGCTCAGGAGCTTGGCTCGCGGCGGACGCAAGTTTCAGCTGAGATGGCGGAAGCTGCTGCGCAAGCGGCGGAATGGGAATCCCGCAGCAACGCGCAGATACAAGCAGTGACCTCACTGCGCGAGGAATCCGGCCTTCTAGTTGGACACGTAGAAGAACTGGCTGCGCGGGCCGAATCGCGCGCTGGCCAAATCCGAGAGTCCGAGGAGCGCATCGAACTGCTGCGGCGCTCGGCGTCGGAAGCAGGCGAGAGCTTGCTTCGGTTGCATGGCGAACAGAAGCAGGCCGAAGAAGCGCTCGTGCATCACGCCGAGGCGCTTCGTAAGCGCGAAGCTGGCGAACATGAGCTGCTGGAAACTTCCATCCGCATTCGCGATGAAGCCGATCAGGCTGCTTACGACTGGGAAGCAGCCACCACCCAGCTTAAAGCGCTCAGCCAGAACGCGGCCACCATTCACGCGCGCATCGCGGACTTGCGACAGCAGCGCGAAGCAACGACGCAGAAGGCGGATGTATTGCGCGATTCGCTCTCCGGCGTTCGCGCGCGCCATGCGACACTCAATCAAATTCTTAACGACCGCTCTTACACCGCTGATGCGGTGCAGAAATTGTTCGCCGCCAACGAACGCGGCGGCGGTCACGACTTCCACGCTGTAGGCGTGCTTGCGGATTATGCTGAAGTTGAAGAACAGCACGAGGCCGCCATCGAGCAGTACCTGCGCGACGAACTGGAATACGTGGTGGTGGAAACCTACGATCATGCGCGGGCGGGTGTTTCCCTGCTGCGCGATGAAGTTGGCGGCCGCGCTACTTTTTTTGTGGATTCGCTGCGCAATTTGCGGCTGGCCGAATACGAGCCGATCATTAATTTCCGCATTGAAGACGGCGTTATTTCGCGCTTGGACAAACTGGTCGGCTTCCGCGATCCGCTAGGCGCTGCCGCTAAGCAATTTCTGCCGCGACTGCGTTTGGCCTACCTGACGGATAGCGCGGCGTCCGCCGAGAAGTTGGCGCGCGATAATTCGCAATTCGCTTTCGTGGCGCCGGACGGCACTTGTTACCAGGGCCGCATGGTGACTGGCGGACGGGCCGACGAAGCGGGTCCGCTGGGCATGAAGCGTGAGCTGCGCGCGCTCGACGCCGAAGTCTTGCAGCTTGAGCATGATATGAGCGAGGCGCAAGCAGCACTGGCTCAAGTGAACACGGAGCTGCATGGGGCAGAGCAGTCGCTCGAACAAATTAACGTGCAGCAGCGCGATGCGGAACGCAGCGTGTTTTCCGCGACTCACCGACACGAGCACATGCAGAGCGAGTTGGCGCGGCTCGGCCTTGAGCTGACCATTTGCCAGAACGAGCTATTGCGCCTCCGGAAAGATTCAGAAGATGCGCGCCGGCGTGCGGAGCGGGCCAAGCAGCAGCACGCAGCCGCGGCGGTGACACGCGCCGAAGCGGAAGCGGAAAGCACGCGCCTGGTCGAGCAACTGGCGCTGCTTCGCAGCTCGGTGCACACGGAGCAACAGGAACTCGCCACTGCCCGCGCCCAGCTGGCTGCATTGGCAGAGCGGCTTACCGCCGCCGAGGCTCTTGCGGCGCGCTTGCAAGAGGAGCGAGCCGAATTTGAGCGGCGCGAAAACGCGCTGCGGCAGCAGGAATCCTCAATCTCGGATGAGACAGTTGCACTGGCGAAGCAAAGCGAAGAACTGACGCAGCAACTCGAAGGCCTGCGCGGCGAAAAACTTCGCCTGGAAGTTCGCCAACGGCAACTGGAGCAGGAGTGGGACGGCGGCCGGACGCGCCTCACACAAATGGAAGATCATCTGCGGATGGGCCGTCAGTCGCTCCAGGAGCTTCGCGAGAAGCGCAGCCACGCGGAAGTGGATCGCGCACGGAACGATTCAGACCGGCAGCATCTCCGCGAGACGTGCATGGCGGAGGTCAATGCTCAGCCTGAGGACCTGATCGCCACGGAAGCGGCGTTCATGACTGGCGAAGAACTGGCTATCGCGGAAACAAATTATCGCGAGATGAAGCAACGCATCGAAGCCATGGGCCCTGTCAATATGATGGCGCTCGAAGAATTCAACGAGTGCGAACAGCGCTTCACGTTCCTGACTCGCGAACGGGACGACTTGCTCAAATCCATAGCAGACACGCAACAGGCCATCGCGGAGCTGGACTTGGTATCCCGCGAGAAATTCGAGCAGGCTTTCAATGCCATCAATGCGAACTTCTCCGAGGCCTTCCACACCATTTTTGGCGGCGGCATGGCGGAGATGCGCTTGACCGAAGTGGATAGTTCCGGCGACGCGGGGATCGATGTGGTGGCTTCGCCTCCGGGCAAACGCATGCAGAACGTTTTGCTCTTGTCGGGCGGAGAAAAAGCAATGACGGCGCTCGCACTGCTCATCGCGATTTTCCGTTACCAGCCGAGCCCCTTCTGTATTCTCGACGAAGTCGACGCGCCCCTGGACGAAGCCAACGTGGGGCGTTTCACGCGGCTGGTCGGCGACATGAGCGGCCAAACGCAGTTCATCATCGTCACGCACAATCGCAAGACCATGGAGACCGGCTCCGTGCTTTACGGCGTCACCATGCAGGAACCCGGCGTCTCCAAACTCGTCAGTGTTCGATGGGAAGGCGACGAAGCTCCCGCGCCCAAACAAAAAGCAGCCTCCGCGGCCTAGCCCGGTCCCAATAAAGCACGTCCCAGTGCATCGCCTGGGCGTTTGCGATAGAATTGCTCTTCGCGGCGGAGAAATCGAGACCAGTCCATGTACCCTGCAGTTCTGCGGACCTGCGCCGCCTTTGTGTTTTTGTGTTTTGCTCCCATATTCCCTGCCTCACAAGATGAAACTTCAACGAATGAGCGTATCTGGCTGGCTGTAGAGGAGCCTTCTCGTGGCCAGTTGCGCATCGAGCCTATTGCCACCGTCGAAGACGGAGAGTTAACGGCGTCGCTGCCAGGCTGCCTTTCCGAATCGGCCGCACCACAGGATGCCGCTGGGAAGTATCTGGAGCCGGGAAAAAAATATGCGCTGCTCTTTGGAGGCGCCCCCGCTGGAGAAGTACAACTCCGCGAATCCAATCACAAGGAAAGCACGGCGAGTGTCGCCTACACGGGAACAGTCAAAATTCACGGCCAGGTCCGCGCCCTGGCCACCAACCCGGAACAGACTGACTTTCGCGTGGCCTCTCGCGAACCGGCGACAGCGGAGCAGCGTGCAAGCGCTCTCACGCTCGCCCGTGAAATCTTCGGCGAGCACGGAATCCCTGAAAAGCTCTTGAGCAGCGTCCGCGTCGAATACCTCACACGCACTTATCTCGCGCCATCTTCCCTGCCCAGCCTTATCGGCTCGTTCACCTTGGATACCAGCGATTCGGACGGCCTTCTGCACAGCCTGTTCTTCATCGCGAGCCAACCCAGCGAAAAGCTCTTGCCAGAACTCGTCTGGATTCATCTTTCCGAAACCGAAACGGACGAAGAACATCTTCGCCTGGTGGATCACGCCGATCTGTTTGGCAACGGCCAGGATGAGGTGGTCACCAAGCTCGTCTCGCTCCAGACACAATCGCATCGCTACCTGATCTTTCGTCGAACCAGAGACGGCGCTCACTGGGAGCAAATTTTCAAGTCTGAGCCGCTGGGTTGTTCGAACTAGAGTGGCCTAACGAATGAAGCTGCCCCCGCCAGAATTTTTCCAAACATTTCCTCTACGCGCGGCTTTCCCTCGACGTGCTGCTGCGCTAGAATGCTCCGCACCTTAGGGGAGAAACTTTTTCCGTGGCAGCAAGTCCCGTGACTCGCATCCTTCAAGAAACGCATTTCGCCGGCCTCACTCCCGCGGCGCGGGGGAAGGTCCGCGACATCTACGACCTCGGCGATAAGCTGCTCATCGTCGCCACGGATCGGCTCTCAGCATTCGACGTCATTCTGCCGACGCCGATTCCCGACAAAGGCCGCGTCCTCACGCAGCTTTCCCTCTTCTGGTTCCATCTGCTCAAGGACGTCATCCCCAATCACGTCCTGACCGCCACGGATTTTCCGCCGCCCTTCGACGCGCATCGCGATGATCTTGCGGGCCGCTCCATGGTGGTGCGCAAGACGCAGCCGCTTCCCATCGAATGCGTCGTGCGTGGCTACGTTTCCGGCTCGGGCTGGAAGGACTACAAGACCAGCGGAAAAATCTGCGGCATCACGCTTCCGACTGGTCTCCGCGAATCGGATCGCCTACCCGAACCCATCTTCACGCCGGCGACGAAAGCCGCGACGGGACACGACGAAAACATTTCCTTCGAGCAGGCTGCATCTCTCGTAGGCACAGAACTCGCCGAGCGCGTCCGCTCCATCAGCATTGAGATTTATCGCCGTGCCGCAGCTTATGCAGAGCCGCGCGCAGTTCTCCTCGCCGACACAAAATTCGAGTTTGGCCTGCTCAACACCACGCTGGGCTCACCCAACGCGGCCGATTCCTTGATGTGGATCGACGAAGCGCTCACTCCAGACTCCTCCCGCTTTTGGCCCGCCGATCAGTACCGGCCCGGCGGCCCGCAGCCCTCTTTCGACAAACAGTTTGTACGCGACTACCTCGAGCGAATCCGGTGGCCCAAAACCCCGCCCGGTCCGGAGCTCCCGCCCGACGTCGTCGCGGCCACACGTGCCAAATACCGGGAAGCGTATCGCATCCTGACAGGGCACGAACTTGAGCAATAACTGCGAGTCGGCCCACAACAAATTCTGGCGGAGCGTGCGACCGTGAAAGATCAACTCGAGGGGCTTGTCACTCAAATGGTTGACAGGGGCATCCTGTTCGATGAGGCCGTAGGGGAATTCGAGAAGCGTTTCATAAAGCGAGTTCTGGACCGCGCGAACGGGAATCAGTCGCGCGCGGCGCAGGTTCTTGGCATCCACCGCAACACGCTGAGCCGCAAAATCGACGAGTACAAGCTGGCTTCAGGAAACCACCGTTCGCGCTGACGGCGATTCTCCCCTGAAGCTGCGAACGCTTGGGTCAATCAAAGCGGCTAAGCCGCCGTAGAAAGAAAAACGGCTCTTCGGCCAAGAAGCCGAAGAGCCGTTCGTAAATTGAATCCGATCCTGCCGCCTTACTGCGCTGCGGGCTTTTTCTTCACGCCCTTCTTGGGCGCGGCCTTTTCCTTCGGGATGTCCTCTTCGTTCACTTTCCCTTTTTCCCAGTGCAGCATGAACGTCGGGTCCGGATCGTAGGAAGTCAGCGTCCCTGTAAAGTGGATGGCGCTGTCTTTTTCGACGCGCTTCGCCTCCGGCTGCCCGATCACCTTTAAGTCCATGTTCGGGACCGTGGCCGCGTCGAACTCCGCATCGCTGGTCACAAAGGCTATTTTGAATACAATCGGGTCGGTATCGGCCGCACCGGGAATCACTTCGATCACTTTGCCAGGCACGCCCGGAAACTCCGAACCGCAGGAAGCAAGCCAGGTTAGTTTGGCTTTGTCGCCTCCAGCCTTCAGGTCATTGATAACCGAGAGGATGGTCATGTCCTTCTGCGCAGTGGTCAAATCCGCCGCGCTTGGAAGGTTGTAACTCGTCGGACGATCGGCAGAGCCCGCCGCGAGCTGAAGAAGTTCATTGAGTTGCGCATCCACAAGGCTGTCGCAGGTCGCCTGCTGGTAATTCTGCATCAGTTTGCGCAGATAATCCTTCAGCTGTTTGGATTGCGCTTGCGTTGCATTTTTCGAAGCCGCACCGCGCGCGACGTACCAGAAACCATCCATCGTCTGAGGCGGTGTCAAAGCGAGATAAGCTCTTCCGAGGTTGTAGTTGGTAATTGCCTCATCAGGATTGAGCGCCAGGTAGGCCTTGTAAAAGCCGATCGCAGAAGGCCAGTCCTTTTGCACGGAAGCCGCCTGCGCCCCGATGCTGTTCAACGTCATCCGGAACGTTTTGGTCTGCGTGGCCCAGGCATCGTCCGCAACACCGTCCGGTTTCTTCACTTCGTCCAGCGTCTTCAAGGCACTTGTGACCGCATCTTGTGCCGACTTGGCAAGCGCCGCATCCTTGGCTGCTGTCTTGTCAACGCTTATGAGCGTGGTGTAAGCGATGGAATGCGTGTAGTACGCATTGAATCGCATCGCCGCGTCCACGTTCTTATCATTCAATTGTGCAAGTTTGTCGGAGTACGTGATGACCTTCGGATAGTCCTTGAGCTGCCCGTAGGACTGCATGTAGAGCGGGTAAATGTAAATGAGCAGAGCGGAGTTCGGGTATTTGGAGAGGAAATCATCCAGCAATTTGACCTGTTGCGCAGGGTTGGTCTCCGCCTTGGCCGCCTGGAAGGCGTTGTACTCCGCCATGGTGTACTGCGGCGGTTTCCCTGCTCCGGCGTCCTGCGCTCCGGCTGCCGGCGCTTGGGTGTGCGCCAGCGCGCTTAGCCCGTTCCCCTGAATCAGACAAAGCGCCGCGACCATCGCGAGGCCTGCCACTTTGCGTGTTCCACTCATTCCCACTCTCCTCGCCCAATTTCTTTTCGGGATTTGCTGCTCTTCATTTTTACCAGCACTGCTTCACTCAATCGCTTTGTTTCGAAAGCTCGTGAATTATAGGAAAAGCCCTGGTCTGTCCGCAAGCAGTCAAAAAAGATAATTCTCTGTGTGCGCGGACCTGTTTCGCCGGCTTCCAGCTTGTCTCTGACCTTGCCACTGCATCGTTGAGTATCCCAAGCCCTGCGGGAACTGCCTCGATTCCTGGATGCTAAGATGAGTTTCGCACAAAAATGGCTGTCCACAGAAGGAAGAATTCAAATGCCGCATAAAGAACATATCAATTCATCTTCAGCAGAATCCACCAGGCTCAGTGGCGCGGTTGCCCTGATCACGGGTGGCAGCCGCGGCATCGGCCGCGCCATTTCTCTGCGCCTTGCCACGCTCGGCGCCAGCGTGGCTATCTGTGGCCGGGATGCGGTGGCGCTCTCAGCGACTGAGGCGGAGTTGAAGCAACCCGGCACGCCGGTCTATTCGCAGATCGCGGACGTTTCGCGGGCCGACGACGTCACCGCGCTCGTCGGCAATACCGAAGCCGCACTCGGCTCGATCTCCATCCTGGTCAATAATGCAGGGATCGGCCTCTTTGGACCCGCGCACGAAAAATCCGAAGCCGATTGGGACCGCGTCCTGAACACCAATCTCAAGAGCGTTTTCCTGCTATCGCGCGCCGTCGCGCCCGCGATGATCCGCCACGGTGCGGGCGACATCATCAACATCAGTTCCCTGGCAGGCCGCAACGCGTTTGCGGGCGGCGGAATCTATTGCGCCTCGAAGTGGGGCCTCCAGGGACTCTCCGCGTGCATGGCCGAAGACCTCCGCGAGCACGGCATACGCGTCAGCGTAATATGCCCGGGCAGCGTGGCCACAGAGTTTTCCGGTCGCAGCGCGAAAGATCAATCCAAAAAGCTTTCGCCCGAGGACGTGGCCCACGCCGTGGCGATGATCCTCACGCAGAGCCCGCAGAGCTTTCTCAGCGAAATTCACTTGCGGCCAGTTCGCAAGCCTTGAAGGGGAGGACCGATGGGCTTCGATCTTTTCTTCCAACCTCTTGTGAATGGCGAGGTTCTGGATATTGGCGCGGCGGAACTGCGATCGCTCTTTCCGGTCGTCGACGAAGAGTCGAAGCCAGACTATTGGAGCATCCGCTACGACTCGCTGAATGCATGCCACATCGGCGTAAAGGCCTTCGCTTCTTCTGCCAACCAGCTTGCGTCCTTTTACGTGGAAAGGCCCTGCGGCGATTTACGATTCTGGGAGGCATTGTTGCACGTTCTCAAAAAGGGCCGTATCGTTCTCTACTTTCCCGGCGGGCCGCCAGTCGTGGCCAGCGAGAACGCCGCCGCGGCTCTCCCAGGAGACGTCACGCGAGCCATAGGCGAACCGCGTTGCGTGGGTTCGGCGGAGGAAATCCTGAAAATCCTGCGCGAATCATAAAGCCAATATTTCCTCTTGACATTAGTCGTCATAACGACTATCTTGGCCGCATGAGTCGCCGATCGCCTTCACATCCTGCCCAGCCCCTGGAAGCCGGGATCTTCGTCTCCCTCCAGAAAGCCGCCGATTCCCTCGGCCTCCAGGCCGAGCAGCTCTTCAAGCCCCTTGGTTTGACCGGCACGCAGTATAATGTCCTCCGCATTCTCCGCGGCGCGGAGCCGCAGGGCCTCCCCTGCAGCGGCATCAGCGATCGCATGATCTCTCACGACCCGGACATGACCCGTCTTCTCGACCGCATGGAAAAGCGCGGCCTCATTTCGCGCGCCCGCCAGACCGATGACCGGCGCGTTATAAGAACCCGCATCACACCAGCGGGTCTCGCTCTTTTAAAGAGTCTCGATCAGCCTGTTCGCGAGCTTCACAAGCGCCAGTTCCTCCACATGCCCGCTGCCCGCTTGAAGTCTCTCGCCCGGCTGTTGGAGGAAGTCCGCGCTCGCGGACCGGAGTAAACGCAGCAAACTACAAATCGACTGAGTCACAAAATCCGCAAAAGGAGACAACCATCATGGGCCAAATTCTTTCTCGCATCGCAGTCACCGCAGGGCTCGCCGCAGCGCTCGCTCTGCCGGCAGCCGCGGCCACTTCTACCTGGTCAATCGACCCGGCACACTCGTCTGCGCAGTTCGCAGTCAAACACCTCTCTATCTCCACAGTCCGCGGCGCCTTTACCAGCGTCAAAGGCACTGTACAGTTCGATGACAAGGACATCAGCAAGTCCACCGTGGACGTCACCATTGATGTAGCTTCCGTTGACACCCGCGTCCCGGACCGCGACAAAGACCTCCGCAGCGACCACTTCTTCGATGCCGACCACTTCCCCACCATCACCTTCAAATCCAGGAAGGTCGAGCAAGTCTCTCCCGGCAAACTCAAGGTCACCGGCGACCTCACCATTCATGGCGTCACCAAGGAGGCCGTTCTCGATGTCGATGGCCCCAGCGCACCCATTAAGGATCCTTGGGGCAATCAGCGCATCGGCATCAACGCCAGCACGACCATCAATCGCAAAGACTTCTCCGTCGGCAACTACCCCGCGACGATAGTCGGCGAGGACATTTCCATCACCATTGATTCCGAAATGGTTCAGAAGGCCGCCAAGTAATCTGCTTTCTTCATCAGAAAAACCGCATCGTCCGGAGCAAACGGAAAGTGTCTCGTCGCTCCGGACGTATGCGAACCCCTGCATAGGAGTGCGATTTTCGCGCTCAGACGTATCCCCAGGCGGTTTTCCTTCATCTAAAGCTTGAATCAAGCGAACGAAAGACACGGCTCATCCCAGAGGAAGATATCCATGCATAAGCCAGCTCCATCAGACCATCCGATACACGAACACATCCGTGATCGCTGGAGTCCGCGCGCTTTCTCGAACAAGCCGATCGAGCGCAGCGTTCTCGCCAGCCTCTTCGAAGCCGCCCGCTGGGCTGCCTCCAGCAGCAATGAGCAGCCCTGGGCTTACCTCGTGGCGACGAAAGACGATACCGAGAATTTCGCAAAGACCCTCGGTGTTCTCGTGGAGTTCAATGCCGGCTGGGCGAAGGAGGCGCAGATCCTCGCAATCGCCGTTTCCTCGCTGACCTTCCACGCCAACGGCACGCCAAACCGCAACGCCTTCTATGACACCGGCGCGGCTACCGCATTGCTCAGCATCGAAGCCACTGCGCGTGGTCTCTCGGTTCACCAGATGGGGGGCTTTGACGCCGCCAAAGCAAAACAAGTCTTCGGAATTCCGGAAGGATGGGAGCCTATCGCCGCGATTGCCATTGGCTACCCCGGCGATCCGCAAACGCTTCCGGACAAGCTGCGCGACCGCGAGGTTGCTCCGCGCACACGCAAGCCTTTAAGCGAATTTGTCATGTCGGGCCACTGGGGGCATACTTCTTCTATCGTTCCTCGATAGTGGAGAACTTGTTTAGAGGATTCTGCCCAGCCAAATGCATCGCACTATCGAATTCCTTTTGCATCATGGTTACGTGGTTTTGCTCGCGTGGGTCTTTGCCGAGCAGGCCGGCGTGCCCGTGCCATCGCTTCCGCTTCTGCTGGCGGCAGGCGCGCTCGCCGGTTCTCACCAATTGAATTTCTTCTTTTCCCTCTTCGTCGTCGGGCTTGCGGCAGTCTCCGCCGATTCGATCTGGTACCATCTGGGCCGTCGTAAAGGCATCAAGATCCTGCAATTCCTCTGCAAGATTTCCATCGAGCCGGATTCCTGCGTCCGCCGCACGGAAGGCATTTTCTCGAAACAGGGTGCCCGTTCGTTGCTCTTCGCAAAATTTCTTCCCGGATTAAGCACCGTCGCGCCGCCGCTGGCCGGCATCTTCCACATGCGCGCGCGGCGTTTTCTGTTGTTTGATTTCCTGGGTTCGCTCTTGTGGGGCGGCACGTTTCTCGGCCTTGGCTATCTCTTCAGCGGCCAGATCGAACGCATCGCGGAATACGCCGCTTCCCTCGGCGGCTGGCTGGGCGTGATCCTCCTCGCCGCTCTCGCTTCCTATCTCAGTTACAAATTTATCAGCCGCCGCCGCTTTATGCGCGAGCTGCGCATCGCCCGTATCACTGTCGAGGAATTGAAAGAAAAGATTGACGCCGGCGAGGAACTCGCCATCGTTGATCTTCGCCACTCCGTGGAATTTGAAGCTGAACCCGAAACCATCCCCGGTGCTTTCCGCGTGGATGCCAAGGAATTAGAGGAACACGACGATCACCTGCCCCGTGACCGCGAAGTCGTTCTTTACTGCACTTGACCAAACGAAGCTACGAGCGCCCGTGTGGCGCTCCTCCTCCGAAGACAAGGCATCAAGCACATCCGGCCCCTGCAAGGCGGCTTGGCCGCGTGGCGCGAGGCCGGCTATCCGGTAGTCAACGTCAACGTGAAGCTCACCCAGATTACCATCAATAAAAACTGATTTTACAGCCGCGGCAGGACAATTCCCGCCTGCGCCTGATACTTGCCCTTCTTGTCCTTGTAGCTCACTTCGCAGTCTTCGTCCGACTCGAAAAACAGCACCTGGCACAGGCCTTCATTGGCATAAATCTTCGCGGGCAGCGGCGTGGTGTTGCTGATTTCCAGCGTCACAAAGCCTTCCCACTCCGGCTCAAACGGCGTCACATTCACGATGATCCCGCAGCGCGCATACGTTGATTTGCCTAGGCAGATGGTCAGCACGTTCCGCGGAATCCGGAAATACTCCACCGACCGCGCCAGCGCAAACGAATTCGGAGGGATCAAGCACTCATCGCCCTTGAATGGCACGAGCGACCTCGGATCGAAATGTTTGGGATCCACAATCGTCGAATTCACATTCGTGAAAATCTGAAATTCGTCCGCCACGCGTATGTCGTATCCATACGACGACACTCCGTAACTGATCACGCCTT
This sequence comes from Candidatus Acidiferrum sp., assembly GCA_035313865.1. GTDB lineage: Bacteria > Acidobacteriota > Terriglobia > Acidiferrales > UBA7541 > Acidiferrum. The sequence goes on from DATFZY010000012.1 coordinate 25,813, forward strand.
CTCGCACCTGCCGGTCCGTGAACGGCTCAATCATCTTGTGTTCCAGCGCCATTTTGCGGATCCAGCGGTCGGGCTTAACGGACATCCATTCCTCCTCGAAAACTATTTGAAATTTTGCTCTTCCTCATCAAAAGGAAACACAGTGTAGTTTACCCATCTCGTCTTGACAACCCATGGCGCACCCTCTAGCATTTGCCACTGACGCGGGAGGCACGTGTGATCAAGCTGGACATTGTGAATGCGGTCGTGACGAAAGCGCTCATCAGCCGCACCAAGGCCGAGCAGGCCGTCGAAACGGTTTTCGAATCGCTCAAACAAGCTCTCGGCCGCGGCCAGCGCATCGAACTGCGCCGCTTCGGTGTCTTCAGCGTCAAGCCCCGCAAAACCGGCATCGGCCGCAACCCGCGCACCGGCGAAGAAGTCAACATCCCTCCCGGCAAAGCCGTGCGCTTCAAACCTGGCAAAGAACTACAGGGCATCGAAGCCCCAAAGAAGCCCTAGCCGGATTTTGCACCGCAGCCAAAGATCAAACCTGATTTGCGCCCGTTTGAATTTTTCCATCAAACAAAAAAGACCGCGCCGCCAGCCCCGAAGGCTGGCGGCGCGGTTGCATTATTCATCCTTCAGCGCAGGCGCAAGCTCAAGTTAGCGCACGCGCCGGCTCACAACCTCGAAAGTAAGGACCGTGGTTTGTGTAATGCCTCCACCGGTTCCCGTTATAGTGATTGGGTAAGTCCCCGTTGGAGCGTTTCGAGATACCGTCAAAAGCATCTCAGACGTGCCGGAACCCGGCGCGGCAATCGAGGCGGGGCTGAAGGTGACAGTGACGCCCGACGGCACGCCGCTGGCGCTCAACGAAACCGCCGAGCTGAAGTTGCCTGTGACTGTCGTGGTAACGACAGCGTACCCGCTCTGCCCCTGATCCAAATATCCCGAAGTGGGCGAGACGGAGATGGTGAAGCTACCAGTCACAGGCGCGGTTACGGTGAGAGAGATTGTCGCCGTGTGCGTGATCCCGCCGCCCGTGGCCGTTATCGTGATCGGGTAAGTGCCGATCGCGGTAGTCGCCGCAACCGCCAGCGTTACCGTAGACGAGCCGGAACCCGGAGCCGCAAACGTCGACGTACTGAGGCTGACGGTAACACCTGCCGGCTGGCCGCTCTCGCTCAAGGTCACGGCGGAGTCAAAACCGCCGGAGACGGTGGTGGTGACTGTAGAACTTCCGCTCTTGCCCTGCAACACAGATACCGAAGCGGGCGATGCGCTGATGGCAAAGCTCGGAGCCGTGCTTGTCGGAGCCAGAGCATTAATCAGCCCGGTCCCGTTCGGACTTCCCCAGCCAGTCACCAGGTCATAGCCAGCAACCGCCGAATAACTGCCCGATGTTCCGCTGGTGATGTCGTGGAAGTCCGTGGCATACGCTGACGTGATATTTTGCGCGTAGATGGTCGGGTTGAGGAAACCAATGGTCGACTGGCCGTTTTCAACCAACTGCTGATTGACTAGCGCAACGTAGCCAGCCCACATAGGCGTCGCAAAGCTGGTGCCTCCATATTCATTCGCCAGGCAAGCAGTTTGGTCGGCGCAAGTGTAAAACGTAAAGTTCGCATTTGCCGACACGTCTGGCCCGTTGCGTAACGTCGTCGAACCCTTGTTGCTCGAGTTGATCACGCCCGTGAGCTGCTGCCACGAGGGAATAGGGATTGAGTCTGGCGAAATCCCGCCGCCGCTATCCGTCCACGCGGTTTCCGATTTCCACGGCCCAGCCGCACTTGCTGTAACCAAATCCGTCCCGCCTACAGACACGACATACGCATTGTCCGCAGGCCAAGCCTCATTGCTCGCCGACCACGTCGAAGAGTCGCCGGAAGCCGCAAAGAAGTTCTGTCCTTGCGCCGCCATCTTCTCGAAATACGGGTTGAGCGTGCTCGGATCCGCTGGCGTCCAGCCCCACGAACAGCCAATCGTGGTAGGCAGAGGGTTATGCGTTGTCATGGCGCTGATGATGGCGGTATCGGTGGACCCGATGTACATCACCAGACTCGACAGCCCGGGCGCCATACCAATCGCCTGCGTCATGTCGAGCGTCTGTTCCGTGTCATCGCAATCGCCGCCGGCTCTCGAATCAAGGCATGACGTGCTGGTCCCGTCCGTCGAGAGCAGCGTAATCGGCACGTTGTTGGTTTGCCCGACGTTCGCAAAATAAGTATTCAAGTCGGCCAGGTCGGTGCCCAAATACTCGAACAATCCGAGGTTCTGGCCGGCGCCCGTGAGCGCCGTTCCTCCATAGTAAGCTGCGCGCATATCGCTTCCCAAAAACGAAGCGGAAGGTCCCGACCCGGTGGTGGCATGGGACACCACATCTTTCGCATCAATACCGTGCGCCTGCGCGTAGTCGCTTCTCTTGACGAACATCGGATGCGGAATCGAGTAGTTGTCCAAACCGGAGACGTGCCACAGCGCAAACGGCAAGTTGGTCGTAGGCTCGCGGTCCGGAGCATAGAACGTCCGGTTTTCCGCGGGGTGCTGGTACACGCTCATGTTCAGATGAAAAGCCTCTTCGATGTTTGCGACGGGGCCTTCGATTTGCACGTCCATGCCATCGCGAGTGCCGCCGACGACCTTAAAACCATTCGCTTCAGCGAAATGAATCACCGCGTCGTAGTCTGCCTGGGTCGGACCAAACCTGGCGGTAAACTCCGCCACCGTCAGGAAGTGCCGGTAGGAAGTGCTGGAAGGCTCATAAAGTTCGTGCAGAAAACTTTCCAACTCTGCTGGATTACGCAGCGCCAAAACAACGTCCAGACGCATGGACTGCGAAGCGGGCAACCGGTTTAAAAACTGCGCCCTCCCGCTCACCACATCCTGGCGAACGTGGCGCGTCGGCATGTTTTGCGCATGCGACACGCTTGAAAAGACGAAGAGCAGCATGGCCAAACTCAGAAACATGCATGCCCCTCGTAGAACTGCAACTCCGCGGACTTTTCCTAATCGATTCATGGGACCACTCCTTTGGATCGGATAGATTGGGATTTATTCGGGCGGGTGGGGGGTATCACGATACTCCAGTAAAACGGGATTTTCGAACTACCCCAAGTGGCCACATAGTACGCTTGTCCGCCAAGCAGCACAATATATTTGCCGAACAGCACGCCTGACCCAAGGGACAGGGACATGGAATAGGCCCATCGAACTAAATCGTCAATCTTCGGTGGAAGCTAAACTGGTGGCGCTAAGCCAGTGGCGCGGAACCAGGTGCGCAGGCTTGCGCGCGATCCAGGAGCAGTTCTCGCTCGCGCGCATTGCGCGTGAGCGTTGCGGCGCGCTCGAACTCGGCGCGCGCTTCGTCGAAGCGGCCGAGCTTCCTGAGAAAATCTCCGCGTACGCTCGGCAAAAGATGATAGCCCTTGAGTGTTGGCTCCGCGGTCAGCCGCTCCACGAGTTCGAGCCCGGCAGCAGGACCGTATGCCATCGCAACGGCCACCGCGCGATTCAACTCCACGATGGGTGACGGCGCAATTTGCCCAAGCGCCTGGTAGAGCGCCACGATGCGCGCCCAGTCTGTTTCTTCCGCCGCAATCGCACGCGCGTGACACGCGGCAATCGCGGCCTGCAGAACGTACGGACCGCGCATGCCGCCGAGTTTCTCCGCTCGATCGAGCGCTGCGAGCCCGCGTCGAATCAGCAATTGGTCCCACTGCGCGCGGTTTTGCTCGAGAAGCAGAATGGGCTCTCCCGATGCCCCCACGCGCGCCCGCGAGCGCGACGCCTGAATCTCCATCAGCGCCACCAACCCATGAACCTCCGCCTCCTGAGAAGCAAGCTCGGCAAGAATGCGCCCCAGTCTCAGAGCGTCCTCGCAAAGTGCAGGCCGCATCCAGTCTCCGCCGGAAGTCGCTGAATACCCTTCATTGAAAACCAGGTAGACAACCTCAAGCACCGAGGACAGTCGAGCAGCAAGCTCTTCGCCGCGCGGCACCTCGAACGGCACCGCCGCTTCAGACAAAGTGCGCTTTGCGCGGACTATGCGCTGGGCAATCGTCGGCTCCGCAACAAGAAATGCCCGCGCAATCTCCTCCGTCGTCAGCCCTCCAAGCAACCGCAGCGTGAGCGCCACGCGTGCTTCCGTCGAAAGCACTGGATGGCAGGAGATGAACACCAGCCGCAGCAGGTCGTCGCCGATGTTATCGTCCAGCGCAGCGTTAAAATCCGGCACAGCCAACTCCTGCTGCAACGCAAGCTCCCGACCAATCTCCTGATGCTTCCGCTCCAATAATTTCTTCCGTCGAAAATGATCCATGGCGCGGTGCTTGCCGGCGGCCATCAGCCACGCACCGGGATTGTCTGGGATGCCCGACTCGGGCCACTGTTCGAGGGCAGCGACCAAAGCGTCTTGCGCAAGTTCTTCGGCGAGGCCGACGTCGCGCACAATGCGCGTGAGACCGGCAATAATCCTGGCGGACTCAATCCGCCAAACGGCTTCGATGGCGCGATGGATAGTCGTGGACGTCACGGCCTCCCATCACACCACCTTCGATGGACCCACGCAAGGCCAAGGCGTAGGTGTATTCGACTCGCTGGAGGATTTGTACTTTTGGGGCCCCTGCGAATTTTGTAAGTGTTGCATCTAAAAGACTTAGAGTTTTCGCAAGTGCTTTATAATCAGCACTTACAGACTGCCTATGTAAGTCTTGATTATAAAAGGGTTAAGCTCACATGGGGGTGTGGCTTTGTCCAGTCGACCGGATGGCTAGCACTAACGACTGACCAATTCAAAGCGGGAGCAAGGCTCCCGCACTCCGCACGCGGCGTTAGGGCTTGCAGGGAAAATCGTCGGGACCATACATCTGGCGAACTTCCGTCTCGCCTTCCCAGCCCGGCCAGTATTTCTTGTGCAGCTCCATAAATTGCACCGCACCCTGAATCGCTTCTTCCCTTGATTTCATCTCGAACTGGGCGTACCCGCCGATGATTTCCTTGGACTCCGTGAACGGTCCGTCAATCACGGACACCTTCCCGCCGGAAAGCACCACGCGTGCCCCGGTATCAGAGCCTTTGAGCCCGCCGCTGCCGCGCATGGTCCCGGCTTTGACTGCTTCCTGACTCATTTGGTCAATAGCCGCCATCAGCTCCTTCGGCGGAAAGCCTTGGTCCTCTTTGTGTTTCACAATCATCATGAATTGCATCGGTCCATCTCCTTTATTTTCAAGGGAGAACGGTCATCCTCAGAAGGATGACCCTAGCACCCTCTATGAAAACGTCGAACAACCAACTGCAAAATCGACAGGCTCACCAAACTTTTTTCGGCCGGTAAGACCTTGGCGTAATGTAGCGGCGGCTCCCAAGCTAGGCCTTCTTCTCCGCTTGCGCCCGCAGACGTTCTTTCCTATCCATCAACTTCTCTTGGAACTCCGGCGTAGCTTCGGCAGCGAGCTCAACCGCTTCAAACACTTGCCGAATCTCAACCTCGGTCTCCTCTGCATCAGGAGGATTTGGGCCGCGCTTCACCCACTCGATCGCCTCCTCCATCGACCTCAGCTGCAACAGACAGAAACCGGCGATAAGCTCCTTGGTCTCCGTAAAAGGACCGTCGATCACAGTCCGGCTCGCCCCGGAAAGCCGCACACGCTTGCCCTTGGAGCTGGCCAGCAACCCCTCTGCCGCCAGCAGCGCACCTGACTTCATGAGTTCTTCGTAGTACTTTCCCATTTCTTCTATCGCCTTCTGGCTCGGCAGGACGCCCGCTTCGGACGCCTTGCTGGCTTTCACAATCACCATGAATCGCATCGTTACGCCTCCTGTTTGTTCGAGTTGAAGCCTCGGGGCCTCCGACCGTGCGGGCCGCCTTATCCAGCCTCTACTCCTACGTCGAACTACTCTCCTTGGGATCGACAACTACTCAATCTTTTTGGAAGTGTATGTCATAGGTTGGACGAAGGATAAGGCGGCTTGGATAAGTCTGCAACCACGTGGGCTAGCCAGCGACTACCCGGAGCAAGGTCAGAAGAGACGGCCCAACTTGCGGTGTATGCGCCAGAAGCCCTGAGCCTCCATAAAGATACGCTGACACCGCGACCCAGTGGGCCACCAAAATGAACAACCGCAACAGCGCCCAAGCCACGGAAGCAGCATTCGCGAAAAGGCTGTAAACCAGCACCGCCGCGCCGTCAAACCTGTAAATGAACAGGGCCAACACAAGGTCAGCGATGGCCACTCCTGCGATGAGTTTGGAATTTCGGATATATTGTCCGGCCATGACGCCTCCTATGTCTCGCCCATAACTGGCTCTACTTGAATGTCGAACGAGGGCAACCGAAATCGACACTCTCAGCGATTCAATGGATCAATAGACAGGAGGTATTTCCAGGAAGGACGGGACCGCTTGGATGCGGCCCTTTCTGAATCCGTACTTGGCTACTCCGAGGTGGAGCCGGAGCGGTTTTGCTTCCAGCGTGCGTACTTCCGGTGCAAATCGGGCCAGAACTCTTTCAACTCATTCCCGAAGGCATCCAGTACCATCTGCACTCCCCAGTTGCTCAAGTTCGAGGAAAAGCCACGATCGGACGCCGGATAGTAGGCATTCGAGATGCCGATTGCCGCGGCATTGCCTACAAACTCTGAAAAGTTGAAGGTATTGCCCCCCGAGTCCTTTCGCGCCACAAATATCCGGCTGATGGCATAGCTGAAACGCCGAACGAACCCGCCCTTCCCCATCTGAAAGTAGCGCGGGTCCGTTTTTAGAATGGTCGGAAAAACCGCTCCTACCATGATGTTTCCGTCCACCTGGTCGGCTAGAGCCGCACCGTAGCGCTTCCCGTACCCCTGTATTCCTTGACCAAAACCCGGATAGGCATTATCCGCCTGCCGTATTCCAGCCAAAACTCCCACGATGGTGAACTCGTAAGGGTCGAACGCTCCCTTCGAAGTTATGACGAACTTTTGCTTCCAATTGATTGGCGGAACGTTCGCCTCATTCTCCACCGTCAGAAAATTCGGCATCACGAAAAACATACGGCCGCTGTTCTTCTTTTCTGCTTCTTTCGAGCTTTGCGCGGTTTGATCCGAAGGACTGCTCTGCGCCGCCGGCTGATCTTCCGGCTTATTTTGTTGTGGAAGAGCATCAAAGTCCGGACCAAGACATTCTGTTGGGTCCTGACAGAGGGCAGGAGCGGCGAAAAAAAAGACCGCAACCACCATCGCAACAAAGTGAAGAACAAAATGGCAGGCTCCGCTTCCTACCCGCCGATTTAACCGGAACTTCCAGCTACCTTTGGCCCGTTTAACAAGCTCCGATTGCCGCTGAGAAATCACCACTTCTGGCACTCTTCCCAACCTCTCTGTCCCAATCTGGATTTCGTAATCGCAACCGGATTGCCGCGAGCTGACAAAACAGGTTTATGAATCCCTGAAGAACCTAGCCACACATCAGCCAACCCAACTGACCAACTTAAATTTTAGCCCACCGGGTAGCGCCATCGCCAATAACCAACTGCTTGCCAGCGAGCGTTTTCTTGGCGTCGGTCTAACTCACTTCTCACTCAGCATCGAGTTAACGCTCATCCGCTATTCTCGGATTCGCTGGCGCAAACTCCTCCACTTGTGCTGTACTTATCTGTGCAATCTCTTTGATGCGTTCAAACCCGCTGTGAGCACACCACCTTCATATTCCCCGTCGGACAGCGTTTCGGTTCCCTCAGATTCGCCCGAGATTCCCCTCAGACCCCGATTTTATGTCCCGGTCCTTCCTCGGCCCTCTCGCAAGTCGCTCGTCCTGGCCGTGATGCTTTTTCTCCTCACCCTCTGCACTTGTCTTGCCGCGGGCGCTCAATTCGCCGCTGCTTTCGCCAACAATCAAGCCGTTTCCTGGGACGAGTTCCTCAACGCCTTCTCTCTCTTTTACAAAAATCCCGCCGGTCTTCTGGCAGGCCTGCCGTTCGCCGCCACTCTCATGACCATTCTCCTCGCCCACGAACTCGGCCACTTCTTCGCCTGCGGCCACCATCACATTCGCTCGACGTATCCTTTTTTCATTCCGTTCCCATCCCTCATCGGCACCTTCGGCGCATTCATTTTGATTCGTTCTCCCATCCGCACCACGCGCGCCCTCTTTGACGTCGGCGCCTCCGGTCCGTTCATCGGTTTTCTCTTTGCAGTGCCTGCTCTTGCTTATGGCATTGCTCACGCCAAAATCGTTCCGGGGTTAAACGATCTGCCTCACGCAGGCATCGTCTTCGGCACTCCACTCGCACTGCGCCTCCTTGCCGGCATCCTGCATCCAGGAACCGCTCCCGGCCTTCTCTTGCTCCACCCAGTGGGCCGCGCTGCCTGGGTCGGCCTTTTCGCCACAGCTCTAAATCTCCTCCCCTCGGGCCAACTCGATGGCGGCCACATTCTCCGTTCGGTGAACCCCCGCGCCCATCGCCTTCTTTCTTTCGTTCTCCCCATCATTCTCGTAGCTCTAGGCTATTTCCTTCATTGGAGTGGCTGGTACGTTTGGGCCGGACTCCTCTCCGCGCTCCTCTTTCTCCGCAAAGCTCCCTTCTACGACGACACTCCACTCGATCCGCCACGCAAGTTCGGCGCGCTCCTGGCCTTCCTCATATTCCTGCTCTGCTTCATGCCCGCGCCCATCCTAATTTCGCAGACAGTCTGAAGCGGCGCCTCTGACTCCGTGCATGGTTCTGATTCCTTCGTTATTTGGTCCCAAATTGTTAAGCAAAACTCACGGAATTCTAACTAGGTGCGAGAAACCGGCATCTTTAAGCTGTCCATTCAGCTGAATTAGCGTCGTGAATCTTATTGATTCAATTCCCAGTGATCGCGCCACGCTAGTGTTGGAGAAACGATCGTCTATGAACAGAGCGCCCGCCGCGTCAATTCCGAGCTTTTCCAGCGTATGGCGAAAGATTGACGGGTCTGGTTTGATCAGGTGTACCTCGGCGGAGAAGACGCAAACGTCAAATAATCGCAGCCAGGGGCGATCCTTTCGCAGGTGAGCCACAAGGCGTGGAGGCGAATTAGAGAGCAGAGCAGTCTTGTAACCGTTGGCCTGGAGCGTCTGCACCCATTCCAATAACGGTTCTTCGGGTGTATCCCACATGTCGATGTCGAGGTCTTCCAACCGTCTGATCGTAAACGCATCCACTTTAGTACCCGCATCGCGCGCCACCGATTTCCAATAGGCTGACGGGGTAATTTCACCCTTATCTAATGGGCCGCGATTCTGTTCGTAGACACGCCAAAAGGTATGGTGATCAACCCCAAACGCAGTTGCCATCCGTTCGACATGTTCTTCTCGGGGCGACCGACAAAGCACGTGGTCATAATCCAGTATCACCGCTCGCATTGCGTTCGGTCTCCGTCGGTCATTTTGCTCTTGTGGGTCCATTTGTTTCAGAGATGACCCCTCAGGCTTGCACTATGTAACGCTTAAACATGGCTTTCCTCAGCGTAGATGATACTCACCATCACAGCAAAGTTGTTTCTAACTGCTGATTAACGCGCTTACCGGAAAAGTGGGTACTGGATCGAGCCTTTCCGCCAGAGTCGGGCGGCTTGGTCTAGGAGCGTTTGACCTTGGGCGTCGACTGAGCCCCTAGCGGTTCGCGGAAAGGATCCATCGGAATCGGCGCGTACTCGACCTCGATGATCTCAAGGCGCTCCGTCCTTGCTGGCGCGCGCAAGTCCACGCGATCGCCGGAGCTCGCCTTCATCAGCGCATTGGCGAGAGGCGAGCGCCAACTGATGTAGCCGCGGTCGAGGTCCACCTCGTCGATGCCTACGATCGAGACGACATGTTCGAGGCCGGCGGCATCCTTGTAGGTTACGGTAGCGCCGAAGAAAACGCGCGTAGCGGCTGACCCTGGCCGCGGAGCGGCGGGATCGACGACCACGGCCGCGTCAATGCGTTTCGTGAGAAAGCGAATCCGCGAATCGATTTGGCCTAAACGTCGTTTGCCGTAGAGGTAGTCGGCGTTTTCACTGCGGTCCCCGTTACTAGCAGCCCACGCTACGACCTCCACCACCGCGGGCCGCTCGCGACTCAGTAGGAACCGATGCTCGTCTTTCAGTCGCTGCAACCCGGCTGCCGTGATGTAGTTTTTGAGTGTCGGCCCAGCTGCCTCGGGCATCGGTCCGCGGAGCGGCCGCTTTTCTCGCATTTGCCAATCTGCCATGGGATTTCGTGTACTTGTGGGTGACCCAATCTCGGAAGGTCCGCGCCTCGGTCCCGATAATTCCTTGTACGGTGAACGTGAGGTACCCAGGTTAGATGTCGAATGATACATCGGTCTTTCCTGCGGCACTCTTATAAAATGCGGTGACCGGTCCGATTAGATGTCAAGGCGAAGAAGTGCGCGGTTCACCTGCCCACGCAACAATTCTGCGAATGCGATTGTGAGAGAAGCCGGTGCCGCATCCTTGCGCTTTTGGTACACGCAAGGGTGCGGGTTTGACTTGTCCTCGTTCCTGGCACGTCCTAACAGACACCCAATTTCAATGAATTCGTAGGTCGTTTAGAATCAACACTTGCAAAAGTGTATCAAAACAAAGGACTTTAACTGTCTTTAGAATGAACACTTATACAAAAACCAGGGGGAGGGGGGCACCACCGTACCGCCAAACTTTTGATTGACGCTGCCCAATCTCCGGCTATCATGCATGTCCTGAACATGCACACCAATTTGGCCGCAACCAGCTGATGCCGCCACTCCTTCGCACCCTCCGTCTGCGCGATCTTTACTTACTCTTCGTCGGCTGCGTCATCGGCTCCGGCATTTTCCTGACGCCCGGCCTCATCCTTCAGCAGTTGGATGGCTCCGTCGGTATCTCTCTGCTCGTGTGGGTTGTCGGCGGCATCCTCTCTCTCCTTGGCGCGCTCACCTACGCCGAACTCGCCGCCACCAATCCCGAAGCTGGCGGCATCTATTGTTATGTCCGCGACGCCTTCGGCCGTCTCCCCGCGTTTCTCTACGGCTGGTGTCTGTTCCTCGTAATCGCCAGCGGCTCGGTAGCCGCGCTGGCTCGCGCCTTCACCGAGCACCTCGCGGAAATTGTTCCGCTTACCGCGCTCAGCAAAACCGTCTTCTCTGTCCTCATGATCGCCGTCGTCACCGCCGTAAACGTCTGGGGCACGCGCAAAAGCTCCAACCTCCAGAACTGGACCACGCTGATCAAGGTCGGCATCATCGTTATTCTCAGCGCCATTCTTCTCTCGCTCGGCAGCCACGCGGGAGATTTGCCGCGCGCGATGGGCACATCGCAGCATGGCCTCGGACTGCTCTCCAGCTTTGGCCTCGCCATGATCAGCGTCCTCTGGGCCTACGAAGGCTGGCAGTTCGGCACCTACAGCGCCGGCGAAGTGGTCAACCCGCAAAAAGCATTTCCTCGCGCTTTCTTGCTAGGCTCGCTCACTCTTTGCGCTCTTTACCTCGTCGCAGTCATCGCCTATCTCTTCGCGCTCGGCCCCGCTGGCGCAACCGCAAGCAACACCATCGCCGCGACCGCCGTGTCCATAGTCCTCGGCCGCAAAGCGCAAATCATCGTAGCCCTTACGATTCTCATCTCCACCTTCAGCGCCGCCAACAGCGTCATGCTCACCTCCCCGCGCGTTTTCTACGCCATGGCCAACGACAATCTCTTCTTCAAGCGTCTCGCCGACGTCCATCCGCGCTTCCAGACGCCAGCTGCCGCCATCGTCGCGCTCGGCGTCTGGTCCGCGGTCCTCGCCTGTGCAGGAAAATTCGCCGAACTCATCGGCGGCGTCATCTTCATCGGCTGGATTTTCTACGGCCTTGGCGCAGCCGCCATCTTCCCGCTCCGCCGCATTGGCAAAGACCTGCCGATCCCCTATCGCGTCCCAGGCTATCCCTGGACACCGCTTCTCTTCGTCCTGGCTGCAGCCGCCATCGTCATCAACGCCATCGTCGTCGCCATCCACGACCCTCAAAAATTCATCCACCTGGAAATCGCCATCGTCCTCTTCGCCCTTGGCATCCCAGCCTATTTCTTTTGGCGCAAAGGCGTTGCTCCCGCCAAATAGGAACACCCTGCTTCCACAGTCGCGATTTCATGGAACCTTTGAGTTGAGTTCGGTGTCAAAGCATCTATCCGGGGATTCGCTGGCAGCCTGTTTGCTCGCAGGAAGGCGCCCGATGCTCGAAGCTAGAGGGCTCACGAAGTATTACGGCTCGGTGCTCGCCGTCCAAAGCATTGATTTCTCTCTGGCACCGGGCCAGGTCCTCGGCTACCTGGGTCCAAATGGCTCCGGCAAAAGCACTACCGTCAAAATGCTCATCGGCCTGCTGGAACCCAATCACGGCCAGGTTCTCTTCGAAGGCAAAAACATACAGCAGGATCTTGTCGGCTACCGCAAACACCTCGGCTACGTCCCCGAAGAGGCCAATCTCTATCCCTATTTGACCGGCCAGGAATATCTCGAACTCGTGGGCACCTTGCGTGGCATCTCTCAACCGCGGATGAAAGCAAAAATCGATGCCTTCCTCGAACTCTTTTCTCTATTTGCTCATCGGCACGTCTCTCTCGGGTCTTATTCCAAAGGCATGCGCCAACGCATCCTGCTCATCTCCGCGCTTATGGACAACCCTGACGTGCTCATTCTGGATGAACCGCTCTCGGGCCTCGATGCGACTTCCGCTCTCATTCTTAGAAACCTCATTCAATCGCTGAGCGCCCGAGGCAAGACGATCTTCTATTGTTCTCATGTCCTTGAAGTGGTCGAGAAAGTTTGTTCGCACCTGCTCATTCTGCGGAAAGGCCAGGTTATCGCCAGCGGATCAACCGAAGAGGTCCGCCAGCGCCTCGGGCAAATCTCTCTCGAAAGCATCTTCCTTCATCTCGTGGAGGACAGAGACGTTGCCCAAATCGCGAACAACATCGTGGACGTGGTGGTTTCCCCTTGATCGCCGCCAGCAAGGAATTCGTTCGCGCGCGCTGGGAACCTCACTCCCGCCGCCCATTTCCTACTCTTCTGCGCGTGTTTCTTGGCCGCGTTTTTCACGGTGGGGAAGATTCCGGCGCCGGTGAAATGGACGTCGCCCTCGGCGTCATCCTCATTCTGCTGGCCATGCCCGGCGTGCTCGTCTCTCTTCTGCTCTTCGAAAAATACGGCTCGCTCATCCGCTGGATGCGCGGCGACGGCGTCTTCGACCCCTTCACCGCCACCATCCCCGACGAATATTTCTTCATCGTTCTGAGCATGGCCGTCACAGGAGCCGCCGCCGTCTGGCGCTGGGACGCGCTCTTCCTCGATCGCCGCGACTACACCAA
>DATFZY010000013.1:0-3662 GCA_035313865.1 Candidatus Acidiferrum sp.
TGCGCCGAATCCAGAATATCTCGAACTGGCTCCGCTTTTTCTTTCACAGGCAGCGGAGATAAGCTGCAACCGCAGACTGTCTTCGGCGGAGGTGTGGGAGAAACTTTCTTTCAAACGATTAGGAGCCGGCGGCTTGCGCGCTGATATTGCCGCGAAGGCCGAGTGCATCGGCTTGCTCACGCATGGCGGCGATGCAAAAGCCGATGTGTTCTTCGATCGGGATACCCATCTCCTCCGCGCCCTTGCGGACGTCTTCGCGGCTGACGCCTTTGGCGAAGGCTTTGTCCTTCAGGCGGCGCTTCACGGAATCCACCTCGAGGTCGAGGATGCTCTTTGACGGGCGCACGTAGGAGCAGGCGGTGAGGAAGCCGGCGAGCTCGTCGCACGCGAAAAGCGTGTGCTCGAGCGGCGACTGGCGAACGACACCGGAATAGTCGGCGTGCGAGAGAATCGCGCGGACGATCTCCTCGGAGTAGCCGCGCTCGCGCAGCATTTTCGCGCCCTCCGCGGGATGGCCGGCGTCGGCGGCGTGCTCGGAGTTGGGCCAGCGCTCGTAGTCGAAATCATGGAGTAAGGCTGCGAGTCCCCAGGTTTCTTCGTCAGCGCCCTGCTTGCGGGCGTAAGCGCGGACGCACGCTTCCACGGCCAGCATGTGCTTGCGCAGGCTCTCCGATTCGGTGAATTCGCACAGCAGCTTCCAGGCATCGTCGCGGGTCGGCATGCGCTTCTCCAGGTTGAGGCGAGAGTAGTGTAACGCAGAGGCTGGGGAGTTGGCTGCGGGTTTGGGGCCGCGAGTTGACGCCATAAACGGTGCGACGCTTTGGGAAGGGCTGGGCCATGCTTAGATCGGAAGAGGGCACGATGTATGGTGCCCCTACAGTTGCAGATGCGGATTTAGGGGAGTCGGTGTTGAATTGGGGGCACTGCTTTTTTGTAAGTGTTGCTGATAAAGGACTTAGACCTGCCGCAAGTTCTTTGAATGCAACACTTGCGAGACGGCATCGTAAGTGTTGCATATAAAGGGTTTAGGTTCACAGTGGGGGCTGCAAAAGTGGGAGCAGGGCTCCCGCACTCCATAGGGCTTACAGATGAAACAGGCTGATGACTACTGGCGTTTGGAGGTGATTAGGAGGTCTAGTTCGTCCAGGGAGCGGGGCCAGTCTTCGCGGAGGAGGCGAGAGAGGGCGCGGTCGGCGAGGAGTTTGCCGTTGGTTTGGCAGGCGGGGCAATAGTTAGTTTCGTTGTCGGCGTAGCGGATGCGCTGGATCGCGGTAGAGCAACGCGGGCAGGGTTGTTTGTAGCGGCCGTGGACGCCCATGCCTTTGCGGAAGGCAGTGACTTTTTCCGGGAATTGGCCTGCGGCTTCGGCGCGGAGGTGGTCGGTCCAATTCGTTAGCGTGACGCGGGTGGCTTCACAGAGGCGCTTGATTTCTGGGGCTGAGAGCTTCTGAGTCAGCGTGAGGGGAGAGAGTTTCGCTTCCCAAAGGATTTCGTCGGAATAGGCGTTGCCGATGCCGCTAAAAAGATGTGGGTCGCTGAGGGCGCGTTTTAAAGTGTGGTTGGCGGAGAGAAGCCTGGCGGTGAACTGCTCGGCACTGGCTGTCAGAACCTCGATCCCGCCGGGATCGAGCGAGCTGAGGCCAGCTTCGCCGGAAACTACGTGGAGGGAGGCGCGCTTCTTGGAGCCGGCTTCGGTCCAGAGAAGCGAGCCATTGGAGAAGTCGAAGGCGGCCAGTCCACGAGGCGGAGAGATTTTGGGGCGGGCAGGGACCGCTGTGAGCGTGGGCTTGAGCGGATGCCAGTGGATGCGGCCTGCAATCATTAGATGAAGGACCAGCCAGAGCTCGTCTTCGAGGCTGATGCAGATGCGTTTGCCGAGGCGGCGGAGTTGAAGGACTTTTTTGCCGGAAGCGCTCGCGATGGGCGGGTTTGCGGTGCGCAAGAGGAAGGGGCTAACGATGCGGACGGCCTCCAGAGTTTGGCCGAGGATGCGCTTTTCGAGGGCTTCGATGTAGACGGTAATGTCGGGGATTTCCGGCATGGGGCTTAGGAACGCGAAAAAGCCGCGCTGCGTATACAAGACATCGTACAACGCCGAGCGTTGCCGTGCGAATGAACGGGAGCGATGGGGGCACAAACGGAAGTGTGAGAGAGAGCACAATGGATTGTGGCAAATGAATTTTTTTTAAGAAAACTGGCCGTTGGGACAGGCGAAAATTATTCGTAAAGTCTGCGCCGGCAAATTGCATATGCAAAAATAGTTCAAAAATACTCTTGACAGAAAATGGCCATACACAAGATACTCCATCGCGCGCCAGTTTTCTGCCTTCCCCAGAACGACGTTCCGGGGTTCCCTCCACTATCCGCAGCCGGACAAAGTCAGCGAGGAGTACCGGTGTCTGCACAAATTGAAAAAGAAACCATGAATTCATTGGAAATGGATAGGGAAGTCATTCGCTGTAAGACATGTGGTCTCGTCCAATACCGGACGCGCACAGGAAACTGCCGCCGTTGTGTGCGCGCCTTGCCTCAGCGTCTGGAGTTCCTAATTCCTCCACCGGCACCTCCGGAGGAAGCAGCCGCTGAACCTACATCCGAAAAGTTTGCCAACCAGGAGACGGTCGAGAATATCGGCCAGCGGATTCGCCAGTTGCGCGAATCGCGCGCGATGACCCAGAGCCAGCTGCAATCACGCTCGAAGGTGTCGCGCTCCTACTTGTCCCGCATCGAAAGCGGCCAGATGACGCCGAGCCTCGGCACGCTGGAGAAGATTTCCGAGGCGCTGAACGTCGGCTTGAACCGGTTCTTTATCCCGGAGTCCGACGGGGAAGCGCTGCTCGAGGATCCCTTCATCCAGGGATTGCGGCCGTTCCTGCGGCAATTGGATTGGGAACAATGGCAATCCATTCTGAAGAGGCTGCAGGCGATCAGCGATCACGTCCATGCAGCGCCAATTAACCTCCGCCCTATCGGTAACCCGGCGCGGATGCCGCAGCCCGCGCCGTCGAACGGCAACGGCCACAACGGACATATCGGGGCCGGCCATTCGAATGGGCATGCGTTGACGCATTCCCATGGCCAGCCGCAGGGTTATGTGCTGCGGAGACCAGGTGCGGGTCCGGTGTTTCAACGGCCCGTAGCGCGGTAATTAAGTCGCAGCGGTAAAGACGTAAGTTTTTCTTGAGTCGAGAGCAGGGCACAAATCAGCGCGGTGTGACCGGTGCAGGTCACACCGCGTTTTTTTTGTTCGAGTTGGTATTCGGAACAATTGAAATTGTCCGTTTGAGCTCGCAGCGTTAATCGGGAGCATGCGATCAGTTCGGACACGAAACATGGAGGGTCGACCCTCCACATGCGAATGGTAAAGGCAGCTTAGATTCGGGGTGGGCTGCCCAGCCAAGCTGGAAGTCCTGCATCCTCAACGTCCACTTATTCCCTCGAACACGGTAAGAAAAATGCAGTCAGGAGTCACGCCATGCGCCAAACACTCACTGCACTGCTTATCCTCCTGTTGCTCGCCCCCGAACTGCCCGCGCGAACCAATCGCGGCTGGGAGGACGTGAAAAAGCTGAAGCCCGGCGTATCCGTCGAGGTTTGGCTCTGGAGTGGAGAGGACCTCTGGGGAGAGATCGATGAGGTCAGCGATACGGGACTGCGGATCA
>DATFZY010000014.1:0-38542 GCA_035313865.1 Candidatus Acidiferrum sp.
TGCTTCATGTTTTCAGAGGGCTCGGCATTCTTCGACCGGGACTTTTCTGTGACCCATTTCCACGCAAACCAGCCCCCGGCAAATCTTGTATCGGAGTGTTTTGCCACAGGTGCCGATCAGCGAAATCCACATCTCCGGTAAATGCGGGTGCATTCAATGGGTCGATGCAACATTAGATCGAGGCAGCAGATAGTTCAGGGCCTCGCTGGGCTCTTTGTATTTCGCCTGGCTGCTTCGCTCGCTTCGGTCCTGGGGTTCTTGGGTTTAACGCTCGCAGTCGCGGGTGTGTATGGCATTGTATCTTTTGAAGTAGGCCAGCGGACGCGCGAAATCGGAATCCGCGTGGCACTTGGCGCTGAGCGGAGCCAAATCATGAGGCTAGCGCTTGGGCAAGGACTGAAGCTGGTGGGCATGGGCGTTGGAGCAGGCCTCTTCGCATCGTGGATCCTCGGCCGCGCAATCAGCAAGCTGTTAATCGGAGTCAGTGGAAGTGACCCCGTCACGTATACGATCGTGTCGATCATGCTTTTGGTCGTTACTTTGCTTGCGTGCTGGATACCGGCGCGGCGAGCGCTTATGGTCGATCCCGTAGTTGCCTTGCGGTACGAATAAGATTTAGCTGCCGTGATTGATTGACCTTCTAGTTCTGCGAAGCTAGGATATATTCACTTATTTCATTTTACATGCCTGATTAACGCAGCCGTAATCGGAAAAGTGAAAATGTGCGCAACCACTGACGCGAAAGTACTACGAATTTACTACAATGCTCGTTTTTGGCCCTTCAAATCTTCCACCCAAATCTCCCAAATCATATAAAATCAATGCGTTAGCTCTCGTGGGGCCCGTAGCTCAGCGGTTAGAGCAGCGGACTCATAATCCGTTGGTCCCAGGTTCAAATCCTGGCGGGCCCACCAACCAGTTCAAGATTCTTCAAGTGGGTTGTCTCCGGCTTGCTTCGCCCGACCGCCCCTGGGGTAGCCTTTCGGGCAGGTCCGGTTTTGGGCACCCCAGGGGGCGATTTATAAAACTATTCCTTCACTTCAAGCGTCTTCACGGGCTGCTTGACGGCCACCGTCCTCGCGGAGCCGTTCGAGTTATCCTTGCGAAAAGGCTTGGTTGCCGGGGCAGCGCCAGGCTCCAGCTTGGCGACCAGTTCGAACCTGGTCTGTTTATTCTTGTTCGCCGCGGTCTGTACGGGCTTCTTGCCGAGGTTCTCCATTTTCGCCATC
The DNA here is from genome assembly GCA_035313865.1 of Candidatus Acidiferrum sp. GTDB lineage: Bacteria > Acidobacteriota > Terriglobia > Acidiferrales > UBA7541 > Acidiferrum. The sequence goes on from DATFZY010000014.1 coordinate 1,230, forward strand.
TCCGCCGCTGTGTAGGAGTCCGGGCAGCATTCCTGCGCCTTGGCGGCTGGAGCGTTCCACAGAACGAGTGCCAGTCCACCCAGTCCGACTTTCAACGTCAGCTTCAAAGCCCGGTTCCGAAGTGTGTTTTCCATTTTCTCTCTCCTCTTTTTTGGGGCCGCCGTTCCCACCATTGGCTGGCCGCTGATTTTTTTCGCTGTCCCCGTCTTGCAAGCACACTTTGCAGCAGGTCCCGTTTTCCGGCAATGCACGGAAGGTGAGCTGTGGGTGAACTCCGGCTGAACTGACCGCCACAATTCACATTTTTGCGATTCCAGGCTGGCCCACCGGCTCCCCAACTCATTGAGAAAAGGCCGGCACCAAGCCCGCCCACTTCATGGCTCACGTGTTTCGCCGCACACGCTCGTTGCCCGTGGGACACATCCGCATCCGATGTTTCTGGCGATTCTTTCCCAGTTAGCCCTAAACTGCACCCTAGCGAACTTGGCAAATCTCTTGCTCTGGTCTTATTCCGAAGGGGCGCTTTCGGTCTTATGACCTCCTCGAACACACTTGATCTGCGAATGACGATTGCTCTTCTCGTCTTTGCCGGCGCCTGGGCCTTCGTCACTCCGGTCCACAACGCGCCCGCTACGCCGCCGGCGCTCTCCGTTTTCCATCCGGAAGCGGACCAGCCTCGCAACTCGGTCTCAGCGCCCGATTACAGCGACCGTTTCGCCGACGGCACTCCGGACTTCATGCGCCTCGATTCGCCCTCCGATCAAGACACGTTTCGTCGCTGGTTCGTGCTCACTGCCGAATTCGAAGCCCTCCGCCCGTCAAGCGAGCTCCCCCGCGAAATCAACGACTGCGCCGCGCTCCTTCGCTACTCCTACCGCAACGCCCTCCGCACGCACGACGCTGCCTGGTACCGTGAAACACAAATCGAGCCTTCCTCAGCTCTGCCTTCTCTCGAAAAATATCGCTATCCGTTCACCCCGCTAGGCGCTGCACTCTTCCGCGTCAAGCCCGGCGCATTTCTCCCGCGAGATCTCAAGAACGGAACTTTCGCTGAATTTGCCGACGCCAAAACTCTGAAGGACTTCAACATGTACTTCCTGTCGCGCGATATCCACGCTGCCCGCCCCGGCGATCTTCTCTTCTATCACCAACTCGAGCAGGATTCCCCGTTTCATTCCATGATTTTCATCGGCCAAAGCCCGTTGCTCACCGACGCAGGCCCCGCAAACAGCGGCGACGTAGTCGTCTATCACACCGGCCCCATCGCCAACGGTCCAGGCGAGATGCGCCGGATGTCCGTCGCAGAACTTTTGCAGCATCCTTCGCCGCGCTGGCGCCCCGTCGCCGGCAACAGCAATTTCCTGGGTGTTTTCCGCTGGAACATCCTGCGAGGAGCAAACTAGTGCGCTGGAAAACGACCCTTCTTCTTGCCATTCTCTTCACGCTCATCACGCCCGCGAGCAGCCAGCGCCCCAGCGCCTATTTCGCTATCTCCACAAACAAAACCTACCTGCCCGGCGAAAAAATCGGCTTTCACGTTTACGCCAACAACGTCGACGCCCTCGAATTCCGCATCTACAAAGTCAAAGATCCCGCCCTGTTTTTCGAGCGCATCGATAGTCCCCATGATTTCGGCCACGTCATGCCCAAGGAGCACGTGGACAATCCCACTTTCCTCGAGCGTTTCCACGACTGGAAGCGCGGCCTGTGGGTCGACATCCGCGATTTCTTCCGCTACCAGTTTTCTTCGCGTACGCGCGCCCAGATGCGCGAAGAACGCCAGGCCAAAGCCAATCCCGAGACGGGGCCGGTCGCGGATGTCTTTGCGCAAGCGCCCGTCTTGAACAACTCCCAACTTGTCGCGCGGTGGCATCAGGAAGTCACGTCAGGCTATTACACGCAAACAGATAACGTCCCGGTTAAGGATTTGCCCAAAGGCGTTTATCTCGCCGAAGCGACCGACGGCACGCTCCGCGCCTACACCATCCTCATCGTCAGCGAACTGGGCCTCGTCACAAAAACCACCGAAGGCCAGGTACTCACGTTTGCGGCGGACCGTCGCACGGGCGCGCCCGTTTCCGGCGCCGATGTTCGCGTCTGGGCCGACAGGAAAGAAAAAGCGCATCTGAAGAGCGACGCCAGCGGCCTCGCCGAATCCGCCCTCTCCGAAGGCCAGTATCAAGACATCCGCGTTCTCGCCGTACATAACGAAGACGTCGCGCTCGTCACGCCGTACTCCTACAACATCAGCAGCAATCCCGCGCAGGATTGGACTGGCTACGTCTACACCGATCGCCCCGTCTATCGCCCCACGCATACCGTCCACTTCAAAGCCATCCTCCGCACGCGCACAGGGGAGCGCTTCAAAGTTCCTGCGGGTGAACAAGTGCAGATCCTCATCGAAGACCCGGACAGCAAGCCGGTTTTTCAATCCACGCTTCCTGTTTCAAACTTCGGCACGGTTCACGGCGACCTCGATCTTTCCGCCACGGCGGCGCTCGGCTACTACTCCATTAGCGTCAACGGCCGCGGCGGCCAGCGCTACGCCATCAATGGCGGTTTCTACGTCGAGGAGTACAAAAAGCCCGAGTATGAAGTGAAAGTCACGCCCTCCGCCCCTCGCGTCCTTCAAGGTGATTTCATCGAAGCCACGCTCGAAGCAAAATATTATTTCGGCGAGCCCGTCGCGGGTGCCGACGTAAAGTACGTCGTTCACACACTGCCGTATTGGTCCCCCTTCATCGAACGCGACGAAGACGAAGGTGCGCCTGGGGCATCAGCCGGCGAAGAAGGAGATTCGGATGATTCTGGCGATTACGCCGGCGCTCAAATGTCCGAAGAATCTGGAAAGCTCGACGCCGACGGCAAGCTGAAAGTCCGCGTCCCCACTCACATAGATGAGCATCACCGCGACGTTCGCTATCGCATCGAAGCCCGCGTCACCGATGCAGGCAATCGCGAAATCTCCGGCCACAACGCGGTGATCGCTACCTACGGCTCATTCCAGGTCGGCATCTCCGCCGAGAGCTACGTCTATCAAGCCGGCGAAACCATTCGTGCCACCGCCGTTGCCAAAGACTACGACGGACACCCGGTCCAGACCGCCGTCCACGTTGAACTCGTTCGCGGCTACTGGTGGTATGGCAATGGCAACCAGCGAGAGACCGTACTCGACACACGCGACGCCACCACCGGAGCCGATGGAACCGCCCAGGTCACCTTCAACGCAAAAGAAGCAGGAAACTTGTACCTCCGCGTGAAAGCGCGCACTCCGGAAAAACGCGAAGTGCAGGGAAACAGCTATCTTTGGATCACCAGCGCGAATAACGACTGGTGGGGCGGCCAGAACCGCGAAATCCGCATGGTGGCCGACAAAAAATCCTATAAAGTCGGCGACACCGCTCATGTCCTCGTTTTGACCGGCATGCCCGGCGCTTATCTCCTGGTCACCACCGAAGCGCGCACCATTCAGACGAAGCGCATCGTCCACGCAACGTCGTCGTCCGTTACGCTCGACGTTCCCATCACCAGCGACCAGCAACCAAACGTCTTTCTGACCGCCGTATTTATGCGCGACAACAAGCTCTTTTCTTCCAGCAAGAGCCTGAAAGTTCCCGCCGTCGAGCAAAAGCTCCAGATCGAGATTCAGCCTTCGCAGAAACAATTCCTGCCCGGCCAGAAAGCGAGCTATACGCTCGTCGCCCGCGATTCGAACGGCAAGCCCGTCGCCGGAGAATTCAGCATCGGAGTCGTCGACGAAGCCATATACGCGATCCGTCCCGACACGGCGGGCGATCCGCATGATCTTTTCTACGGCCCTGCCTATAACCGCGTCACCACCGATTCTTCGCTAAACTTTTATTTCAGCGGCGAAGCAGGTAAGAAGCAGATGTTCCTCGCCTATCGCGGCAACGCCAACCCGCGCGCACTCGCGCAGCTCAAGCCATCCGAAACCCTCGTCCAGCCAAAAGTCCGCAAACTTTTTCCGGACACCGCGCTCTGGCTCGCCGATGTTCGCACCGACGCCAGCGGCCGCGCTGAAGCCCAGCTCACTTTTCCCGATTCGCTGACCACTTGGCGCGCCACCGTTCGCGGCGTTACCGTGGACACAAAAGTCGGCGCCGCTACCAATACCGTTATCGTCCGCAAAAATCTCATGGTCCGTCTCGCCGTTCCGCGCTTCTTCCGCCAGGGCGATGAAGTCACCGTCTCCGCCATCGTTCACAACTATCTGGCAACCCCGAAAACCGTTCAGGTCTCGCTCGATCTGAAAGGTCTCGACGTTCTCTCAGGCCAGACCACTTCCATCGAGGTTCCCACAAAAGGCGAAGCCAAGGTTGACTGGCGCGTCCACGCGCAATCGGTTCACGAAGCCGATCTGCTCGCGAAAGCTCTCACTAACGAAGAATCCGACGCCATGGAGATCACGCTTCCCGTAATTCCTTTTGGCGTGAAACAAAACGACGCGAAATCCGGCTCGGTCTCTGGCGCCGATCAAGAAGAAAAAACCATCGTCACGCTTCCAGGGAATCCCGATCAATCTTCCCCGGCTCTGGACATCACCCTCAGCCCGTCTCTGGCCGGAAGCATCTTCTCCGCGCTCGACTATCTCACCGCCTATCCTTACGGCTGCACCGAGCAAACCATGTCCAGCTTCCTCCCCAACATCGTCGTCGCCAAAGCCATGAAGGAGCTGAAGCTGCAATCCACCGTGGACACTCCCGAACTCGAAAAGAAAATCGAAGCCGGCATGGCGCGCCTGAAAGATTTCCAGCACGATGACGGCGGCTGGGGCTGGTGGAAAGAAGACGAAAGTCAGGTCTTCATGACTGCCTACGTCGTTAGCGGCTTTGGCCAGGCTCGCGAAGCCGGTTACGATCCTGGCGCCAACTCGCTCAATCGCGCGTTCGATTATTTGCACGCGCAGCTCGCTCAACATCCCAACATGCGCGAGAACTTGCGCGCCTACGTCGTCTACGCCCTCGCTCTGAACAACGCTGCCAAGCCACAGGAATTGCAGGACGCTTGGGCCGCGCGCGGCAACATGAACACGCAAGGGCTCGCCATGCTCGCCCTCGCGCTGCTCTCCACAAACGATCAAGCCAAGGCGCAAGAACTCGCCGGAACGATCGAATCGCAAGCAGTCGTCACCGATCTCGAAGCCAGCTGGCCCTCCGCCTACGATTACCTGATGGAATTCGAGGTCGACGATGATGCCGAAACTACGGCCTTTGCCGTGCGCTTGCTCAGCCTTATAAAACCCGCAAGCCCGCTGCTTCCCAAAGCCGCGCTCTGGCTCGTCAATCATCGCGAAGGTGGCTACTTCTGGTACAGCACCAAACAAACCGCCATGGTCATCTTCGGCCTGACCGAATACGTGAAATCCAGCCACGAACTCGACGCCAATTTCCATGCCGAAGTCTTCGTCAACGGCAAGCAAGTCATCACGCGCCAATTCACATCCGCCGATGCCTGGAATCCCGTGCAACCCGCGATTCACCTTAGCGCTTCGCAATTGCAAGTCGGCGCCAACGAAATTCGCATCCACAAATCCGGCGCCGGCCGCCTCTACTGGTCCGCCACGGGAACCTATTTCTCCAGCGACAAGCGCCTCGTTCAAAACAACAAGCTCTCTCTCAACATCACCCGCGATTACTTCCGCATGTCGCCCGAGCAATCGAATGGAAGAATCGTCTACAACCTCGATCCTCTCCAGGGCGAACTCCACGTCGGCGACATCCTCGCCGTTCGAATCACCGTCGGCGGCAGCGACTGGCGCTACCTCCTCATGGAAGATCCCATCCCCGCCGGCGCTGAATTCATCACGCGCGACGACCTCTATGAACTGAAGCAGCGCCCCTCCTGGTGGGAGTACTGGTTCACGCGCCGCGAATTCCACGACGATCGCGCCGCCATCTTCCAGACCTACTTCAGCGGCCGCCATGAATACGTCTACCTGCTCAAAATCGTCAATCCTGGCAAGTTCCAGGTCAGCCCCGCGATGGTTCAGCCGATGTACCAGCCATCCATCATGGCGACCAGCGATGCCGCAGTCGTGGAGGTGAAGTAATGTCTCGTCTCGAAATCGCTCGCAGCGCCTTCACGGATTCGCTTCTCAGCGGCCGGCTCTGGCTCGTCCAATTCTTCGCGAACCTGATTCTCTTCGGCTTCTTAACTGCCTGGCTGCTCATCCCGGTAGCAAGCAACTTGCACTTGATTCTCAATTGTTTCCTTGCCATCGCGCTTCTCGCAGCCACGCTCATGCTCCACGCCGGCACGCTCAACTATTTCTCCGACCGCCAGCGCGCCTCCCCCACACCCCTCTGGCCATCCTTCCGTCGCGCATTCCAACATCTCCTGCCCGTCGCGATTTGCCTTGCCGTCATCTGCCTGCTCTGGCTTCTCGTCGGTAATCTCGAAGCGATTCGTTCCTCCATCCCCGCCTACGTTCGTTCCATGCTTCCCGTTTTCCTGCGCCGCCACATCACTCTGCCCGCTCTAGACAAGCTCTTCGCCTGTTTCGTTTTCTTCCTGCGCTGGATTTTTGTCCCCGGACTGATCCTGCCGTTCCTCTCGCAGACTGCCAACCTCGGCTTTCGCGGCTTCGCCCGTCAAGGCCTCTCTGCCTGGAAGCGCACGGTCACGGCTCTCGCATTCTGGCTTGTTCTTCTGCTCGCGTCTTTGCTCGGAGTTCTGCTCACGCAGGCCCTCATGGCCTGGACGCCGGATTTCCGCACTTCAACCTTCCCCCACGAAGCCGCGAGCTTTGCAGCTCGCCTCTTCTTCGCCTATCTTTTTGGATTGTTCGCCTGGATTCTTACTTGCTCACTCGTGGGGCGTTGCGGTGCTTCCACTGGAACTCCCTCGGACATCACCGGGAATCCCGCTGCCTAGCCAACCGAGCACCGTCTCTCTGCCGCGTTCCCGCACCAGCGCCGCAAGGCGGTTCTGCGCCGCCGCATAAGCTTTCTGCACTTCCTCGCGATTCCGCGGCTGCTGCAAAACTGCTTCGATCTGCTCATCGGTCATCGCAGCGGCCGCATCGGTCGCCGCATTCGGATTCGAAAGATACAGCACAATCCCCTCGCGAAACCAAAGCGGCGTGGCGGCCCGCGCCTTCTCTTCCACCAGAACATGAAAAATCTCATGCCGCATCGTCGATTCCACGATCGAGCGTTTTTCCAATTCCTTCAAAGGCTGCAAACGGATCGTGTGTCCGCGTGTCGACGCCGCGACCCATCCCGGCTGCCCGGTCGTATCGCGATACGCGTCCAAACTCGCGTAAACTTGCAAGCGCACGCGCGCGCCGGCCGTCCAGCCAATCGCCTGTTCATCGTCTTTAAGAATTCGTTCCGCAATCGGCAGGAGCGCTGAGTCAATATCTGGCTGCGTGCTCAAAATCTCCACGCGCTCGCTGCTTCTCTTTTGCCAATTTGCCTTTTCCGCCGTTCCGATCTGCGTTCCCGGATAGTAAAAACTCAAAATCTCGCCATAACTCTTCCCCTGCCGCGCCATCTCTTCCGCGCCCGCCTGGCAAAGTCCCACGCCGTGCCCGGACCCTCGCCCGGAAAAAACGATCTGCTCGCCGGCATTTCGCACGTCATACAAATCGCTCCGGATTTTCTGCCATCCCAGCTCGCGATCCACAGCAAATCGAAACGTCGATGCCGATACCTGCGCCACGCCGCCAGTTCCGCCCTCCAACTTCAGCCGCTGTGCCCGCCCGCTCTCCGAGTGCGACACAACCTCAACCTTTTTCCACGCCGCCGGCACCGCGAGCCCTGCCGCACGCAACGCTCGATCCAAATCCGCCACGCGAATCGCGCTTTCCCACTTCAAAACACCGCGCGCCGCGCAATATGCATCTGCATGGGCCGTGAGATACGCCTCCCTCACTGAAGGCCACGCCTCCTGGGCCGCTGCCGTCGTCCCGCCGCAATTCTGGTGATAAAAGGTTTGCGCCAGCTTCCCCTCAAATCGCAAAACTTGGCCCTGAGTTGCATTCACCGCCGCGCGCACAGCCGCGTTCGCACCCTTCCACCCAAACACCTGGCAATGCGTCGTATCGCAAAAATCAAATCCCTCTTGCTCGTGCTGCCCCAAAAACCGCATCGAGTACGTCCGCGCAACCACCGCCATCGCCTTCTGAGACTCCACATTTTCAAAGTCGCCGCTCTCCGCCATCAAAACCGCGCCAACGTACTCCTCCAGCGGCAACGTGACGGTCACCAGAATCCGCCCCTCCTGCCGCTCAACATGCACGGGATAATTCCCGGAAAAAAGTGGCCCGCTTCCAGGCCGCAACTCATAGTGCCCAGTCACATAAAAATTTGAGCCTCCAGCCGCGTCTCCCAAAGCAAGCGAAAGCTCATGGCCGCTCTTTTCCTCGCAAGCCGGACACAAGCGCCAATGAATTTGCCCGTCAAGCGCCCGTATCGAAAGCGCATCCGGCGGCCGCGCCGTATAAAGCCGCACCCGCACATCCTGCGCGTGCGCCGCGCCCGGCACCAGCACGCACCACATCAGCACCAACCGCGATCTCTTCACGGCGTCCGCCCACTCTTCGCAAATTCAGCAAATACGGTCTGCGCGACGCCCGCCGCATCCCCTCCATGTCCCCGTTCAAGAAAGACCATCACAACAATCTCCGGCTTTTCCGCCGGTGCGTACCCCACAAAAAATCCATGCGTCGCAGAGCTCTCTCGCGACGCCGCAGTCCCCGTCTTACCCGCAATCTTCATACCCTCCACATTCGCTGCATGCGCTATGCCATAGGCCACCGACTGCTCCAGCCCCGCAAATACCGCGGCATCCACTTCCGCAGCGGAGCCATTCCGCTTCTGCAGCGCCAATTTCCGGTAAGCCGCCAGTACCTCTAGCGGCGTAACTTCGATCCCGCGCTCGCCCAAAGCTTCCAACTGCAACGAGTCCCGGTCGCGTGGCATTGCGATGCGGCCATTTGCTTCATTCTTCGCCATTCCACTCGGCGAATCCAGTCCAGCTCGCCGAAAAGCCTGCACCAACTCCGCTGCACTCAACCGCGTCGCCGCTTCCGCAAAATACGAATTGCACGAATACGCAATCGCTTCCTCCGCATCCAAATCCACAACGGAACTCGGATGCGCGCAATCCATCCTCACGCCGCCAATCCGCAGCGGCCTTCGGCACAACAATCTCTGCGTGGCATTTAGTTTCCCCGACTCCAGCAGCGCCGTCAGCACAAACGGTTTCACCGCAGATCCAGGCCTCTCCAAACGGTGCGCAGCCACATCGAGTCCCCGCGCCGCCAGGATCTCTCCTGTCGCCACATCCGCGACAATTGCAGCACCCGCCTGCCCTTCCATCGCGCGTTCTACCGCCTCCTGCAACTTTCCCTTTGCCTCAGTGTTTCTTAGGTAGGTTGCCCCAGCCTGAAAAACGAACAGCAGCAGCGCGGCACAAGCACAAACGCGAGTTTGCGAACGGCTTCCCATGTAAGTTGATTCTAATGCGGAGCCACGACTGCCGTAACCGCTGCTTTTCGAAGATTGTTCGCCCTGTACTTCGCGCCAGTTTACCGGCAAGCGTCATTTTCCAATCGTGTCGTTGCAAGGTCCGCTGCCGCACGTTACCGTGGGTCAAACGGAGCTGCAGGCCGCAAGCCTGCAATCTGAAAGTCACATCGGTGATGGTCGGTATAGGCCGCTCAAACAACTTTTTCGCAGCACTATCCCAATCGAAGAGGAGTCACTCGCACGATGAAAAGCCTTAGCAAACTGATGTTGGTTGTCGTTGCTCTTTTGCTTGTTATTCCAGCGGCTATCTCTGCAGCGCCGCAGCCTGCGCGGGAGCATCCGGCTTATCTGCACGCTCTGACGGATCTGCGCCACGCCCGGGCCCATCTGCAACGCCCCGACGGCGGGGAATTGCGCGAACAGGAAAAGAAAGCCATCCACGATATCGATGACGCCATCAACGAAATCAAGAAGGCCTCCATCGACGATGGCAAGGACCTGAACGATCATCCCCCCGTTGACGCCGGCCTCGATTGGCGCGGCCGTCTCCACCGTGCTCTCGAGCTCGTCAACAAGGCTCACAACGACGTATCCCAGGAAGAGGACAACTCGTTTGCTCAGGGTCTCCAGATGCGCGCTCTTAAGCACATCGACGAAGCCCACAAGCACATCGAGGAAGCCATTAGCATCGTCCAGTAGCTCCACTTCTCAATTGTTTTCTTCGGACGCCGCGGCACTTACCAGCCGCGGCGTTTTTTTTTCTGTGGATGAGCGGGAAAGCAACCTTTGCAGATCGCTTTCCTTTCGCGCTGGCGGCGGTTATGGCCGGAAGGTGGTGGTGTCGGCGCGCTCGGCCATGATCTTGCGCGCATTCTCATACAGGGCGCGCGCCTGGGGAACCGCCTCGATCGCCTTCTGGAGTTGCGGGTCGCTCCCAAGCTGAACCTTGAAGCCTTCCTGCTGGTCAAAGGTGGATATGAAAACTTCCTGCTTGATCTTCCGTTTCACCCAATCCAGGTTTTCGGCGAACTCCGGCTCTGTGTAACGGATATTGTGGCTGGCAAGGAATTTGCGAAAATCTACTATCAGCGCGTCTTCAGCTTCAAAATCTTTGGTGATGACCGGGCGCGTGCCCAGGTAGTGGAGCGTAAACTCGCCCACGCTGCCATCAAATGGGAAAAACACGTCCGCTCGCAGCATCGTTTCTTGAAAATGATTAAGTTTCGGTTCGGGAACGATAATGTCGGGCGTGATTCCGCCTCCGCCCGTCACCTGGCGGCCGCTGTCGGTCAACCGGACCTCCGTAGGATGATCCGGAACCTTGCGTTCGTAGTGATAGGCATACAGCGAAATGGATTTGTAATCGCGCTGAATTAATCGGCCGCTGGGCGTGTAGTAGCGCGCGATCGTCAGCGCCAGTCCGGTATTCTCGCTCAGTGGCTGAACCACCTGCACCAGTCCTTTGCCAAATGTGGTTTCACCGACGACTATGCCGCGGTCGTGGTCTTGCACCGCGCCCGTAACGATCTCCGTGGCAGAAGCCGAATTGTTGTTCACGAGAACAACCAGCGGCATGTTGTTGCCCTGATTTCCGCGCACGGCGAAAAAACTCCGCTCCGGAGAAGAGCGTCCGCGCTGCGACACGATCAATTGTTTTTTGTCCAGCAACATGTCGCTGACCGCGATGGCCTCATTCACCAGGCCGCCGGGATTGCCTCTCATATCCAAAACCAGGCCGTCGAGCGAAGCAGCATTCAGCGTCTTCATCGCCTCGCCAAGCTCGCGTTCCGTGGTTTCGTTGAATCCAGATAGTTTTATGTAGCCGATGCCGGGCTTAATCTCATAAGCCAGATCCACGGCGTGGTGGGGAATTTCATCGCGCTTCACGGTGAAATTCAACGGGTCGGCGTAACCCTCGCGAGAAACGGTGATCTTGACCACCGTGCCCCTCGCGCCCCTCAATTGATCCGCGATTTCGGTGGTGTTCTTGCCTGCGGTGGATTTGTCGTCGATCTTCGTGATTACATCGCCAGGGCGGAGTCCGGCGTTATATGCCGGCGTGCCCAGGTAGGGAGCCATCACCACGGTGCGGTCCTCGCGGGGCACCACCGACATGCCCACACCGTAGTACTTGCCGCTGCGGTCTTCCTGGCTTAACGCCCACTGACGCGCATCGAAAAAATTGGAATGGGGATCGAGCACGCGCAGCATTCCGGGGATGGCGCCCTCGTAGATGAGCTTATCGGCATCCACAGGCTCGGCGTAGTTCGACTGCACAATGTCGAGCACGCGCGTGAAGTCTCTAACGGAGGTCTGAGCGTCAATCGAGGAGGAAGTGGCTCGGACGTTGGGGCCATAAATCGCACCCAACACAGCGGATAGAAGGATTACGACAACCACTAGAAATAGCCCGCGACGCTCTGGTTTCATCTCGCCCTCGCGCAATAATCCGGCGGAATCACAATGCTCTTTTGGGGATCAAGAGCACTGCTTCTATTGTACGTTCGTCTAGCCTCTTCAGGAATCGCGAAATCTTCTGGAGCGAGCAAGAGTTGGTGGCGACTCTGTAGGCGCCGGACTTTGGCCCGGTACGCAAATCTCAGGCCAACCCAGCCTTTGACAACGGCAATTCGCGAATGCGCTTGCCTGTGGCGGCAAAGAGCGCGTTGCAAAGCGCGGGGGCAAACGCAGGCAAGCCGGGCTCGCCTACTCCTCCTGGAGGCGCGTCGCTCGGCACGATGTGCACGCGCACTTCGCGCGGCGCCGTGTTCATGCGCGCCATGGGATAGGTATCAAAGTTGGATTGGTCGATCACGCCATTTGTGGCCGTAATCGCGCCATAGAAAGCGACGCTTGTCCCCATCACCGCCGCGCCTTCAAATTGGTTTCTGACCATCTCCGGATTCACCACCGTGCCGGCGTCCAGCGCCGTATCCACGCGGTCGACTCTTATGCGTCCTGCATCGTCGAGATGCATTTGCACGACCGATGCGACGTACGTGAGGAAACTACGGTGGAAGGCAAGACCCATGCCCGCGCCGTTGCCCTGTTTCTGCTTTCCCCAGCCCGACTTTTCCGCGGCGAGTTCCACAACGCGCTTGAATCGGGCCGTGTCAATCGGATATTCCGCGTAGGGTTGGCCGTAGTTCGTGTAGTCCTTCGGCAGCTCGGTTGTGGGAATGATGCGATCCGGGCCTAAAAGCTGGAGGGCAAACTCCACCGGATCTTTTTTCGCCGCTTGCGCCAGCTCATCCTCAAAACACTGAATGCCGAAGGCGTGATAAATGTTGGCAACCGAGCGCAGCCAGCCGATACGCACGTGCGCGGTGGCCGGACCGTTTTCGGAGCGATGATTCGGAATGGCGAACGGCAAATCGCTGAAACCAAGACCAAGCTCGCCTGGATCGGAGTAGACCGCTTTGTCGTCAAACGTCGAGCCGATAGGTGGAAATACCGTCCGCTGGAGCCACGCGGTTGGTTTTCCGTCGGCCCCCAGCGCCGCTTTCATGTACATCGCCGACACCGAATGATAGGTGTCGAACTTGATGTCGTCTTCGCGGCTCCAGACCACTTTTACGGGCTTGCCAGTTTTTTTCGAGAGCACCGCTGCTTCGACCGCGAAATCGGGAAACGATTTTCGGCCAAACGCGCCGCCCAGAAGCGTGACGTTCACAGTCACATCTTCTTTCTTCGCGCCAACCGCCGCAGCGACGGCGTCCCGGGCTCCCTGTGGACTCTGAGACGGAGCCCACACTTCCACTTTTCCGTCTTTATAACTGGCGAGCGCCGCGGGAGGCTCCATCGAAGCGTGCGCCAGCAGCGGCGCGTAATACTCTGCTTCCACGATTTTGCCGCCTTTTGCAAACGCCGCGTCCACGTCGCCAACTTCGCGAATTATTTTTCCCGGCTTGCGCGCCTTCTCCTGCAACTCCAATTTGTAGGGATCGGAGCTGAAGACACTGTGTGGGCTGTCCGCCCATTCGATCTTCAATTTTTTTCTGCCTTGCATCGCCGCCCACGTGTTGTCTGCCAGCACGGCTACGCCGCCGAGCGCCTGGAACAGGACCGGCGGCTTGAATGTGTCAATGGTTGCCGTTTGTTTGACGCCAGCCACTTTCAGAGCCGCGGAATCGTCGAGCGATTTCACGGTGCTGCCGAGTACCGGAGGGTGCTGGATACTTGCGAAGAGCATCCCTTCGATGTGCGTGTCCTGCCCAAATTTCGCTTTGCCGGTGCACAAATCTTTCAGGTCATAACTGGAAGCTGGCTTTCCGATGTAACGCCACTCGCTGCGCGGCTTCAGTTTTAATTCTTCTTTTTTCGGAACGTCGAGTTTCGCTGCGGCGGCAGCGAGTTCACCATAGCCAAGTTTTTTTCCGGACGCTTTGTGAATTACGTTGTGCAATTCCGTGGAGCACTCGGTTGCAGACACGCCCCACTGCCGCGCTGCCGCGCGCAGGAGCATCAAACGCGCTGTCGCCCCTGCTTCGCGGAGCGGCACAAAAAAGCTCACCACGGAATGCGAGCCGTCCGTATCCTGGTCGCCGTATTTTTCTGCGCCGATGGCCTGCACAACTTTCACGCGTGCCCAGTCCGCGTCCAATTCGTCTGCAACAATGCGTGGAAGCGAGGTGCGCACGCCGTTGCCCATCTCCGATCGGTGCGCGACAACGTATGCCGTTCCATCCGTATCAATCGCCAAATAAACGCCCGGGCGTAACGGCGCTTTCTCCAGCGGCGGAAATGGATCGGCGGCGCTTTCACCGGTGTTAGCTGCGAAGAGTTTTACCGGCAATACGGAAACACTAAGGACCAAGGCGCCGGCGCTCAGCATGCCCTTCAAAAAATCGCGGCGGCTATTCGATTGTTCGCTTCCCTGCGCGGAAATATTCGTAATTTCGACCATCGGGTCTCCTGCGGGCCAGCTCTAACCGCTACTTCAATACAATATCGTACCGCCATTCCGGATACTTGCAAGCATGCCGTCCGCCGAGCACTTGCAAAACATTGACGAGCAAAGCCTGTTGCGTTTGTCCGTCAGCCGCGGTATGTGCGGCAAAAACGCCACCAGGAGGGTGGCGCTACACTTCTGGCCAGGCGCCGAGGGCACGGCGCAAATCCACCAATTGGCCCAGATGGTAGGCGTTGTGATCCGCAAGGACCAGCGCTTCGCGCAATATCGTCTGGCCCTGGCCATGCGGGATTTTTGCGAAGAGATCGGTGCGCGGGTTTTGCACCAGGCGAACCATGTCCGTCAAATCTTTCTGGAAAGCGGCCACACTATTGTGCCAGGCCTTATCATCGGGAGGCATGGGAGTTTTTGGCCAGTAGCCGCCGGGAAAATCCGGCGAGACGTGCTTGGGATTCCTGCTGAATTCGAGGATGTCGCGCTGGGCGATGCGCGAGTGTTCGAGCAACTGCCAACCAGTGTGCGGGAGGGCGTTCGCGAACGTCCCGTATTTGCCGGCGGGAAAATCGTCGAGCGCGTCCGTGAAATGAACGTGCGCTCCGCCGCCTTTCAGCAAGTAGACGAGTTGTTCGCGCAGTTCGCGATCGGTGTTGCTCGAGGGTTTCGACTTGGGCGCGGGTTTTTTGATTGTTTTTTTCTTTTTCATACTGGTTTCTCGGATAGGAGCACATTCTGGGGCATTCCTGCCACTGGGTGCGAGCTGGTTTTCGCAAAGCCAGAATTGGCAAACATTTTTTCGTACTCGGAAAACGTGTAGGCGTCGCCAGCATCGGTTCCGACCAGCATGTTCAGGGCAAACGCAGCGGGCGCGGGAGGACTCACGCGGTCTTCATTGGGGACGAATTCAAGAGTGACGGCTTTGCCGCCCGGTTTAAGAGCTGTGTGAACGCGGCGCATCAGCGTTTCGCATGTGGGCATATCGAAGTGGTGGAAAATGTTCGTGAGAAGGACGAAGTCGTAGCCGCTTCCCAAGTCGGCTTCAAATGCGCTTCCGGGGCGCGTGGTATAGCGGCCAGAAACGCCTGCGGCTTTGGCGTTTTCCGATGCGACAGCAAGAACGGAGGGCCAATCCACTGCAACGATCTGCGCGTTAGGATTCGTTTTGGCGATGGTGATGCCGTAATTCCCGTGGCCTGCTGCGATGTCCAGCACTCTCCAGGGTTTTCCTTCCGCTGCGCCCACAAGTCCCGCAATGAAGTTTGCGGCCGGTATGGTCAACGGGGCCATGGATTTTGCAAAGGCAACCCAAACTTCATCCTGCGGCTTGGAGTTGTCGCCTTGATTCCCTGCGGTGCCGCCTTTGCGGACTGCTTCCGTGAGAGCTTCGATATTTTTCTTGTGCCAGGAACTGCCAAGAAAGCCCGTGACTGCGGCAAGGCAGGCGGGAGAGCGGCGGTCGAGAAAGAGCGCTGACTCTTCCGTCAGACTATAGCGGCTGTCTGTTTTGGTGAGCAGACTCATGATGGTCAAGTAGTCGCAAAGGACGCGTACGCCGCGCACGGCAGCACCGGTCTTTGCGGCGAGGAGAGCCGCCGTGTTCGCGCCCTCTCCGATGGCGGTAAAGACATCCAATTCGATTCCCGTTTTCAAGACAGCGGTTTGCTGGAAGGCATTCATCAAATTGAAGATGCGTTCCGGCGTCGGCCGATTTGTCGTGGAAGGCGTCGCCATTTATTTTGTGGGGCTCCTGTTCGCGGGCGTTTTTCAGCTGGTTAAATATACACCCGGGATAGGCGTGTTGCTCATGGCTCAATTCCATTGCCGGAATCCCGCCTGGGCTGGCATACTTTCTCTCCCGCACGGCAAGCGAGGCGCAAACCATGAGACGTGAATATCACCGGTGGTACTCTCCGCGGCTGGGCATCGAGCTCGGCGTGATTGTGCATGGGCATTGGGGACCGCCGATTCTCGGATTTCCGACCAGCGCAGGCGACGAGACGGAGCTCGAAGGGCAGAGCATGATCGGAGCGCTCGCCGATTTTATTGACGCCGGAAAGGTCAAGTTCTTCAGCATCAATTCGATCAATGGGCTCAGCTTTTACAATAAGGGCGCCCATCCTTTTCACCGCAGCTATGTCCAGTCGGTCTTCGATTCGTACCTTCGAGAAGAAGTCGTTCCGTTTATCTGGAACAGCTGTCAGAGCCCGGGAATTGCGATTTCGACGATGGGTGCGTCGTTCGGGGCCTATCATGCGGCGAACTCGTTGTTCAAGCATCCGGATGTGATCAAGCGATGCTTTGCGATGTCCGGCGTGTATGACCTGCGGAATTTCATGGACGGGATGTATGACGACAATTTTTATTTCAACAACCCGGTGGATTATCTTCAAGGCATGAGCGACCCGTGGTTTTACGACCAGATCCGGGGTTGCGACATTCACCTGACGACAGGTACTGGGCAATGGGAGAACAGCGGGCCTACGTACCGGTTGTCGGAAGTGCTTTCGAGCAAAGGAATACGGCATTCGCTCGATAACTGGGGTCCGCAGGGCGGGCATGACTGGCCCTATTGGAAACACCAGATGAGAGAATACGTCGCCCGCTTGTTCTGACATAGAAGCCTCGACTGCCAGGAATACCTCCCACCCGAGTTGGGCGTAAAGAATCCGTAAGTAATTGAAAAAAGATGAGTTGCATGCATTTCGAGTGCATCCGGAGGGGAGAAGAGCGCGAAGGACGGCGAGGGGTATCCCCCCCTGTTTTTTGGAAAGATGTGATTCCATTAGAGTTAGCGGGTGGGGGTCTGCAAAAGATGTGATTCTAAACGGGTTAGGTGAGGGATGTGATGGCGGGTATAGCTGGCAATTGACTAGCATAACGGATGTTGCCACATGTGTTAACATAATGTCAATGGGATAATGGAGCAATGCCCGAATCGACTGTGGAAATCTGTGGGAAAACACGTCCGGAAAAACATTACACAGAGGTCGCAGAGTTATAGAGGCCACAGAGAAAACCGAGAACAGGAATGATGGCCAGGGAGAGAACCCGGCTAGCGTTTCAGAACTTCCAGTGCAGTTCGGGCGTAGATGGCGGCGGTGTCGACGACTTTTCGGACGTCGACGTATTCGTTTGGGCCGTGGGCTACGGAGAGCAATCCAGGACCGTAAGCGTAGGCCGGGATTCCCTGGGCCGCGTAGAAGCGAATTTCCAGCAGGCCTGGACACATTTCAAAGCGGGAGTGTGTGCCGGTTACTGCCTCGACGTTGCGGGAGAGTGCTTCGGCTAGCGGCGTTTTTTCGTTGCAGAAAGAGGAATTGCCTTCCTGGAGTATTTCCCAATCGATAGGGATGCCGTCCTTTTTGCAATTATCCAGAACGTTCAATAACTCTGCTTTTTCCATTTCTAAATTTTCCTCGGGATTGATGCGCCGGTCGACGGTGAACCAGGATTGCTCCGGAACTACGTTGAAGTTTGTTCCGCCGCCGCTTTCTCCGCCGAGCATGAGGATGGAATTGCGCTTTTGATCCGAGCCTATGTTTGCGCGCGTCGTGCGCTGCTCTACTTTGTGCTTCAGTTGCTGAAGCTTTTCAACAACAACATGCATGCGCTCGAAGGCGTTTTCGCCTTGATGCTGCAAACCTACGTGGGCGGGCTTTCCGAGCACTCGCACACGAATAGAGATCGCGCCGCGGTTTGCATTCCAGATCACGCCGCTGGTGGGCTCCGGCAACAACATGCCGATGCCGCCGCGGCCAAGCAGACGCTCTTGTGCAAGCCATGTGGAGCCGCCTTTTCCGCCGGTTTCTTCGTTGGGGACCAGGGTCAAGACGATTCTGCCGTTGAGTTGCGTGCCGGTTTCCTTGAGCGCGCGGATGGCGTAGAGCATGGCGACGATTCCGCACTTCATGTCGCAAGAGCCGCGGCCAAAGAGGAAGTGCCCTTTGCGGGTGGGTCGAAACTGTTCGGGGGATTGAGCGGGAACAACGTCATAGTGACCGTGGAAATAGATCGTTCTCTCTCCGGTGCCATGGGTCGCTAGAAGAGATTCGGTGACGTCTTCGAGGTTGTTTGATGAGGAGCCCGGGCCTACCCGTTCACAGGCGAGTCCTGCCTGGAGCAGGATGCTCTCCAGGAAATCCACGCAGGCGCGATAGTTCTTTCCTGGCGGGTTTTCTGTGGGGATGGCAATGAGCTCCGCGAGGAGCGCAGCCATGGCGTCCTCTTGTTCGCGCAGCCAGGCAAGGATTGCGAGGCTGTGGGATGTTTCGTCAAGAGAAGGTCCGGACATATCCACGCAGACTACTGAATTACAGCGGGCGAAGCCAACCTCCAAATTGGTTGCCGCATTTATGAAAGCGCCGGGTTCCTTGAGGAGGCCGCAGACAGACACAGACCACGCCGGGAAACCGAGGGCGACAGTGCATCGGCACAGTACTGAAAGGTTGTTGTGGTACTGATTTGAGCCGTTGGTATGCGCGGCGACGATGCTAGGGTCTGCCATGGACTGGGCGACCAGCAGGATCGCTCTTGTTCGATGGGGTTCCAGGGAGGCTTCGTGGCCAATGAAACAAGCAGCGCAACACTGGATGCGCGGTGGACGCGTATGCGCGCGCACAAGAGGGTTCTGGCAAACGTGAAACTTGTCGTGGAATGGGAGGAGAGCAGCAAGCCGCGATCGATCAACGCATTTACTATGGACGTCAGCTACTCGGGCTGCCTCGCCGTTGTTTGCGCGGATTTAAAAGTCGCGCAAATGGTTAGACTGATCCATCGAGACAGCGGGTCGTCGGTGGAGGCCCAGGTGGTGTGGCGAGATCCGAGAACGTGGGATGTGGGACTGGAACTTGTGAAGCCGGACGCTGGTTTTTGGCGGCTTTAGCGGCTTATAGCTCACCGATAAGAAGAACATTACACAGAGGGCACGGAGAGCGCAGAGTTCACAGAGTCTACAGGGGGGCCACAAAGTTCACAGAGAAGAGAAAACGGTCATCCTCGGAAGGATGACTCTACTCTGGATTGTTGACGAATTGAGTTAAAGGATTATTCAGCGCGCAGGGCCTCGACGGGGTCTACGGCGGCGGCGCGGCGCGAGGGTAGATAGCTTGCCAGGAACGCGGTGGCTACGAGGCCGATGGCGACGACGGCGTAGGTTAGGGGATCCAGCGCGTTGACGTTGAAAAGGAGCGAAGACATCAGGCGGACGGCGAGAGCGGCCATCACAAGACCGCTGACTACGCCGATGGCGGTGAGCTTAAGACCGTCGCGGACGAACATTCTGGTGACGATCTGCTGCTGAGCGCCCAGGGCCATGCGAATGCCGATTTCACGGCGACGCTGGGAAACGGAATAGGCGATGACGCCGTAGATGCCGACGACACCAAGGAGCAGGGCCATGCTTCCGGCGACGCCGAGCATGATGAGAGTGAAAGACGTGCGGGCCATGGAGTTCTGGAAGTAATACTGCAAAGTCTGAACGGAGAAGAGCGGGAGATTGGGGTCCACGGACCACACGGTCTGACGGACTTCTTTCAGGAAAGATTCGGAGCCGGCGCGCGGGGAGCGCACCGCGAAAGCTACCTCGCGGCGGAAAGCGACTTCGTCGGTCTCAAACTTATTTTGGATGAGAGGCCAGTAGGCTGTGGAACGCACGGGCAGGTTCACGCCATCGGTGTGGACGTCCGCGACAACGCCGATGATCTCGCGCCAAGGGTCATTGGTGGTGACGCGAATGCGCTTGCCGATTGCGTTTTGCGGGGTGTTCCAATACTCGCGAGCAAAGTCTTCCGAGATGATGACCAAGGGAATGCGCTGGTAGGTTTCTGACCAGGTGAAGTCGCGGCCTGCAAGGAGCGGAGTTCCCACGGTAGAGAAAAAACCGGGAGAGATGAATTGGAACCTGCGGAGTTTGGGGAGCTCGCCTTCGCGGTAGTTGTGATCCTGAGCGTAGACGATGTCGTTGCTGTCGTTGCCATCCATGGGGATCACGGAGGAAATCGCTACAGAAGAAACACCGGGAAGGGCCTGTAGCTTCTGGCGAATTTCGTCATCCATGCGGAGAACGCGCTCGGGTTCTTTCACGTCACTCTCCGGAATGTAAATGCGGAAGGATTGCACGGAGGTGAAAGCATCGAAGCCCGGATTTACGTGAGATAGGGCGCGGAAAGTGCGGATCATCAGGCCGGAGCAGATGAGCAGGACCAGTGCGAGGGCCACCTGCACGACGACGAGAACGTTGCGGACGCGATGCTGCTCGCGGCTCTGGCTCAGGGAGCGGCCGCCTTCGCGGATGCCGGTGTTGAGGCGCACGCCGGCGTATTTGAAAACGGGTGCAACGCCAAACAAGATGCTGGCGAAAAGGGCGATCCCAAAAGTGAACAGCAACACCGGCGCATCTATTCCGATTTCGTGAATGCGGGGAATGCCCGTGGGCGCGAGGGCGATGAGCGCGCGCAAAGAAATCCAGGCGAGGCCCAAGCCCAGCAGACTGCTGAACAGACCCAGCGTGACGCTTTCCAGGAGCAACTCGCCGGCGATGCGGCCACGGCTTGCGCCAAGCGCGGAGCGGAGGGCTAATTCCTGGCGGCGACCTTCTACGCGGACGAGCATGAGGTTGGCGACGTTGGCGCAAGCGATGAGCAGCACCAGGCCGATGGAGCCCATCAGCACCCAGAGAACGCTGCCGATGTCGCCGACGACATCCTGCTTTAAGGGGCGCAGGTTGGGGCCGATGTGGGCGTCTTCGAAGAGCTTCGTGCTGAAACCGGGGGGAACCGGAAAATCGCGGACGACCATGGGTAGCATGCGGGCGATGTCCGCATTGGCTTGCTCGAGAGTGACGCCGGGCTTGAGGCGGGCGATTCCTCGATAGCTAAAATTGCCGAGGTGGAGTTCGGCACGTTTGAAGCGGAAGGCATAGAGCACCGCAAGATCGGGCTGATCCATGAAATGAAAATTTTGCGGGAGAACGCCGATAATCTGGCGTGTCTTGCCGTCGACCACGATGTTGCGGCCGATGACGCCTGGATCGCCGCCAAATTTTTTGCGCCAGTAGCCGTAGCCGATCATGACGGTTTCGGGGCTGGAGGGAGAATCGTCTTCGCGAGTGAATAAGCGT
This sequence comes from Candidatus Acidiferrum sp., assembly GCA_035313865.1. Taxonomy (GTDB): domain Bacteria; phylum Acidobacteriota; class Terriglobia; order Acidiferrales; family UBA7541; genus Acidiferrum. The sequence goes on from DATFZY010000014.1 coordinate 22,750, forward strand.
CCGGCAACGGGAACCACGCCGAGAAGCGGCAAAATCCCATCAGTGACGCCGAGAGCCGCGACCTGTTCTGGCTCTGCGACGCCGGTTACGCTGACAGAGTCTGGCTGGTAAATGCCGACGTCCTCGAAGCTGTGGTTCTGCTCGCGATAGGTGAAATAGTTCGAGGGAGCCATGTTGAGGTTGGCGATGTTGATGCCGGGCGCGGTGTGCCAGACGCCAACGAGGTTTTCGGGATGGGGATAAGGAAGCGGCTTCAATAAGACGCCTTCGAGCACGCTGAAAACGACCGTGTTGGCGCCAACGCCTGCGGCGAGCGTGATGACTACGACAATGGTGAAGAGCGGGGCGCGTACGAGCCTGCGGAGTACCTGGCCGAGTTGACTGGTTGACCCGTCCATTGTTATTCCCCCAAACGACACATTTGCCTGAGCGATGGTTCAACGAAGACTGTAGACGACCAGAAGCCGCTGTGGTTAGGTACGCAAAAGGGGGCAGGAAGTTCCGCGTAGTTGCGAGAATCGCGCGGGGAAGTTTGTGAGGTGAAGAAATTGCTCGGCGTTGAGGGAAGCTCGGAGAGTTTAGCCGAGGCCTAGGTGGTCGAGCTGGTAGTGGCCTTTGGAGATGACTTGATCGTCGTCAATCCAGACGTCGCAGTTGCGGGTGAGGACGTCGACGTGCGTTTTGGATTTCCAGTCGGCGTGGGTCTGGCTGCCGTAGGGGTCGCCGAACGCGATGTGGACGCCGGGGAATTTTTCGTCCTGGAGAAGGATGCCAATCATTTCGGAGAGGCCGAGATTTGTGCCGAAGGCAAGTTCACCGACGCGGTCGCTGTTTTCGTCGGTGTGGCAATATTGCCAGAATTCTTCTTCGAGGTCTTTGCGAGCGCAGTCGACGCCGACGAGACGGGCACTTGCGATTTTCAAAGTGAGCGGAGTGGATTGCAGGTCGCCGTATTTTCCATTGAAATGATCGCCTGCCGTGGCGTCGCAGACGAAGGTGCCGTCCACCGTGGCGGGAGTTGTGAAGACTTCGCCAGCGGGGAGATTCGACCAGTAGCGCGGGCTGATGAGGCCGCTGGTTTTTACCCAGTCGAGGCCGCGATCGAAATGAGCGGCGATGCTAGTGCCTGCTTCGGTTTTTACGGTGAGCGTTTGCGCGCGGAGCATGCGTTCGCGGAGTTTGTCGCTGAGGCGGTCGACCATGCGATAGTCGGCGCGCATGCCTTGCTGCATGATTTCCGGAGTGACGCCGACCATGTGGGCGTAGCGGATTTGGCGGCGCTCGACGACGCGGACGATGGCCATGCGGGCGCCTAGTTCGCCGGGTTGGGGCGTCATACACATGGCGCCGACGTCGGCGGTTTCGAGGGCTTGCAGGATTTCGGGTGCGGCGGAGGTCATGGGGCGAGGGCCGAAGTCTTCAAGGAGAAGGCCGGTGTATTGTGCGCCGCGGTCTTCAATGGCGGCAGCGATGCTGGCGGCTACGGAGCGGCTGGCTTCATCGGCGATGAGGGCAACGTGTTCGCCGGGACGGATGCTTAGGCAGGTTTCAACGGCGTTTTTGGCGCCGGGCATTAACTGTGGATCTGGGTGGCCAAAGTACATCCATATATTTTAACAATATTTTAGAGAAGAAGAAAAAGATTTACGCAGAGTTCGCCGAGGGCAGAGAGGTCACGGAGAAGAGGATCGACGAGCCTGATGCGCGAATCAAGAGTGCGGTTCGGCGGGGCGCGGGGGGCGCGGATTTACGCGGAAGGCTGGGACTTGGCCGCCGCCGCTGGTTACGTTGGCGAGGCCGGTGGCGCTGAGGCGGGTTAGGAAGCCGGCGACTTTGCCGCGGAAGAGATAAGGAGCGAAGTCCACGAGCATGTCGCGGTAGTCGACTTTGCCGACGTTGGCGATGTAGGGGAAGACTTCGCGGCGGATGGGGATGCGTTCCTGGACGATCCAGGCGCCGTCTTTTGCCGAGAGGGCGCGGCCGATGGCGGTGTCCCAGGCGGATTCGTCGGTTTCCCAGCCTAGAGTTACGCCGGTGCCGCCGTATTCGTCGCTGGGTTTGAGGACGAGGCTTTCGCGTTCTTTGCTGAGGAAGGCGAGGAGTTCCACCGGTTGGCCGTAGTGGGAGGTCTTTACGTCGGCTACCACGCGGGTCCAGGGAATGTGGCGGCGGATGAGTTCGCGTTCGTCGTGGGAGAAGAGCGCGCCGTTTTGTTCGTCGGTGAGCACGGCGAAAAAAGCTTTTACATGCGGGATTTTGCAGCGGAAGGTGTTGGCCACGCAGACGGCGTTGGCGGCGTAGGCTTTCACCAGAGCTGCGCACTCGGCGGGTTTGGCGACGATATCGTTCATCAAGACTCGGCGATAGACAAGGTCGATTTTTCTGCCGTGGGCGACAAGTTTCTGGCCGTCGAAGCGGAGTTCGGTGGGATCGGCGATGACCGTGGGAACGCCCATTTTCTCGAAGCGTGCTTGCAGGATTTCGAACTCGCTCCAGGTGGGAACGCCGCCCCAATCGACAATGGCAATTTGCGGCGGGCGGGCCGAGCCGCCCCAGTCGACGTAGCTCATCATGAGGGCATCGAGGAGTTTCGCGCTGAGGGGATAGCTGTGCACTTCCCAGTTTACGGCGAATTTTGCCATTACGGGGAGCTCGCGAAAAATTTCAGCGAGGGTTTCCGCATAGCCTGCGCCTGCGGGAGATTCGCCGTTGTATTCGGCGAACTTGAGCGAATTGGGCAACAGGAAAGCATCGAGTCGCGAAGCGGTGCTTGCGCGTCCATAGCCAACCGGGAGGCGGGCGAGTCTTTCTTCTTCGGGACGCAGATGGAATTGAGCAAAGAGATGTTTGTCTTCGAGAGCGGCGGTTACGACGCGTTCGCCTAGGTCGGCGATGGTTTCCGCGACGCTGCGCACGCGCTCTTCGTCTTCCTGAGAGAGAAAAAATGGGCGAAGGAACGGGCAGTGGACGCGATCGCCGAAGGTGAGCTTTGCGCGGCGCAGGCGTTTGAACAAGTCTTCGGGAAGAGCGGGGAGGCGCAACAGAGTAGACTTCAGGATTTCGGTCCAGTCGTCCGCTGGATTGCGGGGAATGATCGAAGGTGTGGGCGCGGTGGTCATGTTGTTTTGAGACCTGGCGAGTTTCCCGACGGACTTGGCGACGATCCTTGCGCGACCGCGATGCTCTTGGGGGCGCCAGTGAAGCCGTTGGGAGCGCCAATGCCAAGCATTTCTTCCCAGCGGGGCCAGGGATTGGAAGGGGCGCCGTTGATTGCGCGGTCTACGACCAGGCGGGCCATTTTTTCGACGACGAGGTCGAAATAAAATTCGGTGATGCGGTCGCGCTCGAAATCGGGGGCGGGATTCAGGAAATCGATGGCGTAGGGAATGCCGTCCTGGACCGCGAATTCGATGGTGTTCATTTCGTAGCCGAGAGCCTGGTTGATGGCCTGGGCATCTTTCACGATGCGGGTGCCGAGCTCGGAGGAGAGATAGTTGTGGTCGACGAGATACTTGCGCTCTTTGGGGTCGTAGTGAACGGGCGTGATGTCGGACTTGCCGAAGGTGAAGCAGCGGACGTATTGGTTGAAGTCGATGAATTCTTGCAGAGTCATGCAATAGGGAGAAGTCTTGTCGTAGGCTTCGAGGAGTTCCTGCTTGTTGTGGACTTTGTAGACGTGCTTCCAGCCGCCGCCGGAGAAAGGCTTGAGGATTGCGGGACGGCCGACGAAATCGAGGAGACCATCCCAGTCCACGGGATAGGTGAGGTTGTGCAAAGACTCGGCGGTGATGTCGACATCCTTTGGGTATCCCTTTTGCGGCAGGAGAATGGTTTTGGGGATGGGGAGTCCTAGTTTGGACATTACGGAATAATTGAAGTATTTGTCGTCGGCGGTCCACCAGAAGGGATTGTTGATGACGTAAGCGCCCTGGAGGACGGCGTGTTTCAGGTAGCCGCGGTAGTATTCGACTTCGTGGGAGATGCGGTCGACGATGACGCTATAGCCGGAGGGTTCGCCCATGCGCGTGCCGGCCAGCTTCACGAATTCCGCGGCGACGCCGTCTTTTTTTCCGAGTTCATTGACGCGCACGATGAACGCCGGAGGAAAACTATATTCACGCCCGCAGAGAAGGCCAACTTTTTTCATGATGCCGCTCCTGACAGATATTGCGGATAGCCGACTACTTTGCAGACAGCTCTAATTGATTGCGTGTGCTGACGAAGTTCGTGGTTCCGTGACGCCGCCGCGCGTTTCGTTGACGAGGTGCCTCACGACAGCCTTGAGGTCGCCGGTTTGCTGAAACACGCGGAGTTGGCGTTCGGCGCTGGTGCCGTCTTTGAGGATCGTGTGAATGTATTCGACGGCGCTGCGACTGCCGAGATCGTCAACGACATCATCCACAAAATCGAGCAGTTCGAGGGCAAGTTCGCGCATGGGGACTTCGGCTTCTTTGCCGAAGTCGATGAGCTTGCCTTCGATGCCGTAGCGGGCGGCACGCCACTTGTTTTCTTCGATGAGGGCGCGGCGATAGAGACGATAGCTCTGATTGCGCTCGTAGAGGCGATGGAGCTTGACGATGATGGCCTGCGTGAGAGCTGCGATCGAGACGGCTTCTTCTACTTTCGTGGTGACATCGAACATACGGAATTCGAGAGTGCCGAACACGGGGTGAGGGCGGACGTCCCACCAGATTTTCTTGCCGTTGTCGATGCAGTTCAGTTTCATCAGCAAGTTAACGAAATTTTCGTAGGCGCTCCAGGATTCGAACTGTTCCGGGATGCCAGTACGCGGGAAGCGGCGGAAGACCGTGGTGCGGAAAGATTTCAGACCGGTGTTGCGGCCCATCCAGAAGGGCGAGCTTGTGGAGAGAGCGAGGAGGTGCGGGAGAAAATAGCGGACCATGTTCATCATGTCGATGGTGGTCTGCTTGTCGGGCATGGCGACGTGAACGTGCATACCGAAGATCAGGAGCGAACGGGCAAGTTGCTGGAGCTCTTCGACGATGTGCTCGTAGCGCTCGCCAGGTGAGATGACCTGGTCGATCCAACTGGAGAACGGGTGCGTGCCGGCGGCGGCTACCTGTAGCCCGGCGCGTTCTGCGGCCGCAACCAGCTCGCCGCGCGTGCGATGCATTTCGACGCGCAACTCGCCTACGTTTTCGCAGATGTTTGTGCCAGTCTCAACGATGGATTGATGCATTTCGTGCTTCACCTGGTCAGCGATAGCCGGGGAAGCAGCGGAGACGAGTTGCATGACGTGAGAACGCAGCGCGCACGTTTCCGGGTCAATGATTTGGAACTCTTCTTCGACGCCGATAGTGAAGCGGTGAGCCATGATGGTGGCCCTCCGGATGGCCTTGGTCTCGTTGGGGACTGCTCAGGCGGTATCATACCCTCCAGACGGGGAAAATACACTCTTGGTGGGGTGGTGCGGTTGGTCGTGAAAAGAGAAGAGGCGGGAAAAGGGGTGGCCCCTTTCCCGCCTCTTTTTGCGACAAATCAATTGAAAACAAACAACAAGAGACAGACAGGAATATCTGTCCTACTGCGGATGAAGTTACAGTGAGCGCAGGAAGTTCAGCAGATCCTGCTGCTGTTGTGGGCTGAGGTGTTTGAAGTTCTGGATGACGTTGTTGGCTTCCGAGCCGGAGCTGGAGTGCTCTTTGATGGCGTCGAGAAGATCTGTTGTGCGGCCATCGTGCAGTAAAAAGATACGCTGTCCGAGCCCCCACAATGGAGCGGAGCGGAATTGGTCCGGACCGGCTGCGCCCTGGGAGACGCCATCGGCAAGATTCGCACCCATGTGGTGAACGAGCAAATCGGAAAAAAGATTGGCATTCACATTGTTTAAGCTGGGCGTGAAGCTGGAAGGCCCGGTCTGGAGAGTCGGAGTGTGGCACATGTTGCATCCAACCGCGTTGAAGTTGCGGCTGCCATTGGAGATGGATTGCGCGCCACCCGGATTGGCGGTGGACGGGGCTGGTGGAGCGAGCAAGCGCATGAACATGGCAAACTGCACGACGTCGCTGGGAACGGCGGTGTACTGGGCTGGGTTCATGTTGGTGGTGTCTTCGGGGGTGGGATTTATTCTGCAACTTGCGGGAAGACCACCGGCGAGGGCTTCATCGGGGCTGGCGCGCTCGTTCTGGAACAACTCATTGGTGACGCCCATCTCGACGTTGTAGGCCTCACCGGCAAATATTTCGAGCGATTTATTCTGAGCTTTCCAGCCGAAGCGCGTAATCATGCCATCGTTGCCGTCGCGGTTGGCCTGACCGGAAATCCCCAGAGACTGTTTCTGCTGGGAGTTGGCATTCATGTTTGCGTAGATCGTTTCTTCAGGAATGTTCTCGATCAACCCGGCGCCAAAGGTGGGAGTGGGAATGCGGAAGATGACGTTGTTCAACGCCAGATTTTGAGCGAAGTTCGGCTGTTTGATGTTGCAGTTGCCCCCGTCGGAGCGGCCTGAAATGACGAAGAGGTCGTGAACACCGCCGTCGGGCGTGCTGCTGAGGGAGCCGCTGGGATTCAGGAAGAACGGGAAGCGAGCTTCACGGACTGGCCCGTTGGGAGTGATGAAGGAGGGGAGAGTGTTCTGGGCGCCATCCAGGCTGTAGACGAGCGTTTCGGGATTTGGACCAACGAAGGGGAAAACGGTGGCGCTGGGGCTGGTTCCGCCGATGGCGGGTTGCGAATGGCAGCTTGCGCACTGATTGCTGTTGAAGCGTGGACCAAGTCCATTGTTGGCGCCTCCTTGAACGGATTCGATTTCCTGGAAACGGAGAAGTCCGTTGGCAAAGAAATCGGGAGCGCCCGGAGTTGTTGCAACGGAAGCGAGCGGCTGGCCAGAGTTAACCGTTCCTCCACGAACACCCGGATCTTTGGGGGAAGACTGGCCAAGCGTGACGGTCGCGAAGGAAACAGCCAGAACGAATAAGATGCACACGACTATATTTCTTGGAGCTATTGTTTTTGATTTCTCAACCAGGCGTACGAATACACTTGCAGACATGGGTTCTCTCCTGAGGCAGTCCGGAAGTGCGATGTTTTCCTCGACTCAAGCCTTGCGGCTTGTGGTGGACAGACACCGAGTTGCCGGTTGGTGCCGGATATCAGAACGCTCGGAAGGACCGGGTCTGGAAGGGCTGGCGAGTCAGGAAGCCCAAGCGTAAGGCTGGGACGCTGTGGCCGAGAAGATACGGCGGGGTGAAGAGCAAGTCACCTGAACTGAGGGACAGTTTTGGTACATGTACGAAGCGTCGGTAGCATGGCGATTCAGGGCAGGGAAGGTTCGCGAGGAAGTTGGGCGAACAGATCCAGATATAAAATAAAAAGGACAGACACGAATGTCTGTCCTACTGGAGGCCCTCTTCGATCGGCGTGATTGCTCAGATTGTGCCTGTTCGAGAGAATTGCCGCGTTAGGCGGCACCGAGTGCTCGACGCTGCTGGAAGCATTCGCGGCAGAAGACCGGACGTCCTTGCGTGGGCCGGAAGGGAACGGTGGTGTCCTTTCCGCACTGCGAACAAGTCGTCTTCGTTTCCGAGCGCATCTGTGAGGCGCCGCCTCCGCCGCCTCCCCCACCTTCTGCGCGCTTGGCCTTGCAGCCCTTGCACCGTTTTGGCTCGTTCTTGAAACCTTTGTCGGCGAAGAACATCTGCTCGCCAGCAGTAAAAACAAACTCAGCACCGCACTCCGCGCACTTCAGCACCCGGTCGTGGTATTCCATAGGCCGCTCTCCCCCTGGCCCGAGTCAGGGAGGGGGATGGGGTGATTTCACACCGCGGGCCAAGTGTTGTGGGGAAACCTAGAGTCCGGGGTACCGGGCTGGGGTCCCTTGAGCCGACGAATGCGAAACTACAAAAACAACCCGACATCTCTGCCTAACCGGGGCCTGAATCACGGAAGTGCGGCGCTGAGCTTTGGCGAGGCGGAATTAGTCCGCTTCTCGCCGCTGCTTCTTACGCAGTCGCTTCCGCGAAAGCGCTTCCTTGGCACGGCGTTTCTCGCCGGGCTTCATGTAGAAGCTGTGCTTCTTGATTTCCTTGATGATGTCTTCCTGTTGCACCTTGCGCTTGAAACGGCGCAGTGCATTTTCCAGAGACTCACTTTCCTGGATAATGACTTCAGCCACTGTTAAATTCACCCCCAATCCGGTTCGGATTGGTTTCTGCGGCGCCACTGCTCGGAACGAACGCCGCCCCAGGACATTATCGCATGCCGACCGCACAGCGGTCACGCATCGCGCTTGAAACTACTACCGTCGTAGTTGTTACGAAGCTCACTAGAAAAAGCATGCTCCGCAGACGACTTATTTGCTTACGCACCGTTTACCGATCTGGAGTCACCCTGATGAGGTAGCTGGCATCTTCTAATCAATTGAGGGCAGGTAAGTCAAGGAATCTTTTGCAGGAAGTGGAAGACAGGGGTAGCTTAGTATCCCTGTGGTTACTGAGGTATTTTTAAAGTATATCTGAAGGGACCCGGGGGAGGTGCCATCGATTTCCCGATCTCCGGCCCGATGTCCGGCAGCCGCGCGCTTGCTATTTGCCTCGTCTCTGCTGTTAGAATGAGCCGCTTCTTAGACCGGAGGCCAGCTATGTCTGCGATGAGCGATGCCATCGGAGTACTTCTCGCTGGAGGTCAGGGCGAGCGGCTCTGGCCACTCACCCGCGACCGCGCCAAACCTGCCGTCCCGTTCGGGGCACTCTACCGCATCATCGACATTACGCTTTCGAATTGTATTAACTCCGATTTGCGGCGGGTATTTGTCCTGACGCAATACAAGGCGCTGAGCCTGAACCGGCATATCCGCGCGGGGTGGTCGCCGCTTGCCGGGCTTGGCGATTATATTGAAGTTCTGACGCCGCAGATGCGCGTCTCGAAAGAGTGGTATCAAGGGACGGCCGACGCGGTCTATCAGAATATTTATTCGATCGGCAGCGAGCGGTCGAAATACGTTTTCATTCTTTCCGGCGACCACATTTACAAAATGAATTACGCCAAGATGCTGAAGCAGCACGTGGATTCGGGGGCAGAGGTTACTGTGGCCACGATCCAGATTCCCGCGGAGCAGGCGGCGCGGCAGTTCGGCGTGATTGAAGTGGATAACGACTGGCGCATCGTCGGATTCGAAGAAAAACCGGCCGAACCGAAGCATTCTCCGCACCGTGCGGGACATTGCAACGCCTCGATGGGAATCTACATTTTCAATACGCAGCTGATGATTCCCATTTTGCTTGCGGATTCCGAGGATCCCAAATCGAGCCACGATTTTGGCAAGGATATTCTGCCGCGGATTATTTCGAAGCACCGCGTATTCGCGTACAACTTCGTGGATGAAAACCAGAAAGATGCTTTGTACTGGCGCGATGTGGGCACACTCGACGCGTATTACGAAGCGAACATGGACCTGGTGAGCGTTTCGCCGGTTTTCAATTTGTATGACAACCATTGGCCGCTGCGCACCTGGCAGCACCAGTATCCGCCGGCAAAATTCGTGTTTGCGGATCCCGAGCGCATGGGCGTGGCGCTTGATTCGATCGTAGCGGGAGGTTCGGTGATTTCGGGAGGCCGGGTGCAAAGATGTGTTATCGGAAACGACGTACGCGTCAACAGCTATTGCGAGGTGACTGATTCAATTATGTACAACCACGTGAACGTAGGCCGCCATTCGCGTATCCGGCGCGCGATCATTGATCGGCACGTGAGCTTGCCGGAGCGGACAGAGATTGGGTTTGACATGGAAGCCGACCGGCGGCGTTTCCATGTGACGGATTCCGGAATTGTGGTTGTGGTGCGGCAGGAATCGCTCATCGAAGAACCTGAAACTGCCTAGAGCGGGCAGTTTTTGTAATTCCTCCCTCCCAGATCGGGCCCATGAGGTACCGCCTGGCCATTTTCGATTTTGACGGCACGCTGGCTTCTTCTCTCGGCGGAATCTGGGAGGCCATGAGCGACACGCTTATGGCGTTTGGATATTCCGCTCCTTCCCTGGAAGAAGTGCGGGCCACCGCGGGCCTGACACTGGGAGATTCCATTCGGAGCCTGACGAAGCGCAAAGCTTCTAAAATGCAGATTCCGCAGATTGAGAAACACTAGAAACCGGCGCCGGAACGTTATACGAAGCACATTGCTCCCCAATTCGCGAAAGTTGCGCGATCCGAGACGATCGTTATCGGGGACGGGGAGGCCGACATCCAATTCGCCAAAGGCGCCGGCTTGACGAGTTGCTGGGCGCGGAATGGTTACGGCGACGCGAAAAAGTGCCGGGCGCTTCACCCTGACCATGAAATCGGAGAGATTAAAGAGTTGAGAGACATTTTGCGCGGCGATGGAAAAGGCTGAACTGCTCATGGCGGCGGGGCGTTATCTCTTTATGGTCGTCTGATACAATCTCAGGTTCAATTTAACTCAGGAGAATCCTCGGATATGTCTACGAATATAACTCGCGTACACGCGCGGCAGGTGCTGGACTCGCGCGGGAATCCTACAGTGGAAGCCGACGTGTACGTCGGAACTGGCGCGAAGGGCCGCGCCGCGGTTCCTTCCGGAGCGTCCACCGGGGAGCACGAAGCGCTGGAATTGCGGGATGGCGACAAGTCGCGGTATCTCGGGAAGGGCGTTTTGAAGGCGGTGGCCAACGTCAACGGCGAAATCGCCAAGGCAGTCGTTGGTCTGGACGCAGCGGACCAGCGCGCGCTGGACAAGCGAATGATCGAGCTGGACGGCACGCCGACCAAGTCTCGCCTGGGGGCCAATGCCATTCTTGCGGTCTCGATGGCGGCGGCTCGTGGCGCGGCTGCGGCGCAGAATCTTACCCTCTACAAATATCTGGCGCGCTATTCGAGTGACTCCAGCGCGAATCTGCTGCCCGTTCCGATGATGAATATTTTGAATGGCGGAGCGCATGCGGATAGTTCGGTGGATTTCCAGGAGTTCATGGTCATGCCTATTGGCGCGCCGAGTTTTTCGGAGGCGTTGCGATGGGGCGTGGAGATTTTCCACTCGTTGAAAGCGGCGCTGAAGAAACACGGCTATTCGACAGCGGTTGGAGATGAAGGCGGGTTTGCTCCGAGCTGCAAGTCCAATGAAGAAGCGATTCAAATTGTTCTGGAGGCGATTTCCGCGGCGGGATACAAACCGGGAGAGCAGGTCGGCATTGCGCTCGATCCGGCTTCCAGCGAGTTCTATAAGAAGGATGTGGGTGAGTACGTTTTTAAGAAATCGGATAATTCGGCGCACTCCTCGGTCGAGATGGCTGCGTATTGGACCGCATGGGTTGAGAAATATCCGATCGTCTCGATTGAAGATGGCATGGCGGAGGATGATTGGGCGGGCTGGAAGTCGCTTACGGAATCCGTGGGGAGCAAAACTTCTAAGAAAAAAATCCAGCTTGTCGGCGACGATCTTTTTGTGACGAATACGACGCGTCTCTCGCGTGGCATCAACGAAGGCATCGCCAACGCGATTCTCATCAAGCTGAATCAGATTGGGACAGTCACGGAGACGATCGACGCCATCGAGATGGCCCGCAAGGCGGGGTACAACTCGATCATTTCGCACCGCTCCGGCGAAACGGAGGACACTTTCATCGCGGACCTCTCAGTCGCCACAGCTGCGGGGCAAATCAAAACGGGTTCCGCATCGCGTACCGACCGCATCGCAAAGTACAACCAGTTGCTGCGCATTGAAGAAGAACTGGGGCCTGCGGCGCGATTCAACGGCAAAGCTGCATTGTCAGCGTAACGATTCTCTACAGTTCCAGGATCGAGCGAAGTTCTTCTTCCACGGGGCGCGTTTTACGAATCTCGGCGCCCACGGGGGGATCGAGCCTTACCCGCCAAATTTCGCCTCGGCGAGGCACCGGCCCAAGGTTCGGCGGCTTCGTCATGGATTGCATCGAACTCTTTTTCAATGGATTGGACCTCTAAATCTTCATTGGCAGATTGGTAGGCTTCCGCCAGGAGGCGGTCACGCGTGCAGAGTTTTTCGGTCAACGCCTCGGCCAGGTATTTGCAACGCTCTCGAGCAGGAACCCGGCGCACGAATCGCGAGGCAATATCCTCAGGCAGTGTGAAAGTCATTTTCCTTGTGCCCATATCGCCATACTACCCTACTGAAGGCGGCTATCGAGGCGGTGTTTTCGTCGTATATGCGAACTGCACTTCTTTCTGATGTGGACGCAATTACGGAGCTGATTAACGCCGCTTTCCAGGCGGAGAAGCCATTTTTCGATGGTGACCGCGTGAACCGCGAAAAGGTTCGCGAGTTCATGAGGACCGGGCAATTTCTGTTGGCGGAAGATTCCGAAGGATTGGCGAGTTGCGTCTATTTGGAAGTTCACGAGGGACGTGGCTACGTCGGCTTGCTATCCGTTGATCCGCCGAAGCAGGGTACGGGACTGGGCCGCAAGTTGATGTATGCTGCCGAAGAGTATTTTCGTTCGGCTGGTTGCACCGGCGTGGATTTGCGCGTCATCAGTCCGCGTACGGTGCTACCTGCATTTTACCGCCGCCTCGGATATGTCGAAACTGGAACGGCTCCATTTCCCAGCGAGGTGCAGTCCAAAGTGCGCGGACATTACATCATCATGTCGAAAGAGTTTGTTTAACCTCCCACGGTCCCGCGCCACAATCGGAAAATTAATATGTTTCCTGCGGAGCCGGGCCGAAATAACGGTAATGCCCGGTAATTTTCCAGGCGAACAGCACATCTTCCGTTTTCGGCCCGCGGCCAATGTTGTGGACGAGCATTGGACGGCCGCTCTTTTCTGATTTCACGTTTACGACCATCCCGATGTGCGGCACATCCCCGCCGAGATCCCAAGTCACGATGTCGCCGGGAGAATAATCTTCCGCGCGTTCCGTTATGGGCAGCGACTCGCCTTTTCGAGTGAAAAAGACCATCAGGTTGGGAACGCGGCGATGATCAATGCTTGTGTCCGGGTGGGACTGTTTCCATTTTGCCTTTGGCGGATACTCGTCCCAGTTTTTCGCCATGTCTTCATGGACTTCTTTTTGCAAATCCACGCCTACGGCTCGATAGGCGCGGATGATTTCATCGGAGCAGACGCCGGTATCCTCGGGAACGTCGCCGCCGGGATAAAGGATATGCACGTAGGTAGACACATACCTAACGGAATGATTGGTGCGCTCAATCGCGGCGGCTACTAATTTGTCGAGGAATTCCTGTCGTGAAATTTGTGTCGAGGGCTTTGTCTGCGCCAGGGAGACGCAAGCTGCGAAGCAAAGCGCGGCGCAGACTGCAAAACAGCTCTTGCCGCGCGAGAAATACTGCATGCCGTGAATTTTACCGCACTCGGCGCGTGTGCGAGAAAATCGCGAGCGAAAGCGGACTTGATTTGCAACCCAGGCGAGAGGCCATCAGGGCAGTGCTGCGAGGAGATCCGCGGGAGTGGCATTGTCGCCGAACGTTTCGCTGATGTGGGAGAAGAGATCGATATTGCCAGGGCTGAAGACGAAACTGCCGCCGAGTTGAAAGGGGTTCTGCCCCAATTTGTGCTGGTGGTGACCGGCGCTGCGGGCTCGCTTTCGGGCGATAGCATTCTCACTTCGAAGCAGATGAAGCAGGTTGGCGGATTTCAGCTCGACCGCTTCATAGGCCTTGCGCTGTTCGTCGATCAGAAGCGGGAAGGTGATCCCGGTCTCTTCGCGGAACTGCCTCGCGTAGACGCGGTCTCCGAGACCAATCGCCGCGAGGGCTGCGCCCTTGTCGCGAAAAGCCTGATCGTGAGCGCGCAACTGCGCGACGTGCTCGCGGCAGAAGATTCATCCATAGTGGCGCAGAAAAACGACAACAGCGGGCTGCTTGTCCCACAGAGAGCCAAGGCGAATTTCGCGGCCTTCAGAGTCCGGGAGAGTGATGAACGCCAGCCGTTTGCTGAAAGAATTGTCCACAGGCGGTTCATCATGCGGAGTGGGCCACTCCCTGTCAAGCAGCGGTCCGCGGGGAGGGCAGCTTAGTCGCTGATTGCACACTCAAACCCTGTTACTCAGCGCCATTCCTGCCGATATCGAGCTACCCTGTAACTAGACAGGAAAGAGAATATCCATGGCAGATCCAGCGATTCCTGACCCTTCCTCTGCGCCTACGCAGGACGAATGCAGCATGGCGTTTCTTGCTCATTTGCTACAGGTATTTACGGGCTTCGTCGGGCCACTGATCATTTTCTGTATCCGGCAAAACTCGCGTTTTGTGAAATTCCACGCGTTGCAGGCGCTCGTGTGGCAGGCCTGTTACATGGTTCTCTTTTTCACCGCTTTCATATTTTTCTTTATTTTCATGTTCGTGTCCATTTCTCAAAACGTTTCTCATCACGTGCCGAACACCCCGCCGATGATCTTTCTTTTATTTCCCTTGCTTTGGCTCTTTGCCATGGGCGGATGGATCATAAATTTCATTCTCGGAATCGTCTACGGCCTAAAAGCCCAGCGAGGAGAATGGGCTGCTTATCCGATCTTCGGCAAATGGTGCTTGCTCAAGTCTTCTACCATCGGGCAATCCGCTTCTCCCTCTTGAGCGCGTTCTTTATCCTCCGGTTTCGTGCATTTCCGGCAGTCATGGTTTTCTGGCGACAATGAGCCCGTAAACAAAATTGCCATTCTTGAAGCTGTCCCTCGCGGTCTTAAACGCCCGTAAAAAGTGAACGAAATCCACGCCCTGCTTTGCCGCAATCGCCCAGAACGTTTTGTTCTTGATGATGTCCACGGAGATGTCCCAGGTTTTGGCGCAATTCTTGTTCAAGATTTCGGACTTGGTTACTTGCAACCCATTCTTGATCAACAGAGAGGTGTAGGCGTCCATCGTGTGGAGTTCCACGAACATGCCGCGTTCAATGGGCTCGAGCAGTTTCTTGTGTTCGCGTTGGGTGAGGCCATCTTTTTTGAACCAATCCGTGATCGCTATGGTGCCGCCGGGTTTGAGTAGTTTTGCAGCGGAAGCAAAGAATTTCTCGTTGTTCGGGTAGTGCGAAATAGATTCGGTCGACCAAAGCATGTCAAAGGGCTTCTTGAAAGTCATGGCTTCGGCGTCCATGCACAGGAATTTTGCCTTGACCTTCGCTTTCGCCGCGCTTTGATTGGCCATCTCGACTTGTACCGGAGAGATGGTAATCCCGGTCGCGTCCACTTTGTAGTGCTTGGCCAGATAGATGCTCGTGCCGCCATAGCCGCAGCCAACGTCGAGAAGGCTGCATTCCGAAGGGAGATTGGCTGCGCGTGCCACGTACTCGATCAGTTGGTCCTGTGCTTTTTCCTTCGTCTCATCGCCGCTAATCCAATAGCCGTGGTGCAGGTGCTCGCCCCACAACGATTGATAATATGGACTCATAACATCGTAGTGTTTCCGGATTTTCTTTTTCTCGTTGTACTGTGGCATGGCAACATCATGCCCTAAAATATGCCGGACTTGCATCTGGCCGCTTCGAAGACTCCTTCCTGGCAAGTTGCGGCACCTCTTCCCCGGTGCCATAATCCAAACTCACAACGCAGAGTGATGGGGCGGCAGGAACGGCTTTTGTCCCCAACAATTCCGCGCGCTTTTTGAGGGGGTTCCATGGCAATACGCGACAGATGGATCGAAACAAGGGAAGCTAATGCCGCAACCGTGAATGGAAATCGCAACATGTCGCAGATGCATTTTGCGCGGCAGGGCGCGATTACCGAAGAGATGCGCTTTGTGGCGGGGCGGGAAAAGATCGAGCTCGAGTTGGTGCGCAGCGAAATTGCGCGCGGACGAATGATCATCCCCGCAAACGTGAACCACCGGAACC
>DATFZY010000015.1:0-25345 GCA_035313865.1 Candidatus Acidiferrum sp.
GAACCGTAGCCGGTCTTCGGCATCCAAATCGTTCAATGACTTCCCCCGATCGGTGATGCTTCACTTGTCAGAACCGTCTGACCGAGGATTTTATTCTCGACGGCTGCTCTCCTCTGACGAACAAGTGAAGAAAGACAGGAACGCAGATGAATTTGGAATAAGACCGACGCTGCCTCGGTCTGGATGAACGCAAGCACGTCCAATGGCGGCACGGACAACCCCTATCCCGCGCCGCCAGTCCCAACGGTATGTGCAGATTTCAGAGAAGGGGCAAGAATAATAGTGAGTAAGGAGACCCAGGATGTCCGAAAAGAAGAAAGATGAACTCCTGAATGACCACAACCACGACGGAGTTGACCGTAGGGGATTTCTGAAGTGTATGGCCTGGGCAGGTACGGGCGCCTTTTGCGTGATGAAGGGCGGGGTACTGAACTCGTACGGCTTGAGCCGAATTTCAGAGATTAGCTCGGCGGACATGATAGGCGAGTTGAGTTTCGTACAGATAAGTGACAGCCACATGGGATTCAGCAAGCCGGCGAATCCAGACGTCGCGGGGACGCTGAAGGCCGCGGTGGAAAAGATCAATGGCTTGTCAGCAACGCCGGAATTTATGCTGCACACGGGCGACATCAGCCACCTTTCGAAGCCGGAAGAATTCGATACCGTCGATCAAATTTTGAAGAGCGCGAAACCCAAAGATGTGTTCTATGTGCCGGGCGAGCACGATGTGCTGAATGACGACGGGAAGCAATTCCTGGAGCGTTACGGAAAGGGTAGCAAGGGCGGCGGCTGGTACAGCTTTGACAAGAACGGCGTGCATTTCGTGGGGCTGGTGAATGTGATGAATTTGAAGGCGGGAGGGCTGGGGACGCTGGGCCATGACCAACTGGAATGGCTGGAAGACGACGTGAAGCATCTGAAGCACAGCACGCCAATCGTGGTGTTCGCACACATTCCGCTGTGGAGCGTGTATCCGGAGTGGGGCTGGGGAACAGACGATAGCGCACAGGCGCTGGCGTATTTGAGGAAATTCGGTTCGGTGACTGTGCTCAATGGGCACATCCACCAAACGATGCAGAAGGTCGAAGGAAACGTGACGTTTCATACCGCGGCATCAACAGCGTTTCCACAACCGGCACCGGGCAAAGCCGATTCACCGGGCCCGATGAAAGTGCCAGCGGAGCAATTGAAAAGTGTCCTCGGCATAACCGATGTGAACTACATTCAAGGGAAAAACGCTCTGGCAGTGGTTGATTCTTCGCTCGCGTGAGCGAGACTTAGCCAAACTCAGAAAACAACTCGAACTTGAAACAAACAGGAAAAGGAGAAAAAGCATGAGGAGAAGTGTGTCTATTGCAGGTCTAGCAGCGGCGCTGGTGCTGGGAACATTAGGTTTCGACGCAGGTCAGAAGAGTTATGTAGCAAACGCGCAGGAGAAGATGTCGACGATCGAGGTGAAGATCGACAACTTCAGCTTTGGTCCTGTAACGCTAACGGTGCCGGCCGGGACCACGGTGACATGGATCAACCGCGACGATATCCCTCACACGGTAGTCAGCACGGATGATTCGAAGACGTTCAAGTCCAAAGTGCTGGATACAGATGAAAAGTTCTCCTTCACCTTTAGCAAGGCGGGAAATTACCCGTACTTCTGCTCCATTCATCCGAAGATGACCGGCAAAGTCATCGTGCAGTGAGTAAGGAGCAACCTTGCATCCGTTCGACATAAAGACAGTAGTTTTCGCGAAGCATGCGCAGCACGTCGTGCTGATTCACTTCCCGATCGCGTTGTTTATCATCGGTGTCCTCTTTGATTTTCTCGCGCAGTGGAAGAAGCAGCGCCTGCTAGCCGTGGCGGCCTATTACAATTTGCTCGTCGCCGCGATCTCAACCATACCGGTGGTTGTCACCGGAATTCTCGCGTGGCAGTGGGAACTCGACGGGCAGAAACTGAAAGGCATTTTATTGATGCATCTAGTGCTGGGAAGCCTCTCGAGCGTTCTGATCTGTGTGGTGTGCTTCATCCACATGAGAACCCGACGCAAACAAGAGGAGGTTCTGCCCGGATACCGCTTGCCGATCGAAGTTGTGGCCGTAGTCATCGTCGCACTGACGGGACACCTCGGCGGCTTTCTCAGTGGCGTGAATGGACCGGGGTAGACGATTTCCAACACTAGCTGAGAGAAGGAATTCTCTAACAACTCAAGGATGCATTTGCAAGATGATGATCATGTTTGTCGACAAAGTGGCCATTTGGATCCTGGCGGCACAAGGAGCAGTTATGAACCATCAAGTCTCAAAATATGTCACCCGGGCAAGAGCCTCTTTGATGCTCGGCATACCTGAAGCGGAGCTCAACCGTATCTCGAAGGAATCAGGACTAGGCCACGTAGAGCGCGCCGGCAACAAGGAAGAAACGTACTTCACTTACGAGGAATTACAGCGAATTTGCATGGTCGCGGCAAACCAGATGCAGGCAGCGCACTAAATCAATGTCTGTAGCCCTTTCACGTGGAGGCCATCTTAAGCGGGCCCGGCGAGGGATTCGGCAAGAAGTGAAGCGCTGGCGGCGTCTGTAAGAAACATTCGGAGAAGTTCAATTTACGGAAAAGGAGAAGGAAAAATGAAGACTAAAGTTCTGTTGGCGGTTGTAGCCCTGTCATACGCGCCGTTGGTGATGGCTGGGGGTGAGGCCGCATATCCCAAAGAAAAGGTAGCGGCGTTCGTGGTTGAGAAAATGGATTTGACTTCACTGCCGTCCGCGCTCCGGCCGAAGAAAGAAAAAGGAAAGAAGACTCTTGCGGATTACGGTTTTACAGCGCAGACGGTCAACGAAAATGAAGCCGTCATCGAGGCCGCTGGTGGAGTGAGCAGGCTGGCGATCAAGGTGCTCGACCAGAAAGTCTCGGGAATCCTCGTGTGCGTTGCGGAGCCTGGAGAAAATGGTGGTCAGGCAAAAACGCAAAGTGTAATTCTTCTGAAGAGGAAGGATTCTAGCGCTTTGTTAAAGGGGCATTTGACCTTTCGAGAATTCGCCTCATGCCCTGTGATTGGCGGAAGCGACTCCTCGGAAAACTCGTACGGCGGGTAACTGAAAAGTTGTGTTGAAACACGGTGCGCCAATCACATTTGTGGCTTTAGTGTTGTCGGCCCCAAGACCCCGGGAGGTGTTCATAGGCCGCACAGACGTGTGACCTTAGCATCTCCCTTCCTATTGCCAAAATCAGTTCTGCCCACCGCACCACGCGACATTCTCACTGAAACGGGAACGCAAGGCAGTGCGGGGTCTGCGCGGAGACGATCTAGTGATGGAAGCATTCTTTGAAACCACCGCTCCTTACGCTGCCAATGTAGTTCTGGTTCTCGAAATCACGATGGGAGTAGGTCTGTTGGCCGGCGCACGGCTGGCTCGCAAGAGGCGCTTTAGGCAACACGCCTGGTGCCAATCCGCCATCGTGCTTCTGAACCTCGCCGTTGTTGCGGTGGTGATGATTCCTTCATTCCACGTTCATGTGCTTCCTAAGATTCCGGCCAAGCTAGGGAAGGCCTACTACGCACTGGCGACGGCCCACGCCGCGCTCGGAACCATAACCGAACTCGCAGGACTGTACATCTTGCTGTCTGCGGGCACGAGCCTTTTGCCGGAGAAATTCCGCATCACTAAATACAAGGCGTGGATGCGAACTGTACTCGTGCTCTGGTGGGTTGTGCTTTTGTTGGGATTGGCAACCTACCTCCGCTGGTACGTCCCGCATTTGTTTCCGAAATGAAATCGGGGAGGCTTTAAAGGACGAGGCCTCAGAAGAAGAGACTTTCCGTTGTGGGACGATAGTCGGAATAAAGCTTTAGAAGTTTGGTTTACATAGCTGGAGTTCGTGGGCTTGAATGAAACCCAAGTAGGGTTAGTGTAAAGGATAGGTTAATGGCTGAATATGAAATGACTTTAGTGGATCGGCAAAGGATCGCCAGAGATACGATGGCTTTCTGGTTTGATGCAAATGGCGCCAGCTTCATATTCCGAGCCGGGCAGCATGCCGATTTTGTGTTTACGCATCCGTCCATGGAAAGTGAAGGCGACAATTCGCGGACCTTTTCACTCGCAAGCCCTCCTGATGGCAAAAAGCTAGTCATGATCGCGATGCGCATGCGAAAGACTGGCTTTAAGACCGCGCTGAAGTCTGCCGCTCTTGGCACGAAGTTCATCGTGAGCCGCCCCAGGGGATCATTCACTCTGCATAGGGATATCACTCGTCCTGCGGTGTTTCTGGCGGGTGGCATTGGGATTGCACCCATTCGCAGCATCATTCATCAGGCGACTCAGGAACGGCTGCCGCACAAACTCTATCTCTTCTATTCGAACCGGGAGGCGGACGACGGGGCGTTCATCGAAGAATTTGAAAGTTTGACCGCGCAAAATCCAAATTTCACCTTCATTCCAACGGTCACTGGACATAGAACCATTGCTTGGCCCTATGAAAAGGGTCACATCAATCGCGAGATGCTCACGCGTTATCTCCTCTGGCTCAAAGGACCTATCTACTACATCGCTGGCCCATCGGGGATGGTCGGTGCAATGACCGGGGTTCTCAGTGCTTCGGGGGTGTGTGATGACGATGTAAAGTCTGAAGAATTTGGAGACTACAAGCTGCATCAGAATTCTGCGCAATGGGATCAAGAAACCGGCACCAATCGCGCGGATTCAGCGCTGTGACAGCTAGGACTACGGAGACTCTGTGAAAAGTAGTTTGGTTGCGCCTCGTGTTTTCTTTGTTTCGTTGATTCCTCTTCTTCTATTTGGCATCGTCATCCGGAAATGCCCTGCGCTCGCGGTCGCCCAATCCCTTGTCTCCGACGACGTGAAGCATGACACACCGGGCGAGGTCAAAGGCGAACGGCTAGCATCGATTCGGCTATGTTGACAACGCCGCCCTCTCGTCGAAGGACGTGCAAGGCAGTGCAAGAGACTGCAAGCTTGTGGAGGGAGCGGGAAGTCATTTTTAGTTAGTTTTGGGGGAGTAGTTCAGTTGGTTAGAACGCCCGCCTGTCACGCAGGAGGTCGCGGGTTCGAGTCCCGTCGCTCCCGCCAATTTCCGTCTGCTACGGCACGCTGGGCCGGGTGATTTGCTTTGTGGCAAGAAGGCCAAGAGTTACGGATTGCGGACGAAACGGAAGGTGGCCAGACCAGTCAATACAAGCGCGTTTACCAGGACCTAGGCAATAGTTCTGACTTCACTTCGCCGTACTTTCTTTGAATTTTCACTCGTTGCTGTGTGCTCTACGTGAAGGCGGCGCGCACCCCGTACGCGCCGCCACCCCTCTAACTAGCGCAATGGTCTGAAGCCCGCGCGAACCTCTTCTGAAAAGAGTCGTGGCTGTTCCCAGGCCGCATAATGCCCGCCCCTGTCTACTTGGTTGTAGTAGATGAGTTTGTGATACGACCGCTCTGTCCAACTCCGGGGGGCTTGATAGTTCTCGCCGGGAAAGACGCTCACAGCAGCTGGGATAGAGACATTGGCCGCGTTATAAAGATTGAGGTGAAGTTCCCAATAGAAACGAGCCGAAGAAATCGCCGTGTTCGTCAGCCAGTAGAGTGTGAAGTCATCGAGTACATCGTCTCGTGTCAGGTCACCTGCGGAGTGTCCATTAATCGTGCGCCCGAGCACTGCCGAGGTGATCGGCGCCGCTGGCTGGCCATAACCATCACCGTGGTCAAAGAGCCAGCTGCCAGGCAGACGGGCGAATCCGCCAATCCATAAAGCGTTTGCGGGCGAGTTGCCATCATTTGTGCGTAGGCACGTCGCTTCCCGAATAAGACCGTGAGCTGCTCGTATGCGCGTCTTTCGTCGGGTGACAGACTGGATGGCGGTGGGTCGCCGCACTGGAGTGCCCTCGATGTCGGATGGAATAGTCCCAGGGAAGTTGGTGTGAATTCCCAGCAATTCTGGAGGCGCGTGTTTGGCCATAACAGTGCAAATGCCCGCGCCCAAATCGCCGCCTTGCGCCACATATTTTGCGTATCCCAGGCGCTGCATCAGCACTACCCAGGCACTGGCAGTGCGCTCCGGCCCCCAGCCGGAAGTGGTGGGTCTTGCTGAAAACCCGAACCCCGGTAGCGACGGAATCACCAGATGGAAGGCGTCCGATGCGCTTCCGCCATATGCCGTAGGATTGGTAAGTGGATCGATAATCTTTAGCTGCTCGATGACCGAGCCGGGCCATCCATGCGTGACGATCAGCGGCAACGCATTTTCATGTTTCGAACGAACATGGATGAAATGAATGTCCAGCCCATCGATCTCGGTGATGAACTGCGGCAGGGCGTTCAGTTTCGCTTCGCACTTGCGCCAATCGTAGTCTGTCGCCCAATAGCGGGCAAGTTCCTGAATTGTCGCCAGCGGCAGGCCTTGCGATTCATCCGTGACCGTTTCCCGATCAGGCCACCTGGTCGAGTTGATGCGCCTGCGCAATTCGGTAAGTTCCGGCTCTGGAACATTCACCTGAAACGGACGGAGCGCATTCTTGTCAGTTGTCTGCTCGCTGCTTCGTTGTGTAGCACTACTTTGGGTCATGGTGTCCTCCTTTTGAATAGTTTTGAATTGCGAATCTGCAAATGCCTCGCCGGTCGTCCTCGGGCGGAATGCGACTGCCAGACCCAACATGGAGCTCGCCTTGAGAAAGCGACGGCGTGATCTGTCGCCTGGTTGTTTCATCGGGTGCTCCTTCCGAGTATTTCTGGGGTTTTTCCTGGTGTTTTCTACTTCTAGTGGCGGTGTGTTTCGCCCGCAGGATTCTGGGGCGGTTCGCCCTCCTTCACCAATTCGCTGGATTCGCCATCCTCTTCGGATTCAGCCCCTTCATCTCATTGAGTTCCTCGGGGGTGATCTGAGGCAAGTGACGGATGAACAAAACCAGGCGCCAGGTTTGCGCGGGAGTATGCACTTCGCTGAAGGCTGGCATGGCGCTCAAACGAACTCCATTTTGAATTGTGTAGTAGAGCTCGCCATCGCTCTTGTTCTGCGTCGCGGCTGCACGCAAGTCGGGCGGTTTCGGATAGAGGCCCTTGCCGAAAAACGACTGACCCCCTCCGTCATTCGAATGGCACGTGGCACAATGATCCGAGAAATGCTCCATGCCTGCCCGAATGTTCTCCGTTGAAGGCATGATGGGATTGCGAAGTTGGCGATACGTGGATGGCACGGCCATTGTGCGTGCCGTTGTGGCCGCGAACTTCTCAATCGCTGATGGTGTCGCAAGTGCGCTGAAGCCTCGTCGCACGAGGGTCAGCCCATATCCCGCGGCTGCAACCGCAAGAGCAAACAGAATCAGCAAAACTGCTTTCCAGGGTTTCACGGCTACCTCCCCCGTGCCGAGCCGGCACGACTTACCAGGACTTGGAATTCCGCTCAATGAAAAGCGATTCGCTGCGACTCACAAATCCTAATGGGGAGCTAGCGGACGTCGAACGTCGGTGCCGGGTTCAGAAATCCAGCCGACGATCAGCCGGGCTGCTTGTCCGTGTCATCGTCGTCCGCCGGCCCGAACGTAGGCAGGTACCTGCCGAAGTTCAATTCGAAGTCGCTCGGAACGCCGTAACCGACATTGCGGATCTTGGCGCGGCGCGCCTGTGCACCGGGCAAGGCCAGCAATGGGAAGAACAATTCGTTGCTCGACTGAAGCTCGGCAGCTGTCGGCATCCCGAACCGATTGATCTGGGCCTTCGCCGCGGCCAGCGTTTCACGGTCGAACGAGGTCAGACGCCGGACGAGCGCATCGACAAACGAGTCGAGGTCGCCATCGTCCAGCGTGCGGTTCACCCAACCATAGCGCTCGGCGATATCCGCATCGAAATCGTCGCCGCTGAGCACGATCTCCAGTGCGCGCGAGCGGCCGACCAAGCGCGGGAGCCATTCCAGCGCTCCGCCGCCCGGGACCAGTCCTACGCCGACCTCGGGATTACCGAACAGGGCGCTTTTCCGGCTGGCGAAGCGCATGTCGCAGGCCAGCACGAACTCGTTCCCGATGCCGCGAGTACGGCCGCGAATCTTGGCGATGCTCACGACTGGCGTGGACGAGAGGCGCAGCACAAAGTCGCGCCAAAGGCCCAGCGTCTCCGGCCGTTCAGCTGCCTTGGCTACGTCGAGATGGGCGATGAAAAAATCGGGATTCGCCGACTGGAACACGACAACCTTCACGGACGGGTCCGCCTCGAGGTCGGTCATTAGCGCTCTCAATTCGACGATCGTTGTGGGAAGAAATATGTTGATCGGCGGGTTGCTGAAGGTGACCGTCCACCGGCCCGGATGGGTGCGGTCGGTGTGGAACTGCGCATCTGCGCGCTCGCTGCTTCGTTGTGCAGCACTACTTTGGGTCATGGTGTCCTCCTTTTGAATAGTTTTGGATTTTTCCGTCAGCGGACCTGGCGATTATTGCTTTTACGTCCCTGGGAGGACGAATTCCGTCGGTAGGCTGCTGAGCCTATCACAAAACAAGCGTCCTGAGCATTAAGTCCCGGCAAGTCGGGGCAAGTCGGCTTGTAGGAAGTGATCTCCACTCTGGACGGAACGGGCAGCCTGGAACCAACAATCATGCCATGACGTGACCATGAGTGAGGTCTTCACCAGCGTAATCATCGCCATGCTATTATGCATATCGCAGCATAAAAGCCCCTGATAAGGGCGAGGTCGGTGGTTCAAGTCCACCCAGGCCCAACATTTACTTCTCCGGATTGGTCCTAGGCTCGTCGATGGCCGCGGCGCTCCCCATAACGGGAACTTCGACGATTCGACCGTTACTTGTGTCAGCGATGTGCGCATTCCTCCCTGCTACGCGTTGGAAACGCCTCAAAGCTCCGTGGGTGGTTTTGGCTTCACCACTTTCCGCGGCGCGGGTACAAAAACCACTGGCTTCGCCTCCGGACTCTGCGGAGTCCAATCCTCCGGCGGAAAAGAAACGCGCCAGAACTTTGAATTGGGTTCGCTGAATTCAATCCCGACCTCCGCAACTCCTTTGGCACTCGCACCTACGTTTTTCACCCAGCAAGAAACCTCTTCGGCGGTCCGCGAATGCTTAAGCGTGAGAGCTTGTCCCGGCTCCACTGTTTCCTTCAATAAAAGCAGGCCACCATGCGCGTTGACCACCAGCGTGAAACTTTCTTCCTGAAAGGTTTTTCCATTCATGCGCTTGCCGGACACACTTAGCCGCACGGAGAGAAGAATGCGCTGGCTGCGCCTCTGATTGGCTAACGCGAGCGAACGGACGTTCGATGTACTCAAATGAGTGCCCTCATTCTCCTATGGCTCTTGGCATGCAGATACAGAACGAATAGTTGCGTTGCAAGAGGGCTGCCGGGATCGCTTCGAAAGTATTAAAGCAAACTAATTTTCAGGAGCCCGGCAATTCAGGCATGGCGTTCACCCTGGCGAGTCTCGCCATCTCCCGAATTATCAATGAGCTAGGCACATTAAAGAACGGGCTAAGGCTGATGGTGA
This sequence comes from Candidatus Acidiferrum sp., assembly GCA_035313865.1. Taxonomy (GTDB): domain Bacteria; phylum Acidobacteriota; class Terriglobia; order Acidiferrales; family UBA7541; genus Acidiferrum. The sequence goes on from DATFZY010000015.1 coordinate 9,489, forward strand.
CTAGCGAAAGCAACCAAAACCATTCATTGCGCAAAGAAACAGCGGGGGCCTTTACGGGGTTCGGCCTAAAGAATTGTTCCGAAAAAGCACGGAGTTTCACTTCGAAACGTATGCTCACGGCTTTCGCACTCTCTCTCTACATGTCAGCAACCACCATTCTTGGGGAGCGTCCGTGAAACTTCGCTCCAGAATGCTCCTGGTCCTGGCGGCTACTATGGTTGCCGGCATGGCGGTCATGTACTTCCTTTCGAGAGAATTATTGCTAAGGAATTTTCTCCAGCTCGAAAACGAGCAGATGAAGCGCGACGTTTCGCACGCTGCGGCTGAGCTTGAAGATCAATACAGCAGCCTCGGGGTCACCACCAACGACTACGCCTACTGGGATGTTGCATACGAATTCATGGCCGATCCGACGCACAAGGACATTAGTAAAGAGTTTCAGAATGGCCAGATGGAAGGCCTCGGGCTTCATCTCATTATCTTCCGCGATCTCCAGGGCAACATCGTTTTTGCGAAGGCCTATGACGACCGGGAACACAAGGAGGTTGCCGTCCCTGCAGCGTTCCTCCAGTTGGTCTTCTCCCATGAATTGCTGAGTCCAGCAAGTGTGGCCCGGACTCCGCGCGACGGCCTCCTCGAATTCCCGGACGGCCCTTACGTCGTATCGAACCGCCCCATCCTCACCTCGCAACGCAGCGGAGAGCCACGCGGCGTATTGCTGATTGCCCGCAGGCTAGAAGAGAGCAGTGCGCATCGCGCGACAGTCGGAAAGCTCCGGACGTCCGTCACTTTCCAAAGTGTTGACTCAGCCTCGTTGCCTCCGGACTTCCAGCATGCCCTCAAGTTTCTCAAGCCGCAGCCCGACTCGATTTATGTGCGAGCGCTCTCGGAAGAAGGTGTCGCGGGATACCAGATGGTTCCGGACATACTCGGCACGCCTCTGATGATTCTCCGGGTGGATGCGCAGCGTCCGATCTATGAACGCGGAAAGCTAAGCCAACTCTACGTTTTCGGGACCGTATTTGGCGGGGCGATTCTCTCTTCGTTCTTAATCATCTTCTTCCTTCAGAAATATGTTCTCTCGCGTCTTGGCGAGCTTGGCCGGGAAGTGAACAGCATCGGCAAGCGCAAAGCGATTGCCGAGCGCGTCCATTCCGCCGGAAGCGACGAACTCTCCAGCCTCGGCGATTCCATCAACGAGATGCTCGCGGAACTTGAAAAAAGCGAGGAACAGTTTTTTTTCCTGACCGAAAACATCCACCAGATCTTCTGGATTCGAGACGCCGTAACTGGTCAGTACGACTACATCAGCCGCGCCTTCGAAAAGATATTCGGGCGCTCGCGCGACTCTCTCGCCGGTGACCCTCAATCCTGGGTGGATCTCGTCCTTCCCGAAGATCAAGCTGTGGTGGAGCGCATGCTTGCTTACCAGGCCCAGGGCAAGTCCTCGGAAGCGCACTTCCGCATCCGTTCGGAAAACGGCGATATCCGCTGGCTCTGGGACCGCGCCTTCCCCAAATTGGATGCCAGCGGCAGCCACGGGGAAATCGCCGGACTCACCGAGGACATCACCGACTTCAAGCTTAATGAAGAAGCACTAATGAATTCGCAACTCGAGCTTGAGGAGCGTGTGGTCCAGCGCACGGCTCAGCTCGCGGAGCGAAGCGAACTGGTCAAGCTTCTCGTCGATTCTTCCAGCGGGCCGATGTACGGTCTCGATGAGGATTTCAAATGCACGTTTTGCAATCCCGCCGCCGTGCGTGCATTCGGCTATGAGGACGCCGCGGACTTGCTCGGCAAGCAAGCCCACGGCCTAATCCATCACACTCGGGCAGACGGCTCAAGCTATCCACTGGAAGAGTGTCCAGTGGTTCGCAGTTTCCACGAGGGAAAGGATGCTCACGTTGTCGACGAGGTATTCTGGCGAAAGGACGGCACGAATTTTCCCGTTGAATACAGCTCGCGCCAGATTCGCCGCAAAGGCAAGGTCGTCGGCGCGGTAGTAAGTTTCCTGGACATCACCGAGCGCAAACGGCAGGAAATAGAAGTCCGCCATGGCCAGAAACTCGAGGCGGTTGGACGACTTGCTGCCGGCATCGCTCACGAAATCAATACCCCCATCCAGTTCGTCGGCGACAACACGCGTTTTCTTCTCAGCTCGTTTCAGGAGGAACTGAAGCTCATCCGCAAGTACGAGCAGTTGCAACAAGCTGCAGCAGACGGCACCATTGATGCCGTCCTCCTCTCGGAGATCTCCGCCACGCGCGAGCAAATTGACTGGCCGTACCTCGAGAAAGAAATTCCACGCGCCATCGACCAGATGCTGGAAGGCCTGAGCCGCGTTTCCACCATCGTTCGCGGCATGAAGGAGTTTTCGCACGTCGACCGCAGCAATGAGAAAGCTCCCGGGGACATCAATCGCGCCCTCGAAAGTACTCTCGTGGTTGCGCGCAACGAGCTCAAATACGTTGCCGACATCGAAACCGAGTTCGGTGAGCTTCCCCCGGTGCTTTGCCATCTCGGGGATCTCAACCAGGTATTTCTGAACTTGCTCGTCAACGCGGCTCACGCCGTCGAGGACGTCGTCAAAAGAACGAATTCCAAGGGAAAAATCCGCGTCACTACGCGCAAGGACGGCGACTTCGTCGAAGCCGCCATTTCGGACACCGGCACGGGCATTCCCGAAGAAGCGAGAGACAAAATCTTTGACCCCTTCTTCACCACCAAAGTTGTGGGAAAAGGAACCGGCCAGGGCCTGGCGCTGGCGCGCGCGATCGTCGTTGAAAAACACGGCGGAACACTCACTTTCGTCACCGAAGTTGGAATTGGAACCACTTTTTTTGTGCGCCTCCCGCTCCTCGGAGCGCGCGTGCCCGAAGAGGTCCTTACGCCATGAAACGCATTCTCTTTGTCGACGATGAATCAAATATTCTCGACGGCTTGAAGCGCATGCTTCGTCCTATGCGTGCGGAGTGGGATATGCATTTCGCCACCGGCGGTGAAGCCGCGCTGGAGTTGATGGAAACCCACCCAATGGATGTCCTCGTAACCGATATGCGCATGCCGGAGATGGATGGCGCGATGCTGCTCGAAATTGTCCGTGAAAGATATCCGAGCGTCTTCCGTATCATTCTTTCGGGTTATACCGAACTGAATGCCTCGCTGCGCGCTGTTTCCGTCGCCCACCAGTTTCTCTCCAAACCCTGCGACCCCGAATCCCTTCGAGCCAGCATTTCGCATTCCACCTCGTTTGCGGAAGTTCTCGACAGCCGCATGCTCATCAGCCTGGTGGGCTCTCTCCGGGACCTCCCGCCGCTTCCGCATATATTTGCCGAGCTCAAGCTGGCCCTCGCCGACCCGAAATGTTCTCTGGATCGCGTAAGCAAAATTGTCGAGAAGGACGTCGCCATTACCGCCAAACTTCTCCAGCTTGTCAATTCTGCCTTCTTCGGCGCGTCGCGCAACATCACCGACGTACAATCCGCGGTCACTCGCCTCGGCGTAAGCGTGCTTCAGGATCTCGTGCTCAGCGTCGCCATGTTCCGCGCTTTCACCGCCAACGAATACATCACCAGGGAGTACATTGAGGACGTTCACCGGCACGCGCAACTCACTGCCCGCATCGCCTCGGCCATAACACTGAACTCGCCATCGAGCCCGTTTTGCACTCTCGCGGGGCTTCTACACGACATCGGCAAACTGGTGATGGCTGAACGGATACCGGCACACCTCGCGCGCGCTCGCAACCAGGCCGAAGAGGAGCACATGCCGCTCTATCAGGTTGAGGAGAGTCTTATCCAGATTTCTCACGCCGAAGTGGGAGCCTACTTGCTCAGCATGTGGGGCTTCCCGCCCCCGATCGTGGAAGCCGTCGCTCATCACCATCATCCGCGCCGCGTTCCACACAATGGACTCGACATTGTTTTTGTTGTTTATGCCGCAAACCTGCTTGCTGGCGAACGCGAAGCCATCGCCAGGGGTGCGGAACCGCCCGCATTCGACATGGAGCTTTTCGATCAGACTGGCGCCGCACCGCTTCTGGCCGATTGGCGAACCCTTGCTGAAGCGGCCTTCGCGAATCAGGCCCAACTCGTAAACTAGACTGCCGTGGAAAATGCCGCCACCCGGCCCGCAGTAAATGGTTTCAGCCGCAAGGCAACGGCGGCGAATTCCAAATCGGAACAGCGGTTCCCACAATCGCATCCTTTCGCTGGCCTGAAGCCGCGAGATTCACCAAAACACAGAGAGTTGAGCAAGAAACGCGTCGACTGAGACATCCGACCGTGCGAATGCGGCGCGGCGATTGATGCAGCAGAACGGGATCCGGGAGGACCAGGTCACGCAAGTGCGAGGGTTTGCCGATCAGAGACTTTGCGTGATTTTTGCTTCTTTTTTAGGCTTGAGGCTCCCTTTCCTGGTTACTGGCCTCTTTTGAGCGATTGCTCTTGGACGCGTCGGAAAACCGCACAGGCAAGAGTGCCTGTGCTACCCAAAAAGCAAAAACGCCAGCAAGGATGCTGGCGCTACACGGCTTCTCGCAATATTACCTGACTCAAACTATGCGAGGGAAGTGCTGTTTTGTCAATGCCAAAATATGGGCATATCGGCCAGAGAGTGCGGGCTTGTCCGAATGATCTTGAGGTTTTTGCGTCGCAAATGAGCCAGGTTGGCGGGTGAAGGGGCTAGACGAACAGGCGATACGGAAAAATACAGTAAAAGAAGGATGTCCTGCTTCGGAGGGCTGGGATATCAATGTATACGGACAGTGTTGAGCCTTAGGAGGCGTCACGATGCGCGGAGGATATGGATACTTTGGGTTGATTGTGGGCACGGGGGCACTCTTTGGGGTGATGACGGTTGGGGGCTGTGGCCAGCAAAGTCCGACCGTCGTATATGACGCAAATCACAGGGACAATCACAAGTGGGACGATCGTGAGGATAGTGCGTACCGACGATGGGAAGCGGAGAATCACAAGGATCATCAGGATTTCGCGAAGCGGCAAGCCGAGGAACAGAACGACTACTGGAATTGGCGGCACAGCCATCCCGGTTAGAGCGACTAGGATTAGGCCGCTGTGCGCTGCCGCCGCTAAATCGAGTTAGGTTATTGTGCTCCCCGAAAAAGGAAGAGTGATCGAAACGCAGCAAGTACGCTACCAGCCATATTCCGTGTCGTTAACAGTCGAAGTTCCTTCTAGTACGAAGATGTAACTTAAAACCTCTTTTGAAAAGTCCTCTGATTCAAGTCCGGATTCTGAACATCAATTGCGAGGGGTGAAGACGGCGATCTGATCCAATTTTGGAGTGCTGGTGGATTCTAGCCACGGCTCTTGGGCAATGATCGGGGTGCAGGGGCCGAAGGTGCAGATGCGGATCTGACGGGTGGCCGCTTGCTGGCGGAGGGAGGACAGCATGGCGCTGAGGATTGTGCCGACAAAGGGTGTGTAGAGATAAAAGAGCGTGCCTGCGGACAAATTCGTGGCGCGGGCGTCCGTTTGGATGAACGTGACCTTGTTCAGGTTCAGGGATTTGGCGCTTCTGCGGGCGCAATTTACGTAGGTTGCTTCCAGCTCGATGCCGATGGTGCGGGCTGGCGCGCAGATCGATACCAGGAGTGGGACTTGGCCTAGCCCGGAGCCCAGATCAATCAGGACATCGTGTTCTGTGAGTGCGGTGCTGGCGATCAGGTCGAAGATGTGGCGAGCTGGCGTGGGTTGATAGGGCACCATCTCGGGCGTGAGTTGGATGGTTCGATCGTCTGGCGTTTCGAAATGCAAGACTCCGCTGAGCAGGTCATCGAGATAATCGTAGCCTTCGCCATGAGCGAGACTGTCTGCATCGCCGGCTCGGACTGATTTGGATACGTGTTGAAGCAAGCTGTCTGGCCTTGAGCCGCGTTGAATTTCCTCGCGGATTGTCTGGTAGAGCTTGGAATTTGCGGCTTCCAGTTTGGCGCAAAGCGCTTTCGCCCGGGCGCGGGTTGCGGCTCCCATGGGCTCGGCGGCGGGAGATAGCGATCGCTGTCCGTCCAACTGTTGTGAATCAACGTGATAGACATCCAAGCGGTCAAGCGCTTCGACGCGCTCTCGAAGGCGGCTTGGTTCATCCAGGGATCGATCCTGCTCGAGTTCTTCAACGAGGCTCTGGAGCGTGCTCATCATTTGCGTCGGCGCGCTAGGTCAATTGCTGAGCAACGCGTGCGTTCTACAGCCCTGCGGGCTTTTTGTCCGGCGGGGGTGGTGGCGGCGGAGCGGCGAATTTGGCGTCGTCTACCGCAACGTTTTGCTGAACCTGGTCGACCTGGATGGTGAAGCGGTTGCCGCCGGGGCGGGCTAGCGTCCAGCGGTAGGGGATTTTTACGCCGTCGGCGTCGCGATAATCGGCGTAGTCGATTTGCGTGGGCATGCGGCCGAGGGCGGTTTCAGCGTAGCGGACGAGGCGGACCAGAAGCCCGGTTTGCTGGTCGAGGTAGAGGCGGAGCGGGGGCTGGCCTTCGTTGCGGCCGACTACGAGCCAGGTGTCGTGGCCATCGATTTTTTCGCCGGGGGCGACGATGAATTTTGCGTAGAGCGTTTTGACGTGGGAGGGGAAATAGAGGTCGGAGTCAATGCGCACGGCGTCGTTTTCGGCGGCGGTCATCATGTGCGCGGGGCGGCCGGGATTGCCGAGCCAGCCCTGTTTCCCGTCGAAGGCGGTGATGCTGTCGCCGTTGGGGGTATGCGAGATGGACATGCGCTTGTCCGGGGATTTGGCGTAGACCTCGATGGGAAACTTCTGGCCGTTGGCGAGGATGTTGCCTTTTTCCACGCGGCTGGAGACTTTTTGGAGTGCGGATGCGCCACCGACCGCGGCGAGATACTTGTCGAGGAGTTGATCGGCTGCGGGCAAAACCGGCTTCGCGTCGCCGGGCGCTTTCGCGCCTTCGGCTTCGTGCTTGGGTTCCTCGTCGGAGATGATGGGCGTGCCGACCGGGTCGGCTGCGCCGCGATGGCAGGAGTAGCAGGTGACTTCGCGGTGGCCTTCGAAATTTTCTTTGTTGATGGCGAACATCATTTGCATCATTTTGCGGGCAGTGACTTTGGTCTTTTTGTCGTCCTTATCGAAAACCATTTTCTGGCCTTCGCGGACGTGGCAGTAGTCGCACTCGACGCCGAGAGAAGCGGTGATGAATTGCATGGAGGGGAAGATCTGATCGGCGGAGACGCCTTTAAGGGCCTGGATGTTTTTGTATTCTTCTTCGGCGAGCTTGGGGGCGGCTTGCGGGGCGTTGGATTGAGCGCGGGCGGCGAGAATGGCCAGGCTGGTGGCCAGCGTCAGGCCGCAGAGCACAAGAGTGATGTTGCGTCGGTTCGAGAGCATTCACGTCCCCCAATTGAATTCAATTTGCGACGAAAAGTTTAGCAGAAAGCGGGACGTGCGCACCGAGCGACCTACTTCAAGCCAGGCTTTTCTTCAGGTGCCGAGGTCGCCGCGCTTGGCAAGTGCGGAGATGCGGTCGGCGGCGCGGAAAGCCAGGGCTTCGATGGTCATTGTGGGTTGGCCGCGGCCGGAGGTGACGAAGCTGCTGCCATCGCAGAGGAAAAGATTTTTTACGTCGTGGGTGCGATGGTCGGAGTTGATGACGGAAGTCTTTGGGTCATTGCCCATGCGGCAGGTGCCAAGGAGATGGACGCTGAATTCCTGCTCACCTGTGGGGAAGGACCACGACTTCTCTGCGCCGGCTGCGTCGAGAAGTTCCGCCGCGCGCTTGTTAAGCCAGGCGCTTAGCTTGACGTCGTCTGGGTGATCTTTGTACGTCGTGCGCAGGGCCGGAAGCCCCCAGGCGTCTTTCAGATCGGGATCGAGCGAAAAGCTATTGTCCTCGACGGGAAGCGAAGTGCCGTGGCAGAGAATTTCCACGGTGCGAGTGAAATTGTGCGCCAACACGTCTTTGAAATCTTTGCCCCATCGGGGAGTGCCTGGAGGAAGCATGCCGAGGGCGAAGTTGATCGGGGTCGTATCGAAGCGGGCATCCAGGCCGCCGCCGCCGTGGAAGCCGACTTTGTCGGGATCGAGTTCGTAGAAATCGTGGAGAACGCGGCTGACGGCAAAACCTTTGTAGTCGTTCAGGGGATGTTCGAAGACTCCGACGGAAAGACCGCCGGTGTTGAACATGAGATTTTTGCCGACGTAGCCGCTGCTGTTGGCGAGGCCGTCTGGAAATTGTTTGTTGGCAGAGAGGAGGAGGAGGCGGGGAGTTTCGGCGCCGTTCGCGCAGACTACGACGGCTTTTGCTTTCTGGAGATGGGCGTTGCGTTCTTCGTCGAAGTAAACGGCGCCTGTGGCTTTGCCAGCGGCGTCCATCTCGATGCGATGAACGTAGGAATTTGGGCGGATTTCGCAGCGGCCGGTTTTCTCGGCCATGCGGATGGCGGTGGCGAGCGAGCTGGATTTCGCGCCGACCTCGCAGGCGAAGGCGAGGCAGAAGCCGCAATTGATGCAGGCGCTGCGGCCGGGCCGCGGCTGCGAGAGGATGGCCATCGGCGCGGGGAATGGATTCCAGCCGAGCTTGCGCGCGGCGCGCTCAAAAATCACGCCGGAGGATTTCGTTGGCAGCGGTGGCATGGGATACGGCTTGGAGCGCGGCGGATCAAACGGGCTGGCGCCGGCGAGACCGGATACGCCGATTTCCCATTCGACTTTGGTGTAGTAGGGCTCAAGGTCGGCGTAGGTGATGGGCCAATCGGACAGAGTGGAGCCGGCGACGGGGCCCACTTTGCTGCGTTCGTGGAAATCGATTTCGTGGAAGCGCCAGAAGTTTGCGGTGAAATGCGTGCTTGTGCCGCCAACGAGCCGGCCATAGGCGATAGCGCGCTGGGGCTTGGCTTTTTCGCTTGGCGTTTTGCGGAACGTGTTGGGCTGGAGGCTGGGGTGATTGGTTAGCAGGTCCCGATTGAGGACTTCAATTTCGTCGTGGATGAAATCTTTCTCGGTGAGGTACGGGCCTTGCTCGAGGACCACGACGCGGAAGCCGTTCTCGGAGAGTTCCTTGGCGACGATGCCGCCGGCGGCTCCGGAACCGATGACGACGAAGTCGACTTCGTCGGTGGTTTTATATTTGGGCTGATCGGGCGTCATGATTTGGGTTTGTCCGGGCTCGCAGGATTCGGCTGCCAGCCGGGATAGTCCTTGTCGTAGTAGCCGAAGGGTGGCTGAAACATGTGCGCGGAATCGCGGCCGATGACTTTCCAGCCGACGCCGTCACGATTGCCCTTCTTATCGGAGTCGGGATCGATCAAAAAGGCCATGACGGTATCGACGCGGACCGTTTCAAAGAACGAGTTTGCCCCGGCGAGCCCGAACGGGTTTCTTCCCTTGCCGGCAGAATGCTCATCCAGGGATACAAGTATTTTGTCTTGCTGCTCGGGAGTGGCGGCGGAAAATTTTTCGGTGCCTGGGAAAAGTTCGCGAACTTTCGCTTGCAGCGCGGGTAAGCCCTCGGCGTAGGCCTTCTGATTGTCTTTTGCGAAAGTGACGAGGGTGCGATCGATGAAAAATACTACGCCGGCTTCGTGGGCACCGGGAGTGTCGGTCGTGGGTATGATGCGGGCAGAGACAGCGTCCACCTCCGCGGCTTGTTCGGGAGTGAAGAATTCGAATTTCTCGGGGGTCGCGGATTTCGCCTGGCTGTGCGCATGTTCGGCGGCGGAGACGAGAGCGGGCCAGTGGGCGGAAACCCAGGCGGCGGAAACACCTGCGAGGCCTTGCGTAAGAAACTGACGGCGTGATGTGTCAACAAGCATGAAGGTGTGCGCTCATGGGGCTGATAAGTCGTAGGCGAATGTATGCTGCGCTGCGGGCGGGGTCAAGCGGAAATGCCGTGTATCTGTTTTTCTGATGCGCCAAATTGGGATGGTTTGCCCCGTGGTGCGGCGCTAGTGTAGGATTTCGACAGAACCGCGCAACAGCAGAACTTTACAGGGGCAGTCCAGCAGACGAATGGCTACGTTTACAGGCGCAATCGGCACCGGCAGCAAATGGCTGCTCGACAAGATTGTCGGAGTACTGGCGGCGACCGGTGTTAACCCGAACTTTTTGACTTTTTTGGGGCTGGTGGTGAATTTTATCGCGGCGGCCTATTTTGCGCTGGGATATTTCCGGACTGGCGCGGCGATTATTTTTTTCGCGGGCTTTCTGGACATGCTGGATGGGCAGGTGGCGCGGCGGCAGAATCGCGTGACGGCGTTTGGGGCGTTTTACGATTCGACTTTGGACCGGTACGCGGACATGGCGCTGTACATGGGACTGCTCGTTTATTATTCGGTGAGCGGACGGATTCCTTATGTCGTGCTGGCGGCAGTGGCAACGGCGGGATCGGTGATGGTCAGCTACGCTCGGGCGCGCGCCGAGTCGTTAATCCCGTTGTGCAAAGTCGGATTTATGGAGCGGCCAGAGCGGCTCGTTTTGCTGATTATTGGCGGGGTGTTCAACCGCATGGCGGCTGTGCTTTGGGTGATTGCCGTGGTGTCTACCATCACGGTGATCGATCGCATCGTGTTTACGTGGCAGGAGACGAAGGCCGGGCGGACGATTCCGGGGATCAAGCTACCTTCTTGAATTTCCTTCATTAAGTTTCGTTCACAAATCATTTGGAGATTGGTCTTGCGATTCCTTGAGCCGCGCTTCAACGGGTGTGGAGATGATTGCGTGGACGCGTTCGCGAAGGGCGGGGACGTCTCGTTTAGTCATGCCCTTGGTGTCGATGGTGTCGTGGAGATGGACGGTAACGGTGGCGGGCCAGAGCATCCAGTGCCCGGTGCGGTGATGATTGACGGAACCAACGAGGCTGACCGGGACGATGGGGATGCCGAGTTGTTGCGCGACGCGGAAGCCGCCTTCTTCGAATTCGTCGACGTGGCCGTCGCGGGTGCGCTTGGCTTCTGGGAAAATGATTAGGCTCGTGCCGCTTTTTATGGCGTCGTGCGTGAGCCGCAACATGCGGCGCAGATCGGAGGGCTTGCGCACGTCAGGGACGGGGACGTTGCCGAACCGCTTCATCAACCAGCCGTAGGCGGGGATTTTGAAGTGGGACTCGAGCTCCCAGCCGCGGACGTATTGCGGTATGGTGCAGTAGAGCATGAAGGGATCGAAGAGATTGACGTGGTTGACCATGAAGAAGCAGGTGCGATCGGGATCGAAACCCGGGGCGCGAACGACGGCAACGCGGGCACCGGAGAGAAATGCGATGCGGCGGCAGAAGCTGCGCTGGAGCCAGTCGTGCTTGCGAGGATCGAGGAAAATTCCCAAGAAGACGAGGGTCGGAGCGGCGACGAAAAAATGCAGGCCGCTGAGAATCCACAAAATGGCGGCGCGCACGGCCAGCAGGGCGCGCTTCATATATAGATGTCCACGGCTGCGGGAATAATGTCGAGGGAAACGCATTCGAGCGGGGCGATTTCGCCGTCTATCATCACATCCACAGGGACCTGGGCGGCGAATTCGATGTGGCGGACGGCGCGGCGCGATGCCAGCGGGTGTTCGATGTGCGTGCCGTCGTAGAGTTTGGGGAGCATGCGCAACAAACCGATGCGGCCGATGGGCCCCCAGCGGACGAATTCGATGAGGCCGTCGGAGGGATCGGCTTGCGGGGCGATAAGCATGGTGCCGCCGGTGAATTTGCTGTTGTTGAAGGAGAGGAAGAGGCAGCGGGTTTCGTCCCAGTCTTTGTCGTCGTCGCAGCGGAGACGGAAGGCGCGGCGGCGCAGTTGAACGACGCGCACGAAAACTCCGAGCAGGTAGCCGAGATAGCCGAAGGGCTTGAAGTAGCGATTGGTGAGAGCGCCGACGTCCGCTGTGAAGCCGAGGCTGAGGAGATTGAACGAATAGATTTCTCCTTTGGCGTGTGTCAGGCGAAGGAGATCTACCGGGCGCTTGCGGTCTTCGATCAGAGCTTGGATAGAGCATTCGGCGCCGCTTTTCGTGAAGTCGCGCAGAAACGAATTGCCCGTGCCGAGGGGCAAGAAACCGAGAGCGATGCGGTCTTTGCCGCGGGCGCGTTCGTAGACGCCGTTCAGAATTTCGTGGGCGGTGCCGTCGCCGCCTACGGCGATGAAACGGCGGTACCCTTGTTCGTAGGCTTCGCGGGCGAGCTCGACGGCGTGGCCTGGGCCCGTGGAGGCAAGCACGTCGATTCTTAGGCCCTTTTCGCGGAGACCTGCGAGGGCCGGGCCGGCCAGCTTGGCCGAGCGGCCGCCGCCAGCGGCGGGGTTGACGACAGCGAAAAAACGGTCCTTCACAGTTCTCCTAAATCAGTAACGAACGTGGGCGCGTTCGGTTGCTTTGCAGACTACAACGGCAAAAAAGCGGTGGCGCGATCGAGTTTAGCAAGCTGCTCGGCCAGAACGTTGCGCTTTATCTTAAGCGACGCGGTGCGCGGAAAATCCTGATCGAATAAGACTACGCCGTGAAGGCGCTTGTAATTCAGCAGCTTGCTGTTACGCGCGGAAATTTCTCGGCGAAGCTCATCGGTGTAAGTCTGGCCGGGCTCGAGATGGAGCGCAAGGAGGAGCTGCTCGCCGGTCATGGAGCGCTGCGGCCAGATGTAGTTGGCTGCGAAAACGCAGAATTCTTTTGCGGGTAGGCTTTCGAAGACGGCTTCGATGTCCTCGGGATAAATATTTTTGCCTTCTTCGGTGACGATCATGTTTTTCTTGCGGCCGAAGAGTTGCAGATGGCCGGCGGGATCGAAGCGGCCGAGGTCACCAGTCAGCAGCCAGCCATCGACGATGGTTTCGGCGGTGAGTTCGGGTTCGTTGAGGTAGCCGGACATGACCGTCTTGCTGCGAACGGAGACTTCGCCGATGCCGTCGGCGCCTGCGTTGACGATGCGGACTTCCATTCCGGGAAGCGGCTTGCCGACAGTGTCGGCGCGGAAGGGTTTTAAATCGTTGACGGTGATGGCGGTGCCGGCTTCAGTTAAGCCGTAGCCATTGGCGACGGGGATGCCGAGGTCGTAGAAAAATTGCAGGGTTTGCGGTTCGGTGAACGCGCCGCCGACGATGATGGTGCGGAGTTCGCCGCCGAAGGGTTCGTGGACTTGTTTCAGGAGGCGACGGCTGAGGCCGAGACGTGGCTGGCTTTTGGTCAGGGCGCGGTTGACGCCGACGAGTGCATTAAAGACTTTGCGTTTGCCGGAGGGAAGCTCATCGAAGCGGACTTGCAAACCTTTTTGCAGATTTTTCAGAACGAGCGGAACAAGGCTGACGTAGGTGATTTTGTATTTTGAGAATGCTTCGCGCACATATTCCGGACGGAGCGTGCGCAAATGCACGACTGCGGCGCCGCAGATGAACGGGCCGAAGAAGCCCACCATAAAGTCGATGGCGTGATTCGTCGGCAGAATGCTGAGATAGCGCACACCTGGAGCAAACGGATAGATGGAAGTGAGCGCGACGCATTGCTCGAGATAATTTTCGTGCGTCATCATGCAGCCTTTGGGGCGGCCGCCCGTGCCGGAGGAATAGACGATACAGGCTACGTCTTTGCGGGCGCGGGGGATGAGTGTCGGTTCGCCGCTGCCGCGAAGTTCTTCCAAGCGCTGCGCGCCCGCGAGATCGGCGTTCTTCGGCGCTTCGGTCACGAGAACTGTACTTACGTTTGTTGCCGCGGCACGGCCTGCTGCCGTGCTCAGTTGGCGCCAGATCGGGTATTCGGTGATGAGAACTTTTGCGCCGGAGTGCTTGAGGAGTTGCCATTGTTCGTCGGGAGTCAGTTTGTAGTCCAGCGGAACGAGGACGCCGCCAGCGTAAAAATTCGCGTACGCAGAAATCAGCCACTTGGACTGATTCGTCATGATGATGCTGGCTCGATCGCCTGCGGCAAATCCGGCATCTTGAAGCGCCTTGGCCAACGGGTGCGCGCGCTCCTTGAACTCGCGGTAAGTCAGGCGCTCCTTTTCGCGTTCGCGGTCGGCTTCGATTAGGCAGATTTCGTTTGAAAATTGGTCCAGCGCATCCTTCAGCGCGGCGCCGATGGATTGGTATTTGGAGAGGTCCAGCATTACAGGCGGGATTGAATCCGGGATGCCAGCGTGCGGAAGTCGCTGACGCCCTGCACTTCATAGTCGGGCAGTTCGATGCCGAAATGATTTTCGAGGCGGCTCAGCATTTCCAGGGTTTGCAGGCTGTCGATGCCTAGCTTTTTGAAGAAGTCGTCTTCTGGGGCGAGCGAGCCAGCGGGCACATTGAAGTGCTTGGACGCCAGATCGAGGACTTCCTGGGTGGTCTGCTCAAGCGTGCGCATGGAAACTTAAATTTAACATCCTCGCGGCTAGAAAGAAAACGCGCTGCGTCGTAAATCTCAAAAGCGGGAGCAAGGCTCCCGCACTCCAAAAAAGTCAGAGGAGGACCAGGCCGCGTCGGATACCTACCGCAACTGCTTCGGTGCGACTGGAGGCGCCTAGTTTGCCCAGGATGGAGGCGACGTGAAACTTTGCCGTGTGGTCGGAGATGGAAAGCTTTGCAGCAATTTCTTTGTTGGCGAGGCCGCTGGCCAGCATTTGCAGGACTTCGCGCTCGCGCGGTGTGAGCGGCTCGGCGAGTTCGGCTACCCGCGAGGATGCGGGGGATGCCGCAGGCAACATTGACGATAGCTCCGCAGGGTGAACGATGAAAAGGCCGGCGATGGCAGCTTCCAGCGCGGCGGCCAATTGGTCCGCCGAGACTCTTGCCGGAAGGATCGCGCGGACGCCGGCACGCAACGCGTCCACGACCCATCCTGGCGGCGCGTGATCGAGCAGCACAATTAAGGCTGTCTCCGCGACGAAGTCTGAAGAGATGACCGCGTTGAGGACCGATTCTGAATGGTCTCCGGAAGCATCCACCAAAACCGCGCCCGGCTCGGCATCGAGAATCTGTTCGGCAAGCAACTCCAAATTCGGGCTGCTGCCGATTACCGTTATGCCGCGCGAGGCCAGGAGATTCTCCAGACCGCCGCGAGCGAACGGCGAAGACGCGACGATGAAAACGCGAGTCACGCGGCGACAGCGTTCTTTCCGGCAGCCCGCGAGCCGAGTTGCACCGTAACTCGTCGAAGGCGCTCGTAATCGCCGCGCAAGAATTCGAGCCGCAAGAGGCGCGGGCTACCTTCCGCGAGAGCGTGGGCCAGATCGTGGACGGAATGAAGTTCGCCTTCCTGCGTGCCCAAGAGGATGTCGCCCGGCATCAGAGACGCGAGCGCCGCGGGGCTACCTGGTTCCATTTCGATAATGAGCAATCCGAACTGGCGGCCCTTCGGCCGAGGAACGGTGACTGGATGCAGGCTGACGCCGAGCCATGCATCGCGGGCTCCTGCAAAGAGAAATTGGCTCACCGTGTTGCTGGGAATTGCCAGCGCGAGGCGGCTTGCCACCATCGTGTTGATGCCAATGACGCGACCGCGCGCATCGGCAAGCGGGCCGCCGGAGTTTCCGGGCGCAAGCCGCACGCTGGCCTGCACCCACGGAGGCGAACCGGCTCCGCGCAAAGGACCGACGGCGTGTACGACACCCGTCGTGAGCGCGCCGACAAAACCGAGCGGGTTGCCGATGGCGATGGCTAGTTCACCGGGGCGCAACTGGGAAGAATCCGCGGGTTCGGCGGCGGGAAGTTCGCCCGCGGGGATTCGCAGCGCCGCGAGGTCGAGCCGCGGATCGCGCGCGATGACCGCTGCCTCGAATTCTCGGCCATCCCAAAGCTGGACGCGAGCGCCTGAGCCGCGGACGACGTGCGCATTGGTGACAATCAATCCATCACTTTGCCAAATGACGCCGGAGCCGTTGCCGCGCTCGCCGGGCTGGACCATGACAGTAGAGCGGCGCAACTTTTCCGCGATTTCGCCGA
>DATFZY010000016.1:0-30800 GCA_035313865.1 Candidatus Acidiferrum sp.
AAACACGGTGAAGGAAGCGGCGGTCGGCGCGGCGTCAGCGCTTTCCACGGTCTCCTGCAATGCGGTCAATTGATCCGCCACTTGAATGGGATAGTTCAGCGGGTCTTCTCCGGCCTTGGACTTCGGTTGGATGATCTTTTCTTCGACCGCATTCATTTTTTTGATGAGCGCATCCGCCGCGTCAACGACGGGCTTCGCGTTAGTGTCCGCCGCGAGGCGTTTCTTGAGCGCTTCCAGTTGGCCGCGCACGCTGCGGAGCTGGTTGACGGCTTCGTCCCCGGCCCCCACGCGGTCGCGAATCTTCAGCGCAAATTCCGCCTGCTTGTCGAGATCGGCTTGCGTGGCTGAAACGCGCGGATCTTTGGTGAGTTCGACGCTTGCGGTTGAGGTTTTTCCTGCCGCCGTCAGTTTAATCTGGTAAGTGCCCGGCGGAACGAGCGGGCCCGACGGACGTCCTCCCCAGCCCACTGCGCCGGGGACTTGTGCTGGGTCCTCATATTGCATGTTCCACACAAACCGATTTAATCCCACGTCGATGGGGAGTTCTTGCCCTGGTCTGCTGACGCCAAATTCCTCCTCGGCCTGCGATGCTTCCGCGACAATTTTCTTGCTCGAGAATTTGCGTACGAGCTTGCCTTTGGCGTCGAGGATCTCGATCGTGATCTGCTCCTTAGGCGCCGCTTTCAGCGAGTAATCAATCGCCACGCCCGCGGGCGGGTTTGCGCCCACAGGTACGCTGGCCGGCAAAGTGAAACCCGGTCCGCGGAAACGGACCGCGACCGCCGGCTGATAGAGATGCGCGTCTTCACCCGCAACGGCTGGTGTCATTTGCCGGAGAGAAGTGATGTTATCAAGCACCCAGAAGGCGCGCCCGTGCGTTGCCGCGAGCAGGTCGTTGTCTTTCACGGCGAGATCGTGAATCGGAGTGGTGGGCAAATTGAGCTTCAATGACTGCCAGTGCGCTCCGTCATCGAAAGAAATATAAAGTCCGTTTTCCGTGCCGGCGTATAGCATGCCCTTGCGCTTAGGGTCTTCGCGCACGGTGTGCGCGTAACTGGTGTCGGGCAAGCCTCCCGTGATTTTCGTCCATGTCTTGCCGAAGTCTGCCGTTTTGAAAATGTACGGGTGAAAATCATCGAGTTTGTGCCGATCGATGGCAACGTATGCAGTGCCCGCGGAGAAAGGCGAAGCTTCGATGATACTCACCAAGCTCCATTCGCCGAATCCCTTGGAAGTGACGTCGGCCCAATCCTTTCCTCCATCGCGTGTGACGTGGACCAGCCCATCATCCGTGCCCGCCCAGATGACTCCCTTCTCGACCGGCGATTCGGCGAGCGCAAAAATCGTGGCGTAATACTCGACGCTGGTGTTGTCCTGCGTGAGAGGCCCGCCGGACGATTGCTCCTTTGTCTTATCGTTGCGCGTAAGGTCGCCGCTGATGGCCGTCCAGGTCATGCCGTTGTCAGTGGTCTTAAAAACCGCTTCGCCACCGTGATAAACGGCATTTGGCTCGTTGGGAGCGATCATGATTGGCGCGGTCCACTGGAAGCGGTGCTTCAATTCCGCGTCGCCCGCGCCCATGGGATTGAGCGGCCAGGAGGAAATGTCCTGCACTTGATGGGTTTTCTTATCGAAGCGTGTGATCAAGCCGTCGTAGGAGCCCGCGTAAACCACATCGGGATTGCCGGGATCGGGAAGGACGAAGCCTGACTCGCCGCCGCCCACGTCGTACCAGTCGGGCCGATCGATAACGCCATCATCGCTGCGGCTCGCAATCGCCACTGTGGAATTGTCCTGCTGCGCGCCGTAAATGCGGTAAGGAAACGCATTGTCTGCAGCCACATGGTAGAACTGCGCGGTCGGCTGATTCGCCTGAGTCGTCCAGCTCTTGCCGCCGTCGTGAGTTACGGTGGCGCCGCCATCGTTGGTATTGATCATCCACTCCGGATGGGTGGGATCGATCCACAAACCGTGGTTGTCGCCATGTGGTGAACGCACGAAGCTGAAGCTGTGGCCGCCATCCGTCGAACGGTAGACCGCCGTGTTTAAAACATAGACAGTATCCACATTTTTTGGGTCGGCAAAGATGTGATGGAAATACCACGCGCGTTGCGTGAAACGGTGATCTGGATTGAGGAGCTGCCAGGTATCGCCCGCGTCGTCGCTACGGTAGATGCCGCCTTTTTCCGCTTCGATGATGGCGTAAACGCGATTGCCGTCCGCGCCGGAAACAGAAACGCCAATGCGGCCCAGGACGCCCGAGGGCAGTCCATGGCCTTCGAGTCGCTTCCAGGTCGCGCCGTCGTCGCTGGACTTATAAAGGCCGCTGCCCGGCCCGCCGCTCACCGCGGTCCAAGGATAGCGTTGCGCTTCGTAGAGCGCGGCGTACAAAACGTGGGGATTGGAGGGATCAAATGTCAGATCAATCGCGCCGGTCTTGTTGTCCCTGAACAGAACCTTCTGCCAGGTCTTTCCGCCGTCCGCGGAACGAAACACGCCGCGAGTCTCGTTCGGCCCGTAGGCATGGCCCATCGCGGCGACAAACACCACGTCTGGATTCGCAGGATGAACGATAACTCTGGAAATGTGCCGCGTATCCTCCAGACCGATGTGGGTCCAGGTCTTCCCGCCGTCGACTGACTTATACATGCCGTCGCCATACGAAATATTTCCGCGCCAGCAGGACTCCCCAGTGCCGACATACAGAACGTTTGGATCAGACGGCGCGACCGCGATCGCGCCGACGGACATAATCCCGGTCTTGTCCGTCATCGGTGTCCATGTGAGACCGCCATTCGTGGTTTTCCAGACGCCACCGGCTACCGATCCAAAGTAGTAAGTTTCGGGGTCGCCCGCGATACCGGTTCCAGCCAGGGCGCGTCCACCGCGAAAGGGCCCAACTTGGCGCCATTTCAACCCCTTCAACGCGTTGTCATCCAAAGTCTGAGCCCGCAGGACAAACCCCGCATTGCCAAGCAACATCGCCGTAAGCCCAAATCCCCAAATTCTCATCATATGTTTCAGACCACTCGCCATCTCTCTTCTCCCCCAAAACTTCGATTCGGCCGCTACTACCATCGGTAGGATTAGCGCAGCCGAATGGTACACCCTCTCTCGCAGTTCGCACGAGAAACAGTGGTTGAATTTCGTACTGGGTTCCTGACGCACCGCGAAGCGCATTTGAGTACAATCCCGGCGTGACAAATCCTCCCGAACCGCGCCTCTCAGAATCCGCCCAAGTTGCCGCGTCTGTCCCGAACAACCTTCCCCGTCTCTTCTCTTTCGACTGGCTCCGCCACGCCACTTCGCCCGAACGCAGTTCGCTCATCGCCGGCGGTCTCGGCTGGATGCTCGACGCCATGGACGTGATGCTCTATTCGATCGTGCTCACGTACCTGATTCGCGAAATAGCGATGGACACGCAGACAGCGGGGCTTCTGAATTCGCTAACGCTTGTGGCTTCCGCCATCGGCGGACTTCTCTTCGGCGTGATTGCGGATCGCGTTGGGCGGACCAGGGCACTCATGGGGTCGATTCTTGTCTACGCGCTGGCCAGCGCCGCCTGCGGCCTGACGCACACCATCCCGCAACTCGCGACCTGCCGGTTTGTGCTGGGGCTCGGCATGGGCGGTGAATGGACCGCCGCCGCCGCCCTGATCGCGGAAACCTGGCGCGCGGAGCATCGCGGAAAAGCTCTGGGACTCATGCAATCCGCCTACGCCATCGGCGAAGCGATTGCGGCAATGGTTGTGCTCCTGATTTACCCGCATTTTGGCTGGCGACCTGTTTTTTTTGTTGGCGTCATGCCTGCGCTGCTCGTTTTCTGGATTCAGCGGAGAGTTCCCGAGCCAGAGCTTTGGAAGCAGCGCGCAGCTCGAAAAGAAAAAGTGCCTCTGCGAAAACTGTTCGAGGGACGCGTTCTGCGCAACGGCATTCTGGCCACCACCATGAATGGGTGCAGCATGTTCGCTTATTGGGGCTTATTCACCTGGATTCCGGGTTACTTGTCGTTGCCGCCGTCGCAGGGAGGCCGTGGTCTCAGTCTGGCCAAAACCACAACATTTTATCTCGTGCTTTGTGTCGGGAAATGGCTAGGCTACGCCTTGTTTGGATTTTTTTCCGATGCCTTTGGGCGCCGCAAGCCCTATTTCCTTTATCTGCTCATCGCGGCGGCTCTCGTGCCTATTTACGGAATGGCTCGAAGTGAGTTTTGGCTACTGGCCCTCGGACCCTTGGTGGCATTTTTCGGAACAGGCTATTTTTCCGGGTATGCGGCCATCGCAAGCGAACTGTTCCCCGGCGAGATTCGCGCTGCCGCCATGGGGCTCAGCTACAACATCGGGCGAGGCTTCTCCGCCGTGGCGCCCTTTGCGATCGGTGCCCTGGCTCTGAAGTTTGGAATCGGCCCGGCGTTTTTTCTGCAAGCGGCGGCATTTTTCGCCGCGGCGATGCTCGCGCTGGCTTTGCCGGAGACAAAGGGGCAGGTGCTGGACTAACTACAACTAGGCCACCGCGCTGCGGGTATTTATTCGAGCGCCGTCTGCGCTCAGTGTGAAGTTGATGGCAAAGTAAGGCGCCTGCGCCAGAATTTTCTGAAATTCATTTTCATCCGCATACGCCCGCTTGGGCACACGCCGCGCCAGAATACTGATTTCGAGCGGATCCTTCTGGAAAGGATACGGCTGCAAAGTAACAAAATTGGCCCCCGCGGGCTGCAAGTCCCAGTCGGCTTCGCTTCCGTTTCCGTTAACCGGTACGGCATCAATCGTCGAGCCGCTGAGAGGTGCGAGGCAGAAATAGAGCGACAGCCGATCCAGCGCCTCCAAACGCAAAAGGTTCGCCTGCAGCGAATGGTCGTCCGCAAACGGTCTCATGACGGGATCGGCGCGAAGATCCACTTTGAGGCGCAATTGCTGCAACCGCAATCGCTGAAGGAAATCTGCAACGAGGTGGGCTTCGTTCGACTTGACGTACTTCGCGGAGAAACCCGGCATCGTCGCGCGCGTTCGATCATAGAGACCGGCACAGTGCATGCTGACGAGCAATCCCGCGTAATGATCCACTCGGACCAGGCGCTCGATCCCGCGCTGATAAAGCGCGATGTGCTCTTCCGTCGGAATGGACATAAAGTTATATGGTCCAAAGGTCTTGGAATCAATCTGCGGAAGCAGTTCCCACTCGTTCCAACCGTTGTCGTGTTCCGCGGCGGCCAAACAGAAGGATTCAAACGGCTCGGGACGGCTGAAGACTTTGTTGCCCAGCGCACGCGCAAAGTACCCCGACAACACCGCATGATCGGTCTGGCGTATAACGATGAGATGATCGCCCTGCTCTTGAATGATCATGGCGCTGCCCTCTTTCGCAGCTGGGCCGTTGATCCCGCCTACCAGGAAGGCGTGAGTCTTTGGCCGCGGGGAGAGGCCAACCATACTCCGCACACTACCCCTATTATGCGCCTCGGAGCGCGCCACAATCCAGCCCCATTCTGTCCCTGCCGGATGTGGCAGCGCAGGGCCAATTCCCGGTATATTGGGAGTACCACTGCGGGAGTGGCGGAACTGGCAGACGCGCAAGACTTAGGATCTTGTGGCCGAAAGGTCGTGCAGGTTCAATTCCTGTCTCCCGCACCACCTTCATTGGATTTTGTGAGTTCGACTGGCACAAGCTGAAACGCCGGCATGTTCGGCCGCGCTCTGTCATGGCTTCGGAGCTAACACCTCTTCGGCACAACCCTGCGGGGCAGAGGGAAAAAGGATGAACTGGCATAGATTTCTGGCATACGCGGTGCTGGCCTGCTGGATTGGCTTGACGGCTGTAACGGTGGGAACTGCCCTCCAATGGTCGGCCGCGCGCGGCGACTCACAAGTAAAAATTCAACGCGCCTTGACCGCACAGAAAGAGGCCAGTGCCAGCCCGCAGCCTAGCCAGACTCAGCAGGAACTCCCGGCCACTCCGGAAGAACGAGCGGAGACTGCTGTTCGTCAACGCAACCATGACCGTACTGTTTACAAAGCGGAAGAGGCAAGCGATGCCATGGCCGACGCTCTCAACCTCGAAGCAATCACGCGAAATCAATTCTGGTGGGAATTCGCGGTCTGGGGTGGCTTGACGCTGCTTACGAGCGCTCTGCTTGCCGAGCGCAGGGATAGTGAAGAGGCCGCCTCCCACCGATCGCACAGCAACATGTGAATTCAGGTCTTGAGCTGTGTTACGGATGGCGGAGTGGCTGCTTGAAACCAGGTTTGAACTCGTTCAAAGAACGCTTCACTTCTCGAACTGTTTTTCTGCCCACTGCGTCTACTTGGGTGATATCCGAAATTCAATGCGTGGCAGGAAATTGGGTTGGCAGCAGATTTTTTTAACCATAGGGATGTGCTCGGGGTTTGCTACAGTCTATCGGCCTGCGGCTGAATCCCGATGTCGAGGCGAGGGCGCTCTGGGAAATCATCTTGTAACTCGATGCCACGGGTTCGTCGCTTCTCTTTCTGGGGCCACGGGGCGCGTGAGTTTAACTCGCTCTTTCGGTTTCGTCGTCATGTTGGCGCTTTGTCTGGCCGCTCTGACTGGAGCGCTTCCTTTGCCCTCCTGGAAAGGCGTTCTGCGCGACAAGGCTGGAGTTCCCGTCGCCGACGCAATCGTCAAACTGCGTGCACTTTCCGATGCCCGCGAATATCAGCAAAAGACTTCGCCCCAGGGCGAGTTTTCCTTTGCCGACGTACCCGCCGGGAACTACGCGCTTCTCGTTACCGCCGCGGGTACGACGTATCCGTCAGCAACTCCCGTGACCATAAAAGATGGGAGCACGCTGACTGCCGCGCTCGAACTCTCAACACAGGATCATGCGCTTCGCCTGCTTCCAGCCGCCGAGTCGCCATCCGCCCAGGCGAGCGGCGGTGAGCACCTTTCCAGCGGAGAAGTCTCCGGCCTTCCTCTCAACGAGCGAGACTTCAGCAAGTTGCTGCTTCTGGCCGCCGGCACCATGACGGATACCAACGGCGCAGCAAACTTCACCCAGCAATTTGCCGTGAATGGCCAGCGTGGCGCGGCTTCCGTTTTCGCCATGGATGGCGCCGACACCACCGACCCCGAACTCGGCGGCGCGACGTTTGCCAATTTCAATGTGGATGCCATCCAGGAAGTACAATCCAGCGCAGGAGTTATGCCTGCCGAGATTGGCCACGGCGCAGCGGGCTTCAACGACGTAATTACCAAGTCCGGCACGAACCAGGTGCACGGCAGTGTCTTTGAATTTGTCCGCAATGCCGCCTTCGACGCGCGAAATTTCTTTGACCACAGTGATGCTGTGGACCCTGGGCGAATCCCGCCGTTTGCGCGTAATGAATTTGGAGCAACCAACGGCGGTCCGGTCGTCCTCCCCGGAATCTATGACGGCAAGGACAAGACCTATTATTTCGGCGAGTACCAGGGATTCCGCCAAGTCCTTGGAACGACGCAGGTTTTTGCCGTTCCAACTCCGGCGGAAAGGCAAGGAATCGATACCACTGCCTTTCCGGGCGATACGCTGACCGTGCCAGTAAGTCCAGTCGTCGCGGCGATCCTGGCGGGCTATCCTCTCCCGAACGAACCGCAAGGACCGTATGGCGCGCGAACCTACGCCACTTCCTCCAAGGTGGTGACTGATACCGACCAATTCTCGATCCGCATTGACCATCGCCTTTCGGAGAACTCAAATTTATTCGGACGCTTCAGCTTGAATCAGGTGCGCGGGCCAACGACAAATCCCGACCAGACGGCGATTGATCCAACCTTCGGCGTGAATTTTTTCGATCACCAGCGCAACGCAGCCATCCGATATACCCGCACCATCTCCACCCATTTGGCCTTTGTCACCTCGATTGGCTACATCCGCAGCACGCCGTTTTTTCCAGCACAGAATCACACGCAGCCCGCTATTGCCTTTGCGGATGGTCTGTACGACAACTTCAACTCAGCCGATGGGTCGATCTTCGGCTCCTTCGGCAACCTTTATCAGTTCAAGCACGACATGACCTACACCCACGGATCGCACAGTTTCAAGTGGGGAGTCGAGCTACGCTTCAATCGGGACTCCACAGTTTTTGGCACCAATCCGAACGGTATCTATACGTTTGGAGGTGGCACCGCCTATTCGCCGGTCTTCATTCCCTCCGCGAGCGGGCTTCATGACATCCTTCCTGGCCAGCCTTTGCCAGATTCGTTGACGGGACTTTTGACCGCCACTCCTTACTCCTACAGCATTACCGCGGCGGCCAACTTAACGCCGACGGGAGACAAGTTCGACGAAGCCGGCGTCCGCCGTGAAGCCTACAATTTTTATTTTCAGGACACGTGGAAGGTAAACGCAAAACTCAGCGTGAATTACGGCCTGCGCTACGAACTGAACAGCCGCATCAAGGAAGCCCAGCATCGAACATCGATTGCCGAGGCCGTCGATGCCGCCGGCAACCCTACTTCCTTCTTTGCTCCTGGCGCGCGGCAGATCTTTTTGTACAATCCGCAACCAATTTATCCACTGGATTTGAAGGGCTGGGGACCGCGCGTAGCAGTGGATTTCGCCGCCACCAGGCACACAACCCTGCACGCCGGCGGAGCACTTACCACGATTCTGCCGAATTTGTGGCTCCAGAACTACGTCACAGGAAGTTTTCCCCTGATTTTCCAGCCCATTGTTACTGCCCTTCCCGGCGTTCCCGTCCCCTTCCAAAACGCAGTAGTGCCCGAAACGCTTCCTCCCGTCTACACAACGCAAGGACAGCCTCTCTTCGCCTCCGGCAGCAGCGCCAATTTGCCGGCGAATATTCCCATCGATCTTCAGAGATTTCAGAATGACCTGGCGGCCATCACCCCGGGCAACGAAGTGCAATTGTTCACCCTCGGAGTGATCGACAAACACCTCCAAAATGGCTACATAGGAACCTGGACGGCAGGCATTGACCATGATTTTGGAAGCCTGAAAGTGAGCGCATCCTACGTGGGCACCGCGGGAGTACACCTTGCCAGCGTTCTTTCACCGAACGGCTACACCGGCGCTTCTCCCGCATTCGCTCCCTTCACTCAGTTCAACGCGGCGGGACACGCTATTGGCGGATATGGCCCTGAATCGATAATGACCAGCGGCGCGCACTCCAGTTACAACGCATTGCAAGTCAGCGCCACGGAAAATTATTCGCGGATCGGCTTGAGCTTCCAGGCGAGCTACACCTATTCCAAGTCGCTCGACAACACCAGTTCCGTCCCGGGCGGGATTGCCTCAAGCGGCGGCGTCGTTCTGCAAACCTTTCCGCAAAATCCCCTCGATCTGAGTGCGGACAAAGGACCTTCCACTTTCGATGAAACGCATGTTTTCACTCTGAGCCTCTTTCAAGCGCTGCCCTTTGACCGCGTGAGCTTCCTTCAACCCGTAACCAATAAACTCACCGCCGGCTGGCAGTTCCTCAATATCACTACGCTGACCACCGGCCCACCATTCACTGTCTACTCCGGAATCCAGCAGACCGGTTTCGGCGCTGGCGGAACCGACCGCCCGGATCTCGTCTCCATGCCGGACTTCTCCACAAGCCGCCCCACCCGCGAGGATTATTTCGGTCGAGGCGCCAACAACAGCTCGTTTTTCTTTATTCCCATCAACGTGCCCGGTGGGACCGGCCCCAATCAAGGCACATTCGGTACTCTCGGCCGCGATACATTCCGCGGGCCGGGCTTCCACAATCTCGATATGGCGCTCATCAAAGACACCCCGTTTGGAAGCAGAGGCAAACGAGAACTCGGCGTTCTCGAGTTTCGTGCCGAATTCTTCAACATCTTTAATATCGTGAACTTTGGATTGCCTTCCAACGAGGTGCTTGGCAGCGGCTTCGGCATCATCAGCCACACCGCGGGGACTTCCCGTCAGATTCAATTCTCCCTGAAGCTGATTTATTGAGGAGCAAGCATGGAGCGCAGCCTCCGCGACGTGGTGAACCTTTATAACCCGCACGATCCGCTCGAAGAAGCCTGGACGATTCCCGCTCCGTGGTATCGCGACGCGCGCATCGCCGACCTCGAACGCGCCAGCGTTTTCAGTTCCACGTGGCAGGTGGTGGGCCGCGCGGATCAGGTTCGCGGCAACGGCCGATTTTTTACCGCCGACCTCGCGGGGGAACCTCTGGTCGTCGCTCGCGGTGAAGACGGCCAGTTGCGCGCCTTTTACAACGTGTGCCGCCATCACGCCGCCGCGGTCGTAACAGAGCAGCAAGGTTGCGCGAAGCAGTTTCGCTGCCCCTACCACGGCTGGACGTACGGCATCGATGGCGCGCTGAAAGGCATGGTCGAGTTTGAAGGCGTCAGCAACTTCGACCGCGCAGAAAACGGCCTGGTGCCCGTCCGCGTGAACACTTGGGAGAATTTCGTGTTCGTCAATCTCGACGGACGCGCAGCCCCCCTCTGCGATTTCCTCGGTGTAGTGCCGGAACTCGTCGCGCCGCTTGACCTCGAAAAAAAGCTCCACTTCTTCGACCGCCGCGTCTACACCCTCAACTGCAACTGGAAAGTTTACGTGGACAACTATCTCGATGGCGGCTATCACGTTCCCCATGCGCACAAAGGCTTGAGCAGCGTCATCGAATACACCAAATACACCATCGAAAATTTCGAGCGCGCCTGCCTGCAATCCAGCCCTCTCTCTTCGGACTCCACATCCGAAGCCGGTGTCGCCGCCACCCGCCAGGGTCGCGCCTTTTACCTCTGGCTCTATCCCAATTTCATGATCAACGCCTACGAAGGCGTGATGGACACGAACCTGGTCCTCCCGCTCGCCGTAGACCGCTGCGCCGTAGTCTTCGACTATTATTTTGCAGACACCAGCCCATCCGCCGAAGCCCGCAACAAAGAAAGCGTCGCCGTCAGTGAAAAAGTCCAGGACGAAGACGTAGCCCTCTGCGACGCCGTCCAACGCGGCCTCGGCTCTCGCGCCTACATTGCTGGACGCCTCTCCCTCCGCCGCGAAGCCGGCGAGCACCTCTTTCATCGTCTCCTTTACGCCGACCTGACCAGCGCCCTGAACCGCACCGCTGCCGCCGGCTGACAAATCGTAGCGGCACCCGCGCAGTCAATCTCCCTCTTCCCTCTCCACGTCTCTTTGAATTGAGCTCAGCGCGCCCGTATCATCCCTGCCCCCAACGCATGGCCTCCAAGCCTTCACGGCCCCCGCCGTCAAATCAGCCTAGTCAAAAAATTGACGCTCTCAATGGCCTCGCCTATACTTGGGATTCGACTTGCAGGGTAGACGTTCGCCTGTCTCGCCTCGTTCGAGCCGGACCCGAATCAAGATCAAGTGAAAGAAGAGAGAGGAATGCTGCATGGCTGAAGCAACTTGCCGCCGCGAGCTGGATTTGGAAATTCCCGCGGAAGAAGTCTCGAAGGCTACCGAGAAGGTGGCCAAGGAATTTGCGCGCATTGCGCGCGTGCCCGGTTTTCGCCCCGGCAAAGCCCCCATTTCCCTGATCAAGCGCCGCTTCGCCGAAGACATCAAGGGCGAAGTCCTGCAAAAGCTGGTGCCCGACCGCGTCGAGCAGGCTGTTAACGAACAGAAGCTCACGCCAGTTTCTCAACCGCAAGTCGAAAAGCTCGATTTTGCCGAAGGCCAGCCGGTAAAGTTTCGCGCCGTATTTGAAGTCCTCCCCGAATTCGAGCTCGGCAACTACAAAGGCCTTGGCATCGAGATGCCCGTAATGGACGTCACCGAAGCCGACCTCAACAAAACGCTCGACGAAATGCGCGAGCGCGCCGCCGCCTTCGCGCCCGTCGAAGGCCGCGCCGTCGAAAACGGCGACTACGTTCAATTGAAGCTGGTCGGAACTCCGGCTGGCGGCGGCGAACCGCTGCAAGCCGACAGCGTCCTCTGCCACATCGGTGCCGAAGAAACCATGGAGCCCTTCAACGAAAACCTGCGCGCCGCAAACATCGGCGACCACAAAAATTTCGACGTCGCCTATCCCCCCGACTATCCCGATACCAAGCTCGCTGGCAAGACCTACAACTACGCCGTCGAAGTTCTCGGCATCAAGAACAAAAAGCTCCCCGAACTCAACGACGAATTTGCCAAAGATGTCAGCGACGCCACCACCCTCGATGAACTCAAAAAGAAAGTCACCGAAAGCCTGGAACATCAGCGCGACCACCGCCAAAAAGACCTGCAAAGAGAAAAGGTCCTCGCCGAGCTAATCAAGCTTCACGAGTTCCCCGTACCCGAATCGCTCGTCGAGCATCAAATGGACGTGCGGCTCGAGCGTGTAGTACGCTCACTCGCGGGGCAAGGCGTCGATCCCCGTGCCGTAAATGTCGACTGGGTAAGCCTTCGCAAGCGCCAGCAGGAACGCGCCACTGACGACGTCAAAGCCGAACTCATCATCGATCGCATCGCCACCGCGGAAAACATCGACGTGACCGAAGAAGAGGTGGAGCACGAGCTCGAACACATGGCCACGCATAGTGGCGAATCCGCAGAAGCCGCTCGCGCTCGTTTGACAAAGCAAGGTGCTCTCGATAGGATGAAAGCTAAGTTGAGAAGTGACAAAACTCTCGACTGGCTCGCGCAGAACGCTCAGATCAAAACCGTTGCGGCAGCAAACGCCGCAACAGATTCAAAGTGAAACATCCCGGCAGTCCCACTACCCAAATGAAAAATTTCGAAGAACCGGAATATAGAGGCACAACGCTCGTACCGATGGTGGTCGAACAGACCAGCCGCGGCGAGCGCGCATACGACATTTACTCCCGGCTCCTCAAAGAGCACATCATTTTCATCGGTACGCCGATCGACGACCACGTCGCCAATCTGGCCACCGCCCAAATGCTCTTCCTGCAAGCCGAGGATCCGGAAAAAGATATTCAGCTCTACATCAATTCGCCGGGCGGTTCCATCACCGCAGGCTTCGCGATTTACGACACCATGCAATTCGTCAAGCCCGATGTCGTGACCACCTGCGTGGGCCAGGCTGCCTCTATCGCCGCAGTACTTCTCGTTGGAGGAGCGCCCAAAAAGCGCTTCGCTTTGCCGCATGCGCGTATCCTGATTCACCAGCCGTGGATGTCCGGCCTTGGCGGCCAGGCCACCGATATCGATCTCCACGCGAAGGAAATTCTTCGCATGCGCTCCATGATCAATCAACTGCTCGCGCAACACAGCGGCCAGTCGGTGGATCGCATCGAAAAAGACGTCGAGCGGGATTTCATCATGAATCCCGAACAAGCCAAGGAATATGGCATGATCGACGAGATTATTTACAAACATCGCTAGTGAGCGCATGCTGCAAGGGGCGACGCGCGTTCACAGCCTGTGCGTAAAAGTTAGTAGCGTTAAGACTTTCTCTTTTGCTCCAGGGAATATTCGGCCTAGAATAGGGACTAGAGACTCCGTCGAAGCCCAGCGGAGACGAGGCCTTCACACCAGTGAAAAAATTCAACCCAGACGAGCCGCTGCGCTGTTCCTTTTGCCATAAAACCCAGGAACAAGTCGAAAAGCTGATCAGCTCTCCTTCGGATTATCCGCGCGCGTACATCTGCAACGAATGCGTCGGCGTTTGCCAGACCATTCTTGAAGATGAAAAGCGCGAACAAGCCGCTGCGCCCGCGCGCAGGCTTCCGCGTCCCCCGGAGATCAAACAGTTTCTCGATGGCTACGTTATTGGGCAGGACCGCACCAAGAAAAAACTCGCTGTCGCCGTCTACAATCACTACAAGCGCATTTTCTTGAACAAGCAGCCGGGCGACGTCGAGTTGAGCAAGTCTAATATTCTTTTGATCGGACCAACCGGAACGGGCAAGACGCTCCTCGCGCAAACGCTCTCGCGCATGCTGGATGTTCCCTTCGCCATCGTGGACGCCACAACGCTGACCGAAGCTGGCTACGTCGGCGAAGACGTCGAGAACATCATCCTCAAGCTGCTGCAAGCAGCCGACGGCGACGTTCAGAAAGCCCAGCAAGGCATCATCTATATTGATGAGATCGATAAAATCGCCAAGAAGGACGAAAATCCTTCCATCACGCGCGACGTCAGCGGCGAAGGCGTGCAGCAAGCCCTTCTGAAGATTCTCGAAGGCACCATTGCCAACGTCCCGCCGCAAGGCGGCCGCAAGCACCCGCACCAGGAGTTCACTCCGGTGGACACCACGAACATCCTGTTCGTCTGCGGCGGCGCTTTCGTCGGCCTGGAAAAAATTATCGAGAAGCGCGCCGGCCGCCACTCGCTCGGCTTTCACACCGACGCGCAGCCCTCGACGCCGAATCGCCGCAACACCGAACTACTTGAGCAGGTGCAGCCAGGCGACCTGATTCGCTACGGTCTGATTCCCGAATTCGTCGGCCGCTTGCCCGTCGCCGGTGTGATGAACGACCTGGACAAAGGCGTCCTCGTCCGCATCCTGACCGAGCCGAAGAACGCTTTGCTCAAGCAATACCAGCGCCTCTTCGAATTCGAAAACGTCCGCCTGCGCTTCACCGACGACGCTCTCGACACCGTTGCCGAGCTCGCCATGCAGCGCAAAGTCGGCGCGCGCGGCTTACGCATGATTCTCGAAGACCTCATGCTGGAACTCATGTATCACCTCCCCATGCAGCGAAAAATCCGCGACTTTGTAGTCACGGCGGAAATGGTGCGCAGCAGGGAAATCAATTGGAGTTTGCTCGAAAAGGCTGGATAATTCGCCTCGAGCATCAAACGCTTTTCAGGGGCCCCAATGTTCAATCGCGAAAAACAGGATTTGAAGCGCGTACCCATGATGCCGGTGCGCGATATGGTCATCTTCCCGCAGCAGATGACTCCCTTCATCGTTGGCCGCGAAGCCAGCGTCCGCGCTCTCGAAGAAGCGCTCGCCGGCGACAAAAAGATTTTCTTGTCCACGCAGCACGACGCTTCGGTGGATGACCCGAAGCCCGAAGAAATCTACGCCGTCGGCACGCTCGCCAACATCGTGCAGAGCGTCAAGCTTCCGGACGGCAATATCAAAGTTTTGGTCGAAGGCGTCGAGCGCGCTCGGGCTCTCTCCATTGCTTCTGAAGAAGGCTTCTTCCGCGCAACAGTTCGCCTGCTGAACGCGCGTGTTGAGCCCTCTCCGCAAGTCACGCAAACGGTCGAAAAAATCACCGGCCTCTATGAGCAATTCATCAAGCTCTCGCAAAGCCTGAACTACGACACCATGATCGCCGCCGCTCGCGGCGATGACCCAGCGCGTCTCTCCGATACCATCGCGGCGAATCTCCAGCTCCCCGTCGACGAAAAGCAGGACCTTCTCGAGACCGTAGATCCCATCGAGCGCCTCAACCGCATCGGCGACATCCTCGAAATCGAGCTCGAAAAACTCAACGTCGACCGTAACATCAACACCCGCGTCAAGCGCCAGATGGAGCGCGCCCAGAAAGAGTACTACCTCAACGAAAAGCTCAAAGCCATTCAGAAAGAACTCGGCCGCGGTGAAAAGAGCGAAATCGACGAGCTCAAAAAGAAAATCGACGCCGCAGGGATGAGCAAAGAAGTCCACGAAAAAGCCATCCAGGAACTGAAGCGCCTGGAACTGATGCCGCCCATGTCGGCCGAATCAACCGTCAGCCGCAACTATCTCGATTGGCTCCTCGCCGTGCCTTGGAAAAAGAAATCCAAGGAAATTCGCGACATCCTGGCCGCCGAAAAAATCCTCAACGAAGAACACTACGGCCTCGAAAAAATTAAGGAGCGCATTCTGGAATTTCTAGCGGTCCGCCAACTCGTGAAGAACCCCAAGGGTTCGATCCTCTGCTTCGTCGGACCTCCAGGCGTCGGCAAAACCTCGCTCGCCATGTCCATCGGCCACGCCACCGGCCGTAAGTTCGTACGCGTCTCTCTCGGCGGCGTGCGCGATGAAGCCGAAATTCGCGGCCATCGCCGCACCTACATCGGCGCCCTGCCCGGCCAGATCATCCAAATGATGAAGAAAGCCGGAACCATCAATCCAATTTTCGTCCTCGACGAAGTGGACAAAATGTCCACTGACTTCCGCGGCGACCCATCCGCCGCTCTGATGGAAGTCCTCGATCCCGAACTCAATCACGGCTTCACCGATCACTATCTCGACGTCGAATACGACCTCTCGAAAGTAATGTTCGTCTGCACCGCCAACGTGCTGCACACGATCCCACAGCCGCTCCAGGACCGCATGGAAATCCTGCGCCTCCCGGGCTACACCGAGCAGGAAAAGATGGAAATCGCCAAGCGCTTCCTCGTCAAGCGCGCGCGCGAAGCCACCGGCATTACCGATCAAAATCTCACCTTCACCGATGAAGGCTTGCTCCACATCATTCGCCACTATACGCAGGAGTCTGGCGTCCGGAATCTCGAGCGCGAAATTCAAAACATCTGCCGCAAAATGGCTCGCAAAGTCGTCACCGAAGGCACCGCGGTCAAATCCGAAATTGTGCCTTCCAACGTCAACGATTTCCTCGGAGTCCTGAAGTTCCGCGAATTCTGGATCGAAAAACACAACGAGATCGGTCTCACTACCGGGCTCGCGTGGACCGAAGTCGGCGGCACAGTCCTATCCGTTGAAGTCACCATCATGGAAGGCAAAGGCCGCACCATCCTCACCGGCAAGCTGGGCGACGTCATGCAGGAATCCGCTCAGGCCGCCATGAGCTACGTCCGCTCGCGCACGGCTCAATTCGGCTTGGCCAAGGATTTTTATCGCAACATTGATATCCACGTGCATGTGCCCGAAGGCGCCATCCCGAAAGACGGCCCCTCCGCCGGCATCACCATCTGCACATCCATCGTCAGCGCTCTCACAAGAATCCCCGTGCGCCGCGATGTCACCATGACCGGTGAAATCACCCTCCGTGGCAAAGTTCTCCCCATCGGCGGCGTCAAGGAAAAGCTGCTCGCCGCTCATCGAATGGGCTTGCACACAGTGCTGCTTTCGAAGGACAATGAGAAGGACCTGGCGGATATCCCGCAGGAGATCCTCTCCTGTCTCACGGTTCATTTCGTAGAAACCATGGATCAAGTGCTGTCGGTTGCGCTCGAACGGGCTATTGTGCCGCTTGAGCATCCAGAGGTCGCGCCCGTTGCGGAGCCTTTCGTCGCCAGCGCAGAGAAAGACAAGAGTTTGACCAACTAAACAGCGTGTTTTTGGGCCCGCCTTGCGAGTTTCTCCAGGCACGTCGCGGCCCGGCGCTGTTGCCGGTTGCGGAAAGTCTGGTTTGCCCATCCTGGCATGTTTTCGTTCGTCCGCCAGTGCGGTGCGACCCCTCACGTACAATCCGGAATTTTGCTGGACGCCTCGCGGCCATGCAAGAGTGGAAGGTCAATTTACAAAATAAAAGTTAAGGACATATGAAAGAAACAAGCGTTGAAGGAAGCAATCAGATGAGCATTAGCCTCGCCGAGTTAAAAGAAAAAAACATCACCGACCTCGCCAAAATCGCCAAGGAACTCAACATCCCCGGCGCCAGCGGTATGCGTAAACAGGAGCTGATCTTCCAGATCCTCCGCGCACAAACGGAAAAGAATGGCCTCATCTTCTCCGAAGGCGTCCTCGAATGCCTGCCTGACGGTTTCGGTTTTCTCCGTGCCCCGGAGTACAACTACCTCCCGGGCCCGGACGACATCTACGTTTCGCCGTCACAAATCCGCAAGTTCGACCTCCGCACCGGAGACACCGTCTCCGGCCAGGTTCGCCCGCCGAAAGACGGCGAACGCTATTTCGCGCTGATCAAAGTCGAAGCCGTCAACTTCGAAGATCCCGAAGTCGCCCGCAACAAAATCTTCTTCGATAACCTGACGCCCCTCTATCCTCAGGGCCGCCTCAAAATGGAAACCACCAAAGAGAACATGACCGGCCGCGTTCTCGATCTTCTCTGCCCCGTCGGCAAAGGCCAGCGCGGTCTCGTCAACGCCCCGCCGCGCACCGGCAAGACCATGATCTTGCAATCCATGGCCAATTCCATCACTACCAACCATCCGGAAGTCGCGCTCATCGTTCTTCTCATCGACGAGCGCCCGGAAGAAGTCACCGACATGCAGCGCACCGTCAAGGGCGAAGTCATCAGCTCCACTTTCGACGAACCGCCCCAGCGCCACATTCAAGTCGCCGAAATGGTTCTCGAAAAAGCCAAGCGCCTCGTCGAGCACAAGCGCGACGTCGTCGTTCTTCTCGACTCCGTTACGCGCCTCGCCCGCGCTTACAACGCCGTCACCCCGCCTTCCGGCAAAGTTCTCTCCGGCGGTATTGACGCCAACGCTCTCCAGCGCCCGCGCCGCTTTTTCGCCGCCGCCCGCAACGTCGAAGAAGGCGGCTCGCTCACCATCATCGCCACCGCCCTCATTGACACCGGCAGCCGTATGGACGACGTCATCTTCGAAGAATTCAAGGGCACCGGCAACATGGAAATCTATCTCGACCGCCGCCTCGCCGATAAGCGCGTCTTCCCCGCGATCGACATTCAGCGCTCCGGCACGCGCAAGGACGAATTGCTCCTCCCGCCGGACGAACTCGCCCGCGTTTGGGTTTTGCGCAAGGTTTTGAGCCCTCTCTCAACCGTCGAAGCGATGGAGCTTTTGCTCAGCCGCCTCACGAAAAATAAGACCAACGCCGAATTCCTCGGGTCGATGTCCGCACCGACCTGAGCGTAAAAAATCAGCGCCCCCTTCCCGCAAGCTCTCCTCTCGAGCAGCGCTTCACGCCGCGCTTCGCAGCATGCCTTGAGTGCTGTTCGGAGGAGTGCCTTTGTTTGACCGTTTCATCGCCCGCCAGCCGATCTTTGACCGCCAGCTCCAAACCGGCTCCGCGACGTATACGAGACCCTGCTTGCCTATGAACAGGCGGATTGGCAGAAGCTTTCTTCCCTAGCCACGAAAATCGGCGCGGCCGAACTGCGTTCCCGATTGCTATCTCACCGCCGCAAATCGCGCCCCATGGTCACCGTCTGATCGCCTCGCGTCGCAAAAAAATGGCGCACCGGATTTATCCGATGCGCCAGGCTGATTTGCTTCCGTCGCTTTGTTGAACGGTTGATTTACGTTTGTTGATTTGTTGAAGTGAGACCCCGCGTTCGAATTGCGCCGCGCAAATCGCCTTACGCCACGGCTTCCTCTTCGCTTGCCGCAATGTAATCCACGATTCGCTCGGACCATCCGTCCACGTGCGTCCACCCGTTGCCGTAGCTCACGCCGTGCTGGTGCGGCGCTACGTTCACCACGTACGCCTTCCGCGTCCACGCCCGGAGGATTCCGTCGTGCGACTGCTCGTCGGTAATTACAATCACCCGGTCGAGCTGCTTCCACTCCGGCTTCTCCGAAAGCTCCGTCAGCGCCTTCTTCAAGTACGTCCCGGAGTGCGCCTGTGAGCCAGTGATTCCGTCCCGCAGCGCGAACCCGCGCCGCGCGGGTATCTCCACGCACGCTTCGGAGAAGGTCGCCACCGAAAACTCCTCGGCTTTCTCGCGAAGCAGAATGGCCAGCCCCGCGGCCGCGTCCATCCGCGTGGTTTCGCCCTTCTTTGCAAGCACACCTTCCATCGAACCGGACACGTCAACAACAAGTCCCGTCGATCCCGGCAGCATTGCAATTCCGGCGATCCCCTTGAGCATGACCTTCTCGATCGCCTCCTCGAGTTTCGGAGCGTGCCGTGCCGCCGTCACGAACCGGAACGGCAGCGCCCGCGCCACTCCCTTCTCGAGCCGCTCGCGAATCAGCTTCGGATCCACGCCCGATGCAAGCATCAGGCGCAGGTTTCGCAGGACGGCCATTCCGCCCAGCTTTCCCTCGCGCAGCAGCCGTTCGAAGTTCTCGCGCTTGTCCTTCCCTGCGGACAGAGCAACCTCCCAGGTATCGGGAGATTCGAGCGTGTTCTCAACGAGCTTCCTCCAAACGGCTTCCTGCTCGGCATCCTTCGGCTTCGCGTGGCAGAGAAACAGCACGTCGCGCAGCTTCACCGTCGTATCGCGGTTGTATTTCGCAAGCTGGTAAGCGTCGAACTTCGTGAACGCTTGCGCCAGCCCGCGCTTTGCTCCCGCCGAAAGCGGCTGCTTCTTCTCCTTCCAGTAGAGCGAAACGAACTCGCCGAGTTCGTCCGCTCTCTGGATCACGTGCTCCAGCGTTTCCGCCACGAGCGGCCCGGCGCCTTTGCGTCGCGCCAGCTCACGCGTGAGAAAGAGCGGCGCATGGCGAAGCTGCATCGCATCGCGTGCCTCGCGCGCCAGAGCCGCCACATCTTCCGGCTTGCTGGCTGCCACGAGTTCCGCGATCCGCTTCGCAATGTCGTTCCCTTTCTCGTAAAACGTGTCTTCCCAGAGCAGGCAGGTCAGCACACTGCGCCGAAGTTCGCGCTTCGCATCAACCTTCTGCGCTACCGCTCCCTCATGCGTCCGCACCGGGAAAATCTTTTTCCAAACATTCGTCTTCGCCATGTTCCACTCCTCCTTTCTCAGCCTCGCGGCCGTCTTCTCCGCAAACTCTTTCCGAAACTCTCCTCTGTGAACTCTGTGCCCCTCAGCAAACTCTGTGTAAATCTCTTCTCTTCGCCTGTAGGGTCATCCATCTGAGGATGACCCGCGAACTCCACGCGTTCTCCACTACCGCTAATCGAGAAACGTCAAAAATCGCATGGCCACGGATTGATTCTCGGTATTCATCAAAACCCGGTGCCAATCCCTCAAAACCACCGTCGCATGATCCGGATGTCTTACCTCCCTGCGCACATACGCCGCCGCATCTCGCCTCATCATTCGAAAACCGCCCCCGCTGCGTTCCTTTTCCGGCAATGCCATGAATTCCTCGCTGCTGATTCCAAATGGATATTTCGTCGAAACGAAAACACTCTCTCCGCCGAGCCGATAGCACTCATCCGCCCAATGTGCCTTGCCTCCATTTCCCCGAGACAGCCGCTCATTCTTATGAATGAGCATTGGATCCGCCTTCAATCCCACTACAGGAACGAAAAACCATTCTCCCTGCCGCAAAAATGCTGCATTCTTGCGCCGAAAGCTGTCCCGCCACGAAACTCCCAGAACCCCCTCCCTTTCACGAACCTCCCGCGGCTTCAAAGCGATCTTTGCCCCCGCGACAGTGCTGACCGGCGCTTGTTCCGGAATCGCCGCCACAAACCAGTGTCTCTCGTCGTGTCCGCAAAGAAACTTCTGCTTCGCCACAACCTGTCCTCGCTTGCCGAACTGACGGCTGAGCAAGAGCAGGTGCTTCTCCCGAGGCTCCAGGTTCAGAACCACAATTTCCTGATCGGCGCCGGGAGCGGTTCGAACTTCGAAGAATTCGCCATGCTTGTCGTGCCCAATGTCGAGCATGATGCGCGGCGCCTCTTCGCCCTGACGAACCATCCTCCAGCTGCGGGCTGGCGCAAATCCTTCCAAAATCTTTACGCGCGCCCCCATCTGAGTAAAATAACGGTTCAAATCGCTGCTCACTGTTTTTTTTCCTCTCTCAGACTGCTTCGCGCAGTCGGAATCGTATTTACGGCCAGGAGCCGATCTCCACAGCCGTAAGGACTCCCGCAACCAGGTACACGTTCGCTCCGCCATTTCGCTTGTTCATCATTCGATCCTCTCCTCAATAAAAACCCTCTACACAAAACTGCTGGACGGGAACATCCGGCCAGGGACTTTAAGGCGCTCTATCCAAGTGAGCTTCTGATCTTCGGCACCGCTCGCTTTTTCAGCCTGCGGCCACCGTCACTCAGGTGGGATTCGAACCCACATCTCCCGTTTTCGATGCGAAGTAACCCACTCCTACACCACGTCCAACTCCGAAACAAATCCTCGCTGTTTCTCAGCTTTCTTCTCTGCGTTCTCCGTTCTCTCTGCGAACTCTGTGTAGATCTTTTCTCTTCTCTTGCGACGGTCTCAATTCACATACTCCGCCCGGACCGGCTGGATATGAAACTTCCCGCCCGAGTTATGCACGCAAACCAAATCGCCTTCCCCAACTCGCAATATCTCCGCCAGCCATTCCGGAAGAGCGATCTTCAAAAACTCTCCCTCCACCTCCGCGATGCCGATCGAGCACTCGATCAATTCGGAGCCGCCGTGCTCCAACGGAATCAACAGCATCAATTCCCCGTCAACCTTCACCACCGGTCCTTTCATCGTTACGAGGTTCTTCACCAT
The DNA here is from genome assembly GCA_035313865.1 of Candidatus Acidiferrum sp. Classification (GTDB taxonomy): domain Bacteria; phylum Acidobacteriota; class Terriglobia; order Acidiferrales; family UBA7541; genus Acidiferrum. The sequence goes on from DATFZY010000016.1 coordinate 22,124, forward strand.
GGTTTCCATTGCAAGCGCCTCCTTTCGTATTTTTTCATTGCCACAAACTTCGCTCTGCCCCAGCCCCGGCGCGAATCGCCATCCCAGCGACTCGCGCCGGCCAAACTTCCCGGGAGGAACAATTGATCAGGGTCTCGGGGTATGTCCCCTTTCTTTTAGCGATGTAACCCTGCGCTCCACCATCCCGGTACCCCGGGGCCAGCACATGCACCCTTTTGCTTTCGATGAGCCTCGAAGCGCTTGCGCTTACGTTCTAAGCGCCTGTCCTCAGCGTCCGGGTGCTTGCACTCCTTCTCAATCTCCCGGGAGGAACATCCGATCAGAGTAGCGGAGCAACAGCCCCGCATCGCACGTCAGACGAAGTAACTCTTCTCTCCACCATCCCGGTATCACAGGCACTCCTCCCGGTGCTATTTCTCCTTAACTCTTTGCGGCGGGAATCGCCGGTTCAGGATTTTTGGTTCCGGTGCTCTGCCACTGAGCTACAGCGACTTTCATCGCCGGCAGGAATCGAACCTGCGACCTCCGGATTTGATCGAAGTAACCCAAGCTTTCACCGCGCCGCAAACTCTCAAAACATGGATGCTCGTACTCGGTAAATCCTTACCTCCCTATTTCTTTCTTCCGTCCTCGCTTCGCTTCCGACCCGAGCACACCCATACCATCCACACGCAAACTCCCGTCTTTCCGCTAAATCAAACGCGCCGAAAAAAATCCGGGAGGAACCAGCGCCCACGGTAATCGGGTATCGAGCCCGAGGCCTCGCGGCCTTCGACCAAGAAGTAACCGTAAGCTTCACCATCCCGGGAACACTCGTCCCGTCGGCGAATCCTTTGCATCGAAACGACTTAGGCGGCTTATTTTGCTTTAGGCTCGCGTAAACAAGCAGCTCGCGAGACGGGTTCGCCTTGGCATCGTTCCGACTTGGCTTTTATCTTCGTGTCTCACATCTGCCTCTTTACGCTCAGTGAGGAGCCTGCCCTGAAATGCAGCAGGAGTACTTCTGAGGTATCCCGAAAGTAAACGAAGCCCGAATTTCTGTCAAGCACTTTCTTTCACAAACCCCATTTTTGGCCCATTTTTCGCGTAACTTGTTAATTCTGAAGTACCTAGCCTGTCCGAGCCTCGGTTTTTCCGCCGTTCCCCGGCTGACCCTGCTCCTGCGATGCAGTTCATCAACTGTCCGGGCTATAATCCCGTGAGCCAAAATCTTCGGCTCCAGGAGCATCGCCGCAATTCAATTCATGCCAAAAAATCTTCTCGCTCTCCTCTCACTGCTCTGCGCATCCATCGGAGTTTCAACGCCTGCTTCCGCGCAACACGAACACGCCTCAGCGAATCCTGCGAGCCTCGGCAGCGTGAACTTCCCCATTTCCTGCGCCCCAGCCCTCCAGCCTGATTTCAACCGCGCTGTCGCTTTACTCCACTCCTTCTGGTACAAAAAATCCGAAGAAACTTTCGCCGCGATCGCGCAAACCGATCCCTCCTGCGCCATGGCCGAGTGGGGCGTCGCGATGACTCACTATCGCCAGCTCTGGGATCCGCCGACGCCGTCCGACCTGCAAACAGGCTGGGCCGCCGTAGAAAAAGCAAAATCCTCCGGCGCAAAAACTCAGCGCGAACTTGATTACATCGCCGCCATCGAAATTTTCTACAAGGACTCCGACAAGCGTCCCCACACCGCCCGTGCGCTCGACTACGAAAAATCCATGCAGCAGATTTACCAGCACTATCCACAAGACCGCGAAGCCGCCATCTTCTACGCGCTCTCCGTCCGCGCCAACGCTCCCATCGGCGACAGAACCTACGCAAACCAGAAAAAAGCCAGCGCCATCCTCGAAAAACTCTTCGCCGAATATCCCGATCATCCCGGTCTTGCCCACTACATCATCCATTGCGACGACTATCCGTCTCTGGCCCCGCTGGCCCTCGACGCCGCGCGCCGCTACGCCAAAATCGCTCCTGACGCTCCCCACGCCCTGCACATGCCTTCGCACATCTTCACCCGCCTCGGTCTCTGGCAGGAATCCATCGACTCCAACCTCGCTTCCGCCGCAGCCGCAAGGAAGGACGGCCTCCCCGGCGACGAGCTCCACGCGCTCGACTATCTCGTCTACGCTTATCTCCAGTCAGGCCAGGACCACGCCGCCCGCGACCTCTTGAAAACTCTTCCCATGCCGCAACCAACAGATCCCTCGTATTATACGGCGCTCTACGCTACCGCGGTCATTCCCGCGAGATTAGCCGTTGAGCGCCATCGCTGGGCGGACGCGGCAGCTCTCGATCTTCCGCCCAGCCTGTTTCCAGGAGGCCGCTACTCGTCAACGGAAGCGGACTTTTATTTCGCGCGAGCATTGGGCGCCGCACGCGCGGGCAACGCAGCCGCCGCGCGCGTCAATCTCCAACAAATGGACGCCCTTCACGAAAGGCTTGAGCAAAACCAGGATAAATATTCATCCGAACTTGTGGACATTCAACGCGTCTCTGTACAAGCGTGGATTGCCTGCGCGGAAGGAAAAACGGAAGAGGCACTTCGCCAGATGCGCGCCGCCGCCGACCGCGAAGACATCACCGAAAAACTTCCAGTCACTCCGGGCGTCCTTGTTCCAGCTCGCGAGCTCCTCGGCGAAATGCTACTTGCGGCAAAGCAGCCTGCCGCTGCTCTCGAAGCCTTCGAGACTTCTCTGAAATTTGCGCCCGGGCGTTTCAATTCTCTCGTTGGCGCGATACGCTCCGCGTCGCATTCCGGTGATCAGAAAAAAGCAAGCAAATATGTCGCTGAACTACTTGCCAACTGCCAGCACGCCGATTTCGAATTTCCGGAGCTTTCCGACGTGGGAATCCCGCTCAAACGAAGATAGCTGGGGCTCTCAACTCTTTTTGCACTCCACTTGCCGCGCCCTCAAATACGAAAGCAGCTCCAGCCCGCAATTCTGCATCTCCACTCCAAACGCCTCCATCTGATTGGTCAGCAGGTTGTAGCACCACACCGCCGGCACTGCGACCGACAATCCAATCGCGGTGGTCAACAGCGCCTCCGAAATCGACCCTGCAATCACTTTGATCGCCGTCGCGTGCGCGATATCAATACTCCGAAACGCATTCAATATTCCAATGACCGTGCCAAATAATCCGACAAACGGCGCCGTTGCCGCAATCGTCGCCAATCCGCTCAAACCGCGCTTCATCTCTTCCGTAGTTTCCGCGCTCGATCGCTCGAGACTGCGCTGTACGCCTTCAATCACGTGCTGCTCCGGCATTCCTTGCGGCGCAGCCTGAAAATCTAACAATCCCGCCACCACCACGCTCGCAATGTGGCTCTTTTTGTTGTGTTCCGCCAAAACAATCGCCTCATCCAGTTTTCCGTCGCGAAACGGCACCGAACTCTGCGCGATATATATCAGCGACTGGTTTCGCGCGAGCCGGTATCGCAAAGCGCGGCTCACCGCCACTCCCGCCGACCGCAAAAACATAATCGCCAGCACAATCACCACTCCATGACACAACGTTCCCATCGAACGCCACAATTCCACCAAATTCCAGTCGCCCATGCGGCCCTCGCATCGTCCAAACTTCGTCCGTGCAATAGACACCGCCACGGCAAACTTTGTGCCAGACGTAAAATGTTTCGTGGTGGAGAACTAATTAGAGGGAAAGAAACTTTCCGAGATCGTCCTTCGGTTATCCCGCTCTACTCGCAGCCTGCGCCATTTCCTTTTCTCGTTCCCACGCCAGCATCACGACCAGCCGCGCCGTCTCTTCCACGTCCATCGCGGTGTTATCCACCAGCACGGCATCCGTCGCGCGAATCAAAGGAGAAACTTTTCGTTCACGATCGCGCCGATCCCGCGCCCGCACTTCTTCCAGCACTTCCCCCAGCGTCAGCGAGTCTCCCTTTTCCTGATGCTCTTTCCAGCGCCGCTCCGCGCGCACTTCCGGCGAAGCCTCCAGAAAAATCTTCAGCTCCGCATGAGGAAAAACGACAGTCCCGATGTCGCGCCCCTCCATCACCACGCCGCCGCCCGCCCCCGCGCACTGTTGTTCCGCCACAAGAACGTGCCGCACTTCCGCAATCGTCGCGATCTGCGACGCAGCCTTTGCCACTTCCTCCGTGCGAATTTCGTGCGTTACCTCGGAGCCGTCCAGAAACACGCGATTCTTGAAGCCCGCAGCTTCCTGCTCCGCCGTGGGCGGCTTCAGTTCGATGTGCGTCTCTCGCGCGAGCTCCGCCAGCGCCGCCGTATCTTCGATCGCGATCTTTCCGCGAAGCTCCTTCAACCCCAGCGCTCGGTACATCGCTCCGCTATCCAAATACAAATAGCCAAGTATCTGCGCCACGCGCCGCGCCAGACTGCTCTTCCCAGATCCCGCTGGCCCGTCAATCGCAATCGTCAGTTTTGGCATTTGTAGGGGCAAGATACATCGTGCCCGTCTTCGCGAATCTCAATACAAAAATATCTTCGCAAACAACTCTCGACGCATAACTCGCGATTCCTTCAAAATCCCATAATGTTGTAACCGCAATCGACATAAATCGTCTCGCCGGTAATTCCCGACCCCGCGTCCGAAAGCAAAAACGCCGCGGTCGACCCGACCTCTGCTGCTTCGACGTTGCGCTTCAGCGGTGCGCGCTCGACCAGCGTCTTTTGCATGTCGTTGAAGTTCGCGATCGCCCGCGCCGCCAGCGTCTTGATCGGCCCGGCGGAAATGGCGTTCACCCGAATGGCCTGCGCTCCAAGATCGAACGCCAGATACCGCACAGTCGCTTCCAGCGCGGCCTTGGCCACGCCCATCACGTTGTAGTTGGGCACGACTTTTTCCGAACCATAGTAAGTCAAGGTCACGATCCCGCCGCCCGCAGTCATCATCGGGGCCGCGCCACGCGCCACCGCGATCAGCGAATATACGCTGATGTCATGCGCGATGCGGAATCCCTCCCGCGAAGTCTGCAGAAATGGCAGCTTCAATTCCGCCGGCGGCGCGAACCCAATGCTGTGCACCAGCCCATGCAACACTCCATATTTCTTTTTCAATTCTTCAAACAAACGCGCGATTTGGTCATCCTGCGTCACGTCGCACATAAAACCTGCAGCCCCAGGCAATCCCGCGATCAGATCCTTGGCCTCAAGCTCGAGCCTGTCATTCTGGTAGGTAATAGCCAACCGCCATCCAGCCTCAGCAAGTTTCTGCGCAATCGCCCAAGCAATGCTGCGCTTATTCGCCAACCCAAAAATCACCGCCGTCTTCTGCCCCTCGCTCATATTCCTCTCTTCTCTGTGGACCTCTGTGACCTCTGCGTTAAGACCAACCTTCCACTTCAAGCTGAATCAACACGCGCAAGCCTCAAATTCGATGAAACGCCTTCTCAATTTCTTTCACGGAGTAACGCAAAACAACAGGCCGCCCATGCGGACAACTCATAGGACAATCGGTCTTCGCCAGCGCCCCCAGCAACCACTCCATCTTCGTTTGATCCAAAGGCATATTCACCTTGATCGCCGCATGGCAAGCAGTAGAAGCCGCAATCTTCGCCTGCAATGTATCAATCGAAATAGCCGCGTTCTCCCGATCAATGCCGTCCAGAATTTCCGTCAAAAGTTTTTCCGCGTCAGGCGCGGCAACGCCAGCAGGCACTGCCTGAATCGCCACGCTACGCGGCCCCATCGGCTCGACCTCGAACCCATTCGCGTTCAGCTCTTCCGCAATCTTTTCGTAAATCACAATCTGCCGCGGCGAAAGCTCAATCACCATAGGCATCAGCATGCGCTGCGCTTCCACTTTCCCGGCCCGCCGTGCCTCCAGATGCTGCTCAAACAAAACGCGTTCATGCGCCACGTGCTGATCCACAAGCCAAAGCCCTTCGCCATTCACCGCAACAATAAAGCTCGAACTCACTTGCCCAAGCGGCTTGAGGTCCGCGATTTGGTCAGGCCGAGGAAGCGTAGCTGGCGCGTCCGCGTTCGGCGCGGCGAGATTACCGGCCCAACGTGAAGCAGACGAAATTTGCGCAGGCGGGGACGCAAGAGCCGCAAGCGTCCCGAAGGCCGAACCCCGCTCGAACGCAGCACCCGGCTCGGACGAATTGCCAGGTCCGAACGCGAACCGCTGCTCGATCGGCTGCACCGGTGCCGCAGTCAAATCGAAGCCGCCATCGGAGCCAAACCCAACGGTGATTTCGTCAATCGCAGGAATCATCGCTCGCGGAACGCCATTCGAGGCTGTCGCGCCGTTCGAGCCGTTGTCGAAACCATTTGCCGTTCCCGCGACGGGGACTTGCGGCGCGGCGCCTGCAGCAGCCGCGAAGCTGGCAACGGACCTCGCACTCATCAATGCCTGGCGAATTGTGTCGCGCGCAAAATCGTGCACGAAATTGGAGCGGCGGAAGCGCACTTCGATTTTTGCCGGATGTACGTTGACGTCGACTTCATCGTAAGGCATTTCGAGGAAAAGCAAAGTCGCGGGAAAAACGGTTGGCGGAAGAATGTTGCGGTAGGCCTCGTTGATGGCGTGAAGAATCAACCGGTCGCGCACAAGGCGGCGATTGACAAAAACGTAGATGCCGTTGCGGTTCGGCCGCTGCACTTCGGGACGTGAAGTGAAACCGCGAACTGTCAGCGTAGCGCTTTCTTCGCCGGGTTCGAGCGCGGGCTCCGTGATCGCAGCGCGAAATGCTGCGGATGCTGGAAGAATTTCAACTAGCTCATCCATCGCTTGCCGGCCAAAGAGTTGATAGATGCGGTCGGCGAGTTTTTCTGCGGGCGGACAGTTGATGATTTCCTGTGTCGGCGTGGTGAGGACAAATTGCTTGTCGGGATTGGCCAGCGCGTAGTGCGTGACGAGCGAAGCGATGTGGCCAAGCTCCGTCGAATCCGACTTCAGGAATTTCTTCCGCGCGGGAACGCAGTAAAAGAGATCGGCGACGCTGATGCTCGTGCCCGGCGGCAAACCAGCAGGCTTCACGCTGATAAGTTTTCCGCCCGCAAATTCGAGCCGCGTCCCTTCGGCTTCTGCTTCGTCGCGCGTTTCAAGCAGCAGCCGCGAAACTGCCGCAATCGTCGGCAGCGCTTCGCCGCGAAATCCCAGTGTCGAAATCGAAAGCAAATCGTCGGCCGACTTCAGTTTGCTCGTCGCGTGCCGCTCGAAGGCGAGTAGCGCATCGTCATGAATCATCCCGTGACCATCATCAATCACGCGGATCATCCGCTTGCCCCCGACTTCCGTCTCCACGCGAATCGTCTTAGCGCCGGCGTCCAGCGCGTTTTCCAACAGCTCTTTCACCACCGAAGCAGGACGTTCGACAACTTCGCCCGCAGCGATTTTATTTGCGACAGCTTCCGGCAGTATCCGAATCCGGCTCATGCCCGCTGCTCAGTAGGGTTTCGGGGCTTGAAGCCCGACATTGCAAAGAGCGTTAGAAGCATACCAACTACCCAGAGGATGTGGCCCTCACGAGGATAAAACTGCTCGTAACAAAAAACGACCCAGCAGAGCGGAATCATCGAAATTGTGAGATTTCTCAGAACAATGATGGCCCACGGTCTCACCCTGAAAAGCTGGAGAAAGAACGTAACGAGAAACAGTGGGTTAATCAAGCCGCTTCCCAGAGTCGAGAAATACTCAATGGGCTTCTCATGCAGTTGGGATCGCCCGTCTTCACTAAAAGGAGATTCCAGTGTCAGCTCCGCGCAAGAATACCCCCTTGCCTTACTTGCGATCCACCCGGAGTCTTCGACGGCCCAAAGAAAGAAACTGGCGACATACATGGGTAGTCCAACAGCAACCAGCATGCCACGCTTCGTGGCCCAAGGTAGTGCTCGCTTTTGGCTGACGGGCGTCGAGCTTTCCACGGATTGGGAATTTGACGCGCTCACTCTACTCCTTGATTGCGATGCCGAGTTGATCGAGCTGATCCTGGTCTACGGACGACGGCGATTCGGCCATGAGATCTACGGCGGCGGTGGTTTTCGCGAAGGCGATGACTTCGCGCAGGGATTTTTCGCCGGCCAGGAGCATGGCGATGCGGTCGATGCCGAGGGCGATGCCGCCGTGGGGCGGCGTGCCGTAGGTCAGCGCGTCGAGGAAAAATCCGAAGCGGCGGCGAAGCTGCTCTTCGCTAAGCCCGAGCGCGCGGAAGAGCCGCTCCTGAATGTCCTGCCGGTGAATTCGGATGCTGCCGGAGCCGAGCTCGTTGCCATTCAAGACGAGGTCGTAGCCTTTGGAGCGCACTTCCCACGGCGCGGACTCGAGCTTTTCCAAATCTTCATCGACGATGCCGGTGAAGGGATGCTGGGCGCTGACCCAGGTTTTGTCGTTCTCGCTCCATTCAAAGAGCGGAAAGCCGGTGATCCACAGAAATTTCCATTGCGTCCGGTCAATCAGGCCGAGCGCTTCGCCTAGTTGCAGACGGACCTGCCCGGCGACGAGCACGGCGGCTTCCGTGCCTTTGATTTGCTGTTTCGCTGAGACCGCGACGACGAGGTCTCCGGTCTTTGCGCCGCAGGCGTCGGCGAGTTTTTTTACATTTTCCGCGCCGATTAATTTTTCTACGGTCGAGGTTGTGCCTTCAGCCGCGAGCTTCACGAAATACGCGCCGCGCGCGCCGTTGGATTTTGCTTTTTCCGTCAGTTCATCAAGCTGCTTGCGCGAATAACTAGCCGCGCCGGGAGCAGCGAGAGCA
>DATFZY010000017.1:0-42362 GCA_035313865.1 Candidatus Acidiferrum sp.
CCATTCCTGTTGTGCCGGGTTACTCCACCACGGGGATTCTACAAAAGATTCGCGAAGGCGCGGCTGCGCCTCGCGTGGAAGCCTGACGTCCCCGCATGATTCTCCCTGCCGTTCGCGAACGATTGGATGCCGTGCTCCGACACCCTGCGGTGGAGGGCGCGGTGGGCGCATTGCGCGATGGCGCGCAGCATATCTCTCTTTCGGGGTTGCATGACGTCGCTAAAGCTCTGCTCGCCGCGTACATGACGCATGAATTGCGGCGCCCGGCGTTTTTTGTAACGGATTCCAATCGCCGCGCCGAAGCTCTCGCCGAAACGATCCGCTTTTTTTCAAATGTTTTTCCAGGTGTCACTGGAGGAGTGGCCACGCTTCCGGCTTTTGACACGCTGCCCTGGGAATCGCAAAGTCCGCACCCGGACATTCTCGAGCGGCGCGCCGCAACGCTCTTTCGCTTGACGGACGGGCAAGTTTCGCTGGTGATTGCTCCGATTCAAGCGGCGCTCTGGCGCTATCAGGACGCGACGCTTTATTTGTCGCTCGCGCGCACGTTGACGAAAGACGCCGAGGTCCCGCTGGATGAATTCATCGCGCACCTCGGCGGTGTCGGGTACACGCGGACGGAAATGGTGGAGCTTCCCGGGCAGTTCGCGATGCGCGGCGGGATTGTTGACGTTTTTTCGGCAGAGGCGCCGCGGCCTGTGCGCATCGAACTTCTGGGAGACACGGTCGAATCGGTGCGCGAATTCGATCCGCGGACGCAGCGCTCGATCGCACCCGTGCAGCGCACGACGATTTTGCCGCTTACAGAATGGAATGTCGCCGCGCTGGTCGGCGCATCGCAGGCCGCAGCGCATGGGGCTTCTCGAGCAATTTCGCAGAGTTCCGCGCCTTCCTGGGAAGCCATCTCCTTCTTTGGACCTTCGGAACAGAGCGGCCAGAGCTCTCTCTTTGAGCTTGCGGAAAGTTCGCTGAAGCCGGTTGTGTTTCTGGACGAGCCGCAAAACTTGCGCGAGTCCGCGGAAAAACATCTTGCGCATGCCACGGAAATTTACGAGCGGCAAGGCAGCGCCAGCGCGCCGCCTTCGTCGCATTTCTTCCTGAACGAAGAGGAATTTGCCGGGGCTCTAAAGAAAATCTCTCAAGTTCAAGTGGAGCAGCTCGCGATGAGCATTGGCTCTTCACCGCAATTTGAGCTTTCTTCCAGGCCCAGCTCCCGCTTTCACGGTGACGTCGTCGCGTGTATGGGCGACGTGAAGTCGCAACTCGCTTCCGGGGGAAAAGTCCTTCTTACGGCCGCAAGCACCGGCGAACTCGAGCGCCTTGCCGACATAGCGCGCGAGTACGAAGTGCCCTACGTACTCGGCGAGTCGGAAAACGCGGCGGCGGGTTTCACGGCGGAAGGAGCGCTTGAAACCGCCGGCCTTCTCTTGATTCGCGCCCCGTTCCCTGAAGGTGTGGCTTTCCCGGAAGCGAAGCTCACGATTTTTGGCCACGCCGATCTTTTCGACGTGACTCCCACCGTCGAGCGCCCCAGCCACAAGATTCGCACTTCCGGATTTTTTACGGACTTCGCGGAATTAAAACCCGGGGACTTCATCGTTCACGTGGATCACGGCATCGGCCAATTCGAGGGACTGCGCCAAATCGAATCCGACGGCCACCGCGGCGAATTCATGCTGCTTCGTTATGCGGACGACGCGCGCCTCTACGTCCCGCTCGAACGCATGGACCTGGTGCAAAGCTACCGGGTGGTCGAGGGCGCGCACCCAACGCTCGACAAACTCGGCGGCACTGGCTGGAGCACGCGCAAAACGCGCGTCCGCAAATCGCTCGAAGACATGGCGGAACAGCTGCTTACTCTCTACGCCGCTCGCAAGACCGCGCAAGGGTTCGCTTTTTCGCCCGACGGCAATTTCCAGCGCGAGTTCGAAGACGCGTTCGAATTCGAGGAAACGGTCGATCAAAATACCGCCATCGCCGACATCCGGCGCGACATGGAAAAGCCCACGCCGATGGATCGCCTGCTTTGCGGAGACGTCGGCTACGGAAAAACCGAAGTCGCCATGCGTGCCGCGTTCAAAGCCATCTCCGACAGCAAACAAGTCGCCGTGCTTGCTCCCACAACCATTCTTGCCTTCCAGCATTTCGAAACTTTCAAGCACCGCTTCGCGGCATTTCCAGTGCGCATCGAAATGCTCAGCCGCTTTCGAAGCGCCGCGGAACAAAAGAAAATTCTCGCCGAGCTGGAAGCTGGAAAAGTCGATCTGGTTATCGGCACGCATCGGCTGCTCTCGAAAGACGTCAAGTTCCAGGATCTCGGCTTGCTCGTCGTGGATGAAGAGCAACGGTTCGGAGTGGCTCACAAAGAACGGCTCAAAGAAATGCGCCAGAACGTGGATGCACTCGCCCTCTCCGCTACGCCGATTCCACGCACGCTGCACATGTCGCTGGTGGGCCTACGCGACATGTCGGTTATTGAAACTCCGCCGCGCGACCGGCTCGCGATTCAAACGGTCGTCGCGCCATTCCAGGAAGATCTCGTTCGCCGCGCCATCGAAAACGAACTGGCGCGCGATGGCCAGGTCTACTTCATCCACAACCGCGTGGAATCCATCTATTCGCTCGCAACACTCGTGCAAAAACTTGTCCCCAAGGCGCGCGTAGTGGTTGGCCATGGCCAGATGGGCGAAAAAGAACTTGAATCCGTCATGCTCAAGTTCATCAACGGCGAAGCCAGTGTCCTCGTGGCGACTACCATCGTGGAAAATGGCCTCGACATCCCCCATGCCAACACCATCCTGATCAACCGCGCCGACCGCCTAGGCCTCGCCGAGCTGTATCAACTCCGTGGCCGAGTCGGCCGTTCGCACCAACGCGCGTACGCTTACCTGCTCGTTCCTCCCGACACGTCTCTCTCGGACATCGCCCGCAAACGTCTCTCCGCCATGAAGGAGTTCAGCGAACTCGGCGCCGGCTTCCGAATCGCCGCTCTCGATCTCGAACTTCGCGGCGCAGGCAACATGCTGGGCCGTCAGCAGCATGGCCACATCGAAGCCATCGGCTTCGACATGTACTGCCAGATGCTGGAGCGCGCCGTTTCCAAGCTAAAGGGCGAAGAATCCGCCCCCGAGCTGCGCACCACCCTGAGTCTCGGCCTCGACGTTCGCATCCCCGAAAACTACATCCCCAGCGAAAACTTGCGCCTGCGCACCTACAAACGCATCTCCTCGATTGCCACCGAGGAAGAAAAGCAGGACGTCCGCCGCGAATTGGCCGACCGCTTCGGCGCGCCGCCCTCGACGGTAGAAAACCTTTTGGAGTACGCCGTCCTCAAATCCATGTGTGAACGGCTGCGCATCTCGGCAGTCGAACGCCAGGGCAACCGCATCGCAATCAGGTTTCATGCCGAAACTACGCTTGACCCGGCGACTTTGGTCAAGGTGGTGCGCTCGCGCAAGGGCATCAAACTGGACCCCAGCGGCGTCCTTTGGCTGGAAACCACGCGCGGCGAGTCCGTCCCGGGAGCCCTCAGAAACGTATTGCTAGGCCTTCAAGGGCAAGGCTAAACTTAAGGGTGAGGAACTACATGCGAAATCTTGCACTTATGGCGGTCCTGTTAACCGCCCTGCCGCTCGCGGCTCAACAACCGCCCACGCCGCTGCCCGACCAGCAAAAACCGCAGCCCAAGCTCGAAAAGCCCGACGAACCTCCGGCGACACCGGCTGACACCCCCGCGCCGGTCAAGAAGGCTCCCGTGAAAAAGCCTGCTTCTGCCCCGGCAGCCGCCTCAACCGGCGAAGGCAAAGTCGTGGAAGAGATCGTGGCGCGCGTCAACAACGAGGTCATCACGCGGTCGGAGCTCGATCATGCCAGAGCGACTGTCGATGACGAAGTCAAGCAGGACTGCCAGAACCGCTGCACACCTGAACAAATCAAACAGATGGTCGATGACGGGCAGAAGAATGCCCTGCGCAACCTAATCGACCAGTCGTTGCTCGTGCAGCGTGCCAAAGACATGGGCATGAGCGTCGAGCCGGAAGTTATCAAGCAGCTCGATCAAATTCGCATCGAAAACAAATTGGCCAGCATGGAAGCCCTGGAAAAGGGTGTCACGGAATCGGGAGTCAACTGGGAAGATTTCAAGAACAACATCCGCAGCGGCCTCCTGACCAAGAAAGTGATCGGCAGCGAAGTCGGTTCGCACGTCAACGTCCCCAAGGAAGAAATCCAGAAATACTACGATGAGCACAAACAGGAGTTCGTAAAGCCCGAGCAAGTGGCGCTGCGTGCGATCGAAGTGAACACGGCGGGCAAAAGCGACGCGGATGTCGTGGACTTGAAGAAAAAAGCCGAGACGGCCCTGAAGAGGATCCAGGATGGCGAGGACTTTGGCGAAATCGCCAAGCGCTTTTCCGACGGCGCGACCGCCAAACAGGGAGGCTTCCTGGGAGTTTACAAGCGCGGCGAGCTTTCCAAACAACTCGAAGACACCGTCTTCAAAATGAAGCGGAATGACCTCACAGATGTCATGGAAACAAAGCAGGGTTTTCTTGTGATGCAAGTCATGGAGCACTACGAGGAAGGCGAACAGCCGCTTTCGAAGGTCGAGAATGAAATCTCAAACAAGCTGTATGAGGAGCACCTGGAGCCGGCCCTTCGCGATTATCTCAAGACGCTGCGCGAAGAGAGCTACGTGGTCATCAAGCCCGGCTATCAGGATGCCGCCGGCGGGGGCAACTCCGAGATTCAGGAAGTGAGCGCGACTCCGGAAGTGACGAAGTCGAAGAAGGGCCACAAGAAATACCTGCTGTTTGGAAAGCGCTCCACCGATACGGGCGCCTGATGAAGACTGCTTTTGTCGCTGATCTTGCCACCGAGCAGAGCGTCACCACTTATTTCCTCGTGCAAGAGAAGGAAATCCGCACCACGCGCGGCGGCAAAATCTATCTCCGCCTCGAACTCAGCGATCGCACCGGTAGCATAGAAGCAGTGATGTGGGATCAGTTCGAGGCTTCCGCGAAGGATTTCAGCCGTGGGGACGCCGTAAAAGTTCAGGCTCGCGTCGAAATTTATCGCAACAAGCCCCAGCTTGCTCTCCAGCAAGTGCGCCTCGCGAAACCAGAAGAGGTCGATCTCGCCGATTATCTGCCACACACAAAAGAAGATGTTGGCAAGCTTTGGGCGCAACTCCTCGAGTACGCGAATTCCATTTCCGATCCGTGGCTAAAAAAACTGGTCAACGGAATCCTGGGCGACTCCGCGACCGCCGCGCGTTACAAGCGTGCTCCGGCCGCAAAAGTAATGCATCACGCTTACCTCGGTGGTTTGCTCGAACACGTCGTCGGTCTTTGCGGCTTGGCGAAGCTGGCAGCCAATCATTATCCCGAGCTCAATCCTGACCTGCTCCTGACCGTAGCCATACTGCACGACGTTGGCAAGCTCGACGAACTTTGCTACGACCGCGCCATTGGTTACACGACGGAGGGCCAGCTTCTGGGCCACATCGTTATGGAAGTGGAAACGGTCAGTAAGGCGATGGACGCGATCGAAGGATTTCCTCCTGCGCTGAAGACGGTGGTCCAGCATCTGCTCATCAGCCATCACGGCCAGTATGAATTCGGCTCGCCGAAATTGCCGATGATCCGCGAAGCGATGGTTTTCCACTACCTCGACGATCTGGACTCAAAGCTGGCCGCCGTCCGCGCAGCCTTGGCGATCGACTCCGGCGAAGAAGAATGGTCCGCTTACAGCAGCGCCCTGGGACGTAAATTTCTCCGCCTCGACGAATTTCTGAAACTGCCGTCTTCGAAATAGCTCTAGCTGCCCTCTGCGGGTTGTTCTCTTCTGCGTCTCGCAGCAACCGGCCTGGAATTGGTTTTGCCCTCGCTGTTATATTTCAGAAGTCTATTCACTTCCTGACTAACGGTGTAATATCGCTGTCTACTTCAGCCTCGCTCGTGACCTTGGGCATTGTTCATGTATGACAAGCAAACCGCGCATTAACACCCCGGAGCCGGAACGACGGAAGCGACAATCGAGAGGTGACCGATGAAAGAAGATCGAGGGGCTCATCGAGACAGCAAGCCCGGCTTGCTCGGGCGAAAGAGCTTGATCGCTGCAGTCACATTCCTCGGCCTGCTCGCCGTGTTTGCGGCAATCGTGGTGATTTTCACCCTGCACAACAGCCTCGAGGTGCCGAGGATCGCTAGACCGAAGAATGTTGTCTGGCTACCCCAGAATTGGACAGAAGCTCAGCGTCAGCGTTATTACCATATCGCGCAGGGCAGCGAGCTTATGCCTTACGCCTGGTTTCTCGCGCTCGAACAGCCGCAATTCACCATCAACGGAGCTCCAGCTTTCAGGGTCGATCCCTACATGCAGGGGTTTGGATTTATTCCGGACAGCGCCAACGAACAAAATCCGGACGGCCTGCCGGTTGGCTTTGCGCGCGACGATCATTTTGTCGATCCATACACGGGGCAGAAAAATGTGGTGCTGGGTCTTACGTGTGCGGCCTGCCACACAGGAGAGATATTCTTTGGCGATAAGGCCATCCGGATCGACGCCGGGCCCTCGTTGATCGATCTTCAGAAGTTCACCAATGCGCTGGGACTCGCGATTACATGGACTTACTACGACCCGCTCCGTTTCCGCAGGTTTGCGCACCGGATACTTGGACCCAATCCGCCTCCCGCCGATGTAGATCTCTTGCATCGGGCGCTTAAATACTACCTCGACACCAGCTTCGCGGAGCTCAAAGCGAACCGCCATCTCTTCCCGACTCCTGAAGGTTACGGCCGCACGGATGCCCTGGCGCGAATTGGCAACTTCGTTTTTGGAACGGAGCTGAACAATAGAGAAAACATGGCGCTTTCCGATGGCCCGGTGAACTACCCGCCGGTTTGGGACGCGTCATGGATGGACTGGGTACAGTACAACGGCTCGATACAGGGTCCGATGGGGAGAAATGTCGGCGAGGCGTTGGGCGTGCGCGCGCGCGTCAATCTCCTCGGTTATCCCGGAGCGCGGTTTGAGAACACCATCCGAGTGGATAATCTCCGCGAGATAGAGATTTTGATCGGGGGTGATGCGCTCGGAAAGGGCGTTTGGTCTCCAAAGTGGCCGGAAGATATTCTGGGAAAGATTGATCGCGGAAAGGCGGCCGAAGGCGAAAAGCTTTACAACACATTCTGCTTGCATTGCCACCAACCGCCCATGCTTTCCGAGGAAGGCCGCAAGCCCGAGCACTGGACCAGCTATACGAACAGTTCGGGAAGGCAATTCTTCAAAGTGACTATGATCCCGTTGGAAGAAATTGGAACCGACCCGAAGGAAGCGCAGAACTTTCATAACCGAACGGCGGACAGTGGACCTCTCGGGAAGGGAACCGTAACGGCCAAAGACGGATTGACCTACGTTGCGCAAACGGTGATCGCTAACGCATACGCCGACCTCAAACTTTCACCGGAGCAGCAGAAAGAATGGAACGGTTACCGGGAGAACATACTTCTGGCGCCGCTGGCCTACAAGGCGCGGCCCCACAACGGCATCTGGGCTACGCCTCCCTACCTTCACAACGGTTCCGTTCCCAATTTATTTGCTCTGCTTTCGCCAGTGTCCGAGCGGCCCACCATTTTCTATCTTGGGAACAAGCAATTCGATCCAGTAAACCTTGGTTTGAACACCGACGCCCTCAAAGGTGCCTCTGAGTTCCGCACCGATTTGCCGGGCAATTCGAATGCAGGACATGAATTCAACGACGGTCCAAAGGGCAAGGGAGTGATCGGCCGCAAGCTGTCTAAAGAGGAACGAATGCAGATTATTGAGTTCCTCAAGACGTTGTGACCCGTCTTTCCATCTGCCAAATCCTGCAAATGAGGAGCTTACTGTGCCCGTAGCCTCGGATAACCCAATTTCTTATCCCCACGCAGATGCAGCTTTGGGGGAAAAACTGTTTCCCGACGAAGCAGCCCTGGCCGAACAGTTGGCGGACACAATCGAAAAAACGATTCGCGAACAATACCAGCCCGGGAATGCGCGCCGCGATGTGCACGCAAAGGCGACTGGGTTTCTTAAAGCGGAATTCCGCGTCCACGAAACGCTCCCCGATAATCTCGCCAGGGGCGTTTTCGTTCCCGGCAAGATCTACCAAGCGTGGATTCGTTTCTCGAATGGTTCAGCGAATGCCGCCGAGTCCGACAACCATCAGGACGGGCGTGGCATGGCGATCAAGCTGCTCAACGTTCCTGGAGAAAAGATTCTCGAGAGCGATCGCCACGCCACCACACAGGATTTCGTGATGATCAATCACCCGGTCTTTTTCACCAATGATCCTCAGAGCTATCTCTCGCTGCTTCAAAAAGCAGGAAGCAGCAATCTGCTTGCGAAGATGACGATCCCGTTCGCTCTGGGGCTCAAGGGCACGGCGCTCGCAATGGAAATACATCACGGTAAAATCTCGAATCCGCTCCAGACGCGCTACTTCTCGGCTTCTCCCTATCAATGGGGGGTCGGACCGGACCGGCAAGTCATAAAATTTTCCGTTGTTCCCGTTTCGGCGGCGGTCGACCCCATGCCTGACAATCCTGGCCCCGACTATCTTCGCGAGGCCATGCAGGCCACGCTCCAGAAATCCACGGTCGGTATGAAGTTTCTCGTCCAGCCAAAAATCGTTGACAATATGAGCGTGGAAGACTCCACGACGGAATGGCAGGAGGCTGAAGCGCCATTCCACGAAGTCGCGACGATTCACATTCCCCAGCAGGATTTTGACACCCCTGAACAGAATGCGCTTGGCGAAAACCTCTCTTTTACTCCTTGGCACGCGCTGCCGGAACATCGGCCGCTCGGGTCGCTCAACAGGATTCGCAAAATTGTGTACGAGCGCGTGAGTCTCGTAAGGCACGCCATGAATTCGCTCGAAAGACGCGAGCCGTAGTACCGCGAGGGCCAGCTAACTGCCGGCGGAACTCGCGGGCCGACTGCGGGCACTGGATGGACTCGCCGCTGGCAAATTGTGGCCAGAGCTTGAAAGTCCCAGGCGGTCTCGTCTTGCTAGAAAGACGAATAACGGCCTACACTTGAATTGATGATTCCGGTTAGTTTCCAGATTCGTGACTTAACGATCCGCCCTGCAGCGGTGCTTGCGCCCATGGCTGGCGTGACGGACACGCTTTTCCGCCGGGTGATTCGCGGGCTGGGCGGGTGTGGCTTGTTGATGACGGAGTTCACAAGCTCCGAGGGGATCACGCGAAGCGCTGCAAAAACGCTGCGATACCTTTATTTTCAGGAAGATGAGCATCCCATTACCGCGCAGCTCTTCGGCGCAAATCCGCAGGTTATGGCGGACGCCGCCAAAATGGTGGAAGACCTGGGCTACGACGCCGTGGACATCAACCTGGGCTGTCCAGCCAAGAAAGTGGTGAAGTGCGGCGGTTCTGGTTTGCTGCGCGATCTGCCGTTGCTCGGAGAGATTTTTCGTAACGTTCGTGCTGCGGTTCGCATCCCATTGACGATTAAGCTGCGGGCGGGCTGGGATGATAAGTCTATCGTGGCTGTCGAAGTCGCAAAAATGGCTGAAGATATTGGCGTTGAAGGCATTGCTGTGCATCCGCGGACTCGCGAGCAAGGCTACGCGGGAGCGGCTGACTGGAGCATCATCGCCGCCGTGAAGCAGGCCGTGAAAATTCCCGTGATTGGCAATGGCGATATCATTGTGCCCGAAGACGCCGAGCGCATGGTCTGCGAAACAGGTTGTGACGCGGTGATGATCGGCCGGGCGGCCGCCACGAATCCCTGGATTTTCACGCAGATGCAGCAATACGCTGCGAGTGGCCGATACGACACACCGAGCGAGGACGACCGCAGGCGTTTACTCTCCGGCTACTATAGGCAAATTTGTGCTGCCAACCTGCCTGATGGTATAGGCAAAATGAAGCAGTTCGCTTGCTGGTTTACCCATGGCGTGGGGAACGGCAGCGAGCTTCGACGAATCGTACATGCGGCGCGAACGCCCAGCGAGGTGATCGAAAAGGTGGAAGCCTTTTTCGAGAGCCGCGCCGCCGCGAATGCCAGCCCGGGGTCGGTGGCCGGCAGAAAAGAGGACCCAGCCCATGGTCCCGTTAACGCAAACTGCTACGAGACAACGCTCGGAGCGTAGAATCGCTGTTCGGCTGCCGTTGAAAGTGCGGGGACGCGACAGCCGCGGTGTGGCCTTCGAGGAAGAAACCTCCAGTGAAAATTTGTGCCGCAGCGGCGCCGCGTTCGTTACGCGCTTTGACGTGGCCATCGGCTCCGATCTCGAAATCAGGATTCCCTTTAGCAACTATGCCTCGCGACGCAGGGAAGCGGACTTTGCGACGCGTGGGCGAGTAGTGCACGTTGTAGATGCCGAAACACAAGGCGAGCGGCTGGTCGGAGTGCAGTTCACAGGGCCGCGCTTCCAGCGCGTCTTCCGCCCGGAAAACGCCGCGTAGTTTCGTTCCGTATTGTGGGGCCGGCTTTCCGAAGCGGGCCTGCGACTTGAATGTTTCTTGCTCCTATCGAAACGCCTTGTCCCGAATCCAGGCGCAAAACTTTTCAATCAAAAGCGGCCACTCTCTTTTCAACCAAAAGTTGGCCACTCTCATGTTAGAGTAACCCTCACAATGTGAGGCGCCCAGACGGCGCTTCTGATAATCACCCTTGGAGGAGTTCGCATCATGGCTCGCGCCCATGCCGCTCGAGGCGGTTCGGCTGCCGTTCCACTCTCCGGCGCTCGCAGGCGCACGCGCTCGTTAAATCCGGAACGCAGATCCCAGGACAAACAGAACTTGAAGGAAGCAGCCCCCGGCTTGCGCGAGCGAAAGAAAGCCCGCCTGCGCCAGCAGATTATTTCCACGGCCATAAAGTTGTTCCGCAAACGCGGCTACGAGAAAACGCGCGTCGACGATATCGTCGAACTCCTCGAGATCAGCCAGCCGACTTTCTTCCGCTATTTCCCCAGCAAAGACGCGGTACTCCGCGAGGTAGGCCGGCGCGGCTATGCCTGCATGGCCGAGCACTTAAAGACGGAACTTTCCAGCGAGGCAACCACTGCACAGCGCCTGCAACGTTTTTATGATGGACTGGCGCGCGAAACGGAGGCCGACCGGCCCCTGTGGCAAGCCGTGGTGCTCTCCGGCGCGATGGACCCCGTTCGCTCGCCGGATCTCCGGCAGCCCGAGCAAGTCGCCGTTGGATTGCTGCGCGAGATTCTCCTGAAAGGCCAGAAGCGCGGGGAGATTACGCGGGCGTTCCCGGTTGTTCATCTCGCCGAATTCATGGAAGCGCTTTACCTCACCGTGGTACGCCAATGGGCTGTCGATCTTCCGGGCCCCCACAAGCTGACGGAGCGAGTCCGCAGCGCCGTGGCCTTCTTCCTGCGCGGCATCCAACCCTGATTTCCTGACCGCAGGCCAAAGTTCCCGCCTGCTTTCCTGCCGGCGGAACAAAGCTCCCGCTGATTTCTTCTTGACGTTAGTTGCAAAGATGTGATAGCAACTATCATAATTCTGGATTTGAAGGATTTGAAAAAGAGACATTTCGAAGGATGTCAGGCCCTTCTGGATGCATCTCTTTCGCGGGTTTTGGGTCCAAGTACCGGGGTTGTGCAGGCACGTCTACATTTTGGGGGTGGAAAGTGAGAATCATCAAGATACTCACGTTTGCGCTTGCGTCGATTTTCCTTACGGCTGGGTTGAGCTTTGCTCAAGGCGTAGGTTCCTCAGGGGACTTGACTGGCACAGTCACGGATCCGACCGGGGCTCAAGTGCCAAATGCCAAAGTGACGGCGAGCGACGCCGCCAAGGGCGTGCAACGCAGCGTCGAGACGGACGAGCATGGATTGTACCGGCTGACCGGACTCCCTCCATCGAGCTATAAAGTCACCGTCGAACACTCTGGGTTCCAAACGCAGGTCGCTTCCACCGTCGCGCTGACGGTGGGTCAAACGCTGGTACTGGACTTCTCCCTCAAGTTGTCCGGGTTGTCGGCGCAGGTGGAAGTGAGTTCGGAACTGCCCGTCATCGAAACCGAGCGAGGCAGCCAATCGAATACACTCACGGAAGATATCATTTCAGAACTGCCTATCGATCGCCGCGATTACCTGACGTTTACGCTGCTGCTGCCGGGGGTGTCCGATTCCACGCGGGTTGCAGACGACCAGGATTATCGAGTGAAACAGACGCCGCAAAGCGGACTGTCCTTCTACGGAAGCAACGGCCGGGGAAACAGCGTGACCGTGGACGGAGGGGAGGTCAATACTGATTCGGGCGGCGTTCGGCTAACATTGAGCCAGGACGCGGTGCAGGAGTTCCAGGTAAATCGCAGCAACTATGGCGCAGACCTGGGAGGTGCAAGCGGAGCCTCGATCAACATCGTCTCGAGGTCAGGGACCAACAACGTGCACGGAAGTATCTACAGCTATTTCCGCAACAGCGGTATGGATGCACGCGATCCATTTGCGTTCAGCTCAGCCCTGGCGCCGGACCCGACCTTTAGCAACTTTAACTTTAATTCCGTTGGCGAGCCAATCAAAAACAGCCTTAGCCGCTACCAATATGGCGGAGCCGTGGGGGGGCCCATTCGGAAGGACAAGACGTTTTTGTACGTGGCTTTTGAGGGGTTGTTGCAGAACTCGCAGAATAGCGTGCCCCTGTTGACGAACAGTTCGATCTTCGCGGGACCGAATCCGCTGGCGACGTCAAACCCATTCTCGGAGAGCGATCCGAGATCCGCACAGCAGGCGATTGTCAGCGCGCTGGCAGCGGACCCGGGAAATCCCATGGTGCCGTGCATCAACAACCCGAACGGCACGATTACCAGCTTGTCCGCGCAGAATTGTGCCGGTGCCCTTGCGCTAGGATTGACGGTCGCCCCAACGACAGGGCTGACGGCGGGTCAAGCGGCGATCAATCAATATCTGATCACCCAGCTGGAAACAAACGGAGGGTTGTTTAACTACAACACGCGGGAGTATTTGGCATCGGGGCGGCTCGATCATCGAATCGACGACAGCAATCAGCTCTATTTCAGCTACCACTTCGGGCATGACCTGGAAGAAAACCCGGACGTGCAATCGCTTACAGGGTTTTCGGCGGGCAGCTCGATCCACAACTATGACGACAATGCTTATGCGGGATGGTTCCACCAGTTCAGCCCGACGATGCAAAACGAGTTGCACCTGCAATTTAACTACGACAGCTTCAACGTAATTCCTAATGAGCCGGGAGAGGTGGGGCTGCAGATACCCGGATTCGTAAACAATTTGGGGACGAATATCTTTCTGCCGAATTTCACCATCACGCGGCGGACCGAAATCGCGGACAACATAAGCATGACGCGCGGCCACCACACCATGAAATTCGGCGCTTCCGAACTGCTCCGCGGCAATCACTCGGAATCGCACACGTTCATGCCGGGGCGATTTGTGTTTGGTTCGCTGCCGGGCGTGGCGCTCAGTCCGTGCCTGGCAAATCCGACCGGCGCTGCCACAACCAACCCCGATACCGCGGGCTGCGGACTGGCAGGCACTCTTGGCTCGGCTGGCATCAACGCGCTTCAGTCCGCTTCGTTGGGCGCGCCGCAGGTCTATCAGCAAGGATTTGGAGACGCGGACTATCCCGCTTATACGCGGCCGTTTACAGCGGGCTATTGGCAAGACACGTGGCGAATCGTCTCAAACTTTACTCTGACTTATGGGCTGCGATATGAGGTTGATTCGCAATTCCTTCCGCTGAATACCTATCATGGCGACGTGGCTCCCCGCGTGTCGTTTGCGTGGGATGTGTTTAAGGATCACAAGACGGTGGTGCGCGGGGGATACGGAATTTTCTACGGGGCCGTTGACTCGCAGATACCCCAAGTGGACGAGAGCCTGGGAGTCCTTAACAAGAACCACAGTACGGTGGAAAACCAGAACAACACGTCTCAGGTTCCGGACCAAATCAACAATGTGGTGGGCACCTGCGGGATCGGGGTCACCGCGTTTGGGACCGCGGGCACGATTTTTCCTGGCAGCGGCAGCAGCCCGTGCAACCGGTACATTTCCATCTATGTGGATTCACTTTCGCCGAGCGGCCTGCCTTTCCTTCAAACCTCAGCGCAGGTTTTCCAGGGGCTCTTCGGTCAGGGGCTGATTCAGTGCACAACCCCGACGGCCGGGAATGCCGCTTGCATCACGCCGGCGGATGTGGCGCCGTACGGCATCTTCGTGCAGAACAGCGGCCAACTGTCGCCGCTGACGGTGCTCTTCAGCAATCCGCAGAACTACAAACCGCCCTATTCCCAGCAGGCGTCGATTGGAATTGAACACGAGATCGCTCCGGGGTTCAGCATCGCGGTGAGCGGCATCTATTCGCACACGCTGCGGCTGCCCGTGGCGATAGATACCAATCTGTTGAACGCGCCAATGAGCACGGTTACCTTGGCCAACGGGAAGAGCTTTTCCTACCGGAACTGGAATACCAGTGCCGCGGCCGATCCGCTCGGAGGCACGGAGTTTCCCGGTGGCGTATTCCCCTGTGCGATAACCTTGAACGGCTTTGGCCAGCCCGTCTCACCGTGCTTTGTGAATCCGCTGATCGTCCAGAACAACCAGTACACGTCCGCGGCATCGTCCCTTTACGAGGGCGGCATCGTGGAAGTCAAAAAACGATTCAGCCAATCCTTCACGTTGTTTGGGAACTACACGTACAGCAAAGGCTTTGACACTTCGACAGATTTCAATACCGATTACGGGCCACAGGATCCGACCAACCTGAGCCTCGACCGCGGCCTATCGGAGTTCGACGAGCGCCACAAGGTCGTCGTCGCTGGAGTGTTCGATAGTCCCTGGAAGAATCCTATCCTTGCGGGCTTCCAGCTTGCCCCGATTTTCAGTTACCACAGTGGACTGCCCTTCAATCTGCTGGCCGGCGGAGAGGTGAATGGAGACAATCACACGACGAATGAACGTCCCATTGGAGCCGGCCGCGACACAGGTCTGGGACCGGACTACGTGAACTTCGACATGCGGCTTACCTGGCAGCATAAGGTTCACGAGAAGGCCACTCTGCTATTTACCGCAGAGGGCTTTAACATTGCAAATCACACCAACTACGCAAGCGTCAATAATGTGGTCAATCCGCTCTTCGGTATTCAGACAGGGCCAACGACATGCCCGATCGCAGGCACATGCGCAACGGGGAATACCACGTTTAGCGTTCATGGAAGCGCAGCGTTTTCGCCTAGCCAGCCGCTCGGGTTCACTTCCGCGTTTCCGAAGCGGGAGATTCAGCTCGGCGTGCGGCTGAACTTCTAGAAGTAATTGGACGGCGCGCACGGCGCAACACGAGTGCGCCTCATTGTTATCGCTGTCGCTGCTGCCTATTTGAGTTCCAAATCAATTCAGGAGGAATCGGCTATGTGGCGAACGATGAGGAATCTGGCTGGGGCTGCGACAATTTGCTTGTTTATTCTTCTAGGAGTTTGCGGGAGCGCTTACGCGCAGGCGGGTGTCACCGCGAAGACCGGGCCTCTTTCCGACGGCGCGACCTATCTGATCGAGGTACCGGCAAACTGGAACGGAACGCTATTTCTCTATAGCCACGGTTATGTAACGCCGGGAAGTCCTAACCCGGCGACGGACGTTGGCGACCCGATTACAAGGTTTTTCATGCTATCGAGTGGCTTTGCGCTCGCCGGTTCTTCTTATGCCACCACGGGTTGGGCCATTCAGCAGGCTCTGCCGGATCAGATTGCTGTGCTCGACAAATTCAACCAGCTCTTCAGTCCTCCGAAGCAGACGATTGCCTGGGGACACTCGCTAGGAGGCATCATCACGGCAGGGCTGATTCAGACGAATCCTCAGCGGTTTGACGCTGCGCTCCCGATGTGTGGAGTGCTTTCTGGTGGCGTGGCCACATGGAACACCTCGCTGGATTCCGAGTTTGCTTTCAAGACGCTGCTGGCGCCGGGAACGGGACTGCAACTCGTGAATATTGCCGATCCCGTCGCGAATCTTGATCTTGCCGAAGTGGTGCTGGCCGAAGCGCAATCCACTCCTCAGGGACGAGCTCGGCTTGCGCTTGCTGCTGCCTTGGCCGATCTTCCGGGATGGTTCACACCGACCTCGCCCGAGCCGGCTCCCACTGATTTCGCCGACCAGCAGATCAACCAATTCCTCTGGCAACAGCAAGTGGACTTCCCGTTCGTTTTTGCGTTTCGCGCGGAATTGGAAGCGCGCGCGCAGGGCAACGTTTCCTGGAACACGGGTGTGGACTACCGGAGACAGTTGGATCTATCGATCGGCCGCGACGAAGTGATCGCGCTTTACGCGCAAGCGGGGCTGGATCTCGACGCCGACCTAGACACTCTGGAAAAGACGGCTCGAATCAGCGCCGATCCCGAAGCCGTTCACTACCTGGAGAAATATATTATTTTCGATGGGGAGATTCATATCCCCGTTCTGACGCTGCACACGAAAGGCGATGGGCTGGTGGTGGTGCAAAACGAAGAAGCGTACAAAGACGTGGTTGACGAAGTGGGGAATGGGAAATTCCTGCGCCGGACGTTTGTCTCGCGTGCTGGGCATTGCGCGTTTACTCCGGCGGAAACCATTGCTGCCGTGCAAACACTGCTGGGACGTCTGGACACGGGGAAATGGCAAGGAGTCCAGGCAGGGGATCTGAACAATGCCGCGGCTGCGCTAGGACCGAATTTCAATGTGTTCGCTACCAGCCAGGGCGTGGTGCCCGTTCCGCCGGCGTTCATCGAGTTTCACCCGGGGCCCTACCTGCGGCCCTTCGATGCTTTCTCGCCGGAATGCCTTTTCGATGACCGATGCCGCGATGACTTTTTCGGGCATGGACCTTTCTAGCGAAGAGTCGGAAAGGCGTATTATTTCCAGAACGCGTAGAAGCGCCGCGATAGAGTTCAGTTCGCTGGCGGCGCGCAGGTGAAGTTTGCCGCGTCATTTGTGTCGCCGGAACCCTTGTATTTGGCGACTTGGGGATAAGCGCACAGCGGTCGGGTCCCTTTCACTGATGGTTCAGATGCTCCGCCGCCTGCCACTTTGGAAGCGATGACCGTCGAAGGAGCCGCGCCTTTTTCTACCCACTGTTCCAACGCGAGATAAATATTGTGTTGCGGATCGTTTACAGGGCTCCAGCCGCTTTCCCCAAATACGTCTGGCCCTGGACCGCCGCCACAATGCTGCATCCCCGGGACCATGAAGAGCCGCACGAACGAATCGCGTTCCGCCTGTCCCATCTTGCTTCCAACGTTCTCGTAATAGTTGATGGTGTTCAGAGGGGAAATCGCAGCATCGTTCCAGCCATGATAAATGATGAGCTTCCCGCCGTGTGATTCGAAGGGTTTCAAGTTTGTTTCCGTTGCGTTCAGCACGTTAGAGAATTTCTTGTCCGCGGTTGCGACGGCGTCATCGAGATTGGCCTTCTTGTAGTCCCAGTCAGCTTTGTCGTAAACCATATCGGAGAAAAATCCGCCACCAAACGCAAAGAGCAGACTCTTTCCCGGAGCTTGACCGGTAATCCAGAGGGGCCAGCCGCCGTCGCCGTCTTCGCCTCCGGGGAGAAACCCCGGAAAAAGTTGATTGCCTTTGGAATCGTGGGCGCCTGCGTAGAGTCTTTCCAGCGTGTCTGCCTGTCGGGAAGTCAGGCAATCGTCGGTGTTGACCGTTTTGCAGATCATCGTCGATGTATTGACGTGGCATTTTCTTGGATCGTTGAGCACGCCATCAGTGACACCATCCATCGCGTCACATTGCGCGTTCACGGACCGGGCGATGAAGGGAATTTTACTCGTGGGAATGTAGCTTGCCGGATCCAGAGTGGTGGTCTGCGCGTCGTACAGCGCGCCTCCCAGCAGATGGGTGAAGTAATTCGCGGGTGCTCCGGCGAGGATGCCGTCGTAGTCGTCGGGGAAGCGTTGCGCTTCCATCAGGGCCTCCCTGCCGCCATTGGAGCAATTTGCAAAATACGCGCGTTGCGGAGCGTCGCCGTAGAAGACCTTCACGACGGCTTTGCCGGTCAGCGTCATCTCGTGAATCCCGCGATACGCGAAATCCACAATTTTCTCCGGGTGTCCGAGGGCCCAGCTTGCGTCCGTTCCGCCTGCGGCGTGACCGGTATCCGTGGCCGCCGTCGCATAGCCTTGAGCTACTGCTCCCGCCAGCGAACCATAGTCAATTTCGCCGGCAAATCCGCCGTTGCCCTGGCCGCGGAATTTGCCGTTCCATCCCGTGACAGGCATCCAGACTTCAATTTTGATATTGGAGTCGGTGGTGGGCTTTGCTTCGGCCGTCAGCCTGCAAAATGCGGGGAGCCGCTTGAACAGTTTCGGATCGCCTGACAACCACGGCGCCATAGTCGCAGGCGGGGTAAACGCACCAGCCGCGACGGTCTCTGCCGAAGTAATGATCGTATTTGGCAAGGTCAGCTGTGCCAATTGCTCGCAGGGCGTTCCTGCTGCCCGCGCCGCAGGAATAAATATGCTGCCCACCAATAGAAACGCGGCCGCCGCGAATTTATTCATGCGAAGCTCCTCTCGGGTCTACTAATTCGATTTTCGATCGCTAGGACACGATCAGTGGTTTATCCTTGGGGATTGCTTCCAGCGTTGCTTTGTCCAAATTCAGATGCGCCGCCACAAGTTCCGGCGGTGTGTGCGAGAGCCACTCGGAAAGCGCGAGATCCTGGTAATAGCTGCTTTTGAACATTTCCAGGAATTTCAAATCGGTTGTGCCGGTGTTTTCGACATAGTGGGGGAGCGTTTTTTGGATGTAGCCGACGTCTCCTGTTTCGAAATCCATCGTTCTGGCGCGACCACCGGTGGTAAAGACCGTCATGCGAGCTTTTCCGCCGAAGTAAAACTGCCACTCGTCCGCGTTCGGGTGCCAATGCAGCTCGCGCATGCCGCCGGGTTTTACCGTGACAATGGCGGCTGCCACGGTCGTCGAAATCTTGAAGGTGCTTGAATCGATGACACGGACCTCTCCGTTTTTCAGCTTGGATGGCGCGGGGTATTGTGTGGTGCGGAATGCAAAATCAATGGGGGACGGGCCCAGCGCGCCGGCTGCGCGCTTTTGATCATCCGCAAGGGGGCCAGGAACTTCGGCCTGGAAAATAAATTTTTCGCGTTTCGGCATCTTCGCGAGGGCGGATTGCGCTACGCCGAAATTTTTTGCCACGACGTCGGGCGGCGTGTGGGCCATCCAATCAGTCAGCAGAACCGTTTCGTACTCGGAGAAATTGCCGTCGTCGAAGACCAGCATGAATTCGGTGCCGTCGGGCGGCAGACCTTGAATCGAGTGGGGGATTCCGGGAGGGAAGTACCACAGGTCGCCTTCTTTCACGTCCGTCACAAAACTCTTGCCATCGCCGTCGATGCATGTGATCCGCGCGCTGCCGTAGAGCATGTAGGCCCATTCCGCTGCGGTGTGCCAATGCAATTCGCGCACGCCTCCGGCGGTCAGGCGCATATCAACGCCGGCGAGAGATTTTGAAACGGCGAGTTCGCGTACCGTCACTTCGCGCGACCAGCCACCTTGCTGAAACCGTTTGTGCGCGAAGGAGAAAGGGTATTTGAAAGTTTGCACACCGCCTGCATCGGAGGGCAGCGGGTGGTCCGAATCCGGATTCGCGGCATCGATTACCGAATTCGTTGGTCCTGGATCGCTTGCGCTTCGATCGTTTTTCGGATTTGCTTGTTCTTGCGGCGCAACTTTGTCTGGGCCAAGAACGCTTGCCGCGGCCATGGCCGCCGAACTCACTCCCAAAAAGCCGCGCCGAGTCCAAATGTCTTTTTCAGGTTCGTGAGCCATTTTTCACCGTCCTCCGCAAGATTTGCCGCGGACGCGTCCTGCGTCCAGGGTTGACCGCTAAAGTACACCGAACACCATTGTCCCGCAACGCCACATGGTGGAGCAAATACGTCGCGCCCAGCCTCGATGTTCGACGACTGTCCGATTTATGAGAAGGGTATCCTCTGTATCGGAACTATCATCGAAAGGCGGAGTGTCAGCAAATGGCGTTGATGTGATTGCTGATATATGGTCGATGGATAGAGTCGTCGATCAACGAGGAGAAAAGGTGAGAAAATTGACTGGTCGCAGAAGGCTGGGATTGTGCCTGTCGGTTGTGGCAATGGGGATTCTGCTATTCGCCGCAGGATCGTTGCCCTGTGCGCTCATCTTTGCACAGACCGCTTCTTCAGCAATTCCGCAAAGGCCGGCTGAACTTCAAGTCTCCGGGGCGCCCATCGCAACTCGCGTCCTGGTGCAAAGCCCCGCTGAGACAGATACCGAACTGCAAATCGTATGTCTCTTCGCATCCGAGCCACAGAACGCTCTTCACGGCGCGCTTCTCGAAATGAATGAGAAACTCAAAGGAGTCCTCGACAAAATTCGCAAGCCGGCTCTATTTAGAGGCGAACTCGGCGAAACGCTACGAATTGTTCCGCCTGCGGGGAGTCTGGTGGCACGGAATCTCCTGGTGATCGGCCTCGGCGATTCCACTAATTTTACGCCGCAGCGTATGGAACTCGTTGGCGCCATCGTCTACCGCGAGGCAAATCGTCTCGGCGCCGCGCACCCTTTCTTCGCGCCTACCATTCTCGATGGCGGCGTAACAAAATTTGCCACCGGTGAGGTCGCCGAACACTTCTTCAACGGTTTTCTCCGCGCAGACCGCACGGAGAAATTGCTTAAGGAGCAGGGGGTCTCACCGGCACCAGTCCTGCAAGATTTGACCTACCTTGCCGGGCCCAGCCACGCACTGGATACACAGCAAGGATTGGGGAGGGCGTTGGCGAACCTATCAAAATGAAGTAATCGAAGTTTAGGAATCAACTGCGGAGTCTTCTGAAATGAATCTGCCGCACGGGCGAGATTGACTGACGTCCTATCTACTGGCCCTGTTCCAACGTGTCTTTGATCGTGTTCAGAGACTTTTGCAGCGAGGAGGACGACCGGTCCGTGGCCACTTTGCGCACGATCGAGCCCTTGAAACCGGTCAGTCCAGCCTGTTCGGAGCCCATCGTCTTGATAAGATAAAACCCCTTCGCGTTCGGGTCCGCGCTATCGCGAACGCAGAACGTCAAATCGAGAGCGGTCTGAAAGTAGTGACTCGAGTAAAGCTGCTTCTCCGCGACGACATTATCCGGCGTGGCTGACCCGTCTCCGTGCATCGTCAGAACATGCACCAGGCGTAATGTGGGCTTCAATCCAAATTTCACCTTGGCCCAGTAGAAGTTGTCATCCACATTGGCGGGTTTCGCCGCGGGATACGAAAGCAAATAGTCATAGAAATCGGGCAAATATCTTGGCAGAGCTTTCGAATAGCTCAGCATGTACTTGAACTGTTCCGGCACCTCTGTGGGGTTCCGCTTATCGTTGTAGACGCCCAGCACTTCGTTGCCTTGCTTCTGATAGTTGGTCACCAGCTCAATGATTTTTCGCCGTATGAGTTGGTTCAACGCCTGTTCCGCGTCCGGCTGGGTCCAATCCACCGCTTGGTGGATTTCCTCGATAGAGCTTGCGGGAAGCTGAATCTTGCAATCGGCAGGCTTGCATTCCCGAAATTCCTTGATGTCTTCACTGTCGAGAGTCAACGTTTCCACATCGGACAGCTGCGGAGGATCGCTGAACTGGCCGAGCTCCAGAAAACCGGGAACTGTGCGTAGCCGCTTGAAATCGTGGGCAAACTGCAAGTAACTTTCGGGTTTCGCGTTGATGTATACGGCGCCAAAAACGAAGATCTCATCCGCCATTCTGGAATGGAGATTTTTTGCAAAGGCCTGGCCGGCGCGAATCGCTACAATCTGATCGTCCGAAAGGCCAATGTCCTCCTTAAAATAGGTGTGTAGTCTGGGATTTGACTGAGCAGAGCAAATCGAAGCCGCGCCTAAGATCAGACTCAGGAATACCGTCAGCCGTATTTTCCAGTGCATTGCCTGCCTCCGGCCCGTCCGCTTAGAAATGAACTCCACTATCAGATGCTCAAACGTGAGCAAAGGAATCACCATTAAGAACGCAAGGTAAGCCAGGAGTCTCACCGGCACAGTTTTACTCGCCCGGATCGTCGTCGGCGTCGCCGCGCGCGAGAACGATTTTGTCGTAAGCTTCGCGGCGGGTCAGGCCATGTTCTTTTGCGGCAAGCTTTAGAGCTTCTTTTCGGTCGAGTTTGGCCTGGTGGATAAGTTCTTCCACGCGCTCGGCGAGGCTTTGCACGGAGTTTGCGGGAGTACGCGCATCGGCGGGATCTTCCGCGCCGATGAGCAGGGTGATTTCCCCTTTGGCGGGACGTTCCGTGAGCGAAGCGAAAAGTTCGGAAAGTTTGCCGCGGCGGAACTCTTCGTGGAGCTTGGTGACTTCGCGCGCGACACACGCGGAGCGGTTGCCGAGCACTTCGCGGGCGTCGGCCACGCATTCCGCGATGCGGTGCGGCGCTTCATAAAGAATGATGGTGCGGTCTTCAATGCGCAGGCGCTCCAGGGCGCGGCGGCGTTCGCCGGTACGGTTGGGCAGGAATCCCACAAAAAGAAACTCTTCGTTGGGCAGGCCGCTGGCGGCCAGGGCGGCGAGAAGCGCGGATGGTCCGGGGACGGGAACCACCGGAACATGATGACGCAGGCAAAGAGTGACGAGGCGATGGCCGGGGTCGGAAACGAGCGGCATGCCCGCGTCGCTGACGAGAGCAATTTTCGCGCCTTGTTCCAGCGAGATGAGCAGTTCGGGAGCGCGCGTCAGCTCATTGTGCTCGTGGTAGCTGATCAAGGGCTTCCGAATTTCGTAGTGGGTGAGGAGTTTTTGCGTGTGGCGCGTGTCTTCGCAGGCGATCTGGTCCACTTCTTTAAGAATGCGCAGCGCCCGCAGCGTGATGTCTTCGAGGTTGCCAATGGGCGTGCCAACGAGGTACAAGCATCCCAGAGCGGTTTCCGTGGAGCTTGGCGCGGCTTTGCTCATGGCCAAGAGTCTAGCATGCGCTGCTGGGACCGAATGTGACGCGTGCTATACTTTTTTGTTTGGAGATAGAGCGGAGGGAGTAGCTGTGCCACTGTACGAATACAAATGCCTGAAGTGCGCGCGTCACACGGACAAAATCGAGCCGGTGGCCGGGCCACACTTGAAAAAATGCCCGCATTGCGGCGGGAAAGTAGAGTCGGTGATTACGGCTCCCGCGATTAAGTTTAAGGGGTCGGGGTGGTACGTTACGGACTACGCAGGAAAATCTCCAGACGGAGGCAGTAAGGAGAGCACGTCTGCTGGGGAGAGTAAGGAGTCTGCAGGAAAGGATGCCGGCAAGGATGCCGGCGCTACCTCCGGGGGGAACAAAGAGTCCTCTGGCGGCAAAGATTCGGCAGGAAAAGAGACGGCGTCCAAGGACAGGAACAGCTCGGCGAAAGAGAAGAAGGCCGCAAAGAAAAAATAGGCCCGCAAGAAAAATTCCCGTGGTGAGGAACAGGATGGCTGATACAAGGCAAACGACGAATGCTGGGTTGCGCAAAGTGCGCAAGGCCGTGCTGCCTGCCGCGGGATTGGGCACGCGATTCTTGCCGGCCACCAAAGCGCAGCCGAAAGAAATGTTGTCGGTTGTAGACAAGCCGCAAATCCAGTACGTGGTGGAAGAGTGCGTGGTCTCCGGAATCGAGCACATCATCATCGTCACCGGGAAGGGCAAAAACTCCATCGAGGATCACTTCGATTCTTCGCCGCTTCTGGAGCGTTTTCTGGAAGAAAGAGGGAAGCCGGAACAGGCCGCCATGGTGCGGCGCATCAGCGACATGGTGCAGGTAAGTTACACGCGGCAGAAGGAACCACTGGGGCTAGGGCACGCCGTTCTGGTGGCACGCGATCTGGTCGGCGACGAGCCATTCGCGGTTCTGTTGGGTGACGTGCTGATTCCGGGAGAAAATCCAGCCACGAAGCAATTGATTGATGTCTATGCCGCTACAGGCGTTGGCGTGATTGCCGTTGAGGAAGTGCTTAAAGAAAAGACGCATCTCTATGGCATTGTGGATGGAGAGCCCGCGCCGCAGCCGCCATTTGGCGCGCGATTGTTGCGAATCCGCGACCTGGTGGAAAAACCGAAACCTGACAAGGCCCCGTCGAACCTGGCAATTACCGGGCGCTACGTTCTCCCTCCGCAGATTTTCGATTGTTTGGAGCGAACCAAGCCCGGCGCGGGGAACGAAATTCAGCTGACTGACGCACTGCGTATTCTGGCCCAGGAAGACGGCCTCTGGGCGTACATCTACGACGGCGTGTCGTACGACGCGGGCGATAAACTTGGATTTTTGAAAGCCACCGTGGAAATTGCTTTGCAAAACGGGGAACTGGGCGGGCCGTTCCGGGAATATCTAAAAAGCTTGAAACTGTAATCTCCGTTTGATTGACGACCGATTAAGTATGACGCGAATTCTGGGAATTGAATCTTCCTGCGATGAGACAGCCGCGGCGGTAGTCGCTGACGGCCGCGAAATTCTGTCCAGCGTGGTGGCCTCGCAGATTGATATTCACCGAAAATATGGCGGCGTAGTGCCGGAGCTGGCTTCGCGGGAACATTTGCGCCAGATCGTTCCCGTTGTCCGCGAAGCACTCGCGCAGGCTGGTATGCAGCTTGCGGACATTGACGCCATTGGCGTAACGCACGGCCCCGGGTTGGTCGGGGCGTTGCTCGTGGGCATCACCTATGGAAAAACCTTGGCGGCGGCGCTCGGCAAACCTCTCGTGCCGGTGAATCATCTGGCTGGGCACGTCCACGCGGTTTTTTTGGAGGCCTACAAAGCCGGTCGCCTTGTGAAATTGCCCGCGGTGTGCTTGATTGTTTCCGGCGGACACACCGTTTTGTATGAAGTGAAGCCAGGAGATTCGGGCGGCCAGAATCCTGATCATTCGCAAGGCCGTGGACTTTTGACCTACCGGAAAATTGGCCAGACGCGCGATGACGCCGCCGGAGAAGCCTACGATAAGGTCGCGAAACTTCTCGGACTGGGCTATCCGGGCGGACCAATTCTCGATCGGCTGGCCGCGGTCGCGAAGGGCGTCGCCGCTCCCGTGAAATTCGGGCCGACGAAAACCCGCGGGAATCCGCTGGACTTTAGTTTTAGCGGATTGAAAACTGCGGTGTTGTATCACTTGCGCGAACATGCAGAATACTCCAGCGAGATTCGCGCGCGTGAAGAAGCCCTTCAGCGCGGCGAACGGAAATTCGAGCAACTGTTGCCTCTGTGCTCGCCGCAAACGCTCGCTCTCGTGCGCGAATTCCAGAACGCGGTGGTGCGCGATCTGGTGGGCCGGACACTTATGGCCGCGGAAGAGCTTGCCGTCGATAGCGTGCTGGTGTCCGGCGGAGTGGCGGCGAACAGCCAATTGCGCGCCTCGTTCGAAGAGCGCGCCAAAGACAAAGGGTTTGAAGTGTTTTTTCCCAGTCGCGCGTTGTCTACCGACAACGCGGCGATGATTGCCGCCGCGGCCTATGAGCGTTTTCGAGGTGGCGTGTTTGCGGATGCGTCGCTCAATGCGGACCCGAGTCTTTCCCTCGCCTAAAGTTCATTTTTAAAGTTTGCGTGGAATGGGCGCAGCAGTGCTGCGCCCCTACATTTAAGAAAAACCATATCGTCTACAGAGGCTTCGGGTGAGCCGTCAGAACTTCGCGATAAATCTTGAGATTGTTTTTGTCCACGACGACCGTTCCGGTGTCCACAACCGTAGGCATTGGCGGCGCAAGAGCCGTCCGCCAATCCTTAAATTGGTGCACCGCGTTGTGGTGCAAATCGTCGAGAAACTTCAGCCCATAATAACTCATGACGTACGCTTTTTGCGTAATTGTGGCGGTAATCACGCCGCGTTCAATCCAATCCAGCGTCTCCGGGTCATTATCAAACGCCACGATGGGTATCTTGCCTTCCAAGCTCAAGCGGTGCAGGGCTTGCGCCGCGCCGGAACCTCCGGTCGCCTCCAGCGAAATGATTCCGTCCAATTTGTCTTTCTTCTGGATCATCCCGGATATCAGATCGTTTGCAGTTCCGGAGTCGCCCTTGCCATCCAGAATCTGCGTCAGCTTGAGCGCAGGATAGTTTTTCAGCGCGTCGGCCACGCCCGCCACGCGTTGGTCAAGGTTGTTCTGTCCCGCGATCGTGATGACGGCAATGTCTCCTTTGCCGTGAACGAGTTCCGCCATCCGCTTCAGGCTCTCTCGCCCGGCCTTGAAATTATCCGTCCCAATGTAAAGCACGCGCTTTGAATCCGGGACATCCGCATCAACGCAAATCACCGGAATGCCCGCAGCCACAGCCTTATCAATCTCCGACTGGAAAAGGTCGGGCCGCGCCGCGGAAACGCAAATTCCGGCGGGTTGCTGTTCGACGACCCGGCGGAACATTTCGATTTCGGCGTAGGGGTCAAAGGTTGCGGGACCTGTGAGTTCCGCCTTCACGCCAAGCGATTTCGCCGCGTCCAGAAAACCAGCCTGCGCCTCCTGCCAGTACGGCAAATTAATATTCGTTGCCACGAACACGTACCGTTCGTTCTCCTCATGGTAGGCGTTCGTGCAGGATGCAATCAGCGCTACACCTG
The DNA here is from genome assembly GCA_035313865.1 of Candidatus Acidiferrum sp. Lineage (GTDB taxonomy): Bacteria > Acidobacteriota > Terriglobia > Acidiferrales > UBA7541 > Acidiferrum. The sequence goes on from DATFZY010000017.1 coordinate 26,594, forward strand.
CTGACACAAGAACAACTATCAGCGTGGCCCCATTTCTCCTCATTGGATTTCTCCTTTCGAACTCGGTCAAGCCGCGGGCCATTTGCTCACATGGCAAGAAAGTCAGATACCGGCGAAAGCTGATTAGGAAAAAATGGAATGAAACGGCGGGGCACCTCCAATTCCACAGCAGAACCGCGTCCCAACATATATGAGCTGGAGTTGTTGATTCAGGCCTTATCTTTGTACCCCGCAACCATAGGTCTAACCCCTGTTCCTGTCAATGTCAGAGAGAGTTGGCGCGGTTGTCGGTGCGTCAAGAAGTTCGGCACGCCGCGTGACACTTCACGAGGGCGGGGCATCGAACCTGGCAGGCTGCTAGTTGAACCGAAAATAGAGGAGCGAGGTGACGCGATGAGTACCTACGGTTACGGCGGAAAAGAATTGGCAAGTGCCTTTCGAGGCGTCCGCAAAAATACCATTCAAGTAGCGGAGGATATTCCCGAGACGAGCTACGAATTTGTGGCGGCTCCCGGAGCGCGCACCGTCGGTCACATGCTGACGCACCTGGCCATCTCCACGCGGATTTGGGAAGAAATTCACAAGAAGCGGCTCATGACTCTGGCGGGCCTAAATTTCCTGGGATTGATGGAAGAATTCCACGCGGAGGAAGTTAAGCCCAGAAACAAAGCGGAGATTGTGGAACTTCTGCGGACCGAAGGCGAACAGTTTGCGGCATGGATGGAGACGCTAACGCCTGAAATTCTCGCTGAAATGGTGACCGACAATGACGGCAAGACGGCCAAGAGCCGCTTCGAGCGCCTGTTGAGCGTGAAAGAGCACGAAATGCACCATCGCGCACAATTGATGCTGATCGAACGGCAACTCGGAATCGTGCCGCATCTGACGCGCCAGTTCCAGGAGCGACTGGCGCAGATGAAGGCGGCCAAAGCTTAGGCGGTGTTTCAACCGTACTCAGCGAAGGCTATATCACCCGATTGGTCTGGTGCGAACCGCTTGGAGCGGCTGCACCAGGAGTTCTCCCAAAACGCCAAGGAACCGCGTCATGTGCGGCAGCTTTGCATGGGCATCTAGCGCCGCGTCGTCGATCCACTCGGAGTGGATGAAGTAGACGAGCGGCTCGCGCGTTCCTTCATAGACATGAATGCTGATGCATCCAGGTTCGGCGCGGGTTGGCTCAAGAACGGCCAACAATTTGTCACGGAACTCGGCCTGTTTTTCAGCTCGCGGCTCAAACCGCACAAAAGTGTGAAGCGGCACAATGGGGCTCCTGACGAGTGGTGCAAATGTATTTGAGATCCCTGTTTCCAGTGCAAGAGACTCGGCTAACCCCGGCAAATCGGCGTCTCTCACACATGCGGTTTACCGCGGAGGTTGGCGTCCATGCCTGCGTAATCCGGACGGATCCGGTAACCGTCATAGCAGAGTTTTCTGAGAACGGATGCGGGCCGCAAATGCCAACTGGCCCAGGTGAGTGGCGAGTCGCCGTTCACATCTTTCGCGTCGATAATTGCACCCGCGTCAATCAGGGCCTGAATGGCTTCTTCCTCTCCAAACGCGGCGGCGCGGTGCAGTGGTGTTTCGCCTTTGGTGCGGACGTCTCGCATGAAGCCGCCGGTTTCCACGCCGGGCTTTGTAGCGCAATTGGGATTCGCCCCGTGCGCCAGCAGGATTCTCAGCACCAGCGTGTGTCTGGCGCTGTTAGCTTTGCACAGTGCGGTATGCAGCGGCGATTCGCCCGTGTCCGCCTCGGGGCGGTTGACGTCCGCCCCGCGCTCGATCAGGAATCTTACGAGTTGCCAGTGGCCGTGGAAGCAGGCACCGATCATCCCAAGGTCGTTTCCAAGAGAATCGAGGGACCCGCCATTGGCGAGCAGAAATTTCATCGCGCTGACGTCGCCATAGTAGGCGCAATGCTGAATCAACGACACGCCGTGCGGGTCAGCGGAAGTGGCCGGATGGCCCTCCGCGACATACTCAAACACCAGGTCGGTGCGCCCGTCGGCGATTTCGTCCAGCAATGGCACGGAAGCCAATGTACCACGTCACGCCGTTCCTCGTGATGGGCGTCGACACCAGCGGGAGAAGCTGGGCGGACCAGAAAACTCTAGTAAGCCCAGTAAGGACCTTGCCCTCCGGGCGTGCTCCGTCCCTCAATCGCGGTATACACGTTCCTTCCAAAAAAGAACGGCAAGCCCCAATCGAAGGTGCCCGGGCCGAATCCGGGTCCGCCTAGATCTGCCGCGACGCCATTAGTTAATTTCGAAGTCAGCGTATCGGCATTTCCTATGCTGAAGTTGAAGGTGCCCGTGGCTCCATTCGCGCCTTCGTTGGTTGCGGAGAAATTAGTGGTGGACGCCGCGCAATACCAGAAAGAGAGATCCGTGCAAGTGGGAATTCCGGTCGTGCGCGAGTCCAGAAAATAGATGGCGTTCGAGCCGCTGTCGAGGAACGCGGCATCCGTGTAGGTTTGTCCCTTGAAGGTTGTCGTGAAATTTCCTGTGTTGGGGTCGATGGTGTACACCGTCGCGCTTCCCAGCGCATTGTTCGATTGCGTCCCAATTCCGAAAATCATCGAGCCGTTGAGGCTGGCCTCCGAGCCTGAAGCAGCCGGCAACTCAATGATGACGCCGTTGTTATCGCTCGCGAAAAAAGCCACTGGATTGGAAACCTGCTGAGCCACGGGTTCCGAGGTCACTTCACAAACCGTTGTTGGACACGCGTAATAGAGGCCGAGATTTTGCCCTCCGCTCACACTCACGGCACAGCCATCGCCGCAGTCCTGCACGAAATTTCCGACTCCCACGATTCCGTTCGCGCCGAAGCTCGCCAGATCATCCTCGACCGGCCCCAGATTGGAGCATGACGCGGGCACATTGGAAAAACTCGGGCTGCCGATTACTTCAATCGCCGCCGAACTGGCCTTCTCACCCGCCATCGTAATATCCGCCGCCTGCACCGGGCCCCAACTCTCGCCGTCCTCGAACTCAGCGCACTCCGCGATTGGATTGCCGCTCGAGTCGTTGTGCTGCGGAAGCGAAAGTGTGAGCGCGGAAGCCAGAACCCTCACTCCCGATGAGCCTGTGTCCACGAGCATGCCGTCGATCGTCTGGCATTGAGTTGTGCTTCCCGGGACGCAAAGCGTAACGGAAGTAAACGCGATGTCGACCGCGGGGGAGCCCACGGCCGCCGCCGGCCCAGTAGTGACGCTGATGGGCTGCACGTTCGAGGTTGTGGAAGGCGTTGTTGGCGTTGTTGTGGTCGTTGCGCTGCCTCCGCCGCATCCGCAAACTAATGTGCCGAAAAGCGCCGCCAGTGAGGCGATTATCATGGCTATGCTGAATTTCCCCGCTCGCCCCATGCTCATTGGATTTCCTCGGTCTGGACTCCCGCAGGCACCATCTGAGGGACGTAGGCTTTCCCAAAAAACGACCGTCCGTGTCCGCCCATTTGCACGACAAGGCCCGGCTGCTGAACAACAAGCGGGCCACGTCCAACTCGGTGCGCTTTTTGGGCCTGCGCTGCCTGCGTGAACATCTCGAAATGCGCACCCAATACTTGTTGCAAATCCGGGCGCGACGGTCCCTGCCACGCTACTCCAAATACCTTTCCCGCCGGCGACACAAACTCCCTGACCACAAGACTATTGGGAGCATGCATTTCGTGAATTGTGTAGAGCTCCTTGCTCGTGGTCTGCAACGAAGCCTGGAGTTTCGCCTGGTCGGCTTGCACCGTTGTTGCGTCTCCACCCAGCGACCCCCATACGGAGAAGGGAATAGCACTTGCCACGAGCGCAATTCCGATCGCAAAAGTCATTTTGATGGTGAACGGCTTTTTAGCCCTTGCAATATTGTGTTCGATTAGTTGGCGATCCATGTCCTCACCTCAAGTGTCCCTCTTTGAATCACACCTCAGGCTGGGCGCCACCTCTACTTGGATGTAGGTCTGCCTGATTAGCGTTGCACCAGACCCTCCTGTTGAATTCCGCCGCAACACGCAGTTTAGTTCCTGACCATCAGGGAATACTGTCCGTTCGTAAAAGAATTTTAGTACCGCAAAGCTGGGCCGAGTCCGCGGATGACAGCTGAGACGTACAGCAATCTCGATTCCACTGTGGGGTATACTCTCGGCCGTCATGCGCGAAACTGCGAAAAGACCCGCACGGTTTCAGGTTGCCAGTGATCAGTCCCTGCTGGTGTATTTCGAGGTGAACACGAAAGAGCCAGGTACCCCAGGCGCCGTCCGGATAAAGACCGCACCGCCCCGACAAAATCAAATTACAGCGGAAGCACATCAGCAGGTAAGGAGGTTGCTGCGTCTGATCGAGTTGGAACCGATTAATGGAGTGCGAAATCTCCACCCGGCCTACAATTCGCTGCTGATTAAGTTTGATGCCGTGAAATTGCGCCACACCGAACTGGAAGAGATTTTGCGCGCATACATCGCGCGGATGGAAAAAATCGCGCTTCCGGAAGCGCGCCTGGTAGAAGTTCCCGTGTGCTACGGTGGCGATTTGGGACCGGATCTGAAAAGTGTTGCCGAGTTGCACGGCCTGACGTCCGAACGGGTCATCGAACTGCACGCCGCAGCCACGTACGTTGTTTATTTTTTAGGTTTCGCCCCAGGCTTCGCGTATCTCGGCGAACTGGCCGAAGAGTTGGTAACGCCACGTCTCGGAACGCCTCGCAAAAGCGTGCCCGCAGGCAGCGTCGGCATCGCAGGCAGTCAGACGGGTGTCTATCCGATCTCCACCCCGGGTGGCTGGAGATTGCTCGGGCGCACACCGCTGGCCATGTTCAGGCCGGATCGCGCAGAAATGAGTCTGCTCTCGATTGGGGACCGCGTTCAATTCGTGCCGATTTCGCTCGAAAAGTTTGCGGCACTGGAGCGCGCGTGAAGCTGCTCGAAGTGCGTTCGCCGGGCATGTTGACGACCGTGCAGGATCCAGGGCGTGAGGGCTTTGGGCCCATGGGCGTTTCGCCGTCGGGCGCGGCAGACCCGCTGGCCCTGCGCATCGGCAATCGCCTCTTGGGCAATCCGGAAGGCGCCGCCGCATTGGAGATGACTCTGCTCGGTGGCACGTTTGCTTTTCCCGAAGGCGGAATAATTGCGCTAGCGGGATCGGATTTTGCACCGACACTGGACGATGCGTCCTTCGCCATGTGGATCTCCGTCGAAGTTCGGCCCGGCCAGATCCTGCGCTTGGGCGCAACTCACTCCGGAGCGCGCTGCTATCTGTGCGTGCAAGGCGGGTTCGCCGTCAATCCATTCTTGGGAAGCGCCTCAACCCACCTCTTGAGCGGGCTTGGCGGTTACGAAGGCCGCGCTTTGCGCAAAGGCGATGTGCTCAGCTTTGGATCAGCCGCCGGAAGTTTTCGCACATTCCGAAAGAAAACCGCCTCGCGCCGTGCGTTAGACAAATGGACGCCGCGAAAAGTTTTGCGCGTCACCGCCGGCCCACAGAACGACTGGTTCTCGCAAGAAGCCCAGAAGCAGTTTTACACGGCCACCTATCGCCTAACAGAAGAATCGAACCGCATGGGATTGCGCCTCGAGGGCCCGCCCATCCCTTCAGCCGCCGGAGGCGAGATGATCTCCGAAGGCGTTTCGCTGGGAGCGATACAAATCACCGCAGGCGGCCTGCCAATTATTCTATTCGTTGAGCAGCAGACCACCGGCGGCTATCCGAAAATCGCCAATGTGATCTCGGCCGACCTGAGCAGTCTCGGCCAGCTTCGCCCACGCGACGAAATTCGCTTCCAGCAAGTGGACCTGGAAACAGCCAGAAGGCTATTTATTGAGCTCGAAAAATTACTGGTTTCGGAAGGATTGCTCTTATAGCACACTTCCCTTGACAACCGAGTAACTCCTCCGGTACACTTCTTTCTGTAAGGAACTGTGCCCCGGCTTGCCCGGGGCTTTTTCTTTTATGGGGGTCACGATCTCTCGTGCCCTTCTTTTATTGCTGGCTTGCCCTTAGGGCATTCTTACCGGCGTTCCCTCCGCTTCTTCTCTGTGACCTTTGTGTTCCGTCTTTGCTTGTCTCTTGCTTTGTTAACCGGCAACTGCTTGCCCTCAGGAACGAAGAACGCGTAGTCAAACGGCCGGCTCAACTCTCTTACTGGACTTACACCATGAAAAAACCCAACGCCGAGCTTGTGTGGAAACAAATCGTGGACCTTCTTGTGCCTCGCCTCCGCCTGTCTATTACTGAACGTGTTGTCTATTCTCATCTTCTCCGTCACAGCCGCCTCGAGGGATGCCATCGCCTTCGCTTTTCGATTACATGGCTTGCTCGTGGTGCTTGTCTCTCTCTCAGTCCCGTGCGCTGGGCGGTCCGCCGCCTCGTCGCCCGCGGTGTCTTGCGCTTGGTGCAACGCGACAAATCAGGTCACGTGGTCGAGGTCCGCTTGCCTAGCGAGATTCGCGGCGTCCGATATGGCCGGATCGCACACCGCCTCCCGTGCCAAGCTCCCTCCGCCGAATTCAAGGAGCTGAACTTCCTGAGGCATCCCGCTCTGCGCCGAGCCATACATGCTCGAGAACGCGGCCGTTGTTTTTACTGTCTCAGCCGCCTTACCACCCTTTCCCGTTGCCTCGACCATGTCGTCCCGCGAGCCGACCTCGGCGATAATTCCTACCGCAACCTCGTTTCCTGCTGCCACAAATGCAATTCACTGAAAAGGGATCTTCCCGCGGCGGATTTTCTCCGCTCTCTCCACCGCGAGCGCCGCTTGACCGCCATCGAGCTTACCGCCCGCCTCCGCGCCCTGGACGCCCTCGTCGCCGGCAAACTTCGTCCTCCCGTTTACCCTGAGCCACCGAAGCGCACGAAGGGCTACCGTTTACCCTGAGGAACGATGGGTGAGGGCAGCAGGGGCTGACCCTAACCGACTCTACGGGCAGTGGGCCAGTTTCCGGAAACTGACCCAGCACCGGGGCGCGATAGATCGTGCCCAAAGGGCCCCGTTTTGGTTTACCCTGAGAAGCGAAGGCGGTAACGGCTCCTACAAAGCGAGATGAAGCGCATCGATTTGAATTGCGATATGGGCGAGGTCCCGCAGGCGATCGCCGACGGCACGCAGGAAGCGCTCCTGCGTTCGGTTACCTCAGCAAACATAGCGTGCGGCGGCCATGCCGGCGATGCTGTAACGATGCGCACCACCATCGAGCAGGCGCAACGCGCTGGCGTTGCCATCGGCGCGCATCCAGGCTATCCCGACCGCGAAAATTTTGGCCGTCTGGAATTGCAGATGTCCCCAGCAGAGGTAGCCGACTCCGTCCATGCGCAGGTCCGCGCGCTAGCGCAAATAGCCGCGCTCTGCGGCGCCAGGATAGTCCACGTGAAGCCGCACGGCGCTCTCTACAACCAGGCCGTAAAAAATCGCGAGCTCGCACAAGCCATCGCCACCGGCGTCGCCCGCTGGAGCCGCAAAGTTGTGATGGTAGGCCTGGCGGGATCACCGATGCTCGACGTATTTCGAGACGCAGGCTTTGCTGTCGCCGCCGAAGCCTTCGCAGACCGCCGTTACGAACCCGATGGCACGCTTCGCTCGCGCAAATTCGACGATGCCTTGCTCCATGACCCGGAGCAGGCCGCTAGGCAGGCGCTGAGCATGGTGGAACGAAGCAAAGTTATCGCCAGCGATGGCAGCCAGGTGGCCGTCAACGCACAAACTATCTGCATTCACGGGGATACCCCTGGGGCGAAAGAGATCGCCGCGGAAGTAGCGAGGGTGCTGCGAGATTCGGGGATTGGTCTTAGCGGATTAGCCCACAAATAATCAGGGCCGATGGCAGTTGTTGCCGTTCAGATTGCAAATTGTCAGGTTGCCGGAATTGTCCTGCGTGACGCGAGCTTGCAGCTGCAGCGTCGGCACCTTGGTGGCCCGGTAAGCCCGTGCAACTTCTCCAAGAGAAGGTGTCAGCTCTCCCCGGGCCGCCAACTCGGCATCCGCAATCTGCTTCTTGCCCAGCGCAAGCGCGTCCTCATACTTCATAAAGGTGGCGACCGCCGTGTCGCCATCGTTCTTCACGAAGCCGATTGGAAACTTCCCCGGTTCTTGGTAGGTAACTCCGCCGCCGGCGGCGCTGGAACCACCAAATCCTCCGCCAAAGCCGCCGGCAAAGCCAGAGTTCCCAAAACCTTGACTGCTTTCCATGGCAGGCATCATGTGGTGTTGCTGCGCCTGAGCACAGCTTGCAAAGAGAAGCAGGGTGAACAAAGCGAGGCTGGATTTCATGATCATCTCCCCAATATTCCCACCAAAGCGCGGGCGGGAAAACTCTACGAGAACCCTTGAAGGGGTAGCGGGGGGACTCTGCTAACGCCCCGATTATACGACGAAGATCGCAATTGTAAAGTTTCTTCTAGTAGATTCTTACGGAGGATCCACTCAAAAGGCAGCAACTTGTTGCCATTAGGGATGGAAAACGCGGCCCGAAATGAAAAAGGCGGGCAACCTGTGGTCGCCCGCCCTATCATTCCAAGATTAAAATTTACTCAAACTTTTCCGTCATTACCGGAAACTGCAGCTTGGCCTTGGCGAGCGACTTCACGACAATGGCTTCGGCGCTTTCCGCAGTAGTGTTGCGTGACGTGGCCATCTCGCTGACCAGCAGATACTTCGCGCGCTCCAACATTTTCTTTTCGCGGAAGGACAGCGGCTTGCTCCGGCTGAGGGATACGAGGCTCTTGAGGACGACGGCGACTTCGAGGAGGGACCCGGTGCGCATGCGCTCCGAGTTCTCTTTGAAGCGGTGTTTCCAGTCGTGGTGGGAATTCAGTTTGCCCTTTTCCAGGAAGCCAAGGACTTTGGTCGATTCATTAGAGCGGATAACAGAGCGGAGCCCAACGGTTTCTGCGTTCGATTGCGGAACCATGACTCGCAAGCCGCTGGATACGATGCGAATCATGAAGTAACGTTCGGTCCTACCATTCAAGACACCGTAACTGATCTGTTCTACAAGTCCCACACCGTGGTTCGGATAAACGACCTTATCACCGATTTTGTAGTCCATGAATTCAGATGCCCCCTGAGATACTTACAAAGTCTAAAGACATGTGTTGCAAGAGTCAAGATATATCCAGTGGAATCAGAAGGTTAGAGAAAACGACCTGCCAATGTGGCATGCGAATTGCTCAGGAGTTTATCCCATTTCTCCCCTCCCGAACATATTGGTTTGCTCGTTACGTTCTACCAGCTTACCCTCATTGCGCAACATTTGTTGCAAATGCCGCAAAACCCGGTGATTTCTCAGCCCTTTGCCGCTGCTGTAGAATGAAGTGGTGATCGTTCTCTCACTCGATACATGCGATGTGCGCGGAAGCGTCGCGCTTCTGCGCGAGGACGTGCTCCTTGCCTCGGCAAACCACGACTCCGACGACGACTATTCGTCCTGGCTGCTCCCAGTGGTAGATAGCGTTCTAAGAAATGCGGACATCCATATGGCGGACGTTGACGCCTATGGCGTGGCCGCAGGCCCAGGCTCCTTCACAGGAGTGCGCGTGGGCCTGACGACAGTAAAGGCCTGGAGCGAAGTCTATGGTAAGCCCATCGCCGCCGTCTCTCGCCTCGAGGCCATCGCATGTTCAGCTCCGGCCGGAAGCAACTATGTAGCTGCTTTTGCTGACGCCCGCCGCGGGCATGTTTTTGGAGCCATATATCGGCGCCATGCCAAGATCCTTCAAAGGCTCGGCGAAGAGTTTGTGATCGCTCCCAGCCGCTTTGTGAGCATGGCGGTAGAGCTTGCCGGAGCGGAAAAGATTGCCTGGACAACAACAATAGCTGAGGGCCTATCCGGCACCGAAGAATGGCGCAGCCGTGAAAAGTTCGGCGAGGAGACCCAGATCGTTTCGCCGTTTCTTGCTCCGAAGATTGGACAAATGGCTGCCCGTCAATTGGCTTCGGGGCAGTCCACCGGCAGCCTCGAGTTGGATGCCAACTATCTCCGCCGCGCCGACGCACAGTTTTCCTGGAACGATGCGAGGGCCAGTGGCCGCTGAACCTGCAAAGCCCCCCGCACCCTGCACCATCCGCCACTTTGCCCTCGGCGACGCAAACCAAGTCCGCGAAATCTTCCAGAACTCCCCGCAGGCTGGAGCTCTAACCCACGATTCTTATGAGCGATGCCCAGAGTGGATCGGCCCATTGGCCCTTGTCATCGAGTCGCAAGGCCAAATCACAGGCTTCGTGATGGGCAGGGAAGTAGCCGACGAAGCCGAAATCTTCAACCTGGCCGTAGCGCCGCAATACCGTCGCCAAGGACATGGCACCGCCCTCGTCACAGCCGCGCTCGAAGGTATGCGCTCACGAGGTATCCAAAGCGTCTTCCTAGAAGTCCGTGAATCCAACCTCGGCGCAATCGCCTTCTACGAAGACCTGGGCTTCCTCAGGAGCGGGCGCCGGAAGGACTACTACCGTTACCCCGACGAAGCCGCCATCACCATGGTAAGAAAACTCACAGGCCAGGACTAACTTCCCACAGGTTCCCCCTTGACGCCGCCTTGCAAAGTGCTATCTTTCGTTCATGTAGCATTCATATTTCAAATTCGCGCAGTCGTGAGGAGGACGCATGGCCACCGCGCAGCGGGCACCTCGGGACATACTCCTCGAAGCAGACGCCGATTATCAGCGTCTGGTCGAGCAGCACTCGAAATACGAAGCAGAACTGCACCGAATCTCCTCTTCTCCTTTCCTCAGTTCGGAAGACCTCGTCGAAGAAATAAAATTAAAGAAGAAGAAGCTCTGCTGTAAGGATGAAATGGAGCGGATTGCCGCACGTATCCAGCGCGCGCGGGCAAACTTTACGCAATAACGCCCGCTATCCAGAAAATTCTGTCGTAGAATGGCCCTGTTTGCTCGCCGCGTTTCTGCAGCGGGCAGCCCCGATGAGGTATATTCACTAGGGTATGGTTAAAGAGGGCTATTACTTTGGGCTGCCGCTTCTACTCCTCGCGGGGGGCGCCTATTTCACGAACTGGACGATAGCCGCCATCGTCTTGGTGTGCCTGGCGCTCTTTGTTTTCTCCTTCTTTCGCGATCCAGAGCGCGTAATTCCGCATGAACCAGGCGCGGTGGTCTCTCCTGCGGACGGCCGCATCGTTGTGGTCACGGACGAGGACTACGCGGGCCAGCCCGGCAAACGCATCAGCATCTTTCTCGCCGTCTGGAACGTCCACGTAAACCGCTCCCCCGCCGCAGGGGTCATCACCAGGATGGAATACAAGCGTGGAAAGTTTCTCGCCGCGATGCTGGCCCGGGCCTCCACCGAAAACGAGCAAAACGTTTTCACCCTCTCTACCGACGCCGGCGAAATGGTCTTCAAACAGATTGCCGGATTGATAGCAAGGCGCGTAGTAAGTTGGAAAAAAGAAGGCGAACGCGTCGCGAGAGGCGAGAGAATTGGTTTGGTAAGATTCGGCTCAAGGGCCGATGTCTGGGTACCGCGCGATGCCGAGATTCTGGTGAAGTTGGGCGACAACGTCAAAGGCGGCTCGAGCGTGCTGGCAAAGTGGGTTCCGAAGTCCGAGAACCCCGAAGCAGGCGGGCAAAAAACTTCGGATGAGGAAGCCGTCCTGCCAGCCATCGGGAAAAGATCGTAGGTTATGGGCGCAACCGAACAGCAAGAAATTCCGTTTGATGGCAAACGCCTGAAATCCCGAAGGCTACGGCGAGGCATTTTTCTCCTGCCCGCGATGATGACCTCCGCAAACCTGCTGTGCGGCTATTACGCAATAGTGGCCGCGCTGGTAGGGACGCCGGACGACCTGGACCGTGCCGCGAAATCGATCGGCCTCGCAATCCTGTTCGACTCCCTCGACGGGCGCATCGCGCGTATGACAGGCACCAACACCGAATTCGGCGTGCAATTTGATTCGCTCGCGGATGTGGTGAGTTTTGGCGTCGCTCCGGCCGTTTTGGCCTACGCATGGGGCTTCCATGGCATAACCAGCATGGTAGGCGAAGGCCTTCACCAACTCGGCGAGTTTGCCTGGGTCTGCTGCTTGGCATTTCTGATTTGCTGCGCCTGGAGGCTCGCCCGCTTCAACGTGCAGGGTATGGCCCCGGGCAGTTCAAAGTATTTTGTTGGCATGCCAACGCCTGCCGCAGCGGCCGTAATTGCCTCCATCATTCATGGCTTTCGCCAGGGCGGCCCGATGCCGCTCGGCCCGCTGCAAAACGGCTGGTGGGCCGTAGGATGGTTTGTCCTCGCCGCCGCACTGGGCGCGCTCATGACCACTACGATCCGTTACTACAGTTTCAAAGACCTACCGTGGGCTCGCAAACAACCTTCGCTCGCCATCGTCCTCCTCTGCGTCCTGGGTGCGGTTATCTGGCGATATTCCGAATACGCGCTGATGAGCATCGCCTGCACCTACACGATCGTGGGGGTGGCGCTGCATCTCATTCGTTTCTTCCGCCATCGCCTGGTTTCCCGGACCGCGTGATTCATGCCATCGCTTGAGCAGGGCTCCCATCGCATCATCATCGCTGGCGCTACGTCACTGCTGGCGACCGAGCTTCGTTCGTTGCTGGAAGAGAGCCGCTTCGCGGGCGCCGAGTTTCGCTTGCTCGATGAAGAGATTGCCGCCGGCACACTGACGGAAGCGGGCGGCGAAGCCGCGGTGATTCAAACTGTGGAAGAAGGCAGCTTCAGCCGCGCAAGCAAAGTTTTTTTCTGCGGCTCAGAGGGCTTCACCCGCGCAAACATCTCAGCCGCAAAAGCCGGCGGAGCCAGGATTATTGATCTATCTGGAGCGACCGCCGGCAACGACGGCACAGTCTGCTGGTTTCCGAAACTCGACGCGCTGCAATCCAGGAATTTTCAAAAGGACGCCGCCGTCTACACGGTTCCTTCGGCCGCCGCGACCGCCGCATCCTCGCTCGCGCTTGGCTTGTTCAAAATCGGCGTCTCGCGCCTGGTGGTCATCTGCTACCAGGCCGTCTCCGAAGCAGGCCGCGCCGGAGTCGAAGAACTCGAAAGCCAGACCGGCCAATTGTTATCCTTTCAAGGCATGGGCCAGCCGGTTTTCGACACGCAGGTAGCCTTTAATCTGCTCGACCGCTTTGGGCCGGCCAGTAAACACAAATTGAGCGCCGTCCGCGAACGCTTGCGCGCCGAAACGAAAGCCTGCTTGGGCAAAAAGGGCGTCATGCCGGCTCTGCAACTCGTCCACGCACCCGTATTTTACGGAACCGCATTTGCCGCCTGCGCCGAGCTTCTTCCGGGAACGAAGCTCGAGCAAGTCGCGAAATGCTGCGAAGACGCCGGCTTTGTGATCTCCGCGGAAGGCGAAGCCGGACCGAGTAACGTAAGTGTTGCCGGAGAAAAAGTAGCCCACCTTGCGAAGCCCGAAGAAGATCCCGCCCGGCCCGGAGCCTGGTGGTTCTGGGGCGCTGCGGATAATATTCGACTGCCAGGGGCGAACGCGGTCAAGCTGGCGGAGATGCTTCCTTGATGAGCAAACGCTTCTTCCATTCCGCGATAGCAGCAGTCCTGCTGCTTTGCGGATGCGGCTATCACGTCGCAGGGCACAGCCCCACGCTGCCGAAAACCATCCACGTAATCGCGATTCCCGCTCTCGAAAACAAAACGACCAGCTACCGTCTCGAACAAAAGCTGACGGCCGCGACAATCCACGAGTTCCTCGCAAAAACAAACTACCGGATAGTCTCAAATCCCGAAGAAGGCGACGCAGTCCTGCGGGGCAAGGTGCTAACCCTGGAAACAGTGCCGCTCCTTTTCGATACCGCGACGGGCCGCGCGACGACCATGCTCGTCACCGTAAAATGCGAGGTCACCTTCACGGAAACGGCCACGCAAAAGGTGCTCTATCACACCGACAATTTTGTCTTTCGCAACCAGTACGAAGTCTCTACCAGCATAAGCGCTTCTACCGGCGTATCCGACCCGACTAGTTTGCGGAATTTTTTTGAAGAACAAGATCCCGCGCTGGACCGCCTGGCCCAGGATTTTGCCCAACGTCTGGTGGCGGCAGTGATCGAGAATTATTAGCAGGGGCGGAGCTTGCCCCGCCCTCGCTACGAAGAGGCGATGGCTAAAGGGGTGGGGGAAGCCCCACCCCTACGGAGAACGCAGAATGGCGCAAGTTTCCGCACAAGAATTACTGGCACGCCTGGAAAAAGGGAAGCCCATTCCAGCGCTTCTCCTTCTCGGCGAAGAGCCATACCTGCGCGATGAATGCCGCAAGCACCTCATCGAACGGTTCGTTCCCGAGGCTGCCCGGACCTGGGCTCTTTCGCACTATTCCGCGGCGCGCGGAGACACGCAGGCGGCCCTGGATCAAGCGCAAACGATGGCCATGCTTTCGCCCCAGCAAGTCATCTTCCTGGAAAACGCGCAGACAATCGAAAAATTGGGCGAAAAAAACCGTGAAGAAGCCGTCGAGCAGTTGACCGCGTACCTTAATAATCCTGCGCCGTTCACGATTCTGGTCATCGAAGCCACCGGGCTCGATCAGCGCATGAAGCTCGGCAAACTCCTCATCGAAAAAACGCTCGTCGTGCAATGTGGTCTCGGCGATGAACCCGCGGAACGCCAGGCCGCAGCTGTGGCCTTTGCGCGCTCCATCGCCAAAGAAGATGGCATCGAGTTCGAAAAAGGCGCAGCCGAAGACCTCGCCGAGTTTGTGGCCGCCGATCTGATGCGGCTCAAAACCGAAATCGAAAAGCTCTCCACCTTCGTCGATGCAAAAAAGCTCATCACTCGCAACGACGTCAGCTCTATGGTCATCTCCGAAAAGGTGACCACAGTCTGGGAACTCGCGGATCTTCTGGCCGCCCGAAAATCCGCCAAGGCACTGGAATTTCTGGACCGCCTGCTCCGCGATGGCGAAGAGCCGCTTTCCATGGTCGGCGCGATGGCCTGGATGTACCGCAAGCTGATCGAAGCCTCCGAAGTAAGAGGCGCAACAAACGGATGGCAGGCTGCACGCGCTCTCGGAATGCGTCCCGAGCAAGCAGAACTGGCCTTGCAAGCATCGCGCAAAATACCCAAGTCCCAATTACTCGCAGGCCTGCACGCCCTGCAAACAGCCGACGGACGCCTCAAGGGCGGCGCAGAAGATTCTCGTGCGGTCATGGAGTTTCTTGTCACGGAGTTATCGTCGCCTTGCACCGCAAAAGCCGCAACACGCTAAAAAGCAAGAACGAATGTGATAGCCAGCTAAACGCAAAAAGGGCGGGCCACTTCGGCCCGCCCTTTTCCTTTTCTTACGAAATCAGTTGTCTGCGGCGATTACCAGTGCCCGCCGCCACTAAAATCAAAGAAATCAAACAAATCGCTGAGCGCAGGAGCATTCCGCGGAACATACGGGTTGTCCGGCGTCACCCAGGGGTTCGGGAAGTTGTCCCGGCTGCGGTGCGTGACCGGCGGCAAATTCCAGTTGCGTTCGATGAACTTCAGGATCGAAACGTGATCCGCGTAGCCGTGGGAGACATAGCCCGGCTTCAGGTACGGCGCCACAACGAGGAAGATTATGCGCGTGCCGTCGCCGAAAAAGTCCAGCGGTTGCACATAGCCTGAATCATAGTATCCGCCGCCTTCGTCCATCGTTATAAAGATAGCCGTGTCATTGCGGTACCCCGTCGATTGCACGGCATCAACGATTTTCTTGCAGAAGCCCTCAAACAAATCGAGCTTCGAAGACGACGGGTGTCCATCGGTAAGCCCGCTGGGCTTCACGATCGAAACAGAGGGGAGCGTCCCCAATTGGATATCGTTATAGAGATTCGCGGTGTCCTGA
>DATFZY010000018.1:0-10831 GCA_035313865.1 Candidatus Acidiferrum sp.
CAGCGCTCCGGAAAATGCGCTTTCCTTCGTTATGGCGCGTCCCGCCGAAGAGTTTTTTCCTGTCGAAGAATTGCAGCTCTGTGTGAACGCTGTGCTGCGCCGCGAAGCCACAGACGTTCTAAAACTCGGCCCTTCGGATGGCTATGCTCCCTTGAAGGAAGCTCTCCTGGAACTCCTGCGCACCGAAGGAATTCCTGCAAAAGACGAAAATCTTCTGATCACCGACGGCTGCCAGCAGTCGCTGGATATCATCAGCAAAGCGTTTGTGCGGCCCGGCGATACGGTGATTCTCGAGAACCCCACTTATCCCGGTGCGATGGCCATTTTCCATGGCGCACGCGCGCGGTGTCTCGGCGTGCCTGTACGGACGCGGCCAGAGCCGGGCGCCACATTGGGCATTGATCTGGAAGCGCTGGAAGCCACACTCGCGGCGAACCGCGTGAAACTCATCGTTCTCACTCCCGATTTTCAGAATCCGACCGGCACATCGATGCCGTTGTCCTCGCGGCGAAAGGTTTTGGAACTCGCCGGACGCCATCAGGTTCCAGTCGTCGAAGACCACATTTATGCGCGCCTACACGCCCGCGAAGAGCGGGTGCCCTGCTTGAAGCAACTCGACCGCGCAAACATCGTCATTCACATTGATAGCTTTGCAAAAGTGGCGTTCCCCGGACTGCGTGTAGGCTGGATTGTTGCTCCCGCCACCGCGATCGAGCGGCTGCGCATCGTGAAGCAAACCACCGATCTACACACCGACCAACTCGCCCAGGCCACACTCGCGGAATTCTTGCGCCGCGGACTCTTCACCAAGCATCTCGCGAAAATGCGCAAAGTCTACGCCTCGCGCCTCCAGGCCATCGACGAAGCGCTGCGCAAGCACATGCCTGAAGACACACGCTGGACGCGTCCGGAAGGCGGAATGTGTATGTGGCTGGAACTGCCACCCGGTTTTGACGCTAGCGAGCTTCTGATTCACGCGAAGGAACGCGGAGTGCTCTTCGCGCCCGGCCGCTATTTCTACGTGCAAAATCCGTTGCCCAACACGCTGCGCTTTGGCTACGCGGGTCTGGACGAAAAGCAGATTGCCCGCGGCATCGCGACGCTTGCGGATATACTGCGCATCGAGATGCGCAAGCGCCAGCGCGGCGTGCGCCGCGCGGAGCGCAGCCGCGTCGCTCTGGTATGAAAAATCTGCGCGGGCTTATGAATCGTAAGGGCGAGGCTTGCCCCGCCCTGTTCGACCGAGAGGCGGACCGAATTTGACGGACAAAATTACGCTGGCCCCGAACGCGACGAATAAATGCTTTGGCTGCGGCGGGGCGAACGACACAGGGATGAAGCTCACGTTCGAGCAGGACAACGTGAACCGGCGCATCGTGGGGCGTTTTGTTTTGGGAGCGGCGTATCAAGGCGGAGGCGGGATGGCTCATGGCGGAATTATTGCTGTGCTGCTGGACGAAGCTATGGGGAAAGCCTGCCGCTTTCGTGAGGCTCGCGCAGTGACCGCGGAGATGACCGTCCAGTATCTGAAGCCGGTGAAAGTGGACGAGGAGATTGTCGTCGAGGGTTACGAAGCGGAAGAGCCGAAGGGGCGCAACTTGTTTCTCGCTGCGGAGATTCGCAATGGCGCTGGCGACGTTCTGGCGCGCGGCAAGGGAAGATTCGTCATCATCGGCCAGAAGCCGCATTAGCGGCTGCATATCGGAGCGCGCGGAGTTTTGGTGCGGAGTAAAGTTCGGTGCTGGAAACCTTGACGCGAAAACAGTTTTGAGTCGAAAAGTTTGGCGCTGAAAAACGCGCCGATAAATTTTGAACCGAGAGGAGAAGTGAGATGGATCCCAAGAAAGTAAACGGCAGCGGCGGGGCAAACGAGTGGCGCGTGAAAGTCGGCCTGGCGGAGATGCTCAAAGGTGGCGTCATCATGGACGTCACCAACGCCGAGCAAGCCAAAATCGCGGAGAAAGCCGGCGCTTGCGCCGTTATGGCGCTGGAGCGCGTGCCCTCGGACATTCGCAAAGAGGGCGGCGTAGCGCGCATGGCCTCCATCAAAGTCATTCGCGAGATCATGAAGACCGTCACCATTCCAGTGATGGCCAAAGTCCGCATCGGGCATTTCGCCGAGGCAGAAGTGCTTCAAGCGCTCGAAGTGGATTTCATCGATGAGAGCGAAGTGCTGACTCCCGCCGACGAAGAGAACCACGTCTGGAAGCACGATTTCCGCGTGCCGTTCGTTTGCGGCGCGCGCAATCTCGGCGAAGCGCTGCGGCGCATCGCGGAAGGCGCGGCGATGATTCGCACGAAGGGCGAAGCGGGTTCCGGCAACGTAGTCGAAGCCGTCCGCCACATGCGCACTATCGTCAGCCAGATGAAAAAGCTAACGACGATGCGCGACGACGAATTAATGCACGAGGCCAAAGAACTTGGCGCGCCGCTCGAGCTGATTCGCCAGATCGCCAAGACCGGCAAGTTGC
Source organism: Candidatus Acidiferrum sp. (assembly GCA_035313865.1). Taxonomy (GTDB): domain Bacteria; phylum Acidobacteriota; class Terriglobia; order Acidiferrales; family UBA7541; genus Acidiferrum. The sequence goes on from DATFZY010000018.1 coordinate 2,472, forward strand.
CTGTGCCGAATTTTTCCGCCGGCGGCATCGCCACTCCGGCGGACGCAGCGCTTGTGCGGAGTCTCGGCGCAGAAGCGGTCTTCGTTGGTTCGGGCATTTTCAAATCAAGCGATCCGGAAGCCCGCGCAAAAGCGGTAGTGAAAGCCACAACCCACTTCGAAGATCCGAAGGCCGTGCTCGAAGCTAGCGAGGAGCTTGGCGAGGCCATGCCCGGCATCGATGTGCGCCAGCTCGAACAAAAGGACATGCTTTCGACGCGCGGTTGGTAGGGAGTTCGCCTGAATCGTTCGGCCATCTCGACTGGGGCGCAGCATGCTGCGCCCCTACAAGTAGAGAGTCCTGAGGGCGCAACCGTAGGGGCACGGCGAGCCGTGCCCCTACGATTCGGAGCAATGGAGACAGTGAAGTGAAGATTGGCATTTTGGCGGTCCAGGGCGATTTTGAAGCGCACGCGGCGATGCTCGCGAATCTCGGCGCGGAAACCGTGGAGGTGCGCACGGTTGCGGATCTGGAAGGATGCGACGGGCTGATTCTGCCTGGAGGGGAGAGCACTACGCAGCTCCAGTTTTTGCAGGAAGAAGGCCTGTATGACGCCGTGAAACAATTTGCCGCCGATGGCGGCGCAATCTTTGGAACTTGTGCTGGCGCCATTCTATTGGCGACCGAGGTGAAGAATCCTGGGCAGGCTTCGCTCGGGTTGCTGGACATGACTGTTTTGCGCAACGGTTACGGCCGGCAGTTGGCCAGCGACGTGTTTTTTGGGGCCAGCAAGCTGACGGATGTGCCCCTGGAAATGGTGTTTATCCGCGCTCCGATCATTGAGAGCGCCGGTTCCGGTGTTGAGGTTCTCGCCGAATACCAAGGCAAGCCTGTTCTGGTGCAGAAGGGCAACGTGATGGCGGCGACATTTCATCCAGAGCTGACCGATGACAACACTGTACACAAACATTTCCTGGAACTGGCCGGGGCCAAGCCGGTCTCCGTTGCTGGCTAGGCGCCAAGTCTAGCCAAGCTAACGTGTGGGGAGCAGAACCTCATGAGCGATAAATGGTTCGCGCGGCCGGTGCTGTTCGTAGCGGACATCGACAAGTCCGCCGATTTTTACGTGAAGCAGCTCGGCTTCACACAAGCATGGCACTATGAGGAAGAGGGGAAAGCGTACGTCGCCCAGGTCGACAGGCAAGGCTGCGAGCTAATTCTCTCTTCTCAATGGCCCGAGAAAGTAGGGAAGGGCTTGATCTTCATCTCGCTCGATGTCGAGGTGCTGGATGCCTTGCGCGCGGAGTTGGAAGGCCGCGGCGTGGATGTGAAAGACGGGAATTGGGGCTACCGGCTCATGGTCGTCGCGGACCCGGACGGCAACGAGCTCTACTTCCCCTATCCGGCGTCGCCTGCCACCGGCTCCGATGACGTCGAACCCTGAGCAGCCGCGCTGAGCGCTGAGGGCTCCGTGCATTACCCGATCTCGGCCGCGTCACGCTCTAATTCTTCAGCCAGAATGGTGACGCCGAGGTTGCAAGCCTGCGCTCCCTGGACCACGCACAACTTCCGAGCTGCGATGATCTCTTGCAGCGTCGCGCCAGCCTTCATCGCGTTCTTGATGTGATGCCGCGTGCCAGGACCATACCTATGACTCGCTCTCGGGTAAACTTTTTCATTAACAAGTTTCGGAAGCTCGGATTTATCAAGTACAACGGCGGGTTGCAAATCAATGGCTCTCTCATGCGCGTGGTCCTTCGCGATTGATACTCTGAGTCGCGGGTGCGCCACGCGGCAGCTGCCATGGTTGGCGCCGAGAATCGTGCTCCCAATGGTGCTCGTTCCGAGGGTGCGGTCGTGGATGCGAATCGATACTTCATAGATAGCTTATATCGTTCGGGGGAAACATCCAGCGCCAATGAGGATGCCGTGCGCGCGGAAACAAGCCTGATATTTGCTCACTCTCTCCGCGAGCGCGAACTCACTGCGGAAGACAGGAATTACATTGCTGGAAAAGTGGCCGCAACGACCGGGTTGAGCCGCCCCGAAGCGGAAAAGCGCGTCTCGGAAGTTTTTGAGCGCGATCAGCAAGCGGCAAACGTTGCCCGCAAAGCGATTGCACATTCTCTGTATTGGCTGTTTGTCGCACTTCTCCTGGGGGCGTTTTCGGCAAGCCTTGCGGCGACGTTTGGGGGAAAACAGCGCGATCACGTGTACGCATAGAAGAGCGGAGCGCCGCGGCAAGATTACGCTTCGCCAATGGAATGAGCATAAAAGAAGTTGAGCCTGTATAAAGGAGGATCGAATGCGTTCTATATTGCTTCTGCTGCTGGGAGTTCCCATCCCTTTTATCATTCTGATCGGCCTGTTCAGCCATTTCTAGGCTGCCCGGCAAAGATCCTGATTACCGCCCTTGCCGGTAAAGTCGGTACTGGGAACGAATTTGTCCGGCCCGCCGACTTATCGGGAGTCGAGCAGCCTAGGCAAACCGGGACGGGGCAAACCTGGATAGACGGGACGTTTCTCACCGAATTGAGAAGGTGCGCTGGTCACGAAACTTTTGGGACGAGTTTGGTGTGCCAAGTCCGCCGGTTGAATGGGTGGGGGTATCGGATTCTCTCCCGACCCACTACTCGCTTTCCCATCCCCAGTATTATCTTATACATACTATTGGTGTTGCAACAAAGGTAAACGTGTGCTACAAGCTACCGTGAATTTTAGCTGCAATCTCCGACAAAGCCGCCCGCGAACTACAGCGCCACACATCCCTCGGCTATTTTCTCAACTCCTCCCTCCCAAGTCCTTTGTAATCCGCACTCCCAGGAGGACCTCGGATCTTTGGATTCTAAAGGACTTACGGGCGTTAAGAGTTTCCAGCAAACCCTTCATAATCAGCACTTACGCACCCCCTCCGGAAGTGCGGGAAACAACTACTTATAACCCCTTTAGAATCCGCACTTACAAGAAAGTGGGGGGAGGGGCAAAAAGGCCGGGGCATGAGGTTGCAGCCAAGGAACAATCGGGCTACGCTGGATTTGCTGGGGGTGCCTCGCGTGGAGAGGAACGATCGCGTCAAGGTTATGTTTGTGTGTCTGGGAAACGCGTGCCGCAGTCCGATGGCTGAGGCTATTGCGCGGCGGGATGATGACGACGTCATAGAAGCTTCCAGCGCCGGGCTGTCGCCCCTGGGCCGCGTTGAGAAGATGACGAAGAAGACTCTCGTTGAGAACGGATATTCAGCGGAGGGATTGGAATCCAAGCCTATTCTGCTAACTGAGTTTGACGAGGCGGATTTGGTCGTTAATATGAGCGGGCAGGCGAAGGAGCTTGCGTTCGACGATTCGAGCAAAGTCGAAGACTGGCAAGTGGAAGATCCTTATGGCGAAGATGCCGAAGTTTATCAGAGAATCTTCAAAGACATCGAAAAACGAGTGGCCAAACTGGCGGAGCGGTTGAGAAGCGCGCGGGGCAACCGAGGCGCTACGACGGCGGGGCGAAACGTCGGGCACGGGAAGGGCACTCGCAAGCGGTAGAAGCTGTTGTAGAAGCTGTTGTAGAAGCTGTTGTAGAAGCTGTCGTAGAAGCTATTGAGGAGAAAAGTTTGAGGCGGGAGAAAACCAGCGTATCGCAGGAAGATTATTTGAAGGCCATCTGGGAGATGCTCGAAGAGGACCAGACGCCCATCAGCGCGCGGCTTGCGGAAGAGCTGAATGTGACGCCGCCGGCAGTGACTGCGGCGCTGAAGCGCATGATGCGGGACGGGCATGTTCGCGTGGAGCGTACTGGGCGGATTGATCTGACGCGCAAGGGGCGGACCGTGGCTGAACGGCTGGCGTTGCGGCATCAGTTGGCGGAGATGCTGCTTACGGAAGTGATTGGGCTCAACTGGGCGAAGGCTCATGACGAGGCCGAGCGGCTGGAGCATGGGATTTCGCCGGAGGTTGAGGCGCTGCTGCTGAAGCGGTTTGGGAATATGAAAACTTGTCCGCATGGAGTGCCGATGCGGGGCGGCGTGGCGAAGTTGCGGAGTCAGGGAGCGGTGCTTCTGGCGGATTTGCAGGCTGATGAGAATGCCGAGATTCTTTGCGTTTATGAGAAGGATGGGCAGTTCCTGGAGTTTTTGGAAGGATTGCGGTTGCGGCCTTCGACCAAGGTGGAAGTTTTGAAGAAAGAGTACGACGAGACGATGACTTTGCGGTCCGATGGGCGGACTATGCATTTGGGGAAGCCGGCTACTTCGCGGATTTGGGTGCGGAGGTTGAATTAGTGAGTAGAGAGTAGAGGATATTTCATCAATTTTTCAGCGCTGTGTGGTTCAACTTTGGAGTTGCCCCCAAACTCAAGTCGGAATTTCTTGGGACTAAGAAGTGGCGAGTGATTAGTGGCTAGTGGCGAGCATGCCAAACTGCTACGTGCGTTGATCGAGGAGGGTTTTTAGGCGGGCGTAGCCTGATTTGCTGACTGGGAGGCGGGTGCCGTCGGCAAGGATGGCCAGGCGGCTGTCTTTTCCGTAGGGCTCGATGCGGACTACGCGCTCGAAATTCAGCAGGTAGGAGCGGTGGATGCGCACGAAGCGGTCCGGGTCGAGACAGGCTTCTAGGCTTGCGATGGTTTGCTGCTTTAGATGTTTTTTGCCTTCGCTGGCTAGCGCTACGTAATCATCCTGGGCTTCGGCGTAATCGAGCTTCGCTGCTGGGATCAGCGTCACTTTCGTGCCGTCGCGGACTACGATGCGCTCCAGAAATTGTTTTGGAGCGCGGGCGGCCGCGGCTAGGTCAGGGGCGGCAGGCGCGGCTGGCAGTTTGTCGCCGATACGCGATTTTGCGCGTTCGAGAGCTGCCTCAAAGCGATCGCGGCCAATGGGTTTCAGCAAATAGTCGACAGCGTGGACTTCGAAGGCGCGCATGGCGTATTGGTCGTAGGCCGTTACGAAAATGACGGCGGTCTCTGTTCCAATTAGTTCGAGCACATCGAAGCCGGAGAGTTTGGGCATTTGGACGTCGAGAAAAATCAGGTCGGGTTTGTGTTCGGCTACGGCTTTTACAGCTTCAAAACCGTTGCCGCACTCGGCGGCGACTTCGATTTCCGGATGCGTTTTGACAAGTTCCCGAAGAACCAGGCGCGCGAGATCTTCATCGTCCACGATGAGGGCGCGGATTTTCTTTTCAGTCGTGCCGCTCAATTCTTCACCTCTGCTACTTCCGCGGGAAAAGATAACTCCACTCGAAATTTTCCCTCTTCCGCGCTGACACGCATCGTCGCTTCTTTGCCGTAGCGCGCTTCCAGCCGCTGGCGGACATTTTTCAGGCCGAGCCCGCCTTTGTGCGTGGGCGTTGAATCGGAATCGAACGTATTTTCTACGGCGAGGGAAACGCGGCCGTTGTGGCCGTGCCCGGAGAGTTTTACTGTGCCGCCTTCGGGGAGATTGGCGATGCCGTGGGTGACGGCGTTTTCGACGAGCGGTTGCAGAAGAAGGGGCGGCAACTGAATCGCGCTGGAGACTTCTGTCATGTCCTCCTCCATTTGCAGACGCGAGCCGAAACGGACTTTTTCGATGGCGAGATAACGATGGAGGAGAGAGAGTTCTTCGGAGAGCGGGACGCTGGTTTTTTCGCCGAGGCCCAGAGTCATGCGGAGAAACTCGGCGAGTAGGATGCACATTTCACGGGCTTTGGTGGGATCCACGCTGGTGAAGGCGCTGATAGAGTTGAGGCTGTTAAAAAGAAAATGGGGATTTACCTGGGCTTTCAGTGCTTTCAATTCGGCGTCGCGCGCGAAGATGCTCGTTTCGAGAGCGCGGGCTTCCGCTTTGCTGGAGTCGTCGAGCGCGAGAACAACGTAATGAAACGCCACGGAAAGCAGATAGAGGAGAAAGCCGAGGCCGAAGAGGACCGGCACTTGCGGCTTGAAGCGCGCATCGAGTCCCTGGAAGGATTGGAACTGTGCGAGGCCGTAGGCGAGGAGACGGGCGAGTTCGACCCACAGGAAGCTAATGATCACGGCTGCGGCGAGGTGCATGGTCCGAGTGCGGAAGACGGGAGCGGTTCTGAGGGGCGCGGCTTTGCAGGTGTACCACGCGGAAAGACAGACGAACTGATAGACGAGACACAGCGGGATGATGAGAGCCGTGGCATTCCACCACCCAAGCTTTCCGGGCTCGGCCATCAGATAAATGAGGATTCCGGCAAGCGGCGACCACGCCGACAAGTAGATAACGTAGCGGCTGATGGGTTTGAGGAGTGGGTGCATGGGGACGGTCTAGTTTCTGATCTCCACGCCTCCGAAGACGATCTGGCCGGTGACGATAAGTGTTTTTCGCTTGCCGCCGACGGAGTCGTCAATTTTGGTCTGGCGAGTACTGTCCTCGAGTGCGCCGAAGAGGGGTAGGCTGCGAGATTCGACGTACCACGTTTCTGGGACGCGGATCTCGACGCCGCCAAAGACGCAGCTAATTTCGAGAACGGCTTCGTCGTCCATGTCCGCTTCGCTGAAGTCCAGCTCGACGCCGCCGAAAACGGAAGTCACTCTGCCGCCCTGAAAGTGTTTGCCGGAGTAACGGCGCTCGCAGCCGGAGAAGACGGCGATCGCATTAAAGGAGAGAGGATCGTTGTTGGCCTGATTCACTTGCTCGCGGAAGTCTTTGATGACGTCTGGATCGGCCCCGTCAATTCCGGTCTTTTTGCGGCGCATGACGCGAGATTCGAGGGATCCCCAGATCAACATTACGCCGACGGCGATGATTGCAAGAGGCCAGAGAGCGGCGAATGTCAGGTGAATCAGGCCAAAGCGGTTCAGTTGAAGGAGGAGGCCTGCGGCGATGCAAATGAAACCAAAACTGCGGCCATTTTGCGTGGTGATGTTCATGAGGCCGAAGACAACGATGAGCAAGGGCCAGAAGCGGGAGATGACGCCGAATGGGAGGACGTTCATGTTGCCGAGAAGCAGAGCGACGCCGACGAAAACGACGATGAGCCCCCAGATAAAGCCCCAGCGGAAGTCGCCATGCAACAGGACTTTGGGGCCTATTATCTTTATCTCTCGCTTATCGCGCTGGGCCATCAATTGTCTCCCCCGAATGAGACGATATAGATCTGCGCGTCGCGTGGAACAGTTTGCCCAGGCCGCCTGCCCCAAAGCACCGCGCCGATAGCCATGAGGGCGAGCGCGGAGAATAATACCAAGATACGAGACACCAGGGGGACGTAGTCGACCTGATGGAGAGCGATGGCTCCTGCGGTGTGGAGGAGCGAGAGACCGATGGCGGGTACCAGGCTGTCGAGGCCGTGGCTGGAGCTCTCCATGAGTTGCTCAAAGGAAGGGGCCAGAAAGGCGAAATCGGCCAGAAGAAACGCTAACCCCAGGATTACGAAAGATTTCGCAAGATATCCCCGTTCCTTGGATCCGGCTGGTTGGGTTGTGGCCATGTGCGCCTCCTGGTCGGGCTGTTTCTCTGCCCATGAGCAGATTAGGGAGTGCCGGGGAGGGGCGCACTCGGTATTCGGCCAGCGGGGTGGAATTACCGGCGAGTGGCGGAAGGCGTCGGCGAAAACGCAGTTGCGATGTAGAAAGGGGAGGGTACTAGCCCCCTCTTGCTATTTCTACTGACACACCATATGGTAGGCCCCATAGAGTGGTGCAATTCCCAGCCTTAGTGCCGAGCAAATCTTGCGCCGGACGGAGATGGTCTTGAACATGGAAACTGGGCAAGTTCGAGTTCGTCGTGGAGAACGTTGGCGATGGCTTTTGTATGTTGCGCTGGCGATTGCGGGGGGATTGCTGACTTTTGTTGGCGCGCGGGCGCAGCAGAAGGCCACGGACGATGCGACGTTCCGCAAACTGATTGGGGAGTATTGTGCAGCGTGGAGCACGGACAACGCGGACAACGCCGCGCGATTTTATGCCAAGGATGATGGGCTGGTTTTTTATGACGTGGCCCCGTTTTCGTATCACAGCTGGAAGGAATATCACGACGGGGTGAAGGCTGAATTCTTTGACAATGCGGAGAGCGCGACACTGAGCGCGGGCAAGGATCTGAAGGTGAGGCGGCACGGTGCCGTGGCATGGACTACGGTCTCGATGCATTTATCGGAAAAAACAAAGGACGGTAAGACTGTAGAAACAGAGATACGGTATACGGGAATTTGGGAGCATCGCCCGGGTGGCTGGATGATTGTTCATGAGCACTTGTCGGCACCCTTGGGCGGGAATTAGGGCCAATTCTGGCGGGAGCGGAGACGGAAAGAAGCTTGGGAGCGGGTTTTAGATAGAGCCCGTGTAAGAAGACCGATGTGGAAGACACTGCGGTACTACTGGAACGTTGCACGCGGGTATCGCTTCAAACCTTGGAAGAGCCCGTATCTGCGCTGGCGGTTCGAGACGTT
>DATFZY010000019.1:0-10364 GCA_035313865.1 Candidatus Acidiferrum sp.
ATGGCTCGGAGGAGGCAGCTAATTGGAAACTCTTTAGGGCCGTGCTTTCGTCCGAGTAGACTTCGAAAACGGTGAAGAGCTTGGTGAGTTGGAGCAGGTCGTGAACTTTCTTGGTAAGGTGCAGCAGCTTTAGTTCGCCGCCGCGGCCTTTCGCGGTGGTGTACGCGCTGACGAGCTCGCCGATGCCGGAGCTGTCTATGTAATCCACGTCGGCGAGATTGAGAAGGATCCTGGTGCGCTGATCGTCGAGAAGTTTTCGCACGGTCGTACGCAATAGCGCGCTTCCTTCTCCGAGCGTAATCTTGCCGCTCAAATCCAGGACGGTTGCATCACCAGCATCTCGATGTGTCGCGCGCAAAGCCATGATTTCGTCTACGCTCCTTGTTGCGGTGAGGCGCCCTGGCTTCCCTGACCGTTGGTTCCCGGATTTTCCTGCAAAGGCAGCTTCTTAGCCATGACGATCTCGGCGCCGCCGGTGCGTCCGGAGACCACGTCGAATTCGTCCATAAAGGCGCGCATCAGGAAGATTCCGCGGCCGGAGGTGCTCAGCAGATTTTCTTCGGCCAGCGGGTCCGGCACATCAGAGAGAGTGAAGCCGGTGCCTTCATCCAAAACGTGAATGATCATTTTGTCGTTGGTGAGGTCCACGGCGAGGTGAATCTTCTTGTCGGGGCGCTCTTTATTGCCGTAGTGAAACGCGTTGATTACGCCCTCGCGCACGCTCATGCCGATCTTGTAGCAATCGTCCTCGCCGAAGCCCGCAGCTTCGGCTACACGAATACACATCTCCTCAGCGAGGTTTACGCTTTCGACCTGCGTCTCCAGCGTGATTTCGAGGTGCTTAGGGTCTGTGCCCATTCATGGCGCTCTGCTATGGGAATAATACACCCAAGCGAGCGCACTTATCGGTAACACAGCGGCTAAAGCTAAGTCAATGGAGCACTTGGGGAAAAGCTAGATGTTGTGTGTTGGCGAGAGGGGGAAATGCCAGAGACAGGAATGTCCGCGCTACTAAGCCCAGTAGGAGCGGTCCAAGGTGCGGTATTGAATGGCTTCGCTGAGGTGGCGCGGGTCGATGTTTTCGGAGGCGTCGAGGTCGGCTATGGTGCGGGCAACTTTCAGGATGCGGTCGTGGGCGCGGGCGGAGAGGCCCAGGCGGGTGATGGCGTTTTCCATGAGTTTCTCGCCTTCGGCGGAGATAGCGCAGTGCTTACGGATCATTTTGGGGAGCATTTGGGCATTCGCGTAAGTTTTTTTGTCGGCGTGGTAGCGCGCGATTTGTCTGTCTCTTGCCGCAATAACACGTCCGCGAACGGCGTTCGAATCCTCAGAGGAGGACGGGGCGCGGAGTTCTTTGTACTTCACCGCGGGGACTTCGATGTGGATGTCGATGCGATCCAGGAGCGGGCCGGAGATTTTGGAGACATAGCGCTGGATCATCGGGGGCGTGCAGTGGCATTCGCGCTGGGGGTCGCCAAAGTAGCCGCAGGGACACGGATTCATGGCGGCAGCGAGCATGAATCGCGCGGGAAAGGTGACAGAGATGGCTGCGCGGGAGATCGTTACCGCGCCGTCTTCGAGCGGTTGGCGCATGACTTCCAGGACATTGCGCTGGAATTCCGGCAACTCGTCGAGGAAGAGAACGCCGTTGTGGCCTAATGAGACTTCCCCCGGGCGTGGCACCGCGCCGCCCCCTATCAAGCCGGCGTCGCTGATGGTGTGATGGGGGGAACGGAAAGGGCGCGTGCCGACCAGGCCGCGGTTGTCGTCAAGAACGCCTGCGACACTGTGAATGCGTGTGGTTTCGATGGCCTCGTCGAGCGACATCGGCGGAAGAATGGTGGGAATGCGTTTGGCGAGCATGGTCTTGCCTGCGCCTGGTGGCCCGATAAACAAAATGTTGTGGCCTCCGGCGCAGGCGACTTCGAGAGCGCGCTTCGCGGCTTGCTGGCCGTGCACATCGCGCATGTCCACGGAGTATTGCGCGGCTTCGGAAAGCATCTGCTTGGCGTCGACCTTTACCGGTTGGAAGGACTCGGGCGCGTTGACCAGGTCCACTGCTTGCGGCAGTGACTTCAGAGCGAAAACGTTGACGCCTTCGACGACGGCAGCCTCGCGAGCATTCGCTTCCGGAACGGCGAGTGATTTCAGCCCGGATTCCTTGGCGGCGAGCGCGGCGGACAGCGCTCCACGAACAGGCCGTACTGTGCCGTCAAGAGATAACTCACCGAGGAACATGGACTCGTTGAGCTGCTTGCCGAAAAAGTGGCCCATGCAACCGACCAGTCCCAAGGCCATGGGCAGATCGAAGGCCGAGCCTTCTTTGCGGACATCAGCTGGAGCCAGATTGATGGTTACGCCCTGGCCATGGGGAAACTCGAAGCCGCAATTGCGCAGCGCGGATTTGATGCGTTCGCGACTTTCCTTAACGGCATTGTCTGGGAGGCCGACGACGTTGAAGTCCTTCATGTAGGCCGAACCCACGTCGACTTCGACATCGACAAGGTAGGCGTCAATGCCGTAGACCGAAGCGCTTTGTGTTTTGAAGAGCATGGCCGAGGGAAGCCAAACTGCGCAGTGGAGAGCATAAATCAATTAGCCAATATAGACCAGAGATAATCCGGCATCGCGAGACGCGGCAGGGCGAGACTTGTTCCGGCTCCGGCATAAGACTGGTGGGAGCGAAGTGGCATGGCACATAGACACAGAGGCTGTGCAGGTCCAATAGACTACAACTTATGGCCTGTGATTTAACGGAGCCTGCGAGATCAACTGAAACCGAGGACTGGATGCGGCGTATAGGGCTCCTCGAGAGAGGCAGTCTCTTCCGGCGTTAGGCGCAACGAGAGAGCCGCCACCGCGTCCGTCAGATGGTGCGGCTTGGTGGCGCCAACAATCGGCGAGGTGACATAGGACTTGCCGAGCATCCAGGCGAGGGCGAGCTGCGCGCGGGGAGCGCCCCGCTTTTCAGAAATCTCGCCCAACCGGTCCACGACCTTACGGTCGGCCTCTTCCGTCTTAGAGTACAAGGTCTTGCCAAACTGATCCGTCTCGAGGCGCTTGGTGCTTTCGCCTTGCCACGGGCGGCCCAAGCGGCCGCGCGCGAGCGGACTCCAGGGAATAACGCCAACGCCTTCGGAGTGGCAGAGCGGCATCATCTCGCGTTCCTCTTCGCGGTAGAGCAAGTTGTAGTAATTCTGCATGGAGACGAAACGAGTCCAGCCGTGAAGATCGGCAAGGTAGAGGGCTTTGGTGAACTGCCACGCGTACATGGAAGAAGCGCCGATGTAGCGAACCTTGCCTGACTTCACCAGGTCGTGCAGCGCCTCAAGAGTTTCCTCGATCGGCGTTTCGTTGTCCCAGCGGTGCGTTTGGTAGAGGTCGACATAATCGGTGCCGAGACGGCGGAGACTCTGGTCAAGTTCGTAGAAGATAGCTTTGCGGGAGAGACCTCGTCCATTCGGCTCGTCGCGCATCACGCCGTGGGCTTTAGTGGCGAGCACGACGGCCTCGCGGCGAACATTGGCTTTGAGGAATCGTCCGAGCACTTCTTCGCTGGTACCCGCAGAATAGACGTTGGCAGTGTCAAAGAAATTGATGCCCAGGTCCAGCGCCTGGCGCAGAAAGGGCTGGCTCTCCTCTTCGTTGAGGGCCCACGCGTGGCTACCGGGCTTGATTTTTCCGGCGGCCGGCGCACCGTAGGTCATACAGCCCAGACAGATGCGGGAGACTTTGAGGCCGGTCTTGCCAAGATTGACGTAGTCCATTTGATCTCCTGAGCAGGTTTGAGGACTCTGGCCGGCCACGAACCGTCAAAGATGAACGGTTATGAACCAGGCGTTTCGAAACCGCAAAAACGATCCAAGGGATTGCGCCCGCGTGCCACTCAATCCCCGCAAGCGACAGTAAATTTGTAAGATGCGAGAGATTCCTTTTTGTTGCATAACAGTATTGGCAAAGTCATGCAGGGAATGAATCCCATTTTGCTTACGCTTTCTCTTGGGGACCGACGCCGTAGAGGGCAAGGACATCTTTCAGCGTTACGATGCCTTCGAGTTTGTGCACGTTGGCGCGGTTTACGACGGGCAGCGAGTTTGCCTGGCAAGTGCCCATGCGTTCCAACGCCAGGCTGAGTGGATGGTCCACGTGGAGATGGGGGAAGTCATTTCCATCCATCAGGTCTCTTATTCGATTGGTTTCCGGACCGGCTGCGGCGGCTTGTTGAAGTTTTCCGAAGCTTAGAACGCCAAGCAAACCTTCAGGGGCAAGCACGGGCCACGCCGTCGAATCGCTGGCGCGGACTTTCTCCAGCGCTTCGTTCAGCGTCATATCCGCTAACAGAATTTCTTTCGCTGGCCGCATCGCCAGAATTACCTGGAGGTGGCCCTCCTGCTCCCGAGTCTCGGCAGTCGGCAGGTGGATGCCATCCTGGCGCGCCAACGCTTCATAGATGGGTTGTTTCTGGAGGCGCGAGGCAATGAAGAGGCTCACCAGATTGGAGATCATCAGCGGAACGATGACGGCATAGTCGCGCGTGATTTCAAAAATCATGACGACCGAGGTCATGGGAGCACGCACGATGCCCGCAAAAACAGCTCCCATACCCACAAGTGCGTAGGCGCCTGGTGTAGCGGCGTAGGCCGGAAAGAAATTGTGAGCAACGGTTCCTACAATTCCGCCGAGCATGGAACCGAGGAACAGACTTGGACCGAAGATGCCGCCGGCGTTCCCGGAGGCGTAGCAGGTGGTCACAGCGAAGAGTTTCAACACCAGAAGCAGGATCATCAGCTTAAGTGCCATGCCGCCATTCAGCACGGCGCCGACGTGTTCGTAACCGACGCCGAGGACCTGCGGCACAAACCAGCCCATCATGCCAACAAGCAAGCCGCCGGCTACCGGATGGAACCACGCCGTCTTACGGGGAAAACTGAGAAATCGCGCGCGCATGCGGAGCAACAGCTTTGTGAAGGCTACGGAGACCAACCCACCTGCAACGCCTAGCACTGCGTAAATCGCAAATTCCCATGGATTCACAAGCTGGTATTGCGGCACCTGAAAGAGAGGATTGTTGCCTAACGATAGCCTGAGAACTGCCCACGATGTGGCGGATGCGAGCACCACCGATCCCAACACCGGTGCGTGAAGATCGCCCACAACTTCTTCGAGTGCAAATAGCACGGCGGCGAGCGGCGTGTTGAAAGCAGCAGCGATGGCTGCGGCCGCTGCGACGGGCAGGAGTGCTTTTACCTTTTCCGGGCGCAAACCGAGATGCCGGCCAAGAACGGAGGCGATTCCCGCGCCCACCTGGACGGTCGGACCCTCGCGTCCCAGAGGGATGCCACTGGCTAACGTTGCAGATGTACAGAAAAATTTTCCGAAGGCGGTGGCTGCGGTGATGCGGCCTTCGCGCGCGTAGAGGGCCGCTTTCGTTTGCGGGACGCCGCTGCCGCGCGCGTCTGGAAAAAAGCGATAGAGCAAATAGCCCATCAGGAGCGAGCCGCCGATAGGTATAAGCACGCGATGCCACGCCGGACCTCCCACGGGGTAAAGGCGCGAGCCGACGCGTTCGGTGAGAAGAATGAAGGCGACAGCCATCAAACCGACGAGGGCGCCGATCAGCAGCGTAAGGACCAGGAAAACCTGAGCTTCGCGCTGATTAAGGAGCGCGTTCCAATGTCGGGCTGGGTACTTCCACCAGCTTGTCTGAGTTTGGGCTGGGATTTCGGTCATATTGAGAAACGGGTTTCTTCGGATTGTAGAGTTGCTGGAGCAGCGTCAGGCAATTTGCTCTCGCGTCCCTTTCCTAATGGATTTTTTTGCATTGTTTCCGCTGTGTTGTTTGCGTTCCAGGAGCGCTTCGATGGCGCCGACGAGCGTTTCTCCGCTGGTGCGAAGCTCGCTGATGCGGTTCCGAGCGACTTGCTCGAGCAGGCGCTCGCCACGGGGTACCAGAGAGACGAAGACGCGGCGACGGTCGTCGCGGCTGCGGGTCCTGCGCACGTAGCCGTTGGTTTCCAGGCGGTCAACCAGTTCCACGAGGCTGTGATGTTTCAGTGCCAGCCTTTCGGCGAGCGTCTGGATGGTCGCTTCACTGCCTTCTGGGAGGCCGCGAATGGCGAGAAGCAGAAGGTATTGCTGGGGCTCGAGGCCAACGGCGCGGGCTTTCGCGTCACCTTCGCGCAAGAAGTGCCGGATGCGGTAGCGCAGTTCGGCGAGAGCGCGGTACTCGGCGGGGGTGATCTCCGACGTCATAGGCTAAGTATATCGTAATGCGATATACCTTGCCATTGGATACAAAGAGAGGGTTTTAGGGCGCAATCGGCTGGAGGATGCGGGACGGTTCAGAGAGCTTTGCGGAAGGCTTTCTGCGTTTTGTAGTGCTCGTAACCGTCTCGTTCGTAGAATTTGTGGGCTCGCTCGCGAATCACATTGGACCGCACCGACATGCTGGGGCAGCCGTGCTTGCGGGCCCAATCCTCTGCAGCTTTGAGCAGCCGCGCGCCGGCGCCAAGGCTGCGCTGGCCGGCGGCGACGATGAGCCCGTTCAACTCGGAGCGGGTGCCAACCTCAACTAAGTGCGTGACACTGACATGCGCCCAGCCGACAACTCCTGACTCCGAAGTCTCCGCGACGAATAGTGCGTTCTGCGAGGCAGGCTTGAGCCTGTGCATCCTCTTGGTCATCTCTGAGGCCGTCGCGGGATAGCCGAGTTCCCCACTGAGCTCTGCCAGACGCGCGGCGTCGCTCATTCTCGCGCGGCGTACTTTGAGGCCATGATTTTCGGATTTCGTCGGCATTCCTTAACCTCTTTTGCGCCGCAGCCGGGCTTGCACCGCTGCGCTTTTCAGTTCTCGAAGCGCGTCTGCGGCGACCCAACGCGCAGTTCGAGAATCCTGCTGACGGATGCGTTCGGCGCAACGGATCGCCAGTTTGTTCAGCCGCAGATTTCTCTTTCCGATGTTGCGCAGAGCCCAGTTGGCGGCTTTTCGCACGAAATTGCGATCGTCGTGCGCTTCACGTTCGATTACGGAAAGAAAATGCTCGAATCGCGCGTCTTCTGCTTCCTTGTCTTTATAGCTCAGGTAGGCGGCCAGAGCGAACGCGGCGCGCTTCTCGAATTCGGGACTACGAGTGCTCCACTCGTGGATTTTGTCCCAGGCATGCTTCGCGGCAGCATAAAGGTAGCAGCACGCCGTATCGACAACGTCCCAAGAGTCGAAATCGCGTACCCAGCGCTCCATCTGTGCGGAAGTGACCTTCTCCGGCTCGGCGATTAGTGAGGCAAGGATTTTTGCTTCGTGGATGCCCGAGTCCCAGAGCTGCTGCGCAAGCTCATGGTCTCTTCCGATGTGCCTCGCGAATGCGTGAAGGACAGGCGCGGAAATTCCGTAGGCCTTGGGGACGTTGACGCCGAAGTACGCCAGCTTTGCGCGCACTTTGGGATCGGCAAAGCTTTTCAGCTCGCTCAGCGCCGCCTCTTTTGTCCACTTTTCGGCGGGCTTGGCGCGACGCGTGGAGTTAGAACGTTTTGTCGGAGTCGAGGAGGATCGTGACCGGGCCTTCATTTACCAGCTCCACGGACATCATGGCTTGAAAAATTCCTGTTGCTACGGTTACGCCGAGTCCTTGCATCGCTGCCGCGAATTCTTCGTAAAGCGTTTTGGCCTTGTCGGGCGGTGCGGCGGAAACGAAGCTGGGCCTGCGCTGCCCGCGCGCGTCGCCATAAAGAGTGAATTGCGAAACGATCAGAGCGCTGCCCTTGACGTCGAGGAGCGAGAGGTTCATTTTTCCCTGCTGGTCTTCAAAGATTCGCAGGTGAGCGGTTTTTTGCGCCATCGAAGACGCCACGTCCGACGTATCCTCTTTTCCGACGCCGAGCAAAATCATCAGGCCGGGACCGATTTCCCCCGCCACATTGCCTTCAACCGTCACACGCGCGCGGCTGACCCTTTGGACGACGGCTCTCATTCGGCCCGCTTAACTCCTCGCTTTCTCTTTGAGCTTCTTGGCCTTGCTCGGTGAGAGCGGAAGTGCCGAACACCCGCGAGGCGACGGCTGGCACTTCGGGCAGAAGTAGCTGCTGCGCCCGGCGACAATCGCGCGGCGAATCACCGTGGCACAGCGATAACAGCGCTCTCCCTCGCGCCCGTAAGCACGATGGTGCCGTTGATATTCGCCCGGCTGCCCCTCAGCATCAAGAAAATTAGAAATCGAAGAGCCGCGCAGCACGATGGCTTTCTGCAGGATTTCGCGCAGCACTCGGCGTAGGGTAGCTGCTTCTTCCTTTTTCAGCGCGGCGCCGATTCGCGCCGGATGAATCTTTGCCCGCCACAAGCTTTCATCGGCATAAATATTTCCGACGCCCCGTAAGAAGCTTTGATCCAGCAGCAGCGCCTTGATCCGCGCGCGGCGGGACCGGGCCTGTTTCACAAATTCTTCCGCGCTGATCTCCAGCGGATCGGCGCCAAATGCGCGCAGTTCTTCCGCAAGCGGCTCCGGTCCCAAATAAGCAAGGCGCCCGAATCGCCGCGCGTCGGTGTAACGCAGTTCGCGATCATCATCGAGCACAAAAAAAGCGTGTGTGTGTTTTTCGGCTGGCTGCGCGGAGGGAGCCGGCGCAATCTGCCCGGTCATTCCCAGGTGCACGAGCAAAGCCGCCGGAAGCGCGTCACCGTTGGAAGACGTAAATCCGTCGCCGCTGACGCGCGAAAGCCGCAACAACATGAACTTTCCGTAGCGCTCGACGGCTTCAATTTGCCTGCCGGGAAGATGTTGTTCAAGCGCAGCGGGATCGTCGATGAAATCAGTCTTCCCCAGCCTGACCGACACAATTCGCCGGCCCACAATCGTACGCCGCAGTCCGCGCGCTACTGTCTCGACTTCAGGAAGTTCCGGCATGAGGGATCGCAACCAAAATAACACATCGCTTTGCAGCACGCAGGGCGCGGGGAACGCGGAGCATTAGCAGCCCCGCGTTCCACGCTTCTAGTTGCAAACTACTTCTTCTGATAGTTCGGATAAGGCGGATGCGCCGGAATTACGACCGGATTCGCCTTCAAGGCATCCAGCGTGACCTGGACGGCTTTTTCAAGCTGTGCATCGTGGCCTGCCGCAACCGACGCCGGATCGTTTTCCACTTCAATGTCCGGCGCGATGCCGTGGTTTTCCACTTCCCATTCGCCGTGCAATCCGAAGATGGCCACGCGTGGCGCGGTAACGCCGCCGCCATCCATCAATGGCGGATAGCTGTAAATGCCCACGAGTCCGCCCCAAGTGCGCGTCCCGACGAGCGGCCCAACTTTGTCCTGCTTGAACATCCATGGCAGCGCATCGCCGCCAGAGCCGGACATTTCGTTGATGAGCATCGTCTTGGGGCCGTAGATTTGTGCAAGCGGTGAGCAGAATTCCTCGCCTTCGCGCGTGATATTGCAATTGCGCATCGGGCGTTTCAGCAAATCAATAATGTAATCCGCGATCTCGCCGCCGTGATTGTAGCGTTCGTCGATGATGGCGGCCTGTTTGCCAACCTGCGCGAAATAATAGCGGTTGAAATTAATGAAGCCGCCCGTGGCGGTGTCCGGCACATGGACGTAGGCAACTTTGCCTCCGCTCATCTGATCCACCTTGCGTCGGTTATCTTCTTCCCACGCGAGGTTCCGCAAAGGAAACTCGCTGGGCAGGGGCACCACGGTCACTTCCCGAGCGTCCTTGCCGTCGGCGTTCGGTCCCACTTTGATTTTGACTTGCGTGCCTGCGGTGTTTTCAAAGTAGCTGTAGACATCAATGGGGGCACGCACCTCGCGGCCGCTTACTTCCAGCAGATAGTCTCCCACTATGACGTCCACGCCCGGCTGTGTCAGCGGAGCGCGCAATTCGGGATTCCAATTTTCTCCGTTGAAGATGCGCGTGAAACGGTAACGCCCGTTTTCCACTTTGTAGTCCGCCCCGAGAAGGCCGCCCTTCACCCGGTTTGGCTGCGGCAAGTCTCCGCCGCCGATGAACATGTGCCCAACGGTCAACTCGCCGAGCATCTCCTCGAAGAGATGGTTGACATCCGCGCGGCCACCGGCACCCTTCAGATAAGGCGTATATTTCTTTTCCGCCGCGGCGACATTCAGGCCGTGGTGACTCGGGTCATAGAAGAAGTCGCGCTCAATCCGCCAAACCTCGTGGTACATCTGATTCCACTCCGCGCGCGGATCGACATAGACTTCCATTCCGTCGAGGTTCAGTGCCCCGTCTCCCGGCTTAGGCACGACAGCCGTCGCAGCGATAAACCAGCCGGGCCCCTGGCGATACAAAACTTTTTCGCCATTTGCGGACACGATGAAGTCACGCAGGCCGCCGAGGAAAGGCTCCGTCTT
>DATFZY010000020.1:0-28745 GCA_035313865.1 Candidatus Acidiferrum sp.
AGCGAAATGATTATTCCGGAGACCGATACGCCGGGAGCCAAGGGAGCGCGCGTCAATGAATTCATCGACGTGATTCTCACCGAATGGGCTACGGATGAGGACCGCAACCATTTTCTCGACGGGCTCGCCGGCGTGGACAAGCAGAGCAACGAGCTTTTTGGAAAAGATTTCGTGGATGCTTCCGCTGCGCAGCAACTTGCGTTGATGCGGGCGATGGATGAAGTTGTAGCCATGGCGGGGAGCGGACCAGCGCGTCACGGAAACACCGTTCCGGAACGCGACACACAACTGCGGGGCAATTTCTTCAAGGTCTTCAAAGGGATCACGCTGCACGGCTACTACACTTCCGAAATTGGATTTAGCCGCGAGCTGGGCTTGGTGATTATTCCCGGGGCGCAGCATGGGTGCGTGCCGGTGCTGGTAGCTGCCGAGAAAAAGGCTTAGGGGAGAATCGCATGGCGGCTAATACAAATAGGTACGACGCAATTGTGATCGGCTCGGGAATCACCGGGGGATGGGCGGCGAAAGAGCTGACCGAAAAAGGACTGAATACTTTGGTGCTGGAAGCGGGGCGGAGCATTGTTCCGGAAAAGGATTACGTGGAGCACGTTCCGGTTTGGGAGCTGAAGTACCGCGGGTGGGATGATCACGTTACGCGGCAGAAGACGCAGCTGATTCAGCGCGAGTGTTATTACGCGTGCGATGAGTATTCGAATAAATTTTTTGTGAGCGACGTGGAAAATCCCTATAGCTGCGAGGAGGGGAAACATTTTTCGTGGATTCGCGGGCGGCAGGTGGGCGGGAAGTCGCTTACGTGGGGGCGGCAGAGTTATCGCTGGAGCGATCTGGATTTTGAAGCGAACTTGAAGGATGGGATCGCTGTGGATTGGCCGATTCGTTATGCGGACATTGCACCTTGGTATGACTACGTGGAAGAGTTCGCGGGGATCAGCGGGCAGGCTGAGGGGTTGCCGCAGTTGCCGGACGGAAGATTTCTGCCGCCGATGGAGATGACTTGTGTTGAGCAGGATGTTCGCGAGGCGATGTCGAAACATTTTGATGACCGAATTATGACGATTGGGCGGACTGCCATACTTACGCGCGTGCACAAAGGTCGGGCGGCTTGCCACTACTGCGGGGTTTGCCACCGTGGATGCATCACGGGATCTTATTTCAGCAGCTTGAGTTCGACACTGCCTGCTGCGCAGAAGACCGGGCGGTTTACGATTCGGCCTTACAGCGTGGTGCACAGCCTGGTGTTTGATTCGGAGACGCGGCGAGTGAGCGGCGTGCGCGTGATTGATGCGCAGAGTAAAAATGCGATGGAGTTCAAGGCGCGGGTGTTTTTTGTTTGCGCTTCGACGCTGGAGTCCACGCGGATTTTGCTGAATTCGGCGACTTCGGAGTTTCCGAATGGGCTGGCAAATAGCAGCGGCGAGTTGGGCCACAACTTGATGGACCATCACATGGGCGCGGGCGCTAGCGGGCGGATGCCAGGGCATGAAGACAAAATGCCTTTCGGCAATCGGCCCAATGGGATTTACGTGCCGCGGTTCCGGAACGTGAAAACGAAGCAGGCGAATTTTCTGCGTGGATACGGTTATCAGGGCGGTGGAAGCCGCGAGGGATGGTCGCGCGGGGCGACGATGGCGGGACTCGGGCCGGAATTCAAGAAGGCGTTGAAAATGCCGGGGCCGTGGCGCATGAGTCTCAATGGATTTGGCGAGTGCCTGCCGAGCCACGATAACTACGTTGAGATTGAAAAGGGCAAGGTCGATGTGTGGGGCATTCCTACGCTGAAGATTCATTGCGCGTGGGGGCCGAACGAATTGACGATGTCGAAGGATGTTGCCGTACAGGCTGCGGAGATTCTTGCGGCGTCTGGAGCGACGGAAATTTCCGTGTTTCAGCAGCCTTCGCCGCCTGGGCTGGGGATTCACGAGATGGGCACGGCGCGCATGGGGCGCGACCCGAAAACTTCGGTGCTGAACGAGCACAACCAGGCGCACGAGGTGAAAAACCTTTTCCTACCCGATGGGGCTTCGATGGTTTCGAGCGCGTGCGTCAATCCTTCGCTGACGTACATGGCCTTGACGGCGCGCGCTTGCGATTTCGCGGTGAATCAGATGAAGAAAAACGAGCTGTAATCAGGGGGCAACGGGATGTCTCAAGTGATTCGCTCGCCGAAAATGTACGACGTGTGCGTGATTGGCTCGGGTGCGGGCGGAGGAACTGCCGCGAAAATCCTGACCGAGGGCGGGCTCAACGTCGTGCTGCTGGAGGCTGGCCCGCCGGTTTATCCTGAAAAAGATTTCAAGATGCTGATGTGGCCTTATGAATTGCCGCACCGCGGGATTGGTGTGGGCGGGCATGCGGCGGAGAATTTTGGCGAGTTTCTTGCGCCTAACGGAGCGTGGAACATCGAAGGCGAGCCGTATACATCCGCGCCGGGTGCAAATTTCAAGTGGTTTCGCTCGCGGATCGTTGGGGGCAGGACGAATCACTGGGGGCGCATCGCGCTGCGCTTCGCGCCGATCGATTTCAAGTCGGGCACGCGCGATGGACTGGGCGACGATTGGCCGATCACGTATGAAGATCTCGCGCCGTATTACGACAAAGTGGAGTCGTACATCGGCGTGTTTGGCACGCATGAAAATGTTTCTAGCGCGCCGGACGGGATGTTTTTGCCGCCGCCCAAGCCGCGATGTACGGATCTGATCGTCAAGAAAGCATGCGACAAGCTGGGGATTATTTGCATTCCGTCGCGGCTGGCGATTCTGACGAAGTCCGTGAACGGCAGGCTGCCGTGCCATTATTGCGGCCAGTGTGGACGCGGTTGCGTGACGGCGTCGAACTTCAGTTCGAGCCAGGTGATGATTCCACCGGCGATGAAGACCGGGAAGCTGACGATGGTCACCGGGGCGATGGCGCGGGAAGTCCTCGTCGGAAAAGACGGCAAGGCCCAGGGCGTTTCGTACATCGATAAGGCGACGCGTACCGAGAGGCGCGTGAACGCACGGGCCGTGGTTCTGGCGGCGAGCGCCTGCGAATCCGCGCGCTTGCTGCTGAACTCCAAATCGGCGCAATTTCCGAACGGGCTCGCCAATTCTTCCGGCGCAGTCGGCCGCTACCTTACGGATTCTGTCGGCAGCGATGGCTGGGGCATCATTCCGCAGCTCGAAAAAATGCCGCCGCACAATCACGATGGGGTCGGCGGGATGCACATGTACATCCCGTGGTGGAAGTTCGACCGAAAGAATGATTTTCCGCGCGGGTATCACATTGAATTTGGCGGCGGCCGCGATATGCCGGGCGTCGGCGAGTTCCATTATCTTTGTGACCATGAAGAAGGCTACGGGGAGGGCTTAAAGAAGCGCGCGCGGCAAACGTATGGGACCGGCATCGGCATGGCCGGGCGGGGCGAAATGATTCCCAATCCGGACACCTACTGCGAGATCGATTCGGAAGTGGTCGATCAATGGGGCATTCCAGTGCTGCGCTTCCATTTCAAGTGGAGCGAATATGAGCTGCGCCAGGCTGCGGACATGCAGGAAACTTTCCGCGCCGTCATCGAAGCGGCCGGCGGCGAGTACAAGACCAAGACTTCCATCGATGGCCAGTATCCTTTCGGCATCACCGAAGGCGGAAAAATCATTCATGAAGTCGGCACTGCGCGCATGGGAACTGATCCGAAGTCTTCTGTTCTGAACGGGTACTGCCAGGCGCATGACGTGAAGAATGTTTTCGTGGTGGATGGCGCGCCGCTGGTCACCAATCCGGACAAAAATCCGACGCTGACCATCATGGCGCTGGCCTGGCGTGCATCCGAGTACTTGCTCGACGCGGCAAAAAAAGGCGAGTTGTAGGCGCGAAGGAATTCAGGGAGACGCGACATGAGCGAGCATTCCGTTTCGAGACGAGACATCCTGAGAACGCTGGCCATCAGCGCGGCTGGCGGGTCCGTGCTGCAAGTCATTCCGGCCAAAGCGGCGGAATTTGCGCATCAAGCCGTACACAACGAAAAAGCCGTCTCAGCGGCGGGGAAGTATGTTCCAAAATATTTTTCGGCCCACCAGTACGAGATGCTGACCAGGCTCTGCGACACGATTATTCCGAAGGATGAAAAATCCGGCGGCGCCGTCGAGTCCGGCGCCCCTGAATTCATCGATCTGCTTACGAGCGAAAATGAAGACTTTCAGCTCGTCCTCGGCGGCGGACTTCAGTGGCTGGACAATTACTGCACAGACCGCTATTCCAATGTGTTCCTGGACTGCACGCCGGAGCAACGCAAAGAAGTGCTCGACTTGATCGCCTTTCGCAAGAACGCGAAACAGGATCCGTCGCTGAGCCAGGGCGTAGCTTTTTTCGCTCACCTGCGGAAATTCACCTGCGACGGCTTTTACACCAGTAAAATCGGCATCGCCGATTTGCAGTACATCGGCAACACCGCCCTGCGCGAATTCCCCGGCTGCCCGCCTCTTCCCGAAGCCTAAAAAGGTTCGGCGCGGCTCAACAACGCCGCGCCGAGGTTCTGTTCCCAGTTTTGCCTGACGTCAGTCCTTGTGTGGCTTTTCGGCGCTTTTCTGCGGTTTGCTTTCCGTCTTTGGCTTGTTCGGAGGCGGCGAAGAGCTCTTGGGTGGGGAAGAGGTGTTCGGTTTCGCGGTGCTGGTGTTCGGATGATTGGTGCTCGTCGAGGTGTTCGGATGAGACGTATTGGTATTGGCCGGCGTGTTTCCTTTGTTCGCCGTTTGCGCCGAAGGCGGACGATCGGTCTTCACATTCGCAGCGTTGTTAGGCTTATTCGAGTAGTTGTTCGGCGAAACGCTCTTCGCAGCGGCGGTAGCCGGTACGACGCCCTTGCCGGTAAACTCACCTGGCTTGGACGTGGCGGCAATCGCGGGTTTGCCATGGTTCACGGATGCCAACAGCGCCTTATTCTGACTAGCTGCTTGAGCGTGCTGTGTCTGCATCGCGGTCGGCGCTGTATGCGGTTCGCTTTCGGCGGCCTTTTCTGCCGCGGTCGGCTGCGCAGCGACTCCGCCAGTCCCGCCGTTATAGCTGACGTTGTTCACCGTCGTATTGTTGATAACCGTTTTGTTGACGTAGGTGTTGTGAATCACGGTGGTGTTCACGTTCGTGACCGCTGTGTTGTACGCGAACACGCCGTGGTTCCAATATCCGCCGCCGTAACCGACGCCGCCGTAGCCAAACCCATAATTAATGCCGCCGTAGAAGCCGATGTGCGCTCCCCAATATCCGCCATGAAACATGTATCCGCCGCCGCCCCAGCCCCAGTAACCGGGCGTCCAGAGCAAACCAACAGAAGGCGCCACAACCCAGGTGCCAGGCACCCAGTAATAGCCATCGTCTCCATAGCCCCAATAGCCGGGCGCCCACATATAACCGGCGCCAGGGCAAATGGGCTGAACGTATACGGGCAAAGCCGGCGGTCCAATGTGCACGGAAATCCCGACCCCAATACCAATCTGCGCGGGGGTTGCGGCCGGCATCGCCAGCAGCAGCATCCCCAGCAGCAAGAAACCAAGAAAAGAAATTTTTCGCATAGATGACTCTCCTCGAGTCGATGGGCCAATTTGTATTATAAAACCCATCCTTTCAGCTTAAGTTGCGATGTGGCCCGAAGGTAACTGGCGGCAAGGACAGGCAGTTCGCGGGGCCTCAAGCCTCCAGCCTGACTCTGACCGGGAAACTACCAGAAGGCATGGCTCTTCGTCCATAGGGGGAATGGCGTAGCCTATCGCCAGATCCCAACTGATGGCCCGGTCTGGCGAATTCGCGTTTAGGCGTTCTTGATGGTGCCCGACGCCGCATCCCAGAGGACCGCGCTCTTGCGGAAGTACGATTCATTGGACATGTGGCAAGCCAGAGCGGCGTTGTTGCCGAAGACCGCGTCTTCCACGACCGGTACGCGGCTTTTTACGCCAGAGAAATATTTCCAGAGGTGCGGCCGCTCGTCGTCCCAGGAGTCGCCTTTGAAAGTGAAACCTTCGAGGACCGGTTCTTTGCCGGCAGGCGGGTCGTTCTTGGCGTGCCAATCGGCGACATAGGCGTCGCGCAGCTTCTGCGGATAGCCGGAGGTGTAATAGCTTGGCGCCGAATCTTCGCCAGTCTGCGGATAATAGGTGATCGCAAATTCGGTGACTTCGAGTATGCCCTTCGAGCCCTGGAAGCGGTAAATCTCCGGAGTCTCGCAACCCAGATTCAGCCGCAGGTAAACCGGGGCGCCTCCGTAATCGAAGAGCGTTGCGTGAACGTCGGGCATGTTGCGGCCGTCGGGGAAGCGCAGAATGGCGCCCAATGACATTGCCTTTTTCGGCGGCGCGTTCCAGCCGAGCATGTAGTTCATGCCACTGACGAGGTGCACGAGCAGGTCGCCGGCAAGGCCCGTGCCGTATTCCTTCCAGCAGCGCCAGCGCGCAAAAATATTCGGATTGAAGGGAACTTTGGGCACTGTGCCCTGCCAGGTGTCCCAATCGACAGTCACCGGAGATAGATCCGGCGGCGGCGGATACTCCCAAGCACCTGTTGGATCGTTGCGACCCAATGAGCCTTCGACGAGCGTCAACGTGCCGATGGTGCCTGCCGCGATAATCTCCTTAGCCTTTGCGCAAATCACGGAACTGACGCGCTGCGAGCCAATCTGCACGATGCGTCCCGTCTTTTGATAAGCGGCCACCATGGCGAGGCCGTCGGCCGCGGAGTGGGACATCGGCTTTTCGCAGTAGATGTCCTTGCCCGCGCTAACGGCATCCACCACGACTTGCTTGTGCCAGTGGTCCGGCACCGCGGCGATGAGACAGTCGATTTCCTTGTTATCGAGGAGATCCTGATAGCGCCGGGTGGTCGGAATATTGTGGCCGACAATTTCCTTCGCCAGCGTGTGCCGGCCATCGTACAGGTCGCAGGCCGCGATGCACTCCACACCGGGCAAGGTGAGCGCGGCCGTCAGCAAGCCTGAGCCCTGCATCCCGATGCCGATGATGCCGAAGCGCAGGCGGTCGCTGGGAGCTACCTTTTCCAGGGCCGACGGAATGTATTCCGGCTTCAGGAACATGCTCGGAGCAGCCGCAAGAGCGCCAGCAGCCCCGGCCGAGCTTTGCAGAAAATCACGACGCGAAAAACGGCTATTGCTCATCCCATCCTCCTGGTTTTGCCCTGCGATTCCGTTGCATTGCTTGATGGCTTCCTCAGCGAGAATCGCCGAGAGTTAAAAGCGCAGGCCGCTGAGATAGTCGTAACTGATCTTGATGTCCTCGAACGGCACTTTCGCGTCGTCGTTTTCGACGAAATAGTGCTTGATGCCCGCTGTGCCCGAGTGCGCGAAGATCCTTTTCCAATCGACTATTCCCTGGCCCACATCAGCAAGCCGCCCCTTAAATTCCACCGAGCCGGTAGCCCCCGCGTAACTGCTGGTCGAATTGGGATCGTTCACGTAATCCTTCACGTGAACCATCGGGAAGCGTCCAGGATATTTGTCGAAGTAGCTGACCGGATCCTTGCCCGCCACGCTGACCCACCCCAGGTCCATTTCCATCTTTACAAACTTGGCGTCGGTTTGTTGCAGAAGAAGGTCGTACAAGAGTTTTCCGCCAGTGGCGTCCGACGGTGCGAACTCAAAGGAGTGATTGTGGTAGCAGAACTGGATTCCCGCCTTTTGGCTGGCCTCGCCTGCTTTATTGAAGAGTTCCGACGCCCGCTTGTAGCCATCGGCGGTCCGCTGCTTTTCATCGATCCACGGACACACGAGGTATTCGTTCCCCATGATGTGCGCCGCGTCCAGGGTCTCAGGCCACTTGTTCTCGATCGTGACGTAGTCAATGTGGGCCGAAGGCGCGACGAGTCCATTCTTTTCAAGCAGTGCCCGGATCTCCTTGGGCGAATGGCCGCCGTATTCCCCACCGAAAAGCTCGACTTCTTTGTAGCCGGTGGCGGCAACTTTGGCGATGGTTCCGTCGAAGTCTTTCTTTATTTCCCCGCGAACGGTGTAAAGCTGCAATCCCACTTTCTTGATCTGGTGCGAACTTTCGGCGGCCCAGGAAGGGCGCGCGGCAAAAGCAGCAGCTGCGGCAACCGACGTTCCAATAAAAGTGCGGCGTTTCATGGCTTTTTAAAACCTCCTCGACAGGCGGAGGGAGTATACAAAAAAGCGATGGACAATATCAGAAAAAAAGGGCGGCGCTCGAGAAAAAAGCGCCGCCCTGAAACACGGGAGAATGGTTAGAAGAACAACCTCAGCCCGAACTGCATCTTTCGAGCAAGGTGTGTCGAGTTGGCATAGAGAAACCCGCTCGATCCGAAAGTGGTGTTGATGCCATTGAATTCCGCGTGGTTAAAGAGGTTGAAATTCTCCCAGCGGAAGTCGAGGCCGGTTTTTTCGGTGAACTTGAACTCTTTAAAGAGCCCGAAGTCAAAGTTGACGTGGTCCGGCAGGTACAGCGAGTCGCGCCCAACGTTTCCAAAAGTAAGGCCTGTGGGAAGCGCAAACGCCGCCGGATTGTACTCAAGCGGCCCTGGCGCCTGGGGCGCAGTATTTGCGGGGACGTTGTAGGGGCTGGCGACCTGGTCAGGTCGTGAACCGGCGGCGGCGACGCCGTTCCCAACGCCGGCGTTGTCCCCAAAGTTTGTTCCGTTTGTCAAAGTGATCGGATTACCCGATTGCACCACGGTGATGCCGGAGAGTTGCCATCCGCCCAGCGCCGTACGCGCGAAGGCCGACGAAGCGTGCCTAAAGAGCGGAATGCCATAGACATAGCTTATCGACAGAGCGTGGCGCTGATCGAAGGTGGAGCTGGCTCGATCGGCCGCGAAATCGTAGGAGTTTACGAATTGAGCGTCCGAACGATCGGACGAGTCGTCAATGGAATGGCTATAGGTATAGGCAAGACTCAGAGTCAAATCTCCCACTGTGCGCTTCGCCGAAACCTGCAGCGCGTTATAGATGGAATTGGCAGCATCGCGAAGGAAGGTGATGTTGCTATAGCCAGGGTACATAGTGCGAAGGGGATCGGGGCTGAATCCGCAAGCGGCCACCAGGACGTTGTTTTCCGCGGGGCCAGTAACGGCCACGCCGTTCACCATCGGGGCTCCCCCGGGGGTAGTCGGACAGATGGTGTTAACGCCTGTCCCGCTGGTAATGATCGGCTCTCCCGCAGTGTAAGGATTCGCGATGCCCGAAGGGCAAAGGTCGCCACCAGTGATTGGACAAAGCTGATTGCCATCGCTGAGCTGGGTGAGATGCGTGCCCTTACTGCCCACATAGGCAACAGAAAGGACGATGCTGGCAGGCAGCTCTCTTTGGACGTCAAGGTTCCACTGCTGAACGTACGGCCACTGAGCCTTGTCCGGTACGGACACCACCGACAGTGGAGGGAGCGGTACGGTACCGCTGCCAGAACCAACGTTTGTATATCCGACTATGTTGGACTGTGTGGCCTTCAGGACGAGCGGTGCCGAACCTTCCAGCGACTCGGAATTGCCCTCGTTGCCGTTCGTGTGTTCGAAGAAGATGCCGTACCCTCCACGAATGGCCATTTTGCCATCGCCTTTGGGATCAAAGGCAAAGCCAATGCGCGGCGCCGGGTTGAAAAGATGCCCGGAGAGACAGCCGGCGTTGGAAGACCCACCAATGCTAGTGGTTGTGAAGAGGGAGTCCGGCAGAAGAGGCAGAGTCCCGCCTTTTCCTCCGCACTGTACAACGCCGTTCAGGGGATTGGCGGTGTTCCCAGCATTTTGCGCCAGGTTCCCGTTCGGGTCGAAAGTAGGTTCATTGGCGGTCACGAACGCTTTCGGGTCGAAGTTGAAAGCCTGCTGGAGCTTTTCTCGGTAGGTTCCGAACAAGCTGACGCGCAGGCCCAGATTGAGCGTAAGTCGCTTGGTCACGCGCCAATCGTCGTTGAAATAGGGTTCGACAATCTTATAACGGTTGTAGTACTTGGTGATTTCACTCCATTGGGTATAGCTGGAGATGTTGCCCAGCTGGAGGTCAGCCAAGGCATTGCCGGTGCTGACCTGGGTGTTACCGGCGTCAAACGTCAAAATACCCTGAACGTTAGGAGAGTTCTCCTCGTTCTTCTGGGCGAATACAACGTAAGCGCCCATCTGGAACGTGTGATTTCCGAAGATTTTCGTCAGGTTGTCACGATAGGTGTAAGTCGGGTTTGCGTTGTTCCACGGGAAGTAACCAGTATCCTGCCCGAGCCCGCCGTAAATATCAGCGTTGCCGTTCAACTGGATGGCCGGGAGCTTTCCGCCAAAGCCGTTGTTGAAAATAGAGCCCATGGCTCCGGCCGGAAGCGCCGCAGGTTCGTTCGTTCCATTCAGGAAGATATGGTCGGCGGTATAGCTGGCGACAAATTCGTTCAACACGGTTGGGGTGAAATTGGCGTTCAGGCGGGCGACAAAGCTTGTGCCGGGGCCGACGAAGTTCGTCTGAATATTCTCAAAGCTGGAAGTGCCGTTGCCCCAGAGCGGATTTGGATTGATCGTGCTCCAGGAGTCATGAATGTACCGGAAGGTGAGGCGGTAATTATCGTTGATGTTGTGATCGACGCGAATCAACTCTTCGCGCCAGGTGGTCGGCAACGATACTGTTTGTTCGAATGCTGGAAAGCCGCCAAGGGTAAAACCGGGTGTTGGCTGGGGAATCAAGGCTATCAACGCTGTGCCAACTCCGGTTGGCGTCACGGTATTGTTGGGGAAAGCTATCCCGCCGCTTCCCACCTGCGTTGGGCAATCTGGAAAGGCCGTTGTATTCACTGGTGTCGCGGCGGAATACGCCGGACAAACATCAGAAAAGTTTCCACCGCGCTCGGCCACGGAAGGCACGTTGATCGGGGCGATGGTAGCTGGATTCTTCTCGCGCCGCCATTCCTGCGACCAGAAAACGAATGTCTTTTTCTTGTCTGTGTTGTAGTGGTGCGGTATGTACACCGGCCCGCCGATGGTATAGCCAAAATCATGTTTTTTGTAAGGCGGGCGAGCAATTCCAGCGGCGTTGTTAAAATATTCGTTGGCGTTGAAGAAGTCGTTGCGAAGATATTCAAAGGCGCTTCCGTGGAAGCTCTGTCCGCCGGACTTGGTCTCCACTTCAACCGTGCCGGAACCGTTGCGCCCATACTGCGCGCCATAATTGGAAGTCAGCACCTTGAACTCAGCAATCGCTTCTATGTTGGGATATACGTTCAGCGTGGAGTTGGAGCCATTGTCCATGTTGTCGCCGCCGTCGAGTTCCCAATTGTTGTATTCGGTGCGGCCGCCGTTAATGGAGAACGCGACGTTGCCGGCAACACCCACTTTCCCTTCGTCCTGCCCCGTCTCATTCACCACGCCGGGCGCTAGCGTGGCAAGCTGGGTGAAGTTGCGCCCGTTCAATTCCAACTGTTGGACTTGCTTGCCGGTGATGGCGTCGCCAAGCGCTGAAGATTGCGTCTCTACCTGCGCCACGCTCTCGCCGGTAACAACCACTTCCTCTGTAATCGCGCCGACCGTGAGCTGGACGTCTACGCGCGCTTTCTCCGCGACGTCTAACTTCACTTTCTGCGCGGTGTACTTTTGGAAGCCTTTGGCGGAGATAGTCAGGTTATAGGTGTCGCCCGGGAGGCCGGCAATAACGTACGCGCCGTCTCCGTTGGTCGTGGTGGCGTGCGTGATGCTCCCGGATATATTTGTCAGCGTGACTTCCGCACCGGCAACCGCCGCGCCAGACTTGTCCGTCACGGTGCCGCTGATGTAGCCGGTGTCCTGCGCCCTGGCGACGAAAGCGGTGCAAAGAACCGCCAGCATTGCGCAACCCAACCAACGCGCCGCTTTCGGAAGAATTTTCACAAAATTGGCAGGAAGAAAAGAATGACCGTGTCCCTTCACTTTGCTACCTCCCCAAAATTTTAGAAATGGAAAGCCTGCCTGATGTGGGCAAAATTACGCCTTCTACCGCGGGCACCACTGGTTCTGCCGCTCGCAGAAGGCCACTCATTGGAGACAGCCCCCACCACTCGACGTTGGAAACGCACCGAATGCACTTATTAAATCGGATTAATATGGCATTCCGGCGCTGCTGTCAAGCTGAAAATCGAGCTTCCGTTCTGAAAAGTGATTTCGCTGCCGCCGTGTACGCACCCGCGCGCCCTTTTAGCCCGACGCTTGTATTCCCATTCCCTGTGCTGGACACTACAGAGCGAACTCTATGTTCATCTTTCCTGGCCGGGTCCGCTTGCGATTAACCCTCTTAGCAGCTGCGTGGGGCCTGGGCTTTGGTTTCTTTGCCGCATCCACGAACGCATTTTCGGCTCCCGCTCTCCAGCAACCCGGCCCCACCAATTCCTCAGCGCCAAATCCGGCTGCCTGGTTCTCCGAGGGACAGGCTGCCCTCCAAAATGGGGATCTCGCCGCCGCCGAAGCCGCTTTCCGCCGCGTTCTATCGGTCGATCCCCAATCCGCCGCGGCTTACGCCAACCTCGGCGTGATTGCCATGCGCCGTAAAGAATGGGACCAGGCCCTGACCTTTCTTCAAAAAGCCGAAAAACTGGAACCCAAAATGTCCGGCATCCGCCTCAATATCGGCCTCGTGAAATACCGCCGAGGCGATTATGCCGGAGCCATCGCGCCGCTCTCTTCCGTCGTTCGCGACCAGCCCGACTCGCAGCAAGCGCGCTACCTCCTCGGCTTGTGCAACGTTTTCACCGAACACTATGCCGACGCGGTCGCCGTACTTGAGCCCCTTTGGCCCCAAATGTCCAACGACTTCACCTATCTATATGTGCTGGGAATTGCGGCTCACAGCTCCGGCAGGAACAACCTCGACGAAAGAGCCCTAAGCCGTCTGCTGGAGGTCGGAGGCGAAACGCCTGAGTTTCACCTCATCCTTGGAAAGGCCTACCTGAACCGCGAAGAACCAGACAAAGCCATCCTCGAACTGGAGCGCGCCGAGGCCGCCAACACGAACCTGCCTTTTGTCCACTTCAGCCTTGGCGTAGCCTACATGCGCCAGCACGATAACAATCGCGCCGAAGCTGAATTTCGCAAAGACATCGCCATAGAGCCGGATCTCCCGGACAATTACGAGCAACTCGGCCTGCTTTATCTGGATATGCAGAAGGACGACGAAGCCGAGCATTCCTTCCGCGAAGCCCTGGGTTACAATCCGCGTCTGCCGGTTTCCTTGCTGTCGCTGGGCCGACTTTACCATCGGCAAGGAAAAAATCGCGAAGCCTTAGCTTCCCTGGACGTTGCTGAAAAGCTCGCGCCCGGCAACGAGAATATTCGCTACGTCCGCGGCCAAGTCCTTCTCAAGCTAGGCCGCCGCGAAGAAGCCCAAGCGGAACTGGCCGCCGCGAAAAAAATCCTCGAATCCAGCCTCAACAAACAAAGGGAAAAGTTCGGCGACACTCCAGTCCCCAACCCAGAACTAAAGCAACCGTAGGGGCGGGGCTGCCCCGCCCGTCGATCCAGGAACTCGATTGCGGCGTTACATCAATATTTCTTTTCGCGAAACAGACAAAGCCGCTAAGAATTTCTACGTCAACACGGGAGGCGCCAACCAAGGCCCGCGCCCCCTCTCAATCGCCTCCGCCACCGCCATCACAACCTCTTCCTCATGCGGCCGACCAATCACCTGCACCCCAATCGGCAATCCCTGCAGCGAAGTCCCGAGCGGCACCGCCATCCCAGGAAACCCGGCAAAATTCAACCACTGCGCAAACCGCATCGTCTCGCGATAACACTCTTTCTCACCTAAACGCCAGTTGCCCTCCCCATGCCGGAACGCCGGCCCGGAAGACACGGGCGACAACAGCACCCGCGTTTCCTCCAGTTGCCGCAAAATCACAGCACGCAAACTATCCCGTTCCGCGCAAGCCTGCTCAAAACTATCAAAAGCCATTGGCGCGTCCGCCGTCGCGATCGCCACGAACTCGCGAAGCATGGGGCTCATCTTCGATTCCTGCCCGACCGCTCCCTGCTTGATAAGGTATGCAATCACCGGCCCGAAAAAATACCACCACAACTCAATTGCCCGATCGAGCCCGTTCAAATGTTTCGTCTCAACCGCGAATCCATGCTCGCTCAATATCTTCGCCGCGCCTTCCAGCGCCGCCTTGGTCTCCGGCGTGGCTTTCCCAAGCGCCGCACTTTCCAGCACGCCAATGCGCAATTTCCGAGCATCATTCTCGCTAACCTTGCGTATAGGCACGGGGGCTGACAGCGCATCCCCGGCATCCGGTCCAGCGATAACCTCAAACAAAGCGCGCACATCCCCCACAGTCCGTCCCATCGGCCCGACCACGCCAATCCAACCAAACGCCCCGCCACCCGGAGGATAATGTCCCGTCCCAGGAACGCGCCCAGGCGTCGGCTTCAATCCGCAAATTCCGCAAAAATGCGCCGGAACGCGCACGGAACCGCCCCCGTCGCTCCCCACTCCGCCCACCGAACATCCGGACGCAATCGCCGCAGCCTCTCCGCCACTCGATCCGCCCGATGACCGCTCCAAATTCCACGGATTGCTCGTTTTCCCGCTCAAAGAATTGTTCGTTTCATACGCCATCAAATATTCCGGTGTATTCGTATTTCCCAGAACAATCGCTCCCGCCGCGCGCAGACGCGCCACAAGCGGCGCATCCTGCAAGGGCACATAATCCTTACGCATCAAGGAACCGGCGGGTGTGGGCCATCCAGCCGTATCAATGCAGCTCTTGATCGTCACCGGCACGCCGTGCAGCGAACCCAGCGCCGCTCCGTGCAAAACCGCGGCCTCCGCAACCCGAGCTTGCTTACGAGCATCTTCCGCGTCCAGATGTACAAACGCATTCAATTTCGGCTGAAGCACGGCGATTCGATCAAGATGCGCCTCCACAAGCTCAACTGGCGAAAGCCTCTTCTCGCGAATTCCCGCAGTGAGTTCCGCAATCGTTCCATAAATAATTTTGTCCGTGGCCATGCAATCAAGGGTAGGTGCCCGTCCGGCGCAGGTCAACCGCGGGCGAATCTGCGGAAATCAACTGAAATCGGAAAAAACTATTCGTATCGCAGTGCGGTCAAAGGATCCACCGTGGCCGCACGACGCGATGGTATCCAGCACGCAAGCAGCGCCACACTTGCAAGGAAGAGAGGTACGACGGTGAACGTCAACAAGTCATGCGGAGGAACTCCGTAAAGAATGCTGGTAAACAGCTTCGCCGCCGCCAGCGCTCCGCCCATCCCAAGCACCACGGCGACCAACGTAAGCCCCATGCCCTGCCCCACAATCAGGGCCTGTACTCCAGTAGCCTGCGCTCCCAGCGCCATGCGAATCCCAATTTCGCGCGTGCGCCGGCTCACCGAATAACTCATCACGCCATACAATCCCACTGCCGCGAGCAACAGGCCCACAAATCCGAAAACGCCGAACAGTGTCCCCGCCAGGCGCGGCAGAAAGAGCGCATCTCGCAAATGCTCTTCCATGGTGGCCACATTAAAAATAGCCAGCGTCGGGTCCAACGAACGGATTTCTACGCGCACGGAACTTGCCACCATCGCGGAGTCTCCCGCCGATCGAACGACCACCGTATATCCAAGAAAGGACGGATCGCCGCTCACACTTTGCGCGAGCGAACGGTAGAGAACCGGTCTGAGATCCTCGCCCAGTGTCCGTGATTTGATGTTCTTCACCACGCCGATAATTTCGTAAGTCACACCGGCGCCAGTAACGCGCCGCCCCATGGCATCCTCCTTCGGGAAAAAGTGTTGTGCGAAAGCTTCGTTGACCACAGCCACTTTGGGCGCACCGGCATCTTCATTGGCGAAATCGCGACCGCCGACGAGAGGCATGCCCAGGCTTTCGAAATAGCCAGCAGTTGCCATGTACATGTCCACGGATGGACTGGGCCCCGCGGGCTCCGGCCTGCCCTCAACGCTAAAGCTGTCGCTCCGATTTCCCCCCGACAATGGCGCAACATCGGTGCACGCCGCTGAGACGACGCCCGGCAGTGCAGCCACCCGCTCGCGAAGCGCCGCCAGTAGCTGCACGGTCCGTTCCGCCGTATAACCATGCTCGCGCGGATCAATGGACATCATTAGCACGCCGCGCGACCGAAAGCCGATGTCAATACCAGCCGCGCTCTGCAGGCTGCGCAGGAAAAGTCCCGTAGCGCAAAGCAGCACGAGCGACATCGCGATCTGCGCGACCACGAGCACATTCCGCAGCGTCCAGCGACGCCCCGGACGCGCCAGCGTATCCTCGCCCTTCAGCGCGCTCGTGAGAATCGTCCGCGAAGCAGCCCACGCCGGCGCCAGCCCAAACAGCAATCCGCTTCCCACGCTCACCGCGAACGTGTACAGCAAAACTCGCCAATCCACGCTCACGCCGAGATCCAGCGGCACGGGCGCCGGCGGACGAAATGCGGATAAAGCTCGAGTCGCCCACAGCGAGAGCATCACGCCGAGCAATCCCCCGCCAATCGCCAGCACCAAGCTTTCCGTAAACATCTGTCTCATCAATTGCGCGCGCGACGCGCCGAGTGCGAGCCGGACGGCCATCTCGCGTTGCCGACCGGAAGCCTGCGCCAGCAGAAGATTGGCGACATTGGCGCAGGCAATGCCCAAAACCAGCAGGACAACCACTGTCAGTCCGCCAAGAAAAATCATCACCACCGGCTTGTCGCGCCCAGAAAGAGTCCCTGCCGTCTCGAAACGAAAGCCGCTTTCTTTTTCCGTATCCGGATGAGCTTCGGCCATGCGTTGCGCAAATACATTCAGTTCCGCCGCAACCTGCTTTTCCGTGACGCCGGGACTTAGCCGTCCAACAACCGCGAGCCAATGATAGTTTCGCGACACATAGTTGCTGGTCTTCGGCAACAAATCATCCATGTTGCCAAGCGGCACCCAGAATTCGGGATCGAGCGGCAGCTCCAATCCCCGAAACGACAGCGGCGCAACGCCAACCACCGTGAAGGGCCGTCCGGAAAGCGTGATGCTCTTCCCCTCAATGGCCGGGTCCGCGCCAAATCGCCGCTGCCACAGGCGATGCCCAAGCACAATCACGGGAAGGCGCTCTTCGTCGCGAGTAAAACCGCGCCCCAGCGTCATGCCCAATTGCGCGACATCAAAAAAATTCGCGGTCGTCGCCTGGCCCCACACGCGCTCCGGTTCGCCCTTGCCGCCAATCGAAGCGGGAAGCAAGTCGTAATACGCCGTGACACCAGAAAACGATTTGGCTTGCTCGCGCAAATCGCTGAACAGCGGCCATGTGAAATGGTTACAGCATTCGCCGCGCTCGGTAGTGTGCAGCGCCACGAGCGTGCTGGGATTGCCCACAGGTGCAGGGCTCAGAACAAATTTGCTGACCATCGAAAAAATCGTCGAGTTGGCCGCAATGCCCAGGCCAATAGAGACGACAACGGCCAGCACGAAACCCGGCGACTTGGAAAGCCTCCGGAATGTGTGTCTCACGTCTTGCACCCAGGCGGACATAGTGTTCTCCCTTGGTATGTAACGACACCGCGCGCCCAATAGTTCCCGTATAAGCCAATTCGCTCGTTCTTCCTCTAACGTGTGTTGAGATAAAAAGCGTCGCCTCGCAAATCCTCGTTGCGCTGCGTCATGCGCAGACGGAACTAGAATCAGGAGCTCTCCTGACGATTGAACCCGACCGCGCTCGCGTCCGCATACTGCCTCTTCATTCCCAAGAATGAGACTCTTACAGAAAACAAGGCGGGCAAGCCCGCTCTGTCCTTCTGGCGTGCTTTGCTCGTCCTCTGTATAATCTCCCCGCTCCACGCAAAACCCGGCGAACTCTTGCGAACTCGCAAAAACGCAAACCATCTTCCCGCCAAACTGGAGAATTTTTCATGGCATTCATAAATCGCTACGCCCGCAAACTTTCCGTTCTTGCCGCGTCCGCCACTCTTTTGTGCCTCACCCTCACACCTCCGGCCTTCTCCCAATCCGCCACAAGTCTCCCCAACGAATCCCCCGCCCAGGTCCAACCCGCCACCGATACCTTCGACTACACCCGCCGCGACGTCATGATCCCCATGCGCGACGGCGTAAAACTCCACACGGTCATCCTCATCCCCAAAGGCGCCAAAAACGCGCCCATCCTCCTCACCCGCACTCCCTACAACGCCAGCGATCTCACCTCTCACGCCAACAGCACGCATCTCGGCCCGATCCTCCAGGGCTACGACAACGCCGTTGACGTCATCATCGAAGGCGGGTACATCCGCGTCATCCAGGACGTTCGCGGCAAGTACGGCTCCGAGGGCGATTACGTCATGAACCGCCCGCTGCACGGGCCGCTCAATCCAAGCAACGTCGATCACGCCACGGACACTTACGACACCATCGGCTGGCTCGTCAAAAATCTCTCCGAATCCAACGGCAAAGTTGGCATCCTGGGCATCTCCTACGACGGCTTCACCCCGCTGATGGCGTTAGTCAATCCTCACCCCGCGCTAAAAGTTTCCGTACCCATGAATCCCATGGTCGACGGCTGGATGGGCGACGACTGGTTCCACAACGGCGCCTTCCGCGAACAAAACATGGCCTACATCTATGAACAGGACGGCACGCGCGACAACAGTGCCAAGTGGTGGAGCGGCCACTTCGATGACTATGACCAATATATGGAGGCGGTCTCTGCCGGCGAACTAGGCCGGCGCCACGGCCTCGAACAAATGGGTTTCTGGCGCAAAATCCTCGAGCATCCCAGCTACGATTCCTTCTGGCAGCAGCAAGCCATGGACAAAATCCTCGCCGCCCAACCGCTCAAAGTTCCGGTCATGCTCGTTCACAGCCTCTGGGATCAGGAAGACATCTACGGCGCGCTCGCCGTCTACAAAGCCATCAAGCCCAAAGACACCAGCAACGACAAAGTCTTCCTAGTAATGGGCCCATGGCATCACGGCCAGGAAATTGAAGACGCCTATTCCCTGGGCGCCATTAAATTCGGCAGCGACACCGGCACCTATTTCCGCGAACACATCCTGGCCCCATTCCTGGCTCAATATTTAAAGGACGGCGCACCCAAAGCCGACATCGCCCCAGTCTCAGCGTTCGAGACTGGCACAAACACTTGGCGTCGCCTACCTAAATGGCCCGCCGGCTGCTCCAGCGGCTGCGCTCCAACACCCAAACCGCTCTATCTCACGGCCGGCCTGAAACTAACTTTCACCGCCGCAACTTCTTCCGACGCGCCTTTCGACGAATACGTCTCCGATCCAGCCAAGCCAGTTCCGTACCGCTCCCGCCCCAGCCAACCGATGGGCTACACCGATGTCCTCACCTGGTCGCAGTGGCTCGTAGACGACCAACGCGAAGCCTCCGGTCGCCCAGACGTCCTCGTCTTCAGCACCGACGTTCTCAAATCCCCAATCAAAATCAGCGGCGCGCCCATCGCCAATCTAATCGCCTCCACCAGCGGCACCGACTCCGACTGGGTCGTCAAGCTAATCGACGTCTACCCCGACGAAGTCGCCGGCCAACCCAACCTCGGCGGCTACCAACTCATGATCTCCGCAGACATTTTCCGCGGCCGCTACCGCGAAAGCTTTGAAACTCCGAAGCCCATCGACGCCGACAAGCCTCTTCTCTATCGCTTCAATCTCCCCAACGCCAACCACGTCTTCCTCCCCGGCCATAAAATCATGGTACAAATCCAATCCACCTGGTTCCCGCTCTACGACCGCAACCCGCAAACCTTCGTCCCCAACATTTTCTGGGCAAAACCTGACGACTACCGCAAAGCCACCCAGCGCATCTACCACGCGCCCAATCAATCCTCCTTCATCGAACTGCCCGTGGTCCCCGCGCAATAGGCAAAGCGGCGCAGAATCTCTTGACAGGCAGTTCTGCGCCGTCGTAATCAATGTGCTGGGAAATCGGCTCCGGCAGTCCAAAATCGGACCCCGGCAATCTCGCTAGGAGCTTCCATGTCGCTCAGCAAACAGACGTTCGCAACGTTGCCCCTTGCAGCTCTCTTGCTGGCCACCGGCTTCTCGGCGAGCAACCACGCGACTCCAGGGCAGCTCCCTTCCGACGTTTTCGCACCGGCCAACACCAACGCACCCCAGCAGGATTTCGGCCCCACAAAAACTGTCCCCATCATCGATCCCATGTTCAACATGGTGGCCTACACCATGCAAATCCCAGCCAACTGGGAATTTGAAGGCGTTGTCTTGGAAGGCCCGGGATGCCAGGGCCACTACACCAGCGTTGCCTACCGCGCCTACAGCCCCGACCAGCGCTACAGTGTTCAGTTGGTCCCCCGCGCCGGATTTCTGTGGGCCGACGACCCGCGAACCCTTCCTAAGTTTGGAAACTGTAAATTCCTTCCACCGATTTCTGCCGGCGACTATTCGCAGTTTGTCGTCTTTCACATGCGTCCCGATGCGGTTATTGATTCTGTAGGCCCTTCACCTGACCAGGCCATCGCCGAAGCAAATCTGTCCAAAGTGGAGTTTACCTTTTTCAATCAGGTTGGAATCCAGGTCGAGGTTAGCCGCGTCCACCTTCATTTCAACCTCGATGGCCAGCCGGAAGAGGGCGTGCTCCAAGCCAGAATGGTCCGTCGAGAACTGATGGTGATGACAAACGTCAGCCGCACCGCGATGGTGGCCTATCGGAAAGAGCCCGAATACTCCTCCAACGCAATCGTCACGGCATTTCACGCCCCGGCAGGACAATTGGACTCCCACTTTGCGGCCATGGCAGCCATGATCCAATCCGTACGCATTGATCCTGAGTACAATCAAACGAGCAATGCCTACTGGCAAAACCAGACCAACATGGCCATCGCCGCCTCGTGGGCCTCTTTCAATACCATGATGCAGGCGAGTCAGCAGCAATTTCAGGTCATGACGCAGAACGCCCAGAATTTCATTCAGAACATGAACGCGCAGGGGCAGGCGAGGCACGATCAATTTATGGCCCAGATGGACCGTCAGGACCGCCATACCAAGGACGTCACCGACTGGATCCTCAATCAGCAGCTTTATCAGAACACGAGCACCGGCCAAACCTTTACCGCCAGCAACCAGTACAAATACACCTACCAGAACCAGAACGGGGCTTATGTTCAGTCGAATGTCACCATCGATCCGAATGTTCTCTATCACGCGGATTGGACTTCAGCCGTCCCCATCCACCATTAGCGCGGATGCAAACGCAGCCCGGTTTGTCGCCGCGCTAGCCGCTGAAGCCATCTTCACGTTCGGCAACCCACTCTTCCGTCCGGCGATGGTCCGGCTGATTTTTTTCTCGCTCTGGGCGGCGTTCCTGTCGGCCGTCTTTGCTCTTCCTTCGGTCGCCGCAGACATCACCCCCGTCCACGGCCTCTGGGTCTGGAAAGGCCCCGCAGTCCTCGAGGCTCCCCGCGGCGCTGAAAAACTCCGCGACTTCTGCCAATCCCAAGGCATCAATGAAGTCTACATCTCCGTTTCGGAGCACGGCGGCCCACTCGCCGAAGCCCCGCTCGCTCATCTCATCGAACTTCTCCATCGCGACCACATTCACGTCGAAGCCCTTCTCGACAGCGCCAACGCCGACGAACCCGGCAAGCACCGCGAAAAACTCCTCGATCACATCCGCGACGTCATCCAATTCAACAACCATCACACCAAAGATTCGTTCGATGGCATTCATCTCGACATCGAACCCCAGCAACGCCCGGAAAATAAGGGCCCAGGCAATCTCGGATTCCTTCCCGGTCTCGTGGATGCCTACCGCACTGCTCGCTCACTCGCAGAACCCGCTCACCTGCCCATCAACGCTGACATCCAGAACAAATTGCTCAAAGGCACCGCAGCCCAACGCAAAATGCTTCTCTCTGCCCTGCCGCGCCTCACGCTAATGCTCTATGAACTAAGCAATCCCGGCGACGGCCAATCCCCCGAACAAAAAACCGAAAAGCTGCGCACCAACAGCCAAAAATTCCTCGACATGGCCTATGAAGGCCTTAACGATCCAAATCTCGCAAAAATGGTCATCGGCCTCCGCACCCCGGATTACCTCGACCTCCTTCCCCAAATGTTCAAATCCCTCGACGACAACAACCGCGCCAACCCACACTACGCAGGCTGGGCCCGCCACTCCTACAACGACACTCTCCCCTCGGCAAAATAGCCACACTCGCTAGGATTTCCATCGGGCACCATGCAACCAAATCTCGCCAACTCCCCCTGTGAATTTTCCGTTAAATTCATCCCCACGAATTGACCCTGCTTTCTCGCAGCATTAGTCTTCATCAATCATGGACAAACCAAATCTCGATCAATTGCGCCTCGCTTACAAAAAGGCCACCGATGAATGGGTAGACGCCATCCGCGCCGAAGAAGCCTTGGCCACTCCCGACCATTCCATGGTCGCCATGGAACACTGGGACACCGCCCACTTCACGGAAGAAGACACTCACACCAAAGCCACCGAAGCCCGCGAAGCCTACAAAGACGGCCTCCGCTCCGCGAACTACGGCATCTAGGCACCCGGCAACACCCCGCATGCATCCGATAACGCAAAAGTAGTATGGCGTTCCGCCAAGGATTGCAGTCCACTTACCCGCTAATGCCGCCCTGCGTTAAGCTTCTTCACCGCGGCCAGATCGATTCTCTACTTCACTCCAATGGAGGCGTACCGATTCCATGAGCGAGCCAATGCATCTGCCCGTCCCACCAGTGCGAGACTCGCTACTCACTGAGCAGAACTCGTGACCAGCGCCCGCCCCGAGGAACCCATTAACGCGACGCAAGGCGCCACTCCAGCGCCAGCGCCGGCTCTAACCGAATTCGACGCCGCCTATTACGGTTGGCGCGTAGTGCTGGCCGCCTGCCTCGGAGTCATGGCCGGCTTCGGCTCTCTCTTCGTCTACACCTTCGCCGTCTTCGTAAAACCGCTCAGCGCCGAATTCTCCTGGAGCCGCGAAGCCGTCTCGCTCGGTTTCGGTCTCGCCGCCATCACCCTCGGCCTGATCTCCCCGCTCCTCGGCCGCTGGATCGACCGCTTCGGCCCCCGCCGCATCATTCTTCCCTGCATGACCGTATTCGCGTGCTCGATCGCGTCGATGGCTCTTTTGCGCTCCGGAATCTGGCAGTTCTACGCAACCTGCATCCTCATAGGATTAGTCGGCAACGGCGCAGCTCATCTCGCCTACTCTCGCTCCATCTCCACCTGGTTCGAGAAACGCCTGGGCACAGCGTTAGCCTTCGTAATGGTCGGCGCTGGATTGGGCGCCATGATCCTGCCAGTGGTAGCGCAATCCATAATCAGCGGCTCCGGCTGGCGCACAGCCTACGCGTCTCTCGGTGCGATCGCTCTTCTGCTCGGCCTACCTCTAAGTTGGCGCTACGTCCGCGAACGCGGCCTCACTAAGCCGCAGTCCGCTCCAGTCGAACATTCTGGAATGACCTGGCAGCAAGGCCTGCGTTCCTACGCTTTCTGGATTATCGTCGCCGTCTTGTTCGTCAGCTCCATCAGCATGAACGGCGCGATCACTCACCTCTCCGCGCTGCTTACGGATCGCGGCATCACCGCCAGGGATGCCGCGTTATGCGCATCCGTTCTAGGCGGTTCCAGTCTGTTCGGCAGAATCGTTGTCGGCTGGCTGCTGGACCGCTTCTTCGGCGCCCGCGTCGCCCTTCTGGTGAACCTGAGCACCGCCGCGGGCGTTTTTCTCCTGGCGCGCGCCGCTGGTTTTCCCGCTGGCTGCGTAGCCGCCGCTCTCATCGGCATCGGCGCCGGCGGCGAAGCCGCCATCACGCCCTACTTGCTCACCCGCTACTTCGGTCTCCGCGCCTTTTCCACTCTCTACGGCCTCACCTGGACGTTCTACGCCGCCGCCGGCGCCATTGGGCCAGTAATTCTCGGCCGCGCCTTCGACCTTACCGGCTCCTACGTCTCTCTTCTCACAGCCCTCGCCGCAGCACTGGCCCTCGCCGCAGCACTCAATCTCTTCCTCCCGAAATATTCAAACTCATCCGCCACGGATCTCGCCTGAGCCGGGGCAGCAACCACAAAACGGTTGACGCTGCTACCCGTTACACCCAGAATCTTGAGTGCTCTGCGGCGGCCACAAATTCGATTCGCCGCATTCGCGTGGACAGGACACAGACCTTCATGCACGCTCCCCTTCGGCCCATAGCAGTCGTACTCGTGGTTTGCCTCTCGCTCTTTACCGCCGTTGCCACAATCGTCCTTTCTCGCGCGGCGCAGGCTCCGGCTTCTCCCGCGCAGCACGCGGAGCCTCACTACGACACCGCCGAAGCCTATCGCGAAAATACGCTCGGCGTCGCGTACATGAATCAGCAACGCCCTGCCGATGCGCAAAAATATTTCGAAAAGGCTCTCTCGCTTGACCCGACCTTCGAAGTCGCCCGCCTCAACCTCGGCATCTCTCTTCTCGGACAGCAAAAACTCGAAGCCGCCCGCACCGCTCTCACCGCCGCCGCCGAAAAACTTCCGCAGGATCCTTATGCCTGGTACAACCTCGGCCTCACCTACAAGGATTTGGGCGACGCGGAAAAAGGTGTCGACGCTTTCACGCACGTCACGAAACTCGCCAACGAAGCTGACCCCTGGTATTTCGTCGGCTATTTGAATTCTCAGCTTCAGCGCTACGATCAGGCCATCGCCGCCTTCCAAAAA
This sequence comes from Candidatus Acidiferrum sp., assembly GCA_035313865.1. Lineage (GTDB taxonomy): Bacteria > Acidobacteriota > Terriglobia > Acidiferrales > UBA7541 > Acidiferrum. Next base: position 24,628 of record DATFZY010000020.1, read on the forward strand.
GCGCTGGAGCTTTTTCCGTATCACGCTTCCGCGGAATTTGGCCTCGCTCGCGCCCTGCAACGCAGCGGAAATGCCGACGGCGCGCGCGAGCATCTCGCCAAATTCCAAAAAATTACCGCCGAGCATCTCGGCACTCCGTTTGGCGCAGGCTACGGCGATCAGGGCCGCTTCTCTCTCGCCGAACTTCCGCGCAGCTCCGCGCAAAACGCGCCGCCGGCCATCCCCGTCCGCTACGCGCAGCAATCCGGCTCTTCGATCTTTCCCTCCATGGCGGCAAATGCCTTTCCCCTCGGCCCAAGCACTGGCGCCTGCTTCTTTGATTACGACGGCGACGGCAAGCCCGATTTGTTCTTAGTCAACGCCGGCCCCGCCGGCACCAGTCATCTTCTTCACAATCTCGGCAACGGCAAATTCTCCGACGTGACTCAGGAATCGGAGCTCGCCATTTCCGGCGCCGGCTTTGGCTGCGCCGCGGGCGACTTCGATAACGACGGCCACACCGATCTCGCCGTCTGTTTCTCCGACGGCGTCCGCCTCTTCCACAATAACGGCGCCGGCAAATTCGAAGACGTCACCGATAAAGTTGGCATACGCCGCGACGCTGGCTGCGTCGGCGTCACTTTCGTGGACTACGATCATGACGGCGACCTCGATCTCTACATCACCATGCAGCCGACCGCCGCTGCCACGGCGGCGACAAAGGCTCACAACATTCTCTGGCGCAACAACGGCAATAGCACCTTCACCGACGTTAGCGCCGAAACCGCACTGGGAATGGACGCTACCGGCGCGGGGCTCGTCACCACCGATTTCAACAACGACCGTGCCATCGATTTTGTTTTTGCTGGCGGCAGCGACGGCGCTTCCATCTATCTCAATCCGCGCGAAGGAAAATTCACGCCGCTTGCCGCGATCGATTTCAAGAAAGAAAATCTTCCGCCCGCCGTCGGTGTCGTGGCTTTCGATTTCAACAAAGATGGCTGGATGGATCTCGCTTTCACGCACGCAGGCGCTCCCGGCATCAGCCTTTGGCGCAATGTTGACGGCAAACATCTGGAACGCGTGCCCCTCCCCGATTTTGGGTGGCAACGCGGCTGGGGCATTTCCGCCATCGACTACGACAACGACGGCTGGCTCGATTTGATCGCCGTCGGCGAAACCAGCAGCGGCGGCCAAATCCGCCTGCTGCGCAATCTCGGCGCAAAAGGCTGGGCCGACGTCACTAAAGATGTTCACCTCGATTCCGTCAAACTTTCGCAGCCTCGCGCTATCGCCGTCGCCGACATCGCTGGCAACGGAAGCGCTGATCTCGTCGTCACTCAGCTCGGCGGCCCGCCGGTCTTTTTGCGCAACGAAGGCGGCAAGCAGCACAACTGGATGAGCATCGAACTGAAAGCGCTGGCCGACAATAAAAGCGGCATCGGTACGAAAGTTGAAGTGTATGCCGGGGCGCTCTATCAGAAATGGGAAGTGCAGGGCGCTTCCGGCTATCTCGGGCAAAACGCCCCGACAATTTTGGCAGGGCTTGCCGATGAACAAAATGCCGAAGTTGTGCGCCTCCTTTGGCCGACAGGCGTTCCGCAGGACGAGATCAATCTTGCCGCAAGAAAAATGCAATCGATCGCTGAACTCGATCGCCGCGGCAGCTCCTGCCCCGTTCTGTTTTCCTGGAACGGCAAGGAGTATGAATTCATCGCCGACATGATTGGCCCCGGCGTCGTCGGACACTGGGTCGGTCCCGGCGAACACGGCGTCGCGGAGCGCGACGTTCCCGATCCCGACGAATATCTAAAAGTTGCCGCCAACAGCGTTCATCCGCTTCACGGCATGTTGAGTTTCCGCTTTATGGAGCCGATGGAAGAAACCGTTTATATTGATCAGCTTCGTTTGCTGGCCATCGATCACCCTGCGTCGTACGAAGTTTTTCCTAACGAGCGATTTGTCTCGAATCCTCCCTTCCCTGAATTTAAAGTCATCGCCAGCCAGAACGCTCATCCTCCTCTTGGCGCGTGGGATGATCACAGCAACGATGTTCTTTCCCTCATCTCGCAGCGCGACCGCAAATACGTCGCGGATTTCGAAAGTTTGCCGTTCGCCGGTTTCGCGAAACTGCATTGGCTCGAACTCGACCTCGGCGCGTGGGACGCGCAAAAACCGCTGCGCTTGATCATCGACGGCTACACCGACTATTTCATGGCTACTTCGATGTACGCCGCCGACCAAGCGGGCGTGAAAGTTATCGCGCCGTATGTTGAAGCGCTTGACGCAAAAAACAAGTGGGTGCGCGTCGTCGAAGACATGGGCTTTCCTGCCGGCCTCGAACGCACGATGATCACCGACCTTACTGGCAAATTGCCTCCTGGGACGCGGCGGATTCGCATCGTCACCAATTTAAAAATTTATTGGGACGCGATTCGCATTGATCAATCTCCGGATGCCAAGGAAATTCGCACGTCTGAAATTCCGCTTGCGAAAGCTTCACTCGAATTCCTTGGCTATCCGCGCGAAATTCGTCTGACTCCCGCTAGCGATACGACCTACTCGTTCACGAATCGCAGCATGACCGGGCCTTATGCGCACGCCGCGGGAAATTACACGCGGTATGGCGATGTGCTTGATCTGCTCACGGCTGCGGACGACCGCTTCGTCGTGTTCGGCTCCGGCGAAGGCGTCAAGCTTGATTTCGATCCGCATAATTTGCCTGCGCTGCCTGCAGGGTGGGTGCGCGATTATTTTTTCTACGCCAACGGCTTCGAGAAGGATCTCGATTTTTACGCGGCGCACGCTTTTACCGTCGAGCCGCTCCCGCGGCACTCCTTGATTCCCTACCCGTATCCGCCGGGGAAAGAATATCCCGACGATGCGCAACATCTTGGGTACGAGCTTGAGTACAACACGCGGTCGCGGTCGGACCGTTTGCCGCCCAGCTTGATTTATCGCTACTCGCCGCCGAAGTAGCGCGCGAACCGTTGAATTGGTAGCTATCGCGCGAGGGCGGGGCAAGCTCCGCCCCTACGAACTGCAATTTCACTCGGAAGCGTTGTTACTGGAATCAAATCGCCTCTCGATCCTCATTGGGATCCGGAACGGGCACGGCATGCCGTGCCCCTACCGCTTTCATCTCCTTAGTCCCACTGGACGTCCTGCCAGGATTTTTCTTGCGAGCTTTTCAGGATGGCGTCGCAGAGGAGCATTTCGTCGTGGCCGGTTTCGAAGGTGGGGAATTTTCGCGGCGCACTGAGATCGCCATTGTCGATGTATTCGTAAAAGTCGCGGAAGAGTTGCATGAATGTGTCGGGATAGCCTTCTGTGTGGCCACCGGGATAGACGGCGTAGGGCCTGGCTTCGGGCGTCATCAACGCGGGATCTTTGATCATGGAGCCGTTTGCTGAATCGCGGCGGCCGATCCAGAGTTCGTTCGGATTTTCCGCGTTCCACCAGAGCGAGCCCTCGGAGCCGTCGATGCCAAAGCTGAGCTTTGCTTTGTGGCCGGCGCTGACTTGCGAGACGGTGACGACGCCGCGAAGGCCGTCCTGGAAATGCAGGAGGATGGTGGCGTAATCGTCGGTGGTCATGGGCATTTCGTCATAGCCCCCGGCGTCGGCTTTTTTGAAGGTTTCGACGCGGCCGCGTGGCTTGCGCCGGACCGGAATCATCGTGGCGAGATCGGCGCAGACTTCGGTGATTTTTTTCTGGGTGAGCCACATCAGCAGGTCCATGGAGTGCGTGCCAATGTCGGAGACGGCGCGGAGTTCGCCGCCGAGTTTTTGTTCGAGGCGCCAGTTCCAGTCGGTGGGATGGAGGAGCCAGTCCTGGAGGAAACTGCCGTGAGCGGTGTGCGGAATGCCGATGGCGCCTTTCGCGATGAGGGAACGAGCTTCCTGGCAGAGCGGGTAGTAGCGCAGGTTGTAGGCGACGCCACCGACGCGTTTTGATTCGCGCACGATTTTCACGAGCATTTCGGATTCGCGGGAATCCATGGCGAGGGGCTTTTCGCAGAGGACGTCTTTGCCGGCGCGGAGGAGTCTGCTGGACTGCTCGAAGTGGACGTGGTTGGGCGTGCAGATGTGGACGGAGGTGACGCTCGAGTCGTTCGCGAGTTCGTCGAGCGTGGCATA
>DATFZY010000021.1:0-15350 GCA_035313865.1 Candidatus Acidiferrum sp.
CTGGCGTCCGCTATACGTTCCCAGGCCCCAAGTAGTGGCGGACCTGAAGGTCCGCCTCCGATAATTCGCCATCCGACCGCAGGGCGAACGTAGGGGCGCACAGCGCACCACCCGGGCAAGATCGAAAAATATTGGAGTGCACATTGATCCAACCTGAACCCATCCTCTTCTGCTGGAGCGGCGGTAAAGACAGCGCCATGGCGCTGCACACACTGCTTCAGCAGAACAACGTCCGTATCGCCGCACTCCTGACCACCGTCACCGAAGGCTACGATCGCATCAGCATGCACGGCGTCCGCCGGGAACTCCTCGAGCTCCAGGCCCAATCCATCGGCTTGCCGCTCCACGAAGTCCACATCCCTCCGCAATGCGTGAACCCCACTTACGAAGCGCGAATGGAGCAAGCTTTGCGCGTACACTTTGACCAGGGGATCAGAAAAGTAGCCTTCGGCGATATTTTTCTTGAAGACCTCCGCGTCTACCGCGAAAACAATCTCGCGCGCATTGGCATGACCGCCCTCTTTCCCATCTGGAAGCGCGACACGCGCGAACTAATCCGCCATTTCCACGCCAGCAAATTCCGTGCCATCGCCGTATGCATTGACCCCAAAATCATGAATCCCAGTTTTGCAGGCCGCGAACTCGACGACTCCTTCTTCCGCGATCTCCCTCCGCAAGCCGACCCCTGCGGCGAAAACGGCGAGTTCCACACCTTCGTCTTTGACGGCCCGATTTTTCATTCTCCCATTCCCGTCCGCACGGGAGAGGTAGTCAACCGCGATGGCTTCGTCTTTTGTGATTTAATTCCAGCACTGGAGAAAGCGCCAATATGAATACGCAACTCTCGCAAAAAGAAACTCTGCTCTATCGCACGCTTCTCGCGGCCGTCCTGATCCTCATCGCGGCCGCCCTGCGCATCGCCCCGCACCCGTGGAACTTCACCCCCGTCGGCGCGATGGCCATTTTTTCCGGCGCGATCCTCCGCGGCCGCCGCCTCGCTTTTCTCTTTCCCCTGCTCGCTCTCTTCGCTGGCGACATTTTCATCGGCTTCCACAAACTGATGCCCATCGTCTACGCCAGCTTTCTCGCAAGTGTCGCCATCGGCCTCCTGTTGCGCAAACGCCGCACGGTGCCCCGCGTCGGCCTCGCTACGCTCGCAGGCGCCATTCAATTCTTCCTCGTCACTAACTTCGCCGTCTGGGCGTTCGGCCTGACTTATCCTCACACCACTGCCGGACTGCTCACCTGCTACATCGCAGGAGTCCCGTTCTTTTGGAACACTCTCGCAGGGGACGCGGTCTACGCGATCCTCCTCTTTGGAGGTTTTGCTCTAGCGGAACGCTTGTTGCCTGATCTTCATGAACCAGTGCACGTCGGAATTCGTTAATACCGCCGATGACGGAAGGAACCAATGTAAATCGCACGCGCATCCGCAATCTCTGCGTCTTCTGTGGCTCGAGCCCCGGCCTCCGCTCCGTCTACGCCGAAGCCGCCACACAATTCGGCCAGGAGCTTGCCCGCTCCGGAATCGCTCTGATCTTCGGCGGCGGCCGCGTCGGCTTGATGGGTATCCTCGCCGATTCCGTTCTCTCCGCAGGTGGCAAAGCCGTCGGCGTCATGCCCCGTGCTCTCGTCGAAAAAGAAATCGCCTTCACCGGCCTCACCGAGTTGCACGTCACCGAATCCATGCACCAGCGCAAAGCCATGATGGCCGATTTGGCCGACGCCTTCGTCCTTCTCCCCGGCGGCTACGGAAGCTGGGAAGAATTCTGCGAGGCACTTACGTGGCTCCAACTGGGCATCCACCAAAAACCGTGCGCCATCCTGAACGTCGCCGGCTATTACGACCCACTCCTCGCGCTCACCGCGCACTCCGTCGCAGAAGGTTTCATACGCCAAGCCCACGCGGAAATGATCATCGTCGAAAACAATTCCGCGCGCCTCCTCTCGCGTCTATCCACGGCCTACACGCCTTCAGAGATAAAATGGATGAACGACAAACAACGATGAACGCGATTGAAACCGCAAGCGCAGCTCAGCCAAGAGTCGGCGTAGGCGTGCTCCTCGTCGATGAAGTTGGCCGCGTGCTCCTTACTCTGCGCAAAAATCCGCCGGAGGCAGATTGCTGGAGCATCGTCGGCGGCAAACTCGATTTTCTCGAAGCCCTTGAGCATTGCGCGGTGCGCGAAACGCTGGAAGAGGTCGGATTGCAGATTGCCATAGACGGACTGTTATGCGTCACCGACCATCTCTTACCTCACGAGAATCAGCATTGGGTCTCGCCCGCCTATCTCGGGCGAATCCTGAGTGGCGAAGCAAGCAACCGTGAACCGCACAAGACACGCGAAGTCCGCTGGTTCGCGCTCAATGAACTCCCACTGAATCTCACCATGACCGCCAGAAACGTTATCGAAACCTTTCGCAGGGGCACGGCATGCCGTGCCTCTTCTTCGTCAACGCCATGAATCGCTGCAGTCTCGTCGGGGTGCAGCCTGATGCTATAATTCCCGGTCCACCATGCCGAAGAGCTCCTCAGAGACGACGAACCTCTCCCCCGAACTGCTCGCCAAATACGAGCCAGTCATTGGCCTGGAAGTTCATGTCCAGCTCCTGACGAAATCCAAAATCTTCTGCGGCTGCTCCACGCACTTCGGTGATCCCCCCAATACAAACGTCTGCCCCGTCTGTCTGGGCCTCCCGGGCACGCTGCCGGTCATGAACAAGCGCGTAATCGAACTAGCCATGCGCGCAGCTTTCTCTCTGAACTGCATCGTCCACGAACATTCCCGCTTCGCCCGTAAAAATTATTTCTACCCAGATCTTCCCAAAGGCTACCAAATCTCCCAATACGAACTCCCTCTGGCCACGGACGGCTGGCTCGAAGTCGACCACGAGGGCGCAAAGAAGCGCATCGGCATCACGCGCCTCCATCTCGAAGAAGACGCCGCCAAAAATCTTCACGAAGGTTTTTCCGAATCCGCCACCAAGGCCTACATCGACTACAACCGCTGCGGCACTCCGCTCAGCGAAATCGTCTCCGAGCCGGACATGCGCACCCCCGAAGAGGCTTACGCCTACCTAACCACGCTTCGCCAGATCATGCTCTACACCGGCGTCAGCGACTGCAACATGGAAGAAGGTTCGCTCCGCTGCGACGCCAACGTCAGTGTCCGCCTCCGCGGCACAAAAGAATTTGGCACCAAAGTCGAAGTGAAAAATCTAAACTCGTTCCGCTTTCTCCAGAAAGCCCTTGAATACGAGATCGAGCGCCACATCGGCGTCCTCGAATCCGGCGGGCGCATCTCCCAGGAAACGCGCCTCTGGAACCAGAACGAATCCGTCACCGTCTCGATGCGCTCCAAAGAAAAAGCCCACGACTACCGCTATTTCCCCGAGCCGGATTTGCTCCCTGTTCACGCAAGCCCAGCCTGGCGCGAAGAGGTTCTCCGCTCGCTCCCTGAGCTTCCCGAAGCAAAACGCAACCGCTTTGCTACCGCATATGGCCTGACGCCCTACGATGCAGAAATTCTGACCACGTCGCAATCGCTCGCCGATTATTTCGAAGCTGTCACCAATGCGGGCGCGCCGCCAAAAACCGCCGCCAACTGGATCCAAACTGAGCTCCTTCGCCGCCTGAACGATTCCGGAAAGGAGATCGAGGCAAGCCCAATCACTCCAGTCGCCCTCGCCGAACTCCTCAAGTTACTCGACTCTAGCAAGCTCACCGCCGCCGTCGCCAAAAAAGTCTTTGCCACTATGTTCGACACGGGCCGTTCACCGGCCGACATCGTCGCCGCCGAAAATCTCGGCGCGCAAGTCGGCGACTCCACGATCGAACAAGCCGTCCGCGAAGTCATCGAAAAAAATCCCGACAACGTAGCCAAATTCAAATCCGGCAACGAAGGCGTCTTCAACTTTTTCGTAGGCCAGGTAATGCGCGCCACACGCGGCCAGGCCAACCCCCAATCCGTCAACGACATCCTGCGCAAGCTCCTCTCCTGAGCCCATTCTTCTCTGCGGGCTCTGTGACCTCTGCCCTGAAATCATGGACACCCAACCGTGGGATCATCCTTCTGAGGATGACCGTTCGACATTCAACGCTCCAGCGACCCTCTATTCCACACTCTCAGAGTGCTGATGCACACTACAGTCCGGAGCGCGATTGGCGATGCTATCTTTCGTTTTTTTAACTCCTGAACCTTGAACTTTTCAACCTTTTCTCTGCTACATTGGAAAGAACAAATGCCGACCGCTTTCATGCTCAAAGCAGGCGACAAAGCCCCCGCATTCCGCTTAAAGAACGACGCCGGCGCCGAAGTCTCTCTCACCGACTTCGCGGGCAAGCGCGTAGTCCTCTTTTTCTATCCCAAAGCCAACACCTCCGGTTGAACGGTCGAAGCGTCCGAGTTTCGCGACGCAAAAAAGCACTTCGACAAGCTGGGAGTGGTAATCCTGGGAATGAGCGCCGACACCGTAAAAGCGCAGGCCAGTTTCAAAACCAAATACAAACTCAATTTCGATCTGCTAAGCGATCCAAAGTTCGAAGCCCTCGAAGCCTACGGGGCCCGCCGCATGAAGAAATTCATGGGCCGCACGTTCCTTGGGATCGTCCGCAGCACCTATCTTATCGGCCCTGACGGCAAACTCGAAAAAATCTGGGACAAAGTCAGCGCCAAAGGCCATGCCGCCGAAGTCTTCGACGAAATTTCGAAAAAAATAATTGCTGCGGTCACCTCGGGAAAAAGGTAGGGTCATCCTTTTTGCCCTGAGCGGCGTGAAGGGCTGAGGATGACCGCTTGCCGGTCGCGCCCGGACTTTGCGAATCATCGTGACGGAGATGGCCGCCCTAAAATTATTTCTTAGCCCCGGTAAATTAGACTTCAAAGCCGGAAGGTAAACTCGTCCGCGCCGTCCGCCTTTGGTTCAATAAAAAGATTGTCAATCAGCCGAGTCTTCCCCACAAAAACCGCCAGCACCGCGTAACAAGGCCGCGCCACTCGCACGACGGACTCAAACGTATCCGCGCTGACGATCTCCGCGTAATCCAGCCGGGCAAGCGGCTCCGCCTCAATCAGCTGTCGCATGACATCCTGCAATTGCAACACGTCGCGCACTCCTGCCGCCAACTCGTCTTTCGCTGCCACGAGCGCCCGCGCCAGTACAGTTGCTGCCGCGCGCTCTTCTCCGCTCAAATAAGCATTCCGCGAAGAAAGCGCCAATCCATCCGCCTCCCGTACAACCGGGCAAACCACAATCTCCGCATCCAGATTCAAATCGCGCGCCATCTCTCCGATAATCCGCACCTGCTGCGCATCCTTCCTTCCGAAATAAGCAAAATGCGGCTGCACAATCTCAAATAATTTCAAAACAACGGTGGAGACGCCGCGAAAATGCCCCGGCCGCGACCGCCCTTCCAGCCGCTCGCTGATTCCTTCGACATTCACATACGTCCGAAACCCATCCGGATAAACATCCGCAGCCTCAGGAGCAAAAAGCACATCGACTCCGGCAGCTCCCAGTGTCTCCGCGTCTTTTTCCAGGTCACGCGGATATTTGTTGTAATCCTCCTTCGGCCCGAACTGTTTCGGATTCACAAACACGGAAGCAACGACCCGCGAGCATTCCTTCCGCGCTCGCGCCACCAGCGCGGTATGCCCCTCGTGCAGCGCCCCCATCGTCGGCACCAGCCCGAGGACAAGCCCCTCCGCCCGCGCCGCCCGCGCGTACTCTTTCATCCAAGCAATGGTCCGAATGATCTCCACGCCGCCCGTGGCACAGACTTCAGTCTGTGCATGCCCACCTTAAACTTTGTAGGGGCGCAGCATTGCTGCGCCCCTACGCCCAAATCCTAACAATAGCTTTGCAATCGAACTATTAAACTCCTCAGCCCCTTCTACGCGCTTGCGGCCTTCTGACGTTCCCGATAGTAATGCATCAAATCCGTGAGGATCGGCTGCGCGCCCATTTGCCGCACGAGCGTGGTCACCTGCCCGCGATGATATGTCGCGTGATTCACCACGTGCTGCATCGACTGCCACAAAGGATTGCTATACACGCCAAATTTCATCGTCTTGTATTCCATCACCCGGTTCAGATCGTCCTGCGTCAGCTTCCCTACGAACGCCATAAGCCGCGCTTCCTGTTCCGCCCACTTCGCGCGAAGACTCTCGACGTCTGTGCACTCCGGCGAATCCGGCAACGACGCCGGCGAACGCCCCTGAAACCGCTCCAGCCAAATCCATTCCGCGCCGCAGATATGCGCCAGCGTATCGCGCACTGACCCAAAGCTCGAACCCATCGGCTTCGTGAACTGCTCGTTCGTCAATCCAGTCGCAGCATCCAGCGACCGGCGATTCGCCCACGCGTTGTAATCATAGAGCGCGCGCATATCTTCCGGCGTCATTTCAACCTCCGCCACCAAAGCTAAAACTCATTTAAGTTCAGTTGTCATCCCGAGCGTAGCGAGGAACCTGCCTTTGTCTTAATTCCCTGCTCCTCGTTCTACCAATCCCCATCTGTATTAACAGGCGCTTCCGCCTCTTCTTTCACGGTCTGCGCCGCATGATACGACTCGCCATCCGTCGGGAACATCCCGCCTCGGACATCGTCGCAATATTCCCGCACCGCCTTCGCAATCATCTTCCCTATATCCGCATACTTCCGCGCAAATTTCGGCGTCTTCCCAAACGTCAGCCCCACCAGGTCATGAATGACCAGAATCTGCCCGTCGCAGTCCGGCCCGGCTCCAATCCCAATCGTAGGAATCCGCAACTCGCGCGTAATCTGCGCCGCAAGCTCTCGCGGCACCGCTTCCAGCACTACGGCAAACGCTCCCGCCGCTTCCACCGCGCGGGCGTCTCGCAACAATTGCTCCGCCGCATCGACTGTCTTTCCCTGCACGCGGTAACCGCCGAGCGCGTTTACCGATTGCGGTGTCAGTCCGACGTGCCCCATCACCGGAATTTCTGCTTCCGTCAGCCGCACAATCAGTTCCAGCCGCCGCTCGCCGCCTTCCACCTTCACCGCTTCCGCGCCCGCTTCCTTCACGAAGCGCACCGCATTGCGCAGCGATTCCGCGGTATCCGCGTGGTAGCTGCCATAAGGCATGTCGGACACTACCAGCGCGCGCCGCGTGCCGCGCCGGACGGCTCGCGTGTGGTGCAGCATCTCGTCGATCGTCACGGGCAGCGTGCTGTCATAGCCCAGCACGACCATGCCGAGCGAATCGCCTACAAGTAGAACATCCACGCCGGCTTCGTCGAGCAGGCGCGCTGTCGGGTAGTCGTAGGCCGTGAGGCAGGTAATCTTCTGCGAATTGGATGGAGAACCTGCAACGGTGGACTTCCGCTGTAGCAAATCGGGCACAGTGATCTTGCCATTGCCCACATTGGGGACAACACTCATGGTGGCCTCCGGTGCCGTCCCTAACCTCAGGATACAGCCCTGTACCTTACATTTGCGGAGGATACCAAATTCTCCCACCGCTGACTATAGGCTGCTGCGATTGCCAAGTTCTCCTTGCATGGGCCAACTGGAAGCCGAAGCTAACGAATGAGAAGTTAACGATAGTGATGGCCCCCCTCCCCCAAGTTTTGCATAAGTGTTGATTCTAGAGACGTTAAAGTTCTTTGTTTTGATACACTTTCAAAAGTGTTGATTCTAAGGGGACTTAGGGGAGCTACTATCGGCAGGATGATCGGTCGGAGGGGGGATCTCAACACAGAGTTCGAGGAGCGTGGAGAGGAGAACAGGGACGGTAACTCAGGAACAGGGACAGGGGAGCACGATGCGGGCAGGTGGCTTGGCCCTTCAAGCCTGCTTTCGCGGCTCAGGGCAAGCAGGGTAGACCCTTCGCTCTTCCGGGCAAGATAGACTGATCCTGAAGGGTTTAGAAGGACGGCGCGACGGGCAATCATATAAGGGGAGAGCGCTCTGGAAGAGTGCTCGCCGGATTATAGAGACTTGCAAACGACTCTTACCGCGAACCTTGATTTCACAGCGGTCAAGCCCGCAATGCTGACCTAAATGGAGGGGATGCAACTGGGGACGCTGAATGCGGCGGTCCAAGGCCGTCGCTGCGTTTCCAATTTGTCCTTAATGAATGGGCTCACAAGTACACTGACGGAAACTCTGGTAGCGCCGCCGAAATCCTTGCTGGGCCCGACCGTGCAAGGGATGGAGCGAGCTTGTTTACTCCAGGGACTGCACTTTATTGCTGGCTGTGCTGCTGGGGGCGCTCCTGGGGAGCGGAGTCGGATTCTTCGGGTTCGGAAGAGGTTTCGGCAAATTGTTCGTGGCCAGAGTGGTCGAGGGCGGGGCGGAAGCGGACGTCGACGGAGAGGCTTTGGCCTGCGCGCCCTTTGTAGACACCGCGAACCGGGGGAACGTCGCCGTAGTCGCGACCGTAGGCTACGCGGATGTGGCGCAGCTCGATGGGATTGCCGAGAGTGGGATCGAAGCCGACCCAGCCCTGGCCGGGAAGGAAGACTTCTGCCCAGGCGTGGGAGGCTTGGCCGCCGATGACTTCTTCTTGTTTGGAAGTGGGGCCGGAGCTGCCGCTGACCAGATAGCCCGAGACATAGCGCGCGGGCAAGCCGCGCATTCGAACTACACCCAATAAGAGATGAGCGAAGTCCTGGCAGACGCCGGCGCGAAGTGTGAGCGAATCGCGGATGGACGAGTGAACGTGTGTGGCGCCCTTCATGTAGACGAAACTTTTGTGAATGAGATCGGAGGCGGCCTGGATGAAGTTTGCTACCGTGCCGTCGGAGGAGTCTTCGGCGGCATTTGAGATTTCGGCTAATTCGGGAAGGTAGGGCACGTACGCGCTGGCGGCGAGCCAATCGTAGTGTTCTTCGTGGAGTTCGTGCCGCATGGCTTCGAGATCCTTGAGCAACATGCCTCCGGGTTCCGGGGCCGGGGCTTCGTGGACGAGGACAACCGATTCGGCTTCGAAGCGGAGGCGGCGATGATGCGGGAGGATGTTGCTTACGTGAATCCAGTTGCCGTAGCCGTCTTTGTAGCTCGAGACGCGCGACGCGGGGAGAGTGGTGAGGCGGAAGGAGAGACAGCTTTGGCGGTCGTCGTGAATGGGACGGAGGCGGACTTCGTTGTAGCTTTCGTAGACGGGGCCGTCGTAGAGAAATTCGGTGGCGTGGAGTAAGTGATAGCGATTCATGCGATGGCCGCGTAGTAGAAGTAGGTACGAGCGATAACTTCGCCGATGGTGTTGAACATCTGGATTAGGCCCGTGAGGTAGCCGTGAAGGCCGCCGCGGAGGATGTCGTCAATGCGATCGTAGCGGAGGCCTTCGAGAACTTTGCCGGTTAGGCGCTCGGCTTCGTTGGCGTAGGAGCCGGGGCCGGTGTTGCTGATGGCGCGGAGGCCTGCTTGCATTTCCGTGACGCAGAAGCGGATGGAGCGCGGGTGCTGGGAGTTGAGGATGAGCATTTCGGCTACGCGGGCTGGATCGATTGGCGAATGATACTGGCGGTGGTAGGCCTCGTAGGCGCCTACGGATTTCAGAACGGCCATCCATTGATGGCTGTCGGGTGTGCCGCCGATAGTCGAGAGCGCGAGAAGATTGCGGTATTGGACGTCGACTAAGCGGGCGGTCATTTCGGCGCGCTCGAGTGCCCAGCCTACGCGGAGAAAATCCCAGCCTTCATCGTGCGGAAGAGTGGCGTCGGTGACGCCGTGAAAGCGGTGGCTGCCGAAAATGACGCGGCCGCAGAAACGGTGCGGGCCGGCGGCAGTTTCTTCTTTTGGATCGAAAGTGCCCAGCGTGAAGTAGAGGCCGTTGAGGTCTTCCCACATTTCGCGGGAGATACGGTCGCGGATTTTGCGGGCGTTTTCGCGAGCTTTGGTGATGCATTGCATGATGGAGCTGGGATTGTCCTGATTAAAAGCCAGAAATTCGAACACGTTGTGTGCGTTGGCTTCATTGTAGAGCTGGCGGAAAAGAGTTTCCTCGCCAGCCATCGAAAGAATCGGATCCCAGCGGAGACCGTAGCGTTTCTGCGCTTGCTCTAGAAGCGTGTGGAAGGTTACGTCGAGAATGCGCGCGGTGTCTTCGGCGCGTCCTGTGTAGCGCGCGAGCCAGAAGAGAGAATCGGCGATGCGGCTGAGCATGTCAGCACTCTCCTCGGAGGACCCAGGTGTCTTTGCTGCCGCCGCCCTGCGAAGAATTGACGACTAAAGAGCCCGGTTGTAAAGCGACGCGAGTCAGGCCGCCGGGGACTATCGTCACTTTTTGGCCGTCGTAGAGGCAGTACGGGCGGAGATCCACGTGGCGGCCTGCCATGCATTGAGCGGCGGAATCGTACGATGGGACGACCGAGAGCGGAACGATGGGTTGAGCGATGTAGTTGCGCGGCTCGGACATGATGCGTTCGCGGAAGGCTTCGATTTCTGCGCGGGCGGCGCTGGGGCCCATCAACATGCCGTAGCCGCCGGATTCGCCGACGCTTTTTACGACCAGTTTTGGGAGATTGGTCAGGACGTGAGAGAGATGGTCGGAGCGATCGCAAAGGTAAGTTTCTACGGAGCGGAGGATTGGATCTTCGCCGAGATAGTATTTTATGAGAGTGGGCACATAGGCGTAGATGGCTTTGTCGTCGGCGACGCCGTTGCCGGGGGTGTTGGCAAGGGCGATGTTACCGGCGCGGTAGGCACCCATTAGTCCGGGGACGCCTAGCATGGAGTCGGAACGGAAGCAGAGAGGGTCGAGGAAATCGTCGTCGACGCGGCGGTAGATTACGTCGACCCGTTTGAGGCCGTAAATCGTTTTCATGTAGACGACTACGCCGTCGACGATGAGGTCGCTGCCTTCGACGAGTTCGATGCCCATCTGTTGAGCGAGGAAGCTGTGCTCGAAATAGGCGCTATTGTGAATGCCGGGAGTCAGGAGGACGATTTGGGATTCGGATTCGCCGCGCGGCGAAAGCATACGCAGGATGCGGGAAAGCTCCGCGGGGTAGTGGGCCACGGGGAGGACTTCGTGTTCGTGGAAAGCTTCGGGAAAGGTGCGGGTCATGACCAGGCGATTTTCGAGGACGTAAGAGATGCCGCTGGGAGTGCGAACATTGTCTTCGAGAACGTAGAACTCGCCGGTGGAGGAGTCGCGAACGAGGTCGATGCCGCAGACGTGGGTGTAAATGCCATGGGGGACTTCGAGGCCGATCATTTCGCGGCGGAAGTGACGACACGAATAGACGAGCGAAGAGGGGATTTTGCGGTCCTTGAGGATGAGTTGCTTGCCGTAGACGTCTTGAAGGAAGAGATTCAGGGCAACGACGCGCTGAGTGAGGCCGGCTTCGATGTGGGCCCATTCGGATTGAGGGAGGATTCGGGGGATGAGGTCGAAGGGGAAGAGGCGCTCAGTGCCGCGGCCGTCGCTGTAGACAGTGAAAGTGATGCCCTGGAGGAGAAAAGAAAGGTCGGCTAGCTTGCGGCGTTCTTCGAATTGGGAGGGAGCCATGCCACCTAGTTTTTCGAGGAGGCGGGCATAGTGAGAACGTGCTTGCCCCTGCGAGGAGAACATCTCGTCATAGAAAGGACCTGCCGTATAGCCGGAAAAGAGGCCTCGGTCTAGGCACATGGGCGCCGCCGTCATCGGGAGACAATAGCAACATCGAGATAGGAGTGTTCACCTAAAAAACGCATTTCATGAATTGGAAAAATGGCTGGAGTTTGGGCATTGGAAGCCTTAGGGGGCTGTTTTAGGGACGAGTGGGTTTGACTAAGGGAGTCTGACTTCGACTACGCGGCCAGGCAGGATAGTGAGGAGAGCTTGAGAACAAGCTGGCATCGGGGGCAACAGATCCTTCATACGGTTCGATTTCGCGAAGAGAATCAGAATCGAGATTTGTCGACCGGTCATATTCTGCTGGTACTTGATATTCCGTTGAACTTTTCTGGCACGTACACACTTGCAGCCATAGTTTTTCTCTCCCTTAAGAACGGACTACCGCGTGAAGACGGATGAAATGTCGAGCGAATCTTTCTGGCTTAAAGAAAGGTGGGAAAGGAGGAGACCGGAGCAACACCGGTCTCCCCGCCGTGAGTGGAGCTAACGCTTGATTTGAGGAGAAGCGGTCTGGAGAGTGGCGATTAGATCGTGAGCCGCCGGCGGAGCAGAATAATCCGATTGACGGACAATCTCGCGCGCTTTTTCCGGCGTGCCGTAGAGCTTGCGATTGCCTGCATCATCGGGACGCAACGTCGAGCCTTCCAGGGAAACTCCGGCAAAGACGCCGCGGGCGCGGGAGTAGCTCAGAACTTCAGCGCGCATGTAGGCGTCTGAATCGGCTTCCGCGGAACGTCCTTTGGGTCCGGCGGCGATGGATGCGTCGGCACCCAGCTTGACTTTGCTATGCAAGAGACTGCTGGCGGCGCGATCGTTCATAAGAAGAAAGACAAAATCAGTAGCTTCGCCGCCAATCTGGAAACCAAAGCTGCCGCCTTCGAGCGCGTACATAGCGGGCGCGCCCCAGGGGCCGGTGAAATCCTTGCCAGTGCGGCAGACCATGGTGCCGCGGCCGTAACTGCCACCGACGACGAACGCAGCCTTCAACACCGAGGGCATCACGACGACGCAGCGTGCTTTGTCGAGAAGATCCCGGGGAATGTCGTCGGGAACGTTGAGGATTTCCTGCATGACCTTCCCTGAGTTCTGAAGACGGTCGTCTTCCGCTTTCTCACTGGTTGGACTTTTTGCGAACGAGAGTGAACTGAGAGAGAGCAAACCCGCGGCAATGATCGAACAGCTTCGTGCGTATCTCATTTTTGTGCGCCTCCATGCGCGAATCACGATTGTGTTGCTGCCAACTTCACGGCTTCTCGAATGGATAGATTCTCCGAGATTTTTTGGGTCCCGCGGTTAGATGGGCAACTTTGCGGCCAGAGCTGCTATGAATTTCATAAGGAGTTGAAAATTCAATTGGATAGAGGGCGGAATGCGAACGGGCGCGGGAGAAAAATCAAACCGGGAAGTGTGTAGTTTCTTCCAGATCGCCGGAGTTCTTGCGTGCAAAAATACATCGTTTGTTGTAGGTACTAGGACCGCCTGAAGGGAGGGCGCTAATAGTGCAGCGATTTTTAGTTGTGACGTTATGAATGTGATAAAGAGTGGGCTAGCCGAGGCGTTAGCCATGCGCAAATGGGGAATCGTGGTTACGGGATTTTATGCGGTGATCCTGCTCGTTCTCATTGTGCCGGGGGCGATGTCTCTTGGAGGGGGTAATCTTTCGACCTTGTCCGGGCTGATCGATGGCGTGAAGGACGTGTACAGAGATTGGACATTTTGGATTTTGGCGGCGGCTGTTATCGGGAGTCAGGCGCTGCTGCTGTTCTTGTCCGTGGATACGTCGCAAAAACGGCTCAAGCCGCGCGCGCACATTCTGATTTCGTGCGCCGTAGCGGGGATACTGACGGCGCTTCTGACTTCCGCGGTGATCTGGGGGCTGGGATTTGCTGCCGGCGGCGACAAATTCTGGGATCGTCTATTCGATAAGGGAGCGGATGTTTTTCTTTTCTGGGGAGGGTTGTGGCTGGCGTGGGGAGTGATTTTCTACCTTTATTTCAGGAAATCCTCGGCGGTTGTGAATCAAACGGTGTCGTGGCTGCTGAAGGGCAGCATTCTGGAATTGCTGATTGTCGTGCCATGCCACGTCATTGTGCGGCGGCGTCATGATTGCTCCGCGCCGGCCGCGACGAGCTTTGGCATCGCTACCGGGATTGCCGTGATGTTGCTGTCCTTTGGTCCGAGCGTGTTGTTCCTCTACAAAAAGCGGTTGGATGAGTACGGGGCACGTAAATCCTCAACATAAGCACGACATGAGCACCTCTCGGCTGAGCCCGGCTGCATGGCGAATGCCTTGCATGGGCGCGAGCTTGCCCATATACTTCGCGGCGCTGGGCGCGGGTGAAACGAATGTTTCATGTCAGGGGAGGTTCTCCAGTGACGAGATCGCGGATACATAAAATGGTGCGGGGAATAGTTGTCCTTGCGGGCGTGATCGGGGTGATCGCAAGCGGACAGAGTGCGAATGGGCAGGATGCAGCGGCGAAGAGCAAGGATGGGAAGAAATTGTTTGGGTCGGCGGACGCCTTGCGAGTGGCGCGAGTGAGTTCGCCGCGGATTTCGCCCGACGGAACGAGAGTGGCGTATCTGGTGGCGGAGAATTCGACGGAGAAGGATAAGGACACTTGGAAGTCTGTGACGCATTTGTGGGTCGTGCCAGTGGTCGGGCCGTCGACGGCGGCGCGACAATTTACGCGCGGAGAGAAGAGCGTGTCGAATCTGGCGTGGTCGCCAGACGGAAAGCTGCTGGCGTTTACGATGGATGCGGGAGATGAGAAGGATGCGAAGCCGCAGGTGTGGTTCATTTACGCCGATGGAGGCGAGCCATGGCAGGTGACCAGGCACAAGAGTGGAGTGCGGGGCTTCGAATATTCGCCGGATGGGAAGACGCTGTTGCTAACGGCTACCGTTGCGCCGAGCGAAGAGGAAGAAAAGCGCGGGAAGCAGAAAGATGACGCGGCAGCGGTGGACCACGATTTCAAGATGGCGCAACTCTGGACTTGGAACATCGCGACAAGCGAGGAAAAACAGATCAGCAAAGGGGATTTCACAGTGAGCGAGGCGCGGTGGTCGCCGGATGGGGCGCGCGTCACATTCACAACGAATCCTACACCGTTGCTCGATCAGACCAGCATGCAGACGGCTTGGGTGATGGACGTGGCAAACGGCACCCCGAAAAAGGTGGCGGATTCTGGCGCGGCAGAATGGACGCATGGAGCGCGATGGTCGCCGGACGGAAAGTCGATCGCGTTTCTAGGAACCTCGGGGATGCTGATCTATAAGCAGAATCTTTTTGTGGTGGGCGCTGACGGGGGATCTGCCAAGAAGTTGAGCGGATCGTTTGAATTCAATTCCGGCGAGCCGAACTGGTCAAAGGATGGGAAGACAATTTATTTCAACACGGACGACCACGAGTCAATGCGCGTGTTCGCGGCGGAAGTGTCGTCCGGCACAGTAAGAGCGATGACGAAGGAAGGATCCGTGGTGAACATCGCCGGAATCGGCGACGACGGAAAGACGGCCGTGGGAACGTGGAGCGATCCGACGCATCCGGAGGATGTTTACCGCAGCGATTTGAGTTTCGGAACGCTGGAGAAGATCACGAACCAGAATGCGTGGCTGGGCGACTATGCGCTGGCGGCGACGGAAGTGGTGAAGTGGAAGAGCAGCAAGGACGGGCTGGAGATTGACGGGATCGTGACGAAGCCGGTGGATTGGGACGGAATGAAGAAAGTTCCCTTTTTGCTGAATCCGCATGGTGGGCCGA